>LVBI01000025.1 GCA_001603145.1 Spirochaetales bacterium Spiro_07 | reverse complement strand
ACCACGAGCATTGCACCGGCAAAAGCAGCAGTAATTGCAAGAAGTTGAAGCGGCTTGATTTTTTCGCGCATGAGAAAAAAATTGAAAAGCACAGCGAAAAACGGCGCCATCTTGTTAAGAATTGCGGCATCTGAAAGCACGAGCCTGTCTATCGCGTAAAAATTGCCGAAAACACCGAGCGAGCCTGTAGCCGCGCGCAGGAACAAAAACAGCAGCGCGCCTTTCGGAATTGAAACGGCATCTTTTCCGTGTTCGGCATAGTCTTTTGAAATTCCGGCTGCCGCAATAAAAAAAGCCACCGCATTTCTGAAAAAAGCCTTCTGCACAAAGCTGATTTCACCGGAAAGCCGCACAAACACAGCCATCAGCGCAAAGCAGAACGCCGACAAAACAATGCAGATAATTCCTTTTGATGTTTCTGACAACTCTTTCATGTGCGGCAGATTATAATACAAATCAGCCTGCTTTTCAATTTGAACCGGCACGCAAAGGCGGAAAGATTGCTTCGCCTGCGGCTCGCAAAGACGGCTGGTGGTGCACCGCCTTGCGGGCATTTCTATTTGTAGTGTATACTTTCAGCATGAAAGAAGAGATTAAGCAGACAATTCTTGCAAATATTGAAAATTTTGACGGGCTTGAGCGGCTTTACCGCGCGAACAAGGATGATTTCCGCAGCGCCATAAAAGAACTGCACGAAGAAAATGCCGCAGACACGACCGTGGCTATCTGGTATTCAAGGCTTTTTTACAAAGAGCAGAAAGAAAAAGCAAAAAACGCGGACTTACTCAAAGATATTGGCATTATGGTGCTTCTGGCTTTTATCGCGTGGCTTCCTATCCGTTATTACAATGGCAGCCATTTTACATCAAGTTACACCAAAATCATAGAAAACCTTATTTGTATTGTATTTTCATTAATGATTTCTTTATACTTCTTTTTGAAAAAAGGATTTCCGATAAAAGAGCTTGCCGTTTCGGCAGCGTTTCATATATGCGCGTTTTTTTATCTTTGGTTCTTAGAAAAAAAGGTTATAACTCCTCAAATTACAGATAATGCCTTTTATTTTGTGTTTATTCTGTTCTGGTTTGCAGCTTATCTCTGCTACAGCGGCAGAAACTTTAAAGAAAGCACATCACTTGCAGGCTTTATCAAAATAAGCGGTGAACTTATTGTCTGGTACACGATTTTCTTTTTAGGCTTTCTGGCAGTTTCATTTATTATACTTTCACTCTTTGAGGCAATAAAAATAGATTTTTGGAATATATGGGATGAAAATCTTCTTCCCTATGCCCTTTGCATTCTGCCATACGCTTCCGTTTATTTTATTGAAAAGACAAAGTATCAGTTCACAAAAATTCTTGCGAATATTTTTCTGCCAGTGTTTTTAGCAGGGCTTGCAGTTTTTGCCGTTATGTCTTTATTCTCTGAAACAAAGCCGTATTCTGACAGAGACACATTCATTCTGTTCAATGTGCTTCTTGTGTTCGTTATCTGCTTTCTTACTTACAGCAGTTTGGGCAGCACAGAAAGCCGCTTTATCAATATCTGCTCGCTCGCACTTGCCGTAATCACAGTTCTTCTTGATTTGTACACACTCTCGGCTACAATATACAGAATAAGCTCATTCGGAATCAGCCCGAACAAACTGACGCTGCTTGTTACAAACATAACAATGCTCGGAAACCTTGTTTTCATTCTTTTCCGCTGTTTCAAAGAAAAAAGCTTTAAAGTGCCGGCAGAAAAGATTGTTGTGTATCTTCCGGCTTATGCGGTGCTTGCGTTTATAGTTGTGTTCATTTTTCCGTTTGCCTTCAAGTTTAAGTAAGAACAAGGGCAAAACGCAGCTCATATAATCGTCATGATGACGTTCTGTAGTTTTCTATTTTTTAAAACGTCATGATGACGATTGTAGCTTTTGGAGATTTTCAAAATCGTCATCATGACGATTGCCCACTTTGGCGTTTTCTCGAATCGTAATCATTACGATTGCTCACTTTGGCGTTTTCTCGAATCGTAATCATTACGATTGCTCACTTTGGCCGTTTTCTAGAATCGTAATCATTACGATTGCTCACTTTGACCGTTTTCTAGAATCGTAATCATTACGATTGCTCACTTTGAGCATTTTCACGAATCGTAATGATTACGATTGCTTACTTTTGCGTTTTCTAAAATCGTCATCATGACGATTGCTCACTCTGTCTTTTTAAAACGTCACAATGACGATTGCTCACCCTGCACTTTCAAAACGTCACGATGACGTTTGTGCAAGCACAAATTGGTAAAGACTCCGGCAACACTGCATGAAAAATGCATTTGTTAAGTCTAATTGGCGAGCGGAAGCGGAGTGTGGTTCAAAAATATTCTGTTTGTTGCGTCGCGCAGCGACATGAATATAGTTTCCTTACAACAAACAGTATATAGCGCGTTATCGCGCGGTTTTGAACCATGCTCCGCGACTGGTAGCCATTTTACATGACAAAACCCCATAATCTTGTGATTTTTTATGGATTTCATTAAAATAGGCGCATGTCTAATCAAGATTTTTTCAGTGGCTATTTTGACTGGGCGGCGACCACGCCGCCAGATTCAGCAATTTTGCAAAATTCACTTAACAGAACAACCGAATGTTTCGCGAACCCTTCCAGCGTGCATAAAGCCGGTCTAAAGGCAAAAGAACTTCTCACCGAGGCGCGCGAAAGATGCGCAAAAGCTCTCGGCGTGCCGTCAAGCACTTTGATTTTCACTTCAGGCGGCA
The DNA here is from genome assembly GCA_001603145.1 of Spirochaetales bacterium Spiro_07. Lineage (GTDB taxonomy): Bacteria > Spirochaetota > Spirochaetia > Treponematales > Treponemataceae > UBA1240. The sequence goes on along the minus strand of LVBI01000025.1, from coordinate 19,052 downwards.
CGGAAAGCGACCACTGGCCTATCCTTTCGCTTTTGCAGCGGCCGCGCACAAAGGCACAGCAACAGGGCAACATCATCATTTCAGCGATAGAGCACCCGGCAATAAGAGAAATGTGCGAAAGCATTAAAAATCTGGGCTACGAAATAATTTCAGTTAAACCTGAAAAGAACGGAATTGTTGACGCAGAGCAGCTACTTGCAAAAGTCAACGAAGACACGCTGCTCGTGTGCCTTATGGCCGTAAACAACGAAACCGGCGCGGTTCAGCCTGTCTATCAAGTTGCAGATGGCCTTATAGAGCACTGCAAGGGCAAGCGCAAGCCCAAATTTCATGTTGATGCTGTTCAAGCCGTCGGAAAAATTCCGCTGGCGCTTGCGCACCCTGGCATAGACAGCGCGGCTATAAGCGCGCACAAACTGCGTGGCCCAAGAGGTATCGGGCTTTTGTATCTAGCCAAGCGGCAGGAAACATTTTTACGTGGCGGTGAGCAGGAAAACGGCTTGCGCGCAGGCACTGAAAATGTTGCCGGTGCGTTGTCGCTTGCGGCATGTCTTGAAAAATATGCGCTCACGCCATCAAAGCAGACGGCGCAGGTTGAAAACAAGCAGGCCTCCGCAAGATATTCTGCACAGCTTGAAATGACCGCACAATTTATCGACGAAATTTCAAAGCTAAAAGGCTGCACCATAATTCCAGAAGTGCGCAAAGGCTTGGCAGCAGCAGAAAGCGCGGCACTTTTTTCGCCATGGATTGTGCAAGCTTCTTTTGACGGCATTCCGGGCGAAGTGATGGTGCGTGCGCTCAGCGAAAAAGGCTTCAGCATTTCTACAGGTTCTGCCTGCTCTGCAAAGAAGCTTTCAAGGCCAATTCTTGAAGCAATGGGCATAAAAAAAGACCAGGCTTCTACGGCTGTGCGTTTTTCTTTTGGCGCAGAAACAACAAAAGAAGATGTTGCCGCTTTGGTGCAGGCCTTAAGCGAAGTGCGCTCAACTTTCAAGATTTAACCGCAAAAAAAATGCCGGGTCACGCCCGGCAATAACACATGGTAAAGGTCGGTCACTGAGCGTAGTCGAAGTGACCATGCACACTACAGGTTGCTTCGACATATTCAGCAGCAACTGCGCTTCTGCCTTATTTTGCAGAATCTTTGTCTTGTTTTGCCTTTTCAGACTTTTTGCCGGCCAGCTTGAACAGCTTCTTTACCAGACCGAGGCGGCCGAAACAGATGAAATACAAGAGCGCGGCGGCAAGCACGAACGGAACGGCAAAAACTACAAAATAGAAGATGCCGACCAAGAACGAAGCCAAGAACTCAAGCGCATCAGCCCAGAATTGAGAGAACTTCTTGCCGACATTCGGATAGACAAAACCCTGCTCTGTTGTGTTAGGCGGCAGCGATGCATCGAAATAAATTGTTGCAAAATCAATCTGGTTTGAGAGCCGCCTGAACTGCCCTTCCATAGATTCAATTTCGCCCTGAACATCGTTAAGCTCACGCTCAATTGAAAGCATGTCTTCAATTTTTGGCGCGTTTTTCAAATAAGATTCAAGCCTTTCGCGCAAGATTTTTCTTGTTTCAAGCCTTGCGTTTAGGTCATAGAACTGCTCTGTTACGTCTTGTGTTGAAACTGAACGGTTGTTGAGAGTACCCAAAGAAGCACCTTCTTCAAAAGCTTCGTTGAAGCGCTTCTGCGGAATTCTTGCGACAACATTCAAGTATCTTCCGCTTATAGAGCTGCTTGTTATGTAGCCGCCGAATTTTTCGACCCAGCCGGCAACGCTTTTTTCTGTTGCAGACAAATCAGTAACCTGAACGGAAATGTTGCCTGTGTATATCAGCTTTCTGTCAGCCTGAACGTTTCCGCTTCTGCTATTGTTTGCAGCACCAGATTCAGCCGGAGCTTCTTTAAGCACGGCCGCTTCTTCAACCGCATAATCAGCATCTGCATAAACCGCACCTTCTGCAAAGCCTCTGCCCATTGCGGCAGCCGGTGCAGCTTTCATGCTGGTTACAGCAAAGTTCTGGTTTACCCCATAATCCGCACTTGCTTTGGAATAGCCTTTTTTTGCGCTGCAACCAACAAACGATGCGGCTGCACTTACAACGACTATAAACAAAACCAGCACACAAAATACTGCCTGAAAAGCAGATTCATGCTTCTTCAAGTTCTTAACAATCTTATTCATAAAACCCTCCGATTAACAATTTTGATATTGAAACAACAAAGTAAATCAAAAGTTTCAAAAGCCTGAAAATATGAACTCTTATAGACATGACGCAATCAAATTTGTATATTTTCAACGTAACTTTGCATTAATCAGCAGATTGTGCTAAAATAAGAAATCTACAAAAGAAAAATCAGCCTGCATAAACACGCAGGCTCCATAAAGTACAGGAGTATCATTATGCAGTATGGACATTTCGACGATGAACACCGCGAATATGTTATTACTAACCCAAGAACGCCGGTAAAGTGGATAAACTACGTCGGCACGCTTCAGTTCGGCGGTTTTCTAGACCACACAGGCGGTTCACAGCTTTGCAAGGGCGACCCAGCCTTGAACCGCATTACTAAATACATTCCGCAGCTGCCAGCCGGAGAATTCAAAGGCGAAACAGCTTATGTCCGCGTGCGCAAGAACGGACAATCTGCAAAAGACGCAAAAGTCTTTTCGCCATATTTTGTGCCTACGCTTATCGAGCCGGACAGCTTTGAATGCCGCGTCGGCATGTACTACACACGCTGGGTCTGCACTTACGGCGAGCTGAAATTCGACATTCTTGCGTTCATTCCGCGCGGCGGCAACGAGCTTATCCGCCTGTACACAGTTACTAACACAGGCAAAGAAGCTCTTAAAGTTGAGCTTATTCCTGTTGTGGAATTTTCGCATTTTGACGCGCTCAAGCAGCTGACAAACGCGGACTGGGTTCCGCAGACAATGCAGAGCCACAAGATTGACACAAAGAGCGGCAATGCCGCAATTGCGGCTTATGCGTTCATGAAGCGCGACATGGGCGTAAACGTGTTCTCTGCAAACGTAAAGGCTTCATCTTTTGAAACAGACCGCAAGCGCTTTCTTGGCGCAAACGAATACGGCACATGGCAGAATCCGCTCTCGCTCAAAAACGAAGAGCTTTCTTCAATTAATGCAGTGCGCGGCGACACAATCGCATCTTTCATTTTGCCGATGGGCGAAATTGCGCCGGGCAAGAGCAGCACTGTAATTACGCAGCTTACGCAAGTTGACAGTCTTGACCTTGCAGCAGCAGCAACTGAAAAATACACAACCGAAGCAGCCGTCAAAAAAGCTTTCGACGAGCTTTCAAAATTCTGGGATAAATATCTTTCAGTCATCAAAGTCAACACGCCAGATGCAGCTTTCAACTCAATGCTGAACTTGCACAACCCGCGCCAATGCTTTACCACAAAAACATGGTCGCGCTACCTTTCGCTTTATCAGCTTGGCTACGGTTCAGACAGAGGCATCGGCTTCCGCGATTCTTCACAAGACGTTATGGGCGTTATTCCGCAGATTCCAGATGAAGCCCGCGAATTGATTGAAAAGCTTCTTTCTGTGCAGAGCACTGACGGTTCGGCTTATCATCAGTTCAACCCGCTTTCAATGATTGCTGGCCGCGGCGATTCAATGGAATACGAAGACAGGCCGCATTTCTATTCAGACGACCAGCTTTGGATTGTGCTTGCCGTAAGCGCTTATGTAAAAGAAACAGGCGATTACGACTTTCTCAAAAAGCAGATTCCATTCTATGAAAAAGACAAGAACGAAAAGCCGCTTGAAACAGGCACAGTCTATGAACATTTGCAGCGCGCCGTAAAGTTTACACACGAAAACTGCGGCAAGCACGGCCTGCCGCTTCTGGGCTTTGCAGACTGGAACGACACAGTGAATCTGCCGACCGGCGCAGAAAGCTTGTTCACCGCAAATCTTTACGGCTGGGCACTTCTTGAGCTTGCCGAGCTTGCAGATTTCAGAAACGAAAAAGACAAGGCCGAAGAATGGCGCAAATGGTACAGCGAAATGAAAGCCAAAGTGCTTGATTCTGCTTGGGACGGCGAATGGTTTGTACGCTATTTTGACGACAAGGGCGAACCTTTCGGCTCTGCAAAGAACGAATACGGCAAAATCTGGCTCAACGGCCAGTCTTGGGCAGTGCTTTCGGGCTTTGCCGCCGGCACAGACAAAGGCAGAAAAGCTATGGACGCCGTTAAGAAATATCTTGCAACAGACAAGGGCATCAAGCTTTCTTGGCCGGGCTATAACGGCTACGACCGCGAGAAAGGCGGCGTCACAACTTATCCGCCTGGAGCAAAAGAAAACGGCGGCATCTTCCTTCACCCGAACCCATGGGCTATTATAGCTGAAACAATTCTTGGCGACGGCGATCAGGCTTTCACATATTATCAGCGCATCAACCCAGCCGCCAAAAACGATTCGATTGACGAGTATGAGTGCGAGCCTTACTGCTACGCACAGAACATTCTCTCAAACGAGCACCCGCAGTTCGGGCTTGGCAGAAACTCATGGCTTTCGGGCACATCAAGCTGGACTTATCAGGCTTCTACAAAGTACATTCTCGGCATCAGACCTGAGCACACAGGTTTGCGCATTGAACCGTGCATTCCAAAAGCATGGAAAGGCTTTACCGTTGAACGGACTTGCCGCGGTGCAATCTACAAAATCAGCGTGAAAAATGCAAGCGGCGTTTCAAAAGGCGTAAAGTCAATCAAGCTAGACGGTAAAGCTGTTGACGGCACAATCGTTCCGTGGCAGAAAGCCGGGACGACACACACCGTTGAAGTTGAGATGTAGGCTGAAAAAAGCTAATTCAAGGCAGGGCTGACTAAAAAGTTCGTTGCGTAGCGTCATTCCGAACTCGTTTCGGAATCTATGCACTATATATAGCGTAGATGCTGAAATAAATTCAGCATGACAATACTTTTGAGTCAGCCCCTTTTTTATGTTCAAGCTTACGCAGATCACCGTCAGATTGCTGTTTCTAATCTGATTTTAATCTTACTCATGTTACAAAGTTTATTTCAGCATGTTTAACGAATAACTATGAAAAGACAGAACATTTTTTCTTTATTTATTCTTGCAGTTTGTGCAGCATTCAACTTGTCTGCACAAACACAATTGATTCAGCCTAGAATCAAAATGAGCACCGGCACTGACGGAAACGCAGTCCGGCTGTCTAATCTTGCTGTTGAAGTTGAAGTCACCGGCAATATTGCGACAACAACTTATGACATGATTTTCACGAACAGCTCAAACCGCGTTCTTGAAGGCGAATTCGAGTTTCCGCTCGACAACGGCCAGACTGTTTCGCGCTATGCGCTCGACATAAACGGAAAGCTCCGCGAGGGCGTAGTCGTTGAAAAGGAAAAAGGCCGCCAAGTTTTCGAGACAATCGTGCGGAAAAACATTGACCCAGGCCTTGTCGAAATGACTTCGGGCAACAACTTCAAGACAAGGGTCTACCCTATTCCGGCCAAAGGCTCAAGACATGTGGTTATTGCTTTTGAGCAGGAGCTTAAGACAATTGACGGCAACCGCACTTATATTCTGCAGCCGCTTACAGACGGCACTATAGACACATTTGAATTTTCAATGAAAGTACTCAATTCTTCGTTCAAACATGAAAACGAAAGCTCTTCATTTGAGACGCTTTCTATCGAAGACTGGAACAATTCATATAACGCGCATTTCAAGAAAGAGAACTACACACAGACCAAGCCGCTTTCATTCTCGCTGCCGTCTGCAAAAAATGATGATACTTTCGTTCAGACGCTCGGCACGGACACATATTTCTATTATTACACGCCGATGGAACCGAAAGCGCGCGAAAAGAAGCTGCCGTCAAAGATTGCAATTCTTTATGACGTTTCTTCTTCAGCTGAAAAACGCGACAAGTCACGCGAATTTGCTTTGCTCGAAAAGTACATTTCAGCTTGCAAGGCAAAAATTATCAGCGTTACAACTTTCAGCAACACCGTGCATGAAACAAAGTCTTTCAATTCTGCGGCTGCCGTAAAAGAATATCTTGAAAAGCAGCAGTATGACGGCGCGACAAATTTCAGCGCAATTGACTTTGCTTCTATTGCCAAAAAAGCAGACGAAATTCTCGTATTTTCAGACGGAATGAATACTTGGGGCGACAGCATAAGCTTGTCTGAAGGCTCAAAAGCTTTTGAAGCCGCCGTGCCTGTAACAGCCGTAAATTCTTGCGCCTCTGCAAATCATTCAATGCTTACAATGCTTGCCACCAAAAATGACGGCGTTTATATTGACCTTTGCTCAAAGACAAACGAAGAAGCAATCGACATGCTCACGAAAGAGACATACAGACTGCTCAACGTTGAATATGATTCTGCAAAATTCAGCAGCGTTTACCCTGAAAAAGGCGCTGCCGTAAACGGCACTTTCTCTATGGCGGGCATTCTCAAGAAAAAGAGCGGCACAATCAAGCTTGCTTTCGGCTACGGCAAAAACGTTACAGAGCGCATCGATGTGGAAATTTCAGCAGTAAAAGGAATTGAAGCTGAAAACGTGCAGCGCATGTGGGCACAGAAAAAGATTGAGAACCTTTCTGTCTTTTATGACGACAACAAGACCGAAATCACGGAGCTTGCAAAGAAGTTCAACATAGTTACTCAGGAAACTTCATTAATCGTTCTTGACAATGTTTCAGACTATGTGCGCTACGGCATAACGCCGCCGGCAGAGCTTAAAGACGAATATGACAGGCTCGTGCGCTCAAACGGCAAGCCTGCTGCAAAAGACGGAATTCCGGCTTCAGTCTACCGCACATTTGAAGCTTTCAAAAAATGGTGGAACACATCGCCGAAGGAATTTAAGGAAAATAAGAAGCAGAAAAAATCTAAGGGCGATTGGAACGGAACAGGTTTCAACCCTCCTGTTTATAGAGAAGTTGTGCCGACCGGCGAAGCAGATGTTATGGTAGAAAGACGCCTTTCTACACAGGCCGCAACAGCACCGATGGCATCAAATGCACCAGTTTACAGCGACATGGCTGAAGAAAGCATGATGCTGATGGAAGATGCTTCAGCAGATGCAAGAAAAGCTGCGGACGGTCAGGCAAGAAACACAACCGCTTCTTCAAAGATTGAGCTTCAGTCTTGGTCGCCTGACAACGACTATCTCAAGAAGCTTAAGAAAACTTCGCTTGAGCGCATGTATTCTGTTTATCTTGAGCTAAAAGCTGAGTACAAATCTTCTCCGGCTTTCTTTATGGAAGTTTCAGACTATTTCTTTGATGAAGGTCTTAAAGATGAGGCTTACCGCATTCTTTCTAACCTTGCTGAAATGGAAATTGAAAATTCAGACATATTGAGAGCTTTGGGCAACAAGCTTGTTGAGCGTAAAGATTACGCAAATGCAATCTGGGTTTACAAGAAGCTCACCAAAATCAGAAGCGAAATTCCGCAGTTCTATAGAGATTTGGCGATGGCTTACCATTATAACGGCGAAGACCAGCAAGCTGTAGACACGCTCTGGTACATGTCTTCTAAAGCTTGGGACGGCCGCTTTGAAGAGATTCAGCAGATTGCGCTCAACGACATGAACAGCATAATTGCGCTTAGCGGCAAAAAGTCAAAGCTTGACACTTCAAGCATTGACAAAAAGCTTATGGAAAATTTCCCTGTGGACATAAGGATTGTGCTCACATGGAACACAGACAACTGCGACATAGACTTATGGGTAACAGACCCTGACGGCGAAAAGTGCTATTACCAGAACAAGGTAACTGCAAACGGCGGTCATCTGTCGCGAGACTTTACGCAAGGCTATGGTCCTGAAGAATTCTGCATAAGAGAAGCGCCGGAAGGAACTTACAAGATTGAAGCGAACTATTACGGCACTTCAAGCCAGAAAATGCTTCAGCCGGTAATCGTGCAGGCGGAAGTCTTTACAAACTTCGGGCGCGAAAACCAGAAGCGCGAAGTGCTTACGCTTCAGCTTGATTCAGTGAAAGGCGTATTCACAATCGGAACAGTTACGTTCAAAAAGTAAAAGCACTGAAAAAAAAAGCTCCGGCGGATCAATTGCCGGAGCTTTTTTTACAGAACCTAGAGGGAACGTCTAAAAAGTATTGTCATGCAGAACTTAGTTCGGGACGACAGTCTTGAACTTTTTAGGCAGCCCATTTTTTTATAGCCACTCTACAAAGCTGGTGCATCGGCGCAGGCTACAACCTTTACGCCAGTGCCGAGCAAATCATACAATAGCACGTCGCCACATTTTACGGGCGCTTTGCATTTGGCGCGGCGAATAACTTCCATGGCTTTTAAAAGCATATCTTTTGGAATTTCACCGGCAGTTTTTACGGGCACAAGCTTCAAGCTTGAGCCTGTTACAGCGATTGTGGTTGTCAATGTGCGTGTCGGAAAAGTCAGCTCTTTTTTGGCGTATTCTTCGCCGCGGCGGCAGTTGTTGCCAGTTACGGAAGACACTTCAAACAAATCTTCCTTCTGCTCGCCTGTTATTTCAAGGCTGCACCCCATCGGGCAGATGATGCATGTAAGATATTTCTTCATCAGTCTATATCCTCCTCCGGCAGTTCAATCGACACGGAAACAGAATCTTTAAGCATTTCAAGCTGAGCCTTATCAAGCTCAATCACCTGCATTTCGCCAGGCCGCACAATCCGCCGCCGCGCAGAGCAGATCCGCTCAGTTCCGCTTGAAACGACAATCTGCACGTCGCGGTACACATCTGTTACACGGAACATAATCGAAGCTTTTTCGTGGTCAAGAGAATCTATGTACTGCGGCACGGTGTAGCGCACGCGGTTTGCACCACGCACAGGAATTCTAAGCCGCTTCTCATGGTCTTTCCGCTTTACATAAGATGCAGCCTGCGCACCGGCGCGAAGACTTTCCGCCGTAACAAAATCGACCAAATCATGAACATGAACAGTGTTGCCGCATGCAAAAATGCCGTCAACAGAAGTTTCCATCGTTTCGTTTACCACCGGCCCAGAAGTTGCGGCATCAATGGCAATTCCGCAAGCTGTCGAAAGTTCGTTTTCTGGAATAAGCCCGACCGAAAGAAGCAGCGTATCACATTCAACATAAGTTTCTGTGCCGGGTTTCGGCTTTCTGTTGCTGTCAACTTCAGCTATTGTAACACCTTCAAGCCGCTCTTTTCCGTGAATCTTCGTAACAGTATGAGAAAATTTTACAGGAATGTTGAAGTTCTCGACACACTGAACCATGTTCCGGGCAAGACCTGCTGAAAACGGCATAACCTCGCAGATGAGCTTTACTTCTGCGCCTTCAAGCGTAAGCCGCCGCGCCATAATCAAGCCGATGTCGCCTGAACCGAGAATCACGACCTTTTTGCCGGGCAAGTAGCCTTCAATGTTGACGAAACGCTGAGCTGCACCTGCCGTAAAAATGCCGGCCGGCCTTTCACCCGGAATTACGAGCGCACCGCGCGTGCGTTCGCGGCAGCCCATTGAAAGCACAAGCGCCTTTGTCTTTATGAAAAGCAGACCGTCTTCTGTGTTTATCGCTGTAACAAGCTTGCCGCCATCTTCCAGCTTTTCGATTGAAAGCACGGTCGTGTCTGTCTTATATTCTATATTAAGCTCATGCACCTCTGAAACAAAGCGCGCGGCATATTCTGTGCCTGTAAGCTCTTCACCAAAATGGTGCAGCCCGAAACCATTGTGTATGCACTGCAGCAAGATACCGCCGAGACGTGTGTCACGCTCTAAGATGAGCAGCTTTTCTACGCCGTTCTTGCGCGCTTCAACCGCCGCCGCAAGCCCGGCAGGGCCGCCGCCAACAATTACGATTTCATATTCAAGCGAAACTGATTTTTCTTCTGAATTAAGTCTTTTCTCATTCATGATGAACCTCGTCTGTTATGCGCGTCTTGCCGTAAAGCACATAAGAGCAGCCGCCCTTTTTGGTCACTTCCATCATAGGAATTTTCAACTCGCGGCTGATGATTTCTGTAACACGCGGCGAGCAGAAACCGCCCTGACAGCGGCCCATTCCGCTTCTTGTACGGCGCTTTACACCGTCTAGGTCAGACGCGCCCACGGCAGAATGAACAGCCTGCACGATTTCGGCTTCCGTTATCATTTCGCAGCGGCAGATAATGCGCCCGTAAAGCGGGTTTTCTTCTATAAGCTCGGCTTTTCTGGCAGCAGAGGCGCGCGCAAAGCTTTCAATGCCCTTTCTCACCGGCACAAAATCTTGGTTCGGTGTCAGCTTCAAGCCCGCCTTTTCAAGCAGCCCGCAAACATAAAGCGCAATTGCGGGCGCGGCCGTCAACCCCGGCGAAGCGATGCCACCCACAGTGACAAAGCCTTTGATTTTTGCATCTTCTTCTATTATAAAGTCATTCACAGGCACAAGCTCTTTTTCAGCTTCATCTGAACTGACAAACGCCAAAGCGCGCACGCCTGCAAACGAATTGATGATGTTCCGTCTCGGCAAACGCGGAATTGTGCGGCAGGCTGTGTCGAACACAAGCTGCTGCCCTTCCTGCGTCGTGGCAGTTTCATCAACGGCCTTTACAGAATCTGCGCTTGGCCCGACCAGAATGTTGCCGTCTACAGTCGGCGTTACAAGCACGCCCTTGCCCAGCTTTGACGGCGGCTGAAACAGCACATGATTTGCCAAATTCTTGCAGTTGCTGTCAAGCAGGCAGTATTCGCCACGGCGCGGCACAGTCTTAAAAGCTTTAGCGCCGGCAAGTTCGTTTATCTTATCAGCATAAAGCCCGGCCGCGTTCACGACAAACCGCGCCTTGATGCTGCCCTTTGCGGTGCTCACCTCAAAAAGCTCTTTGCCTGAATCATCTGCAACTTTTGAGATTGCGCGCACCTGACTGTTAAGATAAAGCTTTGCACCGTTCTGCACGGCGTTTTCTGCAAAAGCCCAAGTCGCCTGATAAGGGCTTATTATTCCGGCCGTCGGCGCAAAAAGCGCGGCACATGCTTCATCGGAAATTTCAGGCTCAAGCTTGTTAAGCTCACCCTTTTCGATTATGCGAAGTTCTTTTACGCCGTTGATCTTGCCCCTTGCAAGCAGCTTTTCGAGATGCGCCCTGTCATCACTGCTGAAAGCAATAACGAGCGAGCCAATCTGGTTAAAATCGAAATGCAGCTTCTTCGCAAATTCCGGGTACATTTCTGCGCCTTTCACATTGAGCTTTGCCATCAATGTGTCAGGTTCAGGGTCATAGCCCGCGTGGATTATGCCAGAATTAGCTTTTGAAGTTCCGCAAGAAACGTCGCTCTCTTTTTCGAGAATGCAAACATTCAGCTTATACTTGCTTAATTCGCGTGCAATGCACGAACCTACAATGCCTGCACCGATAATTGCAACATCAAAAATCATTGTTTTGCCTCTTCCCAATCAAGAGCACGCGAAACAGCCTTCTTCCAGCCGAGACAGCATTGCTCACGTTTTTCTTCAGACATTGAAGGCTTAAAAATCTTCTGCGCTTTCCAGCAAGCCTTAAGCTCATCAGTATTTTTCCAGAAACCTACGGCAAGACCCGCCAAAAAAGCCGCGCCCAATGCGGTTGTTTCAACATTCTGCGGCCTTATCACCGAAGTTTTGAGCAAATCTGCCTGAAACTGCATCATCACGTCGCTGACGCAAGCACCGCCGTCAACTTTGAGCGATTCAAGCGGCTTGCCCAAGTCTTTTATCATGCAGTCGATTACGTCCTTAACCTGAAAGGCGATGCCTTCAAGGGCGGCGCGGCAGATATGCGCCTTTTTTACGCCGCGCGTAAGCCCGATTAACGTGCCGCGTGCGTACATATCCCAATAAGGCGAAGCAAGACCGGTAAAAGCCGGCACAAGATACGCGCCGTTCGCATCCGGCACAGATTCAGCAAGCATGTCACATTCGTGCGCAGTTGAAATAAGCTCAACCTCGTCGCGAAGCCACTTTATTACAGCGCCGCCCATAAAGACGCTTCCTTCAAGCGCATAAGTAATTCTTCCGTTTAGGCCGAGCGCAATTGTCGTAAGCAGATTATGCTTTGAAAGCACCGGCTTCGTGCCTGTGTTGAGCAAAAGAAAGCAGCCTGTGCCGTAAGTGTTTTTTGCAGAGCCTTCGTCAAAGCAGCCCTGCCCAAAAAGCGCAGACTGCTGGTCGCCAATGGCAGAAGCAATCGGCACTTCAAAGCCGCACACGGCTTTTGACGTTGTGCAATAAACCTCGCTTGAATCTTTTACTTCAGGCAAGATGCAGCGCGGAATGTTCAAAAGCTTTAAGATTTCATCATCCCATTCAAGCGTATGAATGTTAAAGAGCATCGTCCGGCTTGCGTTCGTAACGTCTGTAACATGAGCCTTTCCGCCGGAAAGTTTCCATATAAGCCATGTATCGATTGTTCCTGCAAGAATTTCGCCGTTCTCTGCGCGCTGACGCAAGCCGTCAACATTTTCCAAAAGCCATGCAATTTTGGTCGCCGAAAAATATGCGTCTATAATCAGGCCAGTCTTATCTCTGAAAAAATCTGTTTTCTGTTCCGCAATAAGCTTGTCGCAGATTGCGCTTGTGCGGCGGCACTGCCACACGATTGCATGATACACAGGCTTGCCGCTAGATTTTTCCCAGAGCACCACGCTTTCGCGCTGGTTTGTTATGCCAAGAGCCGCAATTCGTTCTGCAAGCTCTGCTTCCGTACATTTGTTGTCTTGCGCGGCAAGCTCGATTATTTCCTTTAATACGTCAAGCTGGCTGTCAAAAAGTTCTTCGGCATCATGCTCAACCCAGCCGGGTTTCGGATAATACTGCGTAAATTCACGGTTTCTTGAAAAAAGCGGCTGCGCCTTTTTATTGTAGATAATCGCCCTTGAAGAAGTTGTTCCTTGATCAAGCGCAATGATAAAATCTTTTTGCATTATTTCCTCCATAAAAACATGATGCTTAAACATTCTCTAAGTATATCATGAATTTTGAAGGCAAGAGAAAAATTCTGCTTAAATTGAAAATAAAAAAGCCGCCTAGAAATAAAGTCATGCTGAACTTGGTTCAGCATCTGCTATATGCAGCATACAGATTCCGAAACAAGTTCGGAATGACAGTATGACATAAACTTCTTAGGCAGCCTCTTAGCAAAAGCTTATTTGCCGAACACAAGATCGACGACTTCTTCCATTCTTGAAACAGGATGGAACGTAAGTCCTTTTCTGACGTGTTCAGGAATATCGTCAAGATCACGCACATTCTGCTTTGGAATGATGATGTGCTTAATCTTGTTGCGTTTTGCCGCTACAGTCTTTTCTTTTAAGCCGCCAATCGGAAGCACCTGTCCTGTCAGCGATAATTCGCCGGTCATTGCAAGATTCGGCTTGATTGTCTTGTTGCGGATAAGCGAAAGCAAGGTTGTTGCCATCGTTATACCGGCAGAAGGGCCGTCTTTCGGCGTTGCACCTTCTGGAATGTGCAGATGAACCGTGTTCCGGTCAAACCAGTCAGCCGTGCACCAGTTCTTTTCGATTGCATAGCGGCGCGACCAGCTCAAAGCAATTTCAGCAGATTCTTTCATTACGTCGCCCATCTGGCCGGTCAGCTTGAAGCCTTCTTTGCCGGCAAGCGCGACAGCTTCAATTATCAGAGTGTCGCCGCCCATGCTCGTCCATGCAAGCCCGATTGCAGTGCCCGGTCTGTCAGCCTTTTTGATTTCTTCCTCGTCAAATACAGGGTTCCCGAGGAATTTCTTAATGTCTTCGGCTGTAAGCTCACGCTTTGCGGCAAGCACGGCATTTCGCGCCTCGTCTGTTTCAGCTGAAAGATAGTCTTCAGAAGTCAAAAGTTCCGTCGCAATCTTGCGGTGAATCTTGTCGAGGTTCTTCTCAAAATTGCGCACGCCGGATTCCCTTGCATAGCTGTTCGCAATAAGCAACAGAATATCCTTTGTGTATTTTATCTGGCTCTTTTTAAGGCCGTTGCGCTCAAGGCTGCGCGGAATCAGATATTTCTTGGCAATTTCAACCTTTTCCTGGTCAATGTAACCTGAAAGGTTGATGATTTCAGCGCGGTCAAGCAGCGGTTCCGGAATCGAATCAAAAGAATTCGCCGTGAGAATAAACAGAATTTCTGATGCATCAAACGGCAAATCAAGATAATGGTCTCTGAACGCGACATTCTGCTCTGGGTCAAGCACTTCAAGCAATGCAGAAGCCGGGTCGCCCTGATAAGATGAGCCCATCTTGTCAATCTCATCGATGAGAAAAACCGGGCTTTTTGATTTGGTTATCTTCAAGCCCTGTATGATTTTGCCCGGCATTGCACCGATGTATGTGCGCCGGTGTCCTTTGATTTCAGCTTCATCGCGCATACCGCCCACAGAAAAACGGAAGAACGGTTTGTTCATGGCATTTGCAATTGAGCGGCCGACACTTGTCTTGCCGACACCTGGCGGGCCGACGAGCAATATAATAGAACCTTTTGAGTCTTTTTTAAGACGGCGCACCGCAAGATATTCGATTATGCGCTTCTTAACGTCCTCAAGGCCGTAATGATCGCTTTCAAGAATTTTCTTTGCTTTCTGCAAGTCATATTCTTCCGGCGCAGGCTCGCCCCACGGCAGAGCTGCAATCGTTTCAAGATAATTGCGCGAAATCATGTATTCGCTTGAGTTCGGGTCCATTAGCGCGAATTTCTCAAGTTCAGAATCAACAGCTTCTTTTATCTCGCCTTCAAAGTTGAATGCGTCAAGCTTTTCTTTGAATTTCTGATAATCTGAGCTTTTTGCGTCAACCGCCATGCCAAGCTCTTCTTTTATGGCTTTAAGCTCTTCACGCAAGAAATAGTCGCGCTGGCTCTTCTCTATGCGGTCGTTAATCTCGTTTTGAATTCGCTTCTGAATGCGCAGAAGTTCCTGCTCTTTTTTGATGAACACGAGAACCTGTTCCATGCGTTGGCGCACGTTCTGCATTTCAAGAATGCGCTGCTGGTCGTCTTTCTCTACATTCAAGATTGAAGCGATAAAATCGGCGACCTTGCCTGGATGGTCAATGTTCACGATGTTCAAGCGCATTTCTTCAGAAAAAAGCGGATTGTTTTCAGAAATTTCCTTCATTTCGCTAAGAAGCGCACGTGTCAGCGCCTTGACTTCAAAAGTGTCGTCTTCTTCGTCTTCAAGATATTCAACGAGCGCAACAATCGGTGCTTTTTCAGAAAGCACCTTGCGGATCTTGAATCTTTTGATTGTCGAAATAAAGATGTTCACGCCGCCGTCTGGCAGATTAATCTTTTTAACAATGCGCGCCGCAGTACCAACAGCATGAAGATCTGAAGCAGACGGTGAATCGACATCGTTTTTGGTCATCACAACGCCGATAAGCCCGTCAGAAGCGGCGGCTGTCTCAACGACATTCGTATCGTCAATTGAATTTATCATCAGCGGCGTAAAAATGCCCGGAAAAATGGGCCGCCCTGACAACGGAATGATGCTAAGCTTATTTGAAAGTGTCTGGTCTACAGTTGCAAGATTGGGTTCAGACATATTACCTCTTTGATGCTTTTATTAAAACTCTATATATCGTTATATATTTAATATCCTAATTTTTTCTGATAAAGGCAAATACTTTTTTTGATTAATTATCAAGTTTTGCAAAATGAGCGTCATTCCGAACTTGATGATGTGCCATTGCCCTGCTTGATGATGCGTCATTGCCAAGCTTGATGATGTGTCATTGCCAAGCTTGATGATGTGTCATTCCGAACTTGTTTCGGAATCTCTGTACTATATACAGTGCAGATGCTGAACCAAGTTCAGCATGACAATATCTTTTAGACATCCACAAGACGCTATACAACAAACTTATTGGACAACCCTATCATTCAAAATGATTATCGGGTCGAGCCCGATAATGACATTGCCAATTCATTTAATTGAGCCGGGCTGAATTGTCATGGCGTTTTGCGCGGCGCATTTTATGCCCTGCCTGACCGCCGCTTCAAAGCCGCTGCCGTCTGCAAGCGCGGCGGCAAAACCGGCCGTAAATGCATCACCGCAGCCAATTGTGTTCAGCACCTTTTCTTGCGGAATAGATTCCGAATTTATGTTCAGAAGCTTTTTGCCGTCAAAGGCCAAAGTTGAATCTTTGCCGCGCGTTATTACAGACTGAACTCCGTATTCGCTATAAAGCTTTGCGATACAATCATTTATCTGATTTTCTGCCATAGCTTCAGCTTGCGCCTCAAAAAAGGTTTCTTTCAACTCTTGTGCGTTGGGCTTTACAATCAGCGGCGCACCGCAAGCATTTTGCGGAACGGTACGCAAGGCGTCGAGCAATGCTTTTAAGTCCGCACCTCTTATGTCAAGCACAACCGGCACATTATGCGCATGTGCTTTCAAGGCAATCTTTGCAAAAAGTAAATCTCTAAAACCGGGTGCTTTGCTCCCAGAAATTATAAGCGAATCTATTTGATGGAGCTCTCCGCCATCAAGAAGTGCGTCAAAAGCTTTTAAGAGCGCGGCTTCTGTTTCTGGCTCAACCTTGTTGCCGCTTTCCACAAGCTCGGTTACGCACCGGCTGATTGCGCCGCTTTCTAGGCTGTTTTCTTCTATTAAGGTGGTGCATGTCCGCGCTTTTGCGGCTGTTTCAATGGCGAGCAGCTTTATCGCCTGCTTTTCAAGCTCGGCCTCAAACCAGAGCTTGTCTTGTTTAGAGAGCTGTGTAACGTGAAGCACCTGCTTGCCAAGCTGCGCCAAGACGCGGCTTACATTTATGCCCTTGCCCGAAGCATCAGTGAAATTTCTTGAAGCGCGGTTCACTTCGCCGCGGCTTATCTTGTCAAAGCAGAGCGTCTTTTGGATTGTCGGGTTTAGGCAAAGAGTTACGAACATAAAAGGTTGTGCATAAACTCGAATAATTGATTCAGTCGGGCAAGCGGAATTCGA
Source organism: Spirochaetales bacterium Spiro_07 (assembly GCA_001603145.1). Lineage (GTDB taxonomy): Bacteria > Spirochaetota > Spirochaetia > Treponematales > Treponemataceae > UBA1240. The sequence continues at coordinate 2,120 of LVBI01000025.1, read as the reverse complement.
ATCCGCGACCCCAAGTCCCCCAGACTTGTACGCTAACCAACTGCGCTATTGCCCGACAAAAGCAACTACCCAAAGTTTATTTTTATGCTGAACACCATATCAATAAAAGATTGGCTTGTCAATTACGCGCTAATTAGTGCAATATCTGAAACACGCTTCCGGCGGTGTCTTGTCTTTGTACTGAAGCCGTCATTGCGAGGAACAAAGTGACGAAGCAATCTAATGATGAGCAGATGCTTTCGCGGTCAAGGCGAGGTTTGTCCCGCCCCCGCTTACGCATGTTTCTCATTAGTTACTTTTGTAATCAATTCTTAAGGGAGATAGACCGTATTCGTTAATACCACGCTCTACAGATATTTTATAAAATTTGTAACGATATTCCCAAGTTATTTCTCTTTTCGGATCAAAAAAATCATGTTCATTTTTATATTCTATAATTGAGAATGGGACACCATCTATAAAAATGTCTGGAATAATAAAGCTTTCTGTATAGGGAATATCTTCTTCAAAATGGATAAACCATGGATGATCTTTTGATGATTCTGGCAATAAAGAAATATATGCATAAACATCATCAAAGTTATTTATTATATCCAATATGTTATTCATATTTAATTCTGGAAGAGCTTTTATTAAGTGACTAGTATGAAGTGACTGTAAATCAAAATCATATTGCGCTGTATTATGGACAAAATTTATTCTAGCAGGAATCAATGCGCGTTCAAGGGGTACAATGTCGTTGATTTGTGAAATACGTATAGACGGAAAATTATTTGAATTTCTACTGCCACGTAAATAAGCCTGTAACTTTACACTGGAAAATGTTATAAATCTGCTTTCTGTTAAATGAACAAATATATTATAAGTTTTATCATCATCGTAGGCATCATAATTGGAAAGAATAATTTCCACAGATTCTACATCTTTGCATTTCAAGAGTTCTTGCCTTACATATTCTTCATCACCCATAAAAAGGCTTTTAAAAAATGGAATATCTCCTGCTGCAAAAGTCGAAACCATGGAAACGGCAAAAACTACTGATATAAGTATTGTTTTCATTTTGTGCATCCTTCTGAAAAACCAATGAAGCTCCCCGACGCAGAGCGTCGGGGTATCAAGAAAGCTTCCTATTTACAAGCAAAAATCTAGCTCTGGTTGGCTTTCATAAATCTTTTTATATTCCGACTTGTCTTTTCCCTGATTCTGTATATATCTCGTTATCGTATCTTTGCTTGCATATAAACCGACCGTATTTGCGTAGAATCCGCTTGTCCATAATGCTCCGCCCCATAAGATTTCCCGCTTTATGCTTGGAAAGCTCTTGAATATCTCTTTCGCCGTTATACTTTTTACCGTCATCACTATTTTGCTTACTGCCATCGTCGGTACACTTTGTACCTGAAAATGCACGTGGTCTTCTTCCATTCCTATTTCCACGAAATGCATCTCATAACAGCTTTCTATTTCTGTACAAATCCCTTTCAGCCTTTCGCTTACTTCTTCTGTAAATACTTTCCGCCGGTACTTCGCAGGAAACACCAAATGATACAGTAGCATTGTCTTGTTGTGTCTTTTGTATGTATGCTCATCACTCATGTCTCCAGTATACACGATTTCGACGCAGAGCGTCGGGGAATTAAACCCTCTTTAGATTAATTCAATTATTCCGAAATCTTTTGCACGTTTCAGCATATTATCGGTCATTTTCCACCAATTCTCTTGTTCTAGCGGATTGCCGCCGAAGCCTTTCTGGGGCTTGCTTTTTTGGAAAAATGTGGTATAGTGAATGTGTTGGACAGACTAGCCTTCGGGCGGCTGGCCTTTCGCCCTTGCTTGGTCAAGGGCTTTTTTTGTATCCATCACTTCTAGTGAATATAAATTACGACTTTTTTTATCTAAAGAGTGTTTAACAGTAATACAAGCCTTTACCTTTTTCCCAGACCTAAGAGTTTTCTCCTTGCTTAAAAATCTTTCAATTTTTATTTCAGCTTTATGGGATTTTTTTTGAGCATAAAAAAAGCCCCGAAAACTGCGCAGATTTTCGGGGCATATTTAAACAAAACGATTTTAGAGGTAAAAAAATGAGCTTAAGCAGATTTTAGCTTACGAGCTGCACTCAT
>LVBI01000024.1 GCA_001603145.1 Spirochaetales bacterium Spiro_07 | reverse complement strand
TAGACAGGCTCGTGCTTTCAGATGCCGCAATTCTTAACAAGATGGCGCCGTTTTTCGCTGTGCTTTTCAGTTTTTTTCTCATGCGCGAAAAAATCAAGCCGCTTCAACTTCTTGCAATTACTGCTGCTTTTGCCGGTGCAATGCTCGTGGTCAAGCCGGGGTTTCAGTTTGCAGAAACTCTGCCTTCTCTTGCCGGTTTCGTCGGCGGAATGGGGGCAGGCTTTGCGTATGCGTGTGTGCGCAAATTGAGCACGCTCAAATGCAGCGGCAAGATAATCGTGCTGTTCTTTTCGGCTTTTTCAATGCTGCTCTCTGTTCCGAAGATGGTTACCGCATTTGAGCCTATGACAGCCGTGCAGTTTTTGTGTTTGTGTGGCGCCGGTGTCTGCGCTGCCGGCGGTCAGTTTTCTATAACTGCGGCATATTACCATGCCCCTGCACGCGACATTTCGATTTATGATTATTCGCAGATTATTTTTTCAACGCTTTTAGGCTTAATCTTTTTCGGCCAGCTCCCCGACATCTGGAGCGTAATCGGCTACAGCATAATCATCGCAATGGCTGTGCTGAACTTTTTGTATACAAGGCGCATTCATGCGGCATAAAAAAAGCCGCACATTGATGTGCAGCTATTAAAAAGGCTTTGCTTTTATGCAAGGCTTAGTAAGTGTTTTCGTCCATCGCTTCAAAATCAGCGATTACGCCGGCAAGACGCTCAAGCTCTCGGTTGATTGTCTTTTCATAGTCAAGCTTGCCATTTGCTATGCGCTCGCGCTCGTCTTCCCAATTCTGAAGGTCTGTGATGAATAGAAACTTGAACTTGCCCTGGTTCGCTTTTTCAGCCCAGAGCTTCGCTTCTTTCCAATAATGAAGCCCGGCGCGGTAAGCTGTTTCGGCTGTTTTCAAGTCATTGAGATATTGCTCTTTCCACGGCGCGTCATAAAAATATGCGACGTTCTTGTCCCATGTTCTGCCGAGGCGCAGATGCTGTTCAATCAGTTTAAGATTGATGTGCATCATAAAAAGATAGCGGTATTTTTCCCAGTCTGTCTTGTCATTGATTTTTGCCATGGCATATTGAGGATTGCAGAAATCTGCCGCCGCCGCTCTTTCGAGCCAGTAGATGTTCTCAATAACATCGTCAGGGTACTGCTGATAATGAATGTGATAAAGCTTATAGTATTGCTCTTTATAAGATATGAGATATGCCGATGCAGGCAGAATTCCTATGAATGCTATAAGCAGAATAAATGCAATCTTTTTCACTTTTTTATCATCGGCAAGTTTTCTATCGCACTCCAGATTTTTTCAGAAATGCTTTCAATGCTTTCTGTTGCATCTAGATAAACAACTCGCGTTTTCGGTTCATATTCTTTCATTATGCGGATATAATTGGCGCGGGTTTTTTCAAGAAAGTCTTTTTTTTCATAGATTTCCGTAACCCCGCGCCCTGTAATTCTGTTAATTGATATATCAGGTGAAAGGTCAAAATAGAAAACAATCTGCGGCAGAGGAAACGATTTGTTAAGTTCCTCCGGAAGCGAGCTGCCGCATTCACTTGATTGATATGCAAGATTAGAGAACAAGTATCTGTCACAGATTACAAGTTCTCCTTTTTGCGTATGCTCAAGAATGCCGTCTTTGCCATAAATATGTTCGCTTCTGTCTGCCGCAAAGAGGCGCGCCGTTGTGTCGGGGTGAAGCACTATGTCTCCTTTCAAGACTTTGCGCAAAAAAACTCCGGTTTCTTTTGTAGTCGGTTCAGCTGTAAACCAGGACGGTTTGCTTTTGAGTTTATCTTTTAGTATATTTAGTTGTGTTGTTGTTCCGGCACCGTCGATGCCTTCAAATACAATAAAGTTTGAAATGATCATGGGAATCCTTCGGTTTGTGGTTTAACGAGTAATCGGCATGAAATCGTCATCTCTGAAATATATTGTTATAAGTTTACTCTTTTTGCTGATTATTGTCATTGCAACGGTCTTGGTGCAGCCGCTTTACAGGCAGCTTACATCAAAATTTGACCTTTTTTCTGATTATATTCTTAAGACAGTTTCTGATTCTCTCGGCGTTGACATAACTTATGAAAAGCTTTCGCCTTCAGTTTTTTCAAGCATAGATATAGAAGGCGTAAAGCTGAAAAACCGCGACACCGGGCAGATTCTGGCTGAACTTGACAAAGCTTCTATAAAATATAACTTGCTTTCGCTCTTGAAAGGCGATTTTGTAAACGCTGTAAAAGAGGTTGTCTTTAAAGGCGGAAAAATCGAATTCCAGAAGAAGAGCGACATGCCGCTTGTCTTGCGTGTCAGAGATTATTTCAAAGAGAAAAAAGCTGGCGGACAGGCGACGGGGCAGAATCAGCCATCAGCTGAAGAAACGCAAGTTATTGAATCTGTGCCTGGCGAAGAGAAAGTAATCGAAATTAAAGATGAATCTGATATTGAAGCGCTTATAAAAAAAGCCCAGAACATTCTTGAAGGGCTTCCGTTTATAATTTCTTTGCGCGATTTTGTGATTCATTACCGCGATGACAATTTTGACGCAAAATATAAGCTTAATTCGGTTTCTCTTGTGCCTGAAAAGCAGAACCATCTTAGCCGCCTTACGGTTGACAGCAGCTTGAACATAGAGCTGATAAACCCAAGACGCCCGAAATTCTTTAAAGGCGCGAACAGCTTCTTTTCTTGCAACATTGACGTGCAGGGTACTTGTGCTTCTGATTTGACAGAAGCTTCTGCGACAGTGACTTTTGACAACATAAAGGCCGGCTCTTATTCGATAACAAAGACTTCGTTTTTGGCCTCTCTTGACGACAGAACTGTTACTGTAGACATGATTCAGAACCTTCTGCCTTACAACATTTCGGCAAAATGGGCGCTTGTCAGCGGAGACATTGAAGCAAGGTTTGATGCAGAAAAGCTTGATTTGTATGACCTTATGCCGGCGCAAATTTATTCGTTCGGTCTGCGCCGTTTTGCAAAATCGACTATAGACGGCTCTTATAAGCTCAACTTCAACACAAAAGAAAAGAAGCTTTCTTATGACGTTGCTGGCGAGATTAACCTGACAGAAAAGCTTATAGACGGCGGTGCAAAGGCTGAATATGCTTTTTCCGGCACTCAAGATAGGATTGACCTCAAAAAATGCCGCGTAGACTCAAAATATGTTTCTTTTGCGCTGCAGTGCACATGCTTTTTTCAGGGCTTGAGGATTGACGGTTTTGCAGACATCCGTTCGCTGCTGCTGCCCAACGGCAAGACTGTTGCTGCTGGTGTTTATCTAAAGCCGCTGGCAGTCGGAACAAATGCGGTGATTCCGCGCCTTGTTTTGGGCGAACAGCAGTTCAGAGATGTGAGCCTTACGTTCGTGCCGGCCCAGAACGAGATAAACTTTACTGTAGATGCGTTTGACGCAAAGCGTGCAAACGGCGAGATTCACGTTGACGGCTATTATACGCTTGAAAAGCCTTCGATGCTTGAAGCGCGCGTAACTACAAGGTCTTTGTCACTCGGCTCAATGGCGCGTGCCGCCGCTTTCTTTGCAAAGCCAAAGGCGCAGAAGAACCTGAAAAAGTGGGCGGTCACGCTTTCGCCTTACGCAATTTCAAGCGAAATCTACTTTTCAACAGATTTTCAAACTTATACGCTTAATGCGCCGCGCGTCGGCGTAATGAATACGGTCGGAAAGCGGCAGATGATTTTCTGCAGCATAAGCGGCAGTGAAATGCTTTTTTCGATTAACAACATTCTTGCAAGCTGGTCGGGGCAGCGGCTTCAGGGCAACATTCAGGTTGATATTGGCAAAGATTTTCAAGACATCATCTTTTCTTCAGAGCTGAACTTCAACGATATTCCGTATTCAATCGGCGGAACTTACGTGCCGGAATCTTACGTTTCTGTAATCGGAGATTATGGTCTTGAAGTTTCTGTTGACCTTGCAGGAGACGAAAAACTCGGTACGGTCTTTTTTGAGAATTTCCCGTTGCGCATTTCCGGCAAGATGTTCACGGCATCAGCAGAAGCTTCGGTTGCGTATGAATCAAGCGAAAACTGGCAGGTTCATGTTTCAAGCTTCAACCTTCAAGATGTTTCCGGCTTCTTGAGCGGCAAGCCGAACATCAATTTGTCTTTTGTCGCAAATCCGGGCAGCGTGCTTATCGAAACGCTTTCTTATGCTGATTCAGTCGGAACTCTTTCCGGCACTGGCTCTTTGTCTTGGCTGCTTGAAGACGGCATTCTTGACGCAATGGCGATGAACATTCAGTTCTTGAACCCTTTCTCAAATGAGCAGATTACGCTTAGCGGCTCGGCTACAAATCCAGAGCGCATCAAATATAGCGAAGCTGACTGGAAGAAAGACTATTATTTCATGTTCGAAGGCTCAATTCAAGAATTCGCTTTTTCAAGGCTTATGAGCCGTCAGCACTCTTCTGACACTTTGACAGCAAGTTTGTCTGCTTCTGGCACTTTTGATGATCCGCTGGCGACGCTTACAATAGAACAAGCCAAGTGTTCCATTAAGGGCTATCCATTTGAAGCAGCCGCTTCTTTTATGCTTGCAGACGGAACGGCAACAGCTGAAAACGTTGATGTGAAATTCCGCGACCAAGAAGTGACGAACGTGGTGCTTGATTTTAAGCCGAAAACTTTTACAGGCAAGCTTACGCTCGATTATCTTGGCACTTTATTCAAAGGCAGCGACTCGTTCCATTCGTTCAAAGTGCCGCTTGCGGTTTCGCTTAACAGCAAAAAAACTGACGAAGATTCATTCGTTCCGAAAGATTTTACTGTTTCGGTTTCTGTTGCGGGCGTTACAGGCGATTTGATAAATATAAAAGATACATATACTTACAATGTCTCAAAAAAAGACAAGCGCATAGAATTGTCAGGCGGCATTAAGAATGAGGCGAAGGGCTTCTTCGAGTTAGACACCGGCAAAACGAGCTTTGCATTGTCAGAGCCGTCGCCGCTCAAGGTGAATATTTCCGGCGAAATCAAGAAAGGCGAAAACAAGATTGACCTTGCAATAAAGGGCTTGCAGGCTGATTTGCTCAGAATGAAAGGTGTTTTGTCTTATCCTTTTTTCAGAGTCGAGACAGGTCTTATCGTCGGTTACGGCTCTGTAACAGGCATGCTTTCAGACCCAGATTTCAACGGCGAGGTAACGCTCATCCAGTTTGAAGCAGGCATTCCAAAATTCTTAGACGATACGTTCTACATTGACCATACGCCGATTAAGATTGAGCATAGCTCATTGCGTGTTGAGCCTATGATTGTTTCAATCGGAAAAGGTGAGATGCTTTTTGATGCGTTTGCATATTTTGACAGATGGAAATTTGATACGCTGTCTATGAATGCAAAGACGCTCCAAGATACAAGGCTCGGCGGAAAGATTGACCTCGGTTGGATGAACGTGAACGGCAAGGCTGCCGGTCAGCTGCTTATCGAAATGACACAGGATGATGTTTCTATGTCTGGTGACATTCTTCTTGAGCGCGGCTCTGCTGAAATAACATTAGGCACAAAGCAAAAGACCGAAACCAAGCATAAATCAAAGATGGAGTCTAAGCTTAATCTGAATATCGAAATCGGTGAAAAGACTGAAGTGGTATATCCGAACAGGCGCGCACCTGTCTTTTGGGCTCAGGTTGTTCCGCACACAAAATTTGTAGTCAATGCTAATACGGCAATGGATACATTTGAATTCAAGGGGACTCTTGAACTCCGGGGCGGAGAAATCATGTATGTCGGCAGAAACTTTTATTTGAAAGAAGGACGGCTTGTGTTTGATGCAAACGAAGACGTAATAGACCCGATTGTTTCTTTCAAAGCTGAAATCCGTGAACGTGATACAGACGGGCATCATGTTAAGATTATCTTGTCAGCCGAAAATCAGCTGTTGAGCCAGTTGTCTCCGTCTTTGTCTGCTTCTCCTGCAAAGAGCGAAGCCGAAATCATGGAATTGCTTGGACAGGCTCTTCTTGCTGACTCAACAGACTCAGATGTACCGATGGCGCAGATTGCAATCAGCCTTATGGACTATGGAATGCAGGTTGCTTTCTTCAGACATATCGAAAGACAGTTGCGCAATGTTCTAAAATTTGATATTTTTTCATTTAGAACAACAGTCATCCAAAATACGATGCTTCAGATGTTCGACCTCAACAAGGGACGGAAACTTTCAATCGGTAACTTTTTGGATAATTCGACTGTTTATGTAGGTAAGTACTTCGGTGATGCTATCTATGCAGATGCAATGTTGCAGGTTGTTTACGATGAATCGAAATTTGATAAGGACAAATTTTTGAGCGGCTTAAAGTTGCAGCCGGAAATCGGTTTTGAAATGAACAGCCCGTATGCGACAATCCGTTGGAGCATTTCTCCGGACTTTACGGACAAATCTTCTTTTAGAAATTTGATGGTGCCGAATACATCATTAACAATTTCTAGAAAATGGGAGTTTTAGTTACGGTTATGTCTTAAAATTTCCGAATAGAAATTTAAGATATAATTTGTTTTGGAATGCAGAGCTATTTTCAATTTGATGTAAATAATTAGGAGTTTATTTAAAATGTATTTAATAAACAGATTGAGCCTGAAACGGTTTTTTATTTTTCTCGCATTATTCTCTTTTATTACTGTGCTGCCGCTTTTTGCACAATCTGAAGATTGGTTTTATGGTAAGAAAATCAAATCAATTAAATTCAGTGGTCTCCATTATGTATCAAGATCTGATGTTTCAGGCGTAACAAAAGGCTTTCTTGGAAAAGAATTTTCAGATGAAGTTTATTTTGAACTTTTGAGCCGCATCGGTGCGCTTGATTATTTTGAATCTTTTGATACTTCAATCAGTCCTTCAAATGAAAAATATGAAAGCGTTGAAATTGTTTTTACGGTTGTTGAAAATCCGATTATCTCAAAAGTTGAGTTTGTCGGCAACAAGAAGATTACAAGAACAGATTTGATTTCCCGTATGAAGATGAAAGAGAAAGATATCTTCTCTGAAGCTGATCTTGAAAAGGAAGTTCGCAACCTTACTGAATACTATCTTTCAAAAGGTTATACAAACATTCATATTACGACAAACTGGGAAAAAACACAGTATAACGAGATAAATATAAAATATTTGATTAACGAAGGTGTTGCAACTTCAATCCGTTCAATAAAATTCGAAGGCAATCAGATTGTTTCAGACAGAACATTGCTCGGAACAATGAAACTCAAGCAGAAATCGTTGTTTTCCAGAGGCTCTTTTCAGGAAACTCAGCTTGAAGCAGACAAACAGGCAATTATTACATATTATCTTAATCATGGCTATGTTGATGCTGACATTATCGATGTAATCCGCGAAGATGCCATCGATGAAAAGGGAACTTCTGTTATTGACTTAACGTTTGTGCTTACAGAAGGGTATCAGTATTCATTTGCTGGCGTAAAATTTGAAGGCAACTATCTTTTTTCTTCTGATTATCTTGCAAGCAAATTCAAAATGGACGAAGGCGATATTTTCAATTACACGAAATTCAACGAATGTCTTTCGACCATGTCTGATGCCTATTATGAAAACGGTTATCTGACTACTGGAATTATTCCAGAACCATATAAAAATGATGATTTACGGCAGATTTCCTATTTGATTCATATTCAGGAACGTGCCAGAAGCCATGTTGAAAGCATAAGCGTTGTCGGAAACAAAAAAACAAAGGACAATGTTATTCTTCGCGAAATTCCGATAGAGCCTGGTGATGTTTTCTCAAGGTCAAAGCTTATGAACGGTATGAAGAATCTGTATAACTTGCAGTATTTTTCGAATATCATTCCAGATGTTGTGCCTGGTTCAGAAGAAGATCTTATGAACATTGTGCTTAATGTTGAAGAGAAATCTACGACTTCAATTGAAGGCGGTTTGACCTTCTCGGGTATTGCAGATCCGAATTCTTTTCCTGTTTCATTGTTCGGCACATGGAAGGATTCAAACCTTTTAGGTACAGGTCGTGAAATTTCAGCTACGGCTTCTCTTTCATTCTCTGACAGATCCATTGGTTTTTCATTTAATGATGATTGGTTGTTTAATAAACCAATTGGATATTCTGCTTCAATCAAAGGTTCTTGGAAAACTGAATCAACATTACAAAAGGTATTCACATCTAGAGGTCTTGATGTAACAAACTATAATATGACTTATGAATCAATAAACATAACCTTAGATAATGCTATCGGAAAACGCTGGTATCCGCAGGATATGGTTGTTGCGTTGACAGGCGGTCTGTCGAATTCATTCATAAGAAATAAAATAGAGCAAGGCTTAATACCTGTTGATTCTTCAATTTCAGATTACGAACATAACTGGGGTTTTGTAAATTCTGTCTGGACAGCTTTTTCCGTAGACAAGCGTGATAACAGATTTTACCCATCATCCGGTTGGTTTGCAAAAGAATCATTGACATGGATAGGTTTGATACCAAAAATTGAAAAACAATTCTATTTGCGTTCTGATGCTATCGGTGAAGTTTATTTTACTCTTTTTGATATTCAGGCTACTGAAAAATGGAATTTCAAGACTATTTTTTCTTATGTAACAGGATTGTCACTTTTAAGACCTAAGAAGGATACTACAATAGCATCTTCGAACAGACTTGCAATTGACGGTTCTATTATCGGACGCGGTTGGGATGATATATATTCAACGAAAGGCGATTTTATGTGGACGAATTCATTTGAACTCCGTGTTCCGGTTGTGCCTAATATAATTTCAGCTCAGTTCTTTCTTGATGCCGTTGCTCTTAAAGATCAAAAGCCTTCTATGAGAAACAGACTGAATATAGATGACTTCTATTTCAGTTTCGGTCCTGGTGTCCGTTCCTTGATTCAACAGCTGCCGTTGTCAATCTATCTGGTAAATACTTTCACAATGAAAGGTGGAAAATTCAGTTGGGGAAATGGAAAAATTCCTGAATGGAAGCCGGTTCTTGCATTTACGATTACAAACATGTAGTAGATATGTTGGAACTGACCTGAAACACAGCGTTTATCTGTTTTTCAGGTCAAGCCTATTTTCTATGATGAGGATACTGATATGAACAAGAAAATAATTTTTGCAGTTGCCATGATTTTTATGTTTGCGGCTGTCTTGTCAGCACAGCAGATAACGCGCTTTGCTGTAGTTGATACGGCTGTAGTTTACCAGACTTATTTCAGAGAATCAGCTGCCGTAAGAAACTATGAATCTATGAAAGCTGAATTTCAGACTGAGATCGTGCGTCTGACAGATGAGCTTAAAGCTTTGCAGGTAAAGAAAATCGAAGCCCAGAAAGAGAATGATGATGCTAAGGTGCAGCGTCTTGAAGGCGAGATAACCAAAAAAGCTTCTTATCTGACTGAATACACAAGAGCAAAGAACATAAAGCTTGACGACATGAAGAAGCGCCTTGAATCTTCAGATGATTTCTACGAGCTTATGTACAACACAATTGCGCGCATTGCAGAAAGCGACGGCTACAGCATGGTGCTTAGCCTTCAGCAGGCTGATGCTGTGCTTTGGTACAGCACTTCCGTTGATATTACTGAAAAAGTAATCAATGAAATTTCTGCACAGCGTTAAGCTTGCACTTAAAGCTGTTGCACAACCTGACAAGAAGGCTGCCGGAATTGACTGGTAGCCTCTTTTTTTTTGCCCTGCATCAATTTTACGCTTTTGCCATGCATGCGGATAATCCTGCCGGATTATGAAATTTGCTTGATGCGAAACGTACATCATATTCGCCGCTGCATCAAGTTCTTCAAGATTTTGCTCAAATTAAGTCTTTTCCCTTAAATGAAAAATTGATATACTGACAGTATGAGTAACGACAAACAGCCTACGCCGATGATGGCTCAATATCTATCTATAAAAAGCAAATACCCAGGTACTATTTTGTTTTTCCGTCTGGGCGATTTTTATGAAATGTTTGACGAACAGGCTGTTGAAGTTTCAAGGCTTCTGAATCTGACTTTAACAAAGCGGGTTTCCGTGCCTATGTGCGGAATTCCGTTTCATGCTTCAAAGATTTATATTGCAAGGCTTCTGCGGCTTGGTAAGAAAATTGCAATCTGCGAGCAAGTTACATTGCCAAACGGCAAAGGCCTTATGGAGCGGCGCGTAACAGAAGTTATTACGCCCGGCACGACATTTGAAGAAGACTATCTTGACAGAGGCTCTAACAACTTTTTGGCGTCAATCGTGCCGGTTAAAGCCGGAAAAGATACGGTGTATGCTTTTGCATGGCTTGACGTATCGACGGCTGTTTTTGAAGCTTGCTCTTGGAGCAAAAATGCACACGCTGACGAAGCGCCAAAGAATCTGAGCAGGGTTGCGCCTTGCGAGCTGCTTCTGCCAAAGTCATTGGAAGATGATCCTGTCATTTCGCGGACAGTTTCTGCCATGCCGTCTACGATTGTCTCATATTATCAAGACTGGCAGTTCAATGCTGAAATTTCATACAAGAAGCTTATTGCTCAGTTCAAGACTATCAATTTGCGCTCGTTTTCGCTTTCAGAAAATTCGCCTGAAATAGTGCCGGCCGGTTTTTTGCTTGAATATGCAGCAAAGAATGCCGGAACTGATTTGACACATATAAGCGGCATAACTCTTTATAAAGAATCAAAATACCTTAATTTAGATGATTCTTCTAGGAAAAACCTTGAGCTGACTGTGAATCTTCGCGACGGCTCAAGCCGGTTCACCTTATTTGAAGTCATAAACCACACATGCACGCCGATGGGCAGCCGCCTTTTAAGGCAGCGCATTTCATCGCCATTGACAGACGTTAAGCAGATAAAGCACAGGCAGAATGAGGTGCAGATTCTTGTTGATAACACTGATTGCGCCGAAAATCTGCGGAAAATCTTGCAGGAAACTTCTGACGTTGAGCGCCTTTCAAGCCGCATTGCGATGGACAGGGCGCACGCCAAAGATTTGCTTGCACTCAAAAAGAGCCTTGACTGCTATGTCGCTATGAAGAAAGAAACTGCACGTTTCAACCTTTTTTCAAATGATACGGAAAAGGCGGAAAAAGTTTCTGCGATGATTGGCAAGGCTATAAAAGAAGACCCATCAATTTTTTTGACAGAAGGCAACATGATTGCGCGCGGCTGGTCAGAAGAGCTTGACCGTCTGCATGACATTCAGACGAATTTTTCGTCTATTCTTGACGAATATCTTGAAGAAGAAAAAAAGCGCACCGGCATTGTAAACTTAAAAATAAGATACAACCGTCAGAGCGGCTATTATATCGAAGTAACGAATTCGAACCTCTCTTTAGTGCCGAAAGATTACATGTTGAAACGCGTTTACGTCAACGGCGAGCGTTACACGACAAAAAAGCTTTCTCAGTTAGAAAGCGACCTTGTTTCGGCATCTGAAAAAACTATTGAGCTTGAAAGAACCTTGTTCATTGCGCTGCGCAATGAGCTGAAGTCTTATGTTCCGTATTTCTTTGTCTGCGCGGAAGAAATTGCTGATCTTGACGTTACTTGCTCAAATGCATGGTGCGCCAAATATTTCCACTGGGTCTGTCCGGAAGTTGATGATTCTGACATTTTTGAGATAGAGCAGGGAAGACACCCTGTAGTTGAGTTTCATCTGCCGGAAGGTTCGTTTGTGCCAAATGACATTTGCCTTAACGAAAAGCCGTTTGCGCTTATTACAGGCCCGAACATGGCGGGCAAGAGCACATATTTGCGGCAAAATGCGCTGATTGCAGTTCTGGCGCAGATTGGTGCATTCGTTCCGGCTGAAAAGGCACATCTCGGCGTTGTCGATAAGATTTTCTGCCGCGTTGGTGCTTCTGACAATCTTGCGCGCGGCGAATCTACGTTTCTTGTTGAGATGACCGAGACGGCGAACATTCTGCGCTCTGCAACGGCCAAAAGCCTTGTAATTATGGACGAAGTAGGGCGCGGCACGTCTACGGAGGACGGTCTTTCGATTGCATGGGCAGTTTCTGAGTTTCTGCTAAATACGGTAAAAGCCAAGACGCTTTTTGCCACGCATTATCATGAACTGACGAGGCTGACGCATGAAGCGCTTCAGCTTTTGTGCCTTGAAGTGCTTGAAACTTCGGGCGAAGTCGTCTTCTTGAAGCGCATAAAGCAGGGCGCGTCTGAAAATTCTTACGGGCTTCATGTAGCACGGCTTGCGGGCATTCCGCAAACTGTAATAGACCGCGCCAAAAAGATAATCGCAGTGCTTCAGCAACATTCGCCTGCAACTGAAACCATAATCTCTGATGGCGGAGAAGCTGTTGAGGCTGCCGCCCAAAAATCAAGCTCAACGGCCGATGCGGTCAAAGAGCTGCACACAGTTGCAAATGCGCCCGGCCTTTTCAGCGAAGAGGAGCTTGTGCTCGAAGAGATTTTGTCACTCAACATAGACGAGCTTACGCCGCTTGAAGCGCTCAAAAATCTTGCTAGATGGCAGAAACAGCTTTCTGGCAAATAATCTTTAGACCTGCGCGCGGTAGCTTCAGTTTTTGTATCATTATTGAGGCAATATTGCCGTGTTGAGTACGGCAATGACAGAACAGCAAAAAAACAAGAAAAATAGCCTGATAAGTACAGAAAAAATGAAAATTGCATAGATATAAAAGGCATGAGGATTAATGTCTTTTATTTGGCGATGCAGTTTCTGAAGTTGCTTTATTTGTGCTTGTCGGGGTTGCTTTCAGATGATGAGCCGGAAAATAGCGGAAAAACCGACAACCTCTCCGCAGAGCTTCGGGGTATCAAACCATCGGCACGAATCAAGAACATTTTGTGCAAGCCTGAAAAGTCTGGAATTTTCGACAAGAGTGAATCTCCGTATATTTGCTTGCGCTGCGGCAGGGCAATGCTTGACGACTTTGGGCTATGCACAGACTGCATGAGCCGTCCTGTGTTTTTCGCACTTTCTTATGCAAGGCATATAACGGGCTACGGCAAAAATCAGAGATTTTTTATCAATCAATGGAAGTTCAGACAGAACAGGGTTCTTGGAATTCCTGCCGCAACAAGATTGCTTGAAGCGTATGCGGAAAATTTTGAAGGGCTTCCTGTTGTGCCTGTGCCGCCAAGAGAAGGGCGGCTGTTGCTTGCGGGCTTTGACTGTGTGGGCGATGTGGCTTTTATTTTAAGATGGTGCTTCGGCGTTAAGGTGCTTAAGCCGCTGGTACGCATAGATTCAGAAGAGCAGAAGCATAAGACGTTTGCCGGCCGAACTGACAAATCTAAGAAAAGATATGCGCTTAAAACGCACCGCAAGCTGAAATATGATGCGATGGTGCTTATTGATGACATAATGACTACAGGCGGAACTTTGGAAGAATGTGCAGCCCTTTTAAAGTCGGCGGGCGTAAAGCAAGTTTATGCGCTCACGCTGTTCTACGCTTGAACCAGCATGTGCTGGCGCAAACTGATGCGAACTAGCGTAAGCTGCTGTTGCGCGGTTGCGTGGCTATTTTTCGTCCTGCATCCATGTGGCAATAACGTCGGCGATTGTCTCTGGATTTTGGTTCACATCATAAGATTTGCGAGCATATTTTTGCGGGTTTGTCTGCAAGTTTTCGGCAGGAACAATGCCCTTGACCATGCCTCTTTTGAGAGCTTCTGACAGAACCGCAATTTCATGATACACGTTGATTGAAGTTCCGATTTTTTTCATGGATTTTCTTATTTTCTTAAGTTCATTTGTGCTCAAGAAGCCTGAAATTATAGAAGCTGTGCCCGGATCCATCTCGCCCAAAAAAATGGCCGCTTTTTCTGCACCTTTCAGGCGTGTTCCGGCAGTTTCTTTGTAAAAATATTCGTCCATAAAAAACCTCTGTAATAGACTTTACCTTAGTCTTTGATAAAACGCAATCGTTTTTTTTCAATATGAAGCAGACCCCATGTGTCATTGCCGTACTCGCTCGAAGCTTCGCTGCGAATGACACGGCAATCTTGCAAAAAAAGTGCTTATGTATACATGCTTTCGGGCGGCGGACTGTACAACAGCTTTCCAGTTTTGCGCAGCAAAACTGGCAGCGGTGCGCCAGATTAGACTATTCCGTAGATTAAGCTTTTTACGCACCCGAACCGCGCGCTAGCGCGCTATGCACTGTTTGTTGCATGGAAACTATAAATACGTCACTTTCGCGACGGCAACAAACAGAGCATTTTTGAACCGCACTCCGTCGCCCTCGCGCCGTTGCACAGCAATGACACAGCTGCTTTACACCAGCTCAATCTACAAAAGCGGAGTTCCATCAAAAAAAGATTACATCTCGGGGTCATTAGGGGCGTAAAGCCCCTAATCGGTGCTGGGGAAGATAGGGGTTTAAGGGGAAAGAAACCCCCGCTTCCGAAGTAGAGGGGTGTCTTTCTCCTTAAAAAGTTCCGACGCTTACAAGCGTCAAGTTGTGCGCTTTCTAAGCGCAATGTTGCTCTTGTTCATTCTTCTATAGTATGTTAAATTAATTCTGAATTTGATTACTATCAGGCATTTCAGCCTGAATTATAATAGGAACGATATGATTTACAGAGACACTAGAGATTCGTCATGTGCTGTTGATTTTAGAACAGCCGTTTTAAGCGGAATGAACGCCAAGACTGGCGGCCTTTATGTACCGGAAACAATTCCAAAACTTCCGAAAGAGCTTTTGGGCAAAAGCGTTGCACCTTCTTTTAGAGATGTCGCTTTAGAAGCTGCCAAGCCGTTTGTTGACGGCGAGATTCCTGATGCAGATTTGCAAGACATCATCATCGACGCTTATCCTTTCAGCGCGCAGATTGTTCCGATTGACAGAATTTCTTATGTGATGGAGCTTTTTCACGGCCCGACTTGCGCTTTTAAAGACTTTGGCGCGCGCTTTATGGCTCGCACAATGTCTTATTTCAACCGCAACGAGAACAATGCGCTTCATATACTTGTTGCAACTTCGGGCGATACAGGAAGCGCCGTCGGCAGCGCGTTCCACAATGTTCCAGGTCTTGATGTTACGATTCTTTATCCGCGCGGAAAAATCAGCCCGCTGCAGGAAAAGCAGCTTTCAACTTTTACAGGCAATGTGCGCGCGCTTTCTGTTGAAGGCACTTTTGATGATTGTCAGAAGCTTGTAAAGACAGCTTTTGTTGATGCAGATTTGCGCCAGAAATTCCGTCTTTCGTCTGCGAACTCAATCAATATTTCACGGCTTTTGCCGCAGAGCTTTTATTACACGTATGCGGCTCTGTATGTTCAGCAGCGCACAGCTCTCGACAGCAAAATCGAAAATCCGGCGATTATCATGACTGTTCCGTCTGGCAACTTCGGCAACCTTACATCTGGCTTGATTGCACGCGAAATGGGTGCGCCGATTGCGGGTTTTGTTGCCGCCACAAACGACAATCATACAGTGCCGGATTGGATTTTCTCAGGTGAATACAATGCGCGTCCGTCTGTTTCAACTTATTCAAATGCAATGGATGTCGGTGCGCCGAGCAATTATGAGCGCATCCGCCACATGTATACGCTTGAGCAAGTGCGCGATCTTTTCGCTTCTTACTGGGTAGACAATCAGGGAACATTAGACGCAATCGTTGAATGTTACAAGAATACCGGCTACATCATCGATCCGCATGGTGCAGTCGCTTGGGCTGCTTGGAACGACATCCGCTCAGGCGCAATGGAAAAGCTCATGAACGGTGAGAAGGGCGACCCTTCAAAGCCTGGCCTTACTCCGAATGTTCCTACTTGGGCAAAAGCTGTTGTTGACAAAAAGGCTGTGGGCATAATTCTTGAAACGGCGCATCCGGCTAAGTTCGGCGAGATTGTCTACAAGGCTATTGCGCGTGAGCCGTCTATTCCAGACAGGCTTCAGCAGATTATGAAGCTGCCTGACATGTCTATTCCGATGACGAACAACTACAGCGCTTTCAAAGACTGGCTTATAGACAATCTTTAAGCGTGTGGTTCGACTTCGCTCACCAACAGATTCGACTTCGCTCACCAAGCGTTTTGATGTGGCAAGTTTTTGCTTCGCGAAAACTTGATGGGGCTACGAAGTAGACCCGTCATGCTGAACTTGTTTCAGCATCTTCATGCAGCATTTTGTGCAGGTGCCGAAATAAATTCGCATGATGCGCAAGGCAAAGCTCGGCATGACAAGCTTTTTGTAGCCCCGAAACGAATTCGGGGTGAAAAGCCGTTACGATTCAGTTCTTCTGACCATGCTGAAAAACTGCTCTTTAGATATAGCTGTTAAAATCGGTCTGCCATGAGGGCAGTGCTTGTCTTCAAGCTGAAGGGCTTCTCTTGCAAGAGCTTCGGCTGTCTTACTGTCAAGCACCGTACCGTCTTTCACGGCTGTACGGCAAGAAGCTGTTGCGGCAATGCTTCTAACAAGCTCGTTCGGCGCGATATGCTTTTCGAGCAAATCTTTTTTCAAGTCTTCTTCCGTGCCGCTCCACTTTGTGCAGACTGATTCAATCTGCCAAGTGCCGCCACCGTCGTTTTTCAGTTCAAAACCGGCTTTCTCAAGTTCATCTTTTATAGACTCAAGATATTTGTCATCAGCTTCGCTTTCAGTTTCAATGATATACGGAAACAAGAGCTTCTGCTTTGAGCCGATGCTGCTCATAAACTGATTGAACAAGATGCGCTCATGCGCGGCATGCTGGTCGATAAAATAAAGCACATCATTCATTTCAACAAGCAAAAAAACACCGAGCGCCGTGCCCAAATAGCGGAAGTTATTTTCGCCATATTCAGGCTCGAGCTGTGCAACGCCCGGCTCAAAATGTTCAGGCTGAAATGCGTTTTCCGCAGGTTCTTGTGGCAATGCATAAGCTTTTTCAGCGTAATAACTTGGCTCTCGCGGTTGGCTCGCCAGGTTTGCCTGACTTTGTTGAACAGCCTGTCTTGGTTCAAGAGATGAAGCTTGAAATGACGCGCTTGCATATTGCTTGAAATGCTCTGAAAAGCTCTGCGCCGGCTGTTCAGAATAACTGCTTCTAAACGCCTGTCGTTCGGGCTTTGCAAAAAAGCTTTCATCGTCTTCAAAAGAGGGTTCGTCTTCGTTGTCAAAGCCCGAAGCTTCTTTTACAAGCCCTGCAATCGAAGAATCTTTATAAAAATTGCGCACTGCGCTGCTTATAGCATGATGAATCGGCGACATGTCTTTGAAGCGCACTTCTTTTTTTGCCGGATGAATATTGAAATCGACGAGCCTTGCGTCTATATTAAGAAAAAGCGCCGCAACCGGGTATGTTCCGTTCGGAAAATAGCCTTGACCGCCGTATTCTATCGCCTGAATCAAGCCATATTCCCAGATGCGCCTGCCGTTCACAAAAATGTAGATATTGCGCTTGTCGCTGCGCCTAATTGAAGTGTCGCCTAGCACCAGCGAAAACTCAAAGCCTTGCTGTTTGTCTTGGCACGAAACTTCGTGAAACATGCTTATAGGCTCTTCAAGCTCAAGCGCATGAACAAAGCGTTCCGCCTTTGTTTCGTCAGGCTGAAAATCAAATTTTGTTTTGCCGTCTTGAATAAATTTGAAGCCTACGCTTGTCCACGCCATGGCTTTTTCAATAAACGACTGCTTGCAGAGCTTTGCTTCAGACGGTGCTTTTTTGAGAAACACGCGCCGTGCCGGAAAATTCTCGAAAAGCTGAGTTGACTCTACAACAGTGCCTTTGTTCCATTGTGTTGGCACAACCTTGTGTTCAGCCGTGCCAAAAGCCGAAAGCTTGTAGGCGATGCCGCCTTGCCTTATTGATGTAATCTCAAGCCGTGAGACGGCGGCAATTGAAGCCAAAGCTTCGCCGCGGAAACCGAGCGTGTTGAGGCTAAGCAAATCTTCGTCAGTGACGATTTTGCTTGTCGCATGCGGATAAGCGCAAGATTCAAGGTCTTCTTTTGTCATACCGAAGCCGTCGTCGCGCACGCGGATTTTTGCGATGCCGCCTTCTTCGATTTCAACTGTGACGAACTTTGCGTTTGCGTCAATGGCGTTATCCATAAGCTCGCGGACAATTGCCGCCGGTCTGTCTATAACTTCACCTGCCGCAATTTTTCTTGCTGTGTCTTGCGGTAGCCGTTGAATCGGTTTCGGGTTATTCATTGTTCACCTGTTTCGGCTCGAAGTTGAAAAGCTCAAGCTCCGGCTTTTCGGCGCTTGGCTTTTTTGATTTTCCGGCAGATTTTGAAACGGCTGCTTTTTCAGCTTTTTCAGTTTCAGTGCCGTCATCGGGCTGGTTCATCAATATCTGGATTTTGCCTTCCATTGCGTCTAGGTCTTTTTCGATGCCGCGCACAAGCTTAATGCCTTCGTCAAAAAGCGCCATCGCTTCTTCAATGCCCAAGTCGCTGTCTTTGATTGAATCTGAAAGCTGTTCAAGCTTTTCAAGCCTTTCTTCGATTGTGTTCATATAGTTTCTCCAGTTTGATGTAATTGATTTGCATTTTTATGTTCAGACGCAACCGGCGTTTCAACAGTTGCTTCGGCAATAGCTTCTATAGAGCCTTGCGCAAGCCTGATTTCAAGAACCGTGCCTTTTGAGGCTTCTGCCGCGTTTCTGATAATCTTGCCGTTCTGTTTGTTTCTTACGATTGCAAAGCCGCGGTCAAGAATTTTCTGCGGGTTTGCGCTTTCAAGCTTATGCTCTGCAAGCACAAGCCTGTTCTGTGCTTTCGCTATGCGGCTTTTCATTTCGTCTATCAGCGTGTCGCGCGCGCCGTCAAAACGCTGAACAAGCGGCGAAAGCATTTTGCGCAAGTGCAGCTCCATTGCTTCAAGCGAAAAGCTTTGCAGCAGAAGCCTGCCGTTTGCAATTCTGTTCATGAGAATTTCGTACATTTCGGCTGTGCTGTCTTGCAAAAAGCTGTAAACATCGTCTTTGAGCGGCGTTACAAGCTCTGCGGCGGCAGACGGAGTAGGGGCGCGCAAATCTGCGGCATAATCGCTTAAGGCTGTGTCAACTTCGTGGCCGACCGCGCTTACAACAGGAATTCTTGAAGCTGCAACAGCTCTTACAACACCTTCATCAGAGAAGGGCAGCAAGTCTTCAAGAGAGCCGCCACCGCGCCCAACAATAAGCACGTCTGCAATGTCAAATTTGTTCGCAGCTTCAATCTGCTTGATTATCGTCTTGGGCGCGTCGTTGCCTTGCACCGTGCAAGGCAGAATCACAATCGAAATCGAGTTGTTCCTTCGCTGCGTAATGTTCAGAATATCTTGAAGCGCGGCGCCGTTCGGGCTTGTTACCACGCCGATAGTTTTCGGAAACTTGGGCAGCGGCCGCTTTCTGGACTGGTCAAAAAGCCCTTCGGCTGCAAGCTTGCGCCTTAGCTCTTCTATGGCTTTCAAGATGTCGCCTGTTCCGGCTTGTTCCATCGTGTCAACCACAATCTGATATGCGCCGCGCTGTGCGTAAACTGTAACTGCGCCTTTAACGCGTACAGTCATTCCGTCTTTCGGAATAAAATCTAAGTAGCGGGCTTTTCCTTTAAAGAGCACCGCCGCAATTGACGCGCCTTCATCTTTTAATGTGAAATAATAATGGCCGCTGCTTGACGGCTTGAAATTTGAAATTTCACCCTCGATTATGACCGACGGAAAGCATGCTTCGATTGAAGCCTTAATATATGCGGTCAGCTCTGAAACAGAAAATGTAGTATCTTTGGGAAAAATTTCCGCCACTATTCAATCCTTTTGTTTATGTGCCGATACTGAAACATATGAAAACAATTGTTATTCTTTTTGCCGGAACTGCCGGTGAATATGCGTACGCTCCAGTTTTTGATGGAAAATCTGCTGCAGAGCGTGCATTAGCCTGGGCCGAAAAAGTTCCGGGCGCAGACACTGTTGCAGTTCTTTCCATGCCTAGCCAGACATCGCTACATAGTTTATCAGCAGAAAAGCTCTCGTTCAAGCGTATTGAACAAGAAAAATGGACGGTTTCGCTTTTGCTTAAAACTATAGCTGAAATTTCTTCCGGCTTTGATGCAATTGTTTATGGTTTTGTTGATGCACCCTTTTATAGTGACGAAATAACAGCAAACTTGCTTGAGACTTTCAAAAAATATGGCGCAGAATATTGCTTTGCAGACGGCTATCCGGCTGGTCTTGCGCCAGAAATTATTCACCATGATACGGCGAATATTCTGGCGGGGCTTGCAAAAGACAACGATTCGCCTGTTACAAGAACGAGCATTTTTGACATGCTCAAGATTGACATAAATGCTTTTGAAATAGAAACCGAAATTGCGCCGAAAGACTTGAGAAGTCTTCGCGTAAGTCTTTACTGTGGAACAAAAAGAGACGCGCTTCAGTGCGAGCGGCTTTATTCGCTTTATTCTGCGGAAAAATCTGACAACAAAGACATTTGTTCTATAATAGAATCTTCTGCCGATGTGCTGCGCACCTTGCCAGCTTTTTATGCTGTTCAGGTTGCATCAGCTTGCAAAGGCACATGCACATTCTGCCCGTATCCAAAAGCTTATCAAGACAGGTTTGGCGTCAATGTTGCGTCTTCTGCCGAATTTATGAGCGTTGAAAAATTCCGCGGAATTGTTGATAAAATCTCAAGCTTTTCAGATGACGCCGTAGTTTCGCTTTCTCTTTGGGGCGAGCCGCTGCGCCATAAAGATTTGCCTGAGCTTGTAAAGGTTGTGCTTGAAAAGCCGGGCCTTTCTGTGCTTATTGAAACAACCGGCGAAAACTTGACTGTTCAGACTGCGCAGCAGATTGCACAGGCAGCATCAAGCGCCACGCCGCGTAGGAACGGCCAGCAACCAGTAATCTGGATTGTGGACATTGACGCGGCTGACGAGAACATGTACAAATCTTTGCACGGCAACGACGGCTTTGTTAGCGCGGTTCAGGCTGTTGAGGTTCTGCTGCCGCTTTTCAAAGACGCTGTTTATCCGCAGTTTCTGCGCATGCAGGAAAACGAGCTTCACATGGAGCCGTTTTTCCGTTACTGGAAGGAAAAATGCGGCAAAGCTATAATCCAGAAGTATGATTCGTTTTCTGAAAGGCTTGTGCAGCGCAAAGTTGCAGATTTGACGCCTGTTCACAGAAACGACTGTTGGCATATACGCCGCGATATGAGTATATTGATAAACGGCGATGTTCCGCTTTGCAAAGAGCATATTTTCGACAACATTTGCGGCAACATCTTTAAAGATAAAATCGAAGATATTTGGCAGAAAGGGCTTGAAACGTTCAAATGCCATATGAACCACGAATACAAAGGATTATGTAAGAACTGTGATGAATACTATACCTTTAACTTTTAACCAACGGCTGATTCAGTGCACTGTCATCGGCGGCTCTGAATTTACGGCACCTGTCGAACAGTGCCTACCTATTTCGATTGTCATCATAAACCGCGGTGCACGGCAATATAGAAGCCAGATTTTTCAACAGCTTCAGAAATTCAATTTCAGGCAGATAATCTTTGTAGAACAAGCTGGCAACGATTATGAGATTGAAAATTTGGTAAAGACTTATCCTTTTGTGAAATTCCTCGTTCCGCTTGAAAAAGTTACAGTCGGTGACCTTGTGAACATGGCTATTAGCGAAGTTGACACCGAATTTGCGCTTGTGCTTTGGAGCGATGCATCGATAAAAGGCGACAGCCTTTCACGCCGGTTCATCGAAAAAGTGACGACTGAAAAGATTTTGTGCCAGACTCCGTTTTTGGCTACAGAAAGCCGTCAGGATTTGCCTGTTCAGATGGTTCCTACTATGACAGGCAATATTTTCAATATAAATCCTTGTATGACATACAAAGACAAAGCGCCTACGCTTTATCCGTTTGATTTTATCGGCTTGTATAATTGCGAGAAATTCAAAAGGCTTGGCGGCTTTGACTACACAATCAAGAACAGCTACTGGCAGAACATGGATTTTTCTCTTCGCGCTTGGCTTTGGGGCGAAGAAATAAGGCTTGCAAGCCTTTTCAAGGTTGAATATCAAGAAGACGTGATTCCAGAAGACACCACAAGAGATGAATCTTATTTGCGGTTTTTCTTAAAGAACATTGCGCCTGTTTTCAACATGGATCATGCCGACTTGCCGCGGAAAAAGATTCTGAAATACATTTCGAAAGCTCCATTCGGGCTTTTTGATGCGATAAGAGATTTTAACGACGCACGTTCGTGGGTTGAAACTAATAAGTACCGTTTCAAGAATGATGCGAAGATTTTTATTGATACTTGGGGAAGCCTCTGATGACAGTTCTGGTTATTCAAAGCAGGCTTTCTTCTACGCGGCTGCCCAAAAAAGCACTTCTGCCTCTTGGCGGCAAGCCTGTGCTTGCTTGGGTTTTTGCCGCAATGAAAAAAGTAAAGGCTGACAGATATTTTCTTGCTACAGATTATGACTCAGAAGCTGAGCTTAGGCCGGTTGCAGAAGAGAACGGCTTTGAATGTTTTGCTGGTCCGAAAGATGATGTTCTGCGCCGTTTCTGCATGTTAATCGAAGAGACAAAAGCCGACACCGTTGTGCGCGTGACCGGCGACAATCCGTTCTTGTTTTACGAAGCTGCAAATGCCACAGTTGCGCGCTTTGCAGAACTCAAATGCGATTATTTCACTTATTCAGGCTTGCCGCATGGCAGCGGCGTTGAAATTTTCAATGCTCATTCGTTGCTTAAAGCCGAAGAATTGACGCAAGACCCTTATGACCACGAGCATGTAGGGCCGGCGCTTTATAACCACAAAGACGTTTTCAATGCAGTTTTCGAGCCTGCACCGCAAGAATGGGCTTTTCCTCATTTGCGCACGACTGTAGACACGGCTGAAGACTACCGCCGCGCCCAGTTTATCGCAGAAAATGTTGAAAGCCCTGCCGAAGCAGAGAAAATCATAAAATTTGCGGAAAACTCTCAAAGAAAGGTTCTGCTTGTTCCGTCTGTCAAAAAAGGGCACGGCACTGGCCATTTAAGGCGGTGCATAAGTCTGATGAAAGACGTGCTTTCAGATTTGTACATAGCAGAAAACGCAGATTTGCCCGGCCTTGATGATTTTTTGAAAGACATTCCGCCTTATGCGCTCAAAAAAGGCTTTGACAGCATAGAGCAGGGCGGCTACAGCCTCATCGTTACAGACGCATTTTCGCTTGAAAAAGACGAAATCAAGCGTTATTCGTCAATTGCGCCGCTCGTATCAATCGACGAAGGCTCTCTTTACACTGAATATTGCGATTACGTTTTAGATATAATTCCGGCGTTTCAGTATAAGCGCAAGCCGAACATGACATACAGCGGCTTTATTCCGCTGCCAGAAAAGCGCAGAAGTGCCGAGCCAAAGACAATCGAAAAAGTGCTCGTGGCCGTCGGCGGCGAAGACCCGGCCGGCTTGACTATTCCTGTTGCTAAAGCTTTTGCAGAAAACGGCTGTAACGTAACAGCTTTGGTTGCAAACCGCGAAAATGCCGAGCCTGTTCGCGGGGTGCGCTACATCGAATTTTCGCCGAACTTGCGTGAACGGCTTTATACGTATGATTTGGTCGTTACTCATTACGGTTTTACCGCATTTGAGGCTGTGGCCGCAAAGTGCGCCGTGCTTCTTTTGGGCACAAGTCAGCTTCACATTGATTTGGCGCGCAATTTCGGCTTTACTGTGCTGCTCAAAAATGAGCTTAACGCAGAAAAGACAAAAAAGCTTTTGCAGAACATGCCGAAGCTTTTCCCAAAATCAAAAGAAATGGTTGCATTGCGCGATTGCGAAGGGCGCAGCCTTGCAGATTTTATAAATCATCTTTCGTCCGGCGAAAGAATCAGCTGCCCGATATGTTCAACCTGTTCAGCTGAAAAATCAGCCGGAAAAACACATAAAAAAGCGCCCGACGAAGTTGTAATCCGTCTTGAAAACAGAACTGTGCGCAAATGCTCTTCTTGCGGAATGCTTTATTTGAGCTGGTCTGTCGATGAAAAGAAACAGTATTCGGCTTCTTATTTCTTTGACGATTACAAAAAGCAATACGGAAAAACTTATCTTGAAGATTTTGCTTCGATAAAGGCTCAAGGCTTAAGGCGTTGCAGCATAATTGACAGAATTTTCTGGAAAAATGCGCCGCAAATCAGCCGGAAAACACATTCAGTTTTTCCTTCTGTGCTTGATGTGGGTTGCGCTTATGGGCCGTTTTTGTCTGCCGCGCATGATGCCGGCTGGAACGTATTCGGCACGGACATTTCTGCTGAAGCAGTTGAATATGTTTCAGAAACGCTGAAATTCAAAGCATTTAAAGCCGGTTTTCCTGACATAGACACTGCAAAAGCATTTGAAACTGAAAAATTTGATGCTTTGACGATGTGGTTTGTCATTGAACATTTTCAAAATCTCGTGCCGGTGCTTACAAAAGTGAATGCGCTGCTCAAAAAAGGCGGTATTTTCGCTTTTTCAACACCGTCTGCTTCCGGCGTTTCGGCCAGATACAAGAACGAAAAGTTTTTGACGCAAAGCCCATCTGATCATTATTCGCTCTGGCAGCCTGAGCTTTGCAGCTCAATTTTAAAGAAATTCGGCTTCAAAGTCGAAAAGATTGTCTCAACAGGCCAGCACCCGGAGCGTTTTCCGTATTATGAAAAGCATGAATTCAAGCCAAAAGGCTTTATGTACAGGCTGCTGTCTTTTTACAGCGCCGCCGCAGCTTTGGGCGATACTTTTGAAATTTATTGTGTCAAGGTGAAGGACTTGCAAAAATGAAAGAACATCATCTGCTTATGCTCGGAGCCGGTTTTATGCAGAAGCCGGCAATTGAAAGCGCAAAAAAATTGGGCTGGCGCGTAACTGTCGTTGACGGAAACCCTGCTGCAGTCTGCGCACCTTTGGCTGATACTTTTGAGCCGATTGACTTGAAAGACACAAATGCGCTTATAGAATTTGCAAAAAAACTTAAAGAAACTGAAAATCTTGACTGCGTTTTCACGGCCGGAACTGATTTTTCTGCGTCTGTTGCGGCAATAGCCGAAGCTTGCGGTTTTAATTCTCATTCTCTTGAAGCGGCGTTAAACGCAACTGATAAAAGCCGTATGCGAAGCCGTTTTGCCGCTTTCGGCGCGCCTTCGCCAAAATTTGTTGAAGCTGATGCTGCCGCCGCGCAAAAAATTGCAGATTGCGCATATAAAGCAGGCGATTGGCCTTTTGACGCAAAATCTTTTCCTGAAAAATATCCGCTTGTCGTAAAGCCGGTTGACAATATGGGCGCGCGCGGTTGCGTCACGGTGTTTTCGCTCCGCGAGCTTGCAGAAGCTGTTAAGACTGCCGTGCCGCTTTCAAGAACAGGCCGCGCAATCATCGAAGAGTATATGGACGGCCCTGAATTTTCGATTGATTCGCTCGTTTTTGACGGCAAGCTTATAATTACAGGCTTTGCAGACAGGCACATATATTATCCGCCTTATTTTATCGAGATGGGCCACACGATGCCGACCGCATTCAGCGAAGAAGACCGCAACAATGTTATCAAGGCTTTTGCAAAGGGCGTAAAGGCTCTTGGCTTGTCTTGCGGCGCGGCTAAAGGCGACATGAAGCTCACATCAAACGGCGCGATGATTGGCGAAATTGCGGCGCGGCTTTCTGGCGGCTACATGTCCGGCTGGACTTTTCCGTATGCAAGTGGCATAAATTTGACAGAACAAGCACTTTTTTTGGCTTCTGGTGAAAAATCTCCAATTTTTGATGATGGAAATTTGAAAAATCTGCCGAAAATTGCAAATGGAGTATGGTATCTGCCACCAAAGGAATGGAGCGCGGAAAGAGCTTGGATTTCAATTCCGGGTAAAATCAGTTCAGTTTCTGGTTTGAAAGAAGCCGGAAAAATGAAATCTGTTAAGGATATTTTTCCGCGGACAAAGGAAGGCGACACAGCCGTTTTTCCTGAGAACAATGTTGAGAAATGCGGCAACTGCATTTCAAAGGCAAAGACAAGGGCAGAAGCAGTTGAAGCGGCGGAAAATGCAGTCGCTTCAATTGAGATGAGGCTTGAGCCAAACGACGAAAAGACAAAGGAATTTCTTGAAGGACGAAAATCGTTTCCGCCTTCAGCATTTCAGATTAGCGCAGATGCGGCAGCCGATATAGACGCAATTGATGACGGCTGCATCTTTGATTCGCGCATCGGCTGGGAATGTCAGATTCCTCATTCTTTGCGTGAATATATTGAGCTTAAAGACTGGAACCACCGTTCAATGAGGATGGTTCTCGACAGGTTTGTCGAATTAGAGCCGGAAGCAAAAGTCAAGATGAGAACTTTCTGGCGTTATTTGATTAGGGGTAGTTTGCAGGGTGTGCTTTTTGCGGTTGATTCAAGCAAAAACATCTGAGCAGATATAAAAAGAAGGAATAGATGAAAAAGCTTAACCGCCTGTTTGGGATTTTTATATTTTGTTCGATGAGCCTGTTTGTCAATGCACAGTCTGCAAGTTTTGTGCCTCTTATTGAGGGTGCAAACCAGATTGGGGCAAAGCTTTTCTGGGATTCGCTGTCTGGCATCGGTGTGCTTGAAAAAGACGGTCATTCGATGCAGTTCAAGACTGAAGACCAGATTGCGCTGTTTGATTACAGAACTTTTGAGATTGTTGATGCTCCGAAAGTTGTAAACGGTTCTGTGTTTGTGTCGAACAACTTTATGTCAAGGGCTGAAGATTTTCTCGGAAATTCTAAGCCGGCCGCACCTGATTCGCTTTTCAAAATCGGTGCAATATTGATTGACCCGGGGCACGGCGGCAAAGACACAGGCGCAATCGGCAAGCATACTGTGAACGGCAAGACTGTGCAGATCTATGAAAAAGATGTCGTTCTTAAAATTGCTCAAGATTTGTATAAGCAGCTTAAAACTGCTTATTCAGATAAAAAGATATATATGACCAGAAACGATGATACGTTCCTGTCGTTGGAAGAGCGTGTTGAAATTGCAAATAACACTCAGCTCGGCGAGCATGAGGCTATTTTGTACATTTCAGTTCATGCAAATTCAGCTTTTGACAAGAAAGCTTCTGGTTTTGAAGTTTGGTACCTGAGTCCGGGTTACCGCAGGACAATTCTTTCGGAAGATGCTGCTGATAAGGAAATTCTGCCGATACTGAATTCGATGCTGGAAGAGGAATTTACGACCGAAAGCATTTTGATTGCTAAATTCATTCTTGACAGCCTGAATACAGAAATTGGCAAAGAAAGCCCGAACCGCGGCTTGAAAGAAGAAGAGTGGTTTGTTGTACGTAACGCCAACATGCCGAGCGTTTTAATCGAAGTCGGTTTCGTAAGCAACCAAAAGGAGGCCTTGCTTTTAGCAGATGACAAGTACTTGCACAAAGTAGCATCGGGTATATATAATGGACTTGCATCATTTATAACTCATTTTGAACAGTCAAGGGGTTTTACAAGCGGTCAATGATAATGTCTGATGTTGTTGCAAAGCCGAAAAGTTCCGGCGTTGCAGTTGTTTTTATGCTTTTGTTGTCATTTGCAGTTTCACTTTTTTTGTGGGAAATCGATAACAAAGGAACCCGCCGGGTTCTTGTATTTGAATCTAAGGCAAATCCTAAGGAATTGTCTTATGAAGTAAGGTTTTTGAAGAAACCTTTGAATAAAGATGCTGTCAATCAGTATGTAGACGAGCTTTTGCTCGGCCCTGTTTCACCTCAGGGAAGACTGCTGTTTCCTTTGGGAACAAAAGTCAATTCATGCTTTATTGACGGAAAAGTGCTGTATCTGGATCTTTCGGAAGAAGCTTTGCAGATTTTTCCGAGTGAAGTTTCAAATACTGCCGAAGCAGTTAAGATTTTGAAAAAAAATCTTTTTACAAATTTTAAAAACGTTGATATAATTAATGTGTTCATTATGGGCAATAGGGTGGAGGCCTAGAATGTAGCTTGATGCTTTGTAAAAAGCGTTGACAAATCAAATAAGTTACGTATACTTATAGTACAAGGCTATACTACGTGATAAAAAAGGAGCTTTGAATGAAGAGAGCATTCATTCTTGTCGCAATGGCTTTCCTGTTTGTAGGAATGCTTGCAGCTGAAGAAGCAGTAATTATCGATTTTACTAACTTGTCAGCTGACATTATTCAGGGTGCTGATGGTCAGATGACTCAGAACCGCCGCACCACAATGGACTATTCTGTAAGTGCCGGTGCAACATTCACTGACCAGCAGAAGTCTACAATGAAGTCTTCCCTCACATACAAGAACTGGGAAGTTGTTCTTAACTCTTCTGCTAGAAACGCTGTAAGCACAGCTCTTTCACAGACTGCTGCTGCACCTGTAAAAGCAGATGCAAGAGTGCCTTTCGCAGGCAAGGAAATCTTGGGTGCACGCATCGTATTCCCAACTTCTCCTGTAAACGCAAACGCACGCATTGTTCCTCCATTTGATATTCCTGCTTTCGAAGCAGCTTCTGATGTAGACGACAATGGTAACGTTCAGCCAGCACAGGCATCTGTAACACAGGCTACACGTTTTGAAGGCGGCTACGGTGTTCTCAAGAATGTTGGAACAATCAAGGCTCTTTCTGTAACAACACAGGGTATGAACTATCCACACGGATTGTACGTTCTTCTTAAGGACGCTGATGGTGTTGAAAAACGATATTTCATGGGCTACCTCAACTTCGACGGTTGGAAAGAACTCCGCTGGTCTAACCCAGCTTACGTTCAGGAAGTAAGAGCTCGCGAAATCCGCTTGTTGCCAGTTTATCCGACAACAACTCCATATGTTAAGTTCGCTGGTTTCCTTGTTACCCGCGATGCTGCTGATATCGGTGGCGACTTCGTTTGCTACTTCAAAGATGTAAAAGCTATCTACGATAAAGCTGTTCTTACAACAGAACGCGACATTGCTGATGAAGACATCTGGGGTATCGTATCAGACCGCGAAAAAGCAAAGCAGAAGCTTGAAATGACTAACTTTGGTCAGAAGCAGGTTTACAGATTCCTTGAAGCTGAAAAACAGGCAACAGAAAATGCCTTCACTTCAAGCCTTGAAGCTGCAGAAGTTAGATAATTAATATCTGATTAATATCTTTCAAAAGTCCGGGATTAGCTCCCGGGCTTTTTTTTTACTTGTTCAAATAAACAAACTCATGGTTGCTTTTTCAGCGAGCTGATAGTAAAGTAATTATATGAGTGTTCAGCATAATTTATTGATTCCAAACAAAGACGATTTATCAAAAGCTTATGATTCTTTTTACGAAGATTTAAAAGCTACCGTCAATTCAATCGAAGAAGACCTAAAAAAGAATATAAACATCGCGTCAAGACCAACCTTCAAATCAAGGGTAAAAAGCTTCAAGAGCTATTACAAGAAGCTTCTGCGCATTCGCCCGGAAACTCTAGGAAAGCAGCCGCTGCCTGTGCTTACAGACATGATTGGCATAAGGGTAATCTGCGCTTTTCTTGAAGACCTTTCAGTTGTAGAAAAGCAGATTGTAGACCATTACAAAATCGTTGAGATTGAGCGCAAAGGTGCAGACAGAACCTTTTATGAATTCGGCTACGAATCTACGCACATTTTGATTGAGATACCGGAAGAGCTGAAGAAGGGCAGAAACTTGCCTGAGCATCTAATCTGCGAGATTCAGATTCGCACAATCTTGCAAGATGCGTGGGCAGAGGTTGAGCATGAACTTGTCTATAAGTCTGAATTTTCGCCATTTGACTTGCCTTTAAAGCGCAAGCTTGCGTCTATGAATGCCAGCTTGAGCCTTGCAGATATAATCTTTCAAGAAATCAGAGATTATCAGAATAAGCTTAACAGCGAGCTTGATAAGCGGCGCTTTTCGTTCTATGACATGGCAGATAAGCTTTCTGACGAAAAGATTGAAGAAAAATATGACATAAAGAGCTTGCCGAATGAAGAAGCTAATATTGCACCGGCTTCACCGTATGTTCAGGGCACAATTGACGACATGATTCTTGATGCAATTCATGCGCACAACAACGGCCAGATGGACAAGGCGATTGACATTTATACAAGAATTATAAAATCAAGCCCCGCGCCTAACGATATTGTCTTGGCTGTAATCTACAAGCACAGAGGCATGGCGTATTTTGCTCAAAGCATTTTTGATAAAGCCTTGCATGATTTTGAGTCAAGCGTCGCGCATGACCCAAAAAATTTTCGCTCTTATTATTATATTGGAATTGTCTACAGCGTGATGAACGATGAGCAGCGTGCTATCGAGTATTACGACAAGTCACTTGCGCTGAACCAATATCAGGCGCATGTCTATTACAGAAAGGCGCTTTCGTTATATCATATTGCAGACTATGCGGCTTCAATGGCAGAGCTTGCAAATTGTACAAGCCTCGGCCTTGAAAACGATGAATGTAAGCAGCTTAGGATAAATTTGTTAAAAAAACTGGAAATGAAATAGGCAGCTCTATTGACATTTTTTTTAAATAGATGTATATTCTTTCACATCAAGCAGCGATGAGCTGTTGAATGTCTCCTTCGTCTAGTGGTTAGGACATCGGGTTTTCATCCCGACAACAGGGGTTCAATTCCCCTAGGAGATGTAAACAATCGAAATAATGTTGTGGTTAGAGGTTGCATTCTTAATAAGAATTGCAACCTTTTTTTTTGGAGTAAGTATGCTGGCTGAAAAGCGTCTGTCTGAAAGCGTCTGCAACGAATACAAGCAGATAATCGAAGAGAACAACAACAACGAAGTTTTTGTAATCGGGCAGCTTGATAACAATGGTATTGTAGACTCAATTAAGGTTTGTGGCCGCGGCAATGAACACGCCGTGCCTGTTTCTTTAGAAGCCAAAAATGCCGGTGTGCTTATCCATAACCATCCTTCCGGCGAGTTAACGCCGTCTGATGAAGACCTTGTGATAGCGTCTAGGGCGGCTGAAAATGCGCAAGGCTTTTATATAGTCAATAATTCTGTCACCAAGATAAACGTAGTTGTTGAGCCGATTTTGCCCAAAAAACTGAAAAAGCTCAACATTGAATCAGTTGGAAAATATCTGTCTTATGGCGGTGCGCTTGATAAGCTTTCTAAAAACTTTGAAGAGCGGCAGTCTCAGATTCAGCTTACAAAATCAATCGCAGAAGCTTTTAACAGAAATCTCGTCGGTGTTTTTGAAGCCGGAACGGGTGTCGGCAAATCTTTTGCTTATCTGATTCCTGCGATGATTTGGGCAGCTGGTAACAAAGAGCGTGTAATCGTTTCCACGGGCACAATCAACTTGCAGCAGCAGCTCATAGAAAAAGACATTCCTTTTGCGGAAAAAATTTCTGGCAAAAAGATTAAGGCTGTTTTGATGAAAGGGCGGCAGAACTATCTTTGCAAGCGGCGCCTTGAAGAAGCCGCAAAAGATAGAGATTTGTTCGACGAAAGCGTTGAGCAGTTCGATTCGATTGTGGAATGGAATAAGACGACGTCGAGCGGAAGCCGTTCAGATTTGTCTTTTATGCCGTCAGAGAGTGTTTGGTCGAGGGTCAACAGCGAAGCTGACGTCTGCATGGGAATGCGCTGCATCTACCGTGATTCGTGCTACGTTATGCAGGTGCGGAAAGAAGCTGCTGATGCTAATCTGATTGTGGTGAACCATCATTTGTTGTTTGCAGATCTTGAAGCGCGGCTTGAGGGGGCGGGCTATGACGATACGGCGGTGCTGCCGCCTTTTAACCGCATAATTTTTGATGAAGCGCATGGAATGGAGCATGCCGCCACGAGCTTTTTCTCTGAACAGCTGAACCGCTTTAAGATTTTGAAACAGCTTAACTTGCTTTACCGAATACGTCACGGCAACGTTGCCGGTCATCTAATAACGCTTGAAGCTTTGTCTAGCCGCGCTGATAAGGCTGAATCTGTAATGCTGATTTTTGAATCGCTAAAGGCGCATCTTTCTGAACTTGAAGACGAAGCTTTGCTGCTTATGCCCGAAGAGTTTACGTGGCGGCTTTGCGACAAGACTGCAAACGAAGCAAGCTCATTGCTTTCGGCGATGAACATTCTTCATGAAGATATTGCGAAATTCGTCGGCGTGTTCAGAACAATCATTTCAGGCATTTCTGAAAAAGATGAAGACTATCCGGCTGTCTGGGAAACAAAGCAGATTCTTTCAAGGCTTGAAAATGCCGGAAATGTGTGCCAATGGTTCACCGAATGGAGCGAAAGGGACGACACGATTTTTTGGATTGACAAAGTCCGCTACAAAGGCAAGAACGGCGGCGGAATCTATCCGCGCTTTTATGCAACGCCGCTCGATATAGCCCCCAAAATGCAGAAAGGCGTTTTTGAGCCGCTAGACACTGTTGTATGTACGTCTGCAACGCTCAAAACAGGCCGCTCTTTTGATTATTGGCTTTACCGCACTGGCGCGGGCTTTACAGAAAAAGAGCGGCTCGTAATGCAAGAATTTCCTTCGCCGTTTCCATACGCTGAAAACATGATGCTCGCAATTCCATCTGACATGCCGATGCCGGACAACAGCAGCTTTCAATCAGCTGTTGAAGAAGCTGTTGTTAAGCTTATAAAGATTGCTGGCGGGCGCACGCTTGTGCTTTTCACATCGTATGAGTCTTTGCGCTCAGCGTGTGAATTTGCACGGGAACAGCTTGCAGATGACGGCATCGCGGTTTTGCGGCAGGGCGAAGACGACAGGTTCAGGCTTCTTGAGACGTTCAAAAAAGACAGCTCAAGTGTGCTTTTTGCAACAGATTCATTCTGGGAAGGTGTAGACGTGCCGGGCGAGTCTTTGTCGCAGGTGATTATTGTCAAGCTGCCTTTCAGCGTGCCGTCAGACCCGGTTTTTGCGGCACGTTCAGAAGATGTAACTAAGCGCGGCGGCAATCCATTCATGGATTTAAGCGTTCCTGAAGCTGTAATCAAATTCAGGCAGGGGTTCGGCCGACTTATGCGATGCTCGTCAGACAGAGGCGTTGTCACCGTGCTCGACAGGCGCATAATCGAAAAAAGATATGGCTCAATCTTTTTGTCGAGCATTCCGGAAACAAAGATTTTGAACGAGCCGCTTGATTCTATTCTAAAGTCAATCGAAAGATTCTTGTAGGTCAAACGCAAATGCTTTAAAATAAAAAAACCGGCTTTAGATTGCCGGTTTTGTGTACTAACAGCGAAACATTGCATGTTTCTGTTATGAAGTACGATTTATTTGAAGTCTTTCGGACGACGCTCAACACGTTTACATTTTGTGCATTCTGCGACATTTTTAAGTTTTCCGCTTTCAAACAAAGTCTTCATTACTACTTCGCCGCCGCATGAACAGAAAAATTTATGAGTTGCAACTGTAGTACGAGAGTTTTTACTGGCTCCTGCCATCTGCTTGCCTCCAACTAAGGTATTAGAGTAAAAATATAAAAAATAATCGTTAATGTCAAGTGTGCATGTACTAAAACTATAAGAAAGTGCATGGCTTGAACAGTTGCTTGCTTTTCATGGTATTTCATGATTATATAAGAAAAAAGAACTTTCGAGCTATTGACTAATCAACTTAGCTTTGATAACATTGTCTACAAGTTTTCGTTTGGAGGGTTTCCTTTGTCAGTTAAGAGTAAGTCTGTAGAGAAAAGACACAAGCAGAGCGAAGTACGCCGTTTGAGAAATAAGGCTGTAAAGAGTTCTGCAAGAACAGCTGCAAAAAAATTCGTAGCTGCTGTTCATGCTAAAAATGAAGAAGAGGCTAAAGCTAGATTGCAGCAGTTGTGCAAAGAACTTGATACTGCAAGAGGTAAGGGCATTCTTACTAGAAACGCAGTTTCACGCAAGAAGTCTCGCATGATGAAGCTTTATAACGCTTCATTTGCCGCTGCAAAGTAAATTAGAATTGATGCGGTTGATGATTTTTCATTAACCGTACATTCTTTTTTTTGTTTTTCACTCATCAGTGATTAATTCAAAAATCGTTTTCGTGGAGTTGAAATGGCTCAGAAAAAAATAACTAAAGTCGATTTGGTAGAAGCAGTTTTTCTGGACACAAGTCTTGAAAAGAAAGAAATCCAAGAAGTTGTAGATTCTCTCCTTGAAAAAATCAAAGATTCTCTCAAAGGAGGATCTTCTATTGAATTGCGTGGTTTTGGCTCTTTTGAGGTACGCTTGAGAAAGGGCAGATCAAAGGCCCGCAATCCAAAGACTGGTGAACTTGTTTCTGTTGAGCCGCATTCTGTGGCAGTTTTCAGACCTGGTAAAGAACTTAAAGATACAGTCTGGAAAATTAAATCTTCTAAGTAAATTACAGCGGTGTGTGCATAGCAAAAATGCGCACAACGGCTGGTCAATTCAAGCTTAAAATATAAAAAAAATTGAAATTGTGCCTTTAAGAGGTTCCGTTGAAAAATCAAGTGACAGAGAATTCTTATAAGAAAAGTTTCAGCTTAAAAGAATTCTTCATAAATGTTCTTTTGCTTTTCTCTGGTGTAATTTTATTTGCACTGCCACAACCGAATTTTCTGACAATAAACGGCATTTCTTTCCTTGCATATTTTTCCTTAATTCCAGTCTTTTTGTTAGTGCGAAGGCTTTCGTGGAAGTCTGTATGGTTTTACGGCTTCTTGTACGGCTTTTGCTGCTATTCGCTTTACGCATATTGGCTCGCATCTTTTCATCCGATGGGAATCACTGTGATTTCGTCTATGTACGGCTTTTATCTGATGCTTGCGTTCCCGTGCTTGAAAGCGGCTTTCTATTTGTACCCCAAACACGGCTGGATTATCCAATGGGTTGTCTGGTGCGCTTATGAATACATAAAGACTTGCGGATTCACAGGCTTTCATTACGGCGTAACAGGCTATTCGCAGTGGCGCAATTCGCTGCTCATTCAGAATGCCGACTGGGGCAGCGTGTGGGGCATCAGCGCGATAGTCACATTTCCTTCGGCGATAATCGCACAATTGATTTATGAATCTTATTCTGCAAAGACTGAAGCTGACGCAGGCAAAACTGAAGACGGCGGCTTCTTCAGCAGATTGAAAAAATCGATTGCGGCGCACAAAATTCCTTGCATTGCGTGGGTTTGCGTTTTTGCGGCGGCGCTTGTTTATGGCGCATTCGCTAAGATTGACTGCACAGACGCAAAGAAGGTTAGGCTTGCGCTTATTCAACCGAGCAACGACCCGTGGCGCGGCGGCATTGAGGCTTATTCTGATAATTACGAGCAGCTCAAGAAAATTTCAGATGAAGCGCTTGCCGCAGATTCTGAAATTCAGCTTGTAGTCTGGCCTGAAACGGCGTTCGTTCCACGCATAGAGTATCATTACAAATACAGACAGAACCGCGCCAGCTTTGAGCTTGTTGAAACGCTTTTGAAATATCTTGATGATTCTGACGTTCCGTTTTTGATTGGCAACGACCACGCGGTTCTTGGCTATGCGCGCACCGGCAAATATGAGGCGATAGATTACAATTCGGCGCTGCTTTTCACGCCAAAAAAGAACTGCATTCCGCCAGAACCGCAGAAATACATGAAAATGCATCTCGTGCCGTTCACCGAATATTTTCCGTATGAAAAGCTTTTCCCAAAATTGTACGAGCTGCTGCTTAACGGCGATACGCACATGTGGGAGCCGGGCACGGAAGCTGTTGTGTTCAAGGCTGCCGGCATAAAATTCGGCACGCCGATTTGCTTTGAAGACACTTTCGGCAATATCGGCAGACGCTTCGTAAAGAACGGCGCAGAAGCGTTCATAAACATTTCGAATGATGCATGGTCAAGCAGCCTTGCTTGTCAGTATCAGCATCTTTCTATGGCGGTTTTCAGATGTGTTGAGAACAGAGTGCCTGCTGCAAGAGCCACTGCTTCTGGCCAGACCTCGTTTGTAGACCCGAACGGAAAAGTTGTATCAATGGCAGAGCCGTTTCAGAAAACTTTTTTGATTGACAACCTTTTGGTCTGCCAGAACCGCAAGCCGACAATCTACACTCGTTTCGGCGATTTTGTCGGAATTATTTTTGCAATATTAGGAATCAGTTTTTTGATTTTTGGAATAATATTTAGAAACCACAAAAGAGGGGCTTTATGAGTTTATCATCAGATCAGGCTGAAAAGAATTACACTGTTTTTGGCGAAGAAACTGAATTTTATGGTGTGCTGAAATTTACAGACAATCTTGAGATTGCAGGAACTTTTGAAGGGACGATTGATGCAACTGGCAACCTTGAATTTGCCAAGACTGCGAAATGCTCCGTAGACAATATCAAGGCTGATTCTGTCGTGATAAACGGCGTTGTGAACGGCAATATCTATGCCAACACAAGCATCGACATGCAGTCTGGCAGCAAGATTGTAGGCGATGTTACCACAAAAGAGCTTAGAATCGACGACGGCGTAGATTTTACCGGCAAGGTTACGATGCTCGACAGGGAGCTGAACCTCGACATTTTTTCTTATGCGGCTTCTGATTTTAAGAATGTGCTTATGTCTGCATCAGACGATAACGCTGAAGAATAAGAGAAAAAACAAAATAAATGAAATTTTCGGTTTAAATAAAAGTCTTGTTGACATATTGAATTAGTTTTGATATGTTACAGTTATACATTTCATTTATGTTTTTTCCTGTAAATATACTATTTTTATAGAACATTGCTAGAGAGCATATGAATGTTAATTTGTTTTGTGCAATGTTTTTATTTTGAATATAAATATCATACTATACCATACTATATTAAAGAATTCAGAATTATTTTTGAAATTCTAAAATTCATTGGAGTGTGTAATGGCACCAATCAAAAAGCGGCGTTTTATTGATACGTCGGGTGAGCAAACTGCTGATGAAACAGAGCAGACAACAGAGCTGTTTACAGATTCTGCTCCAGTTCAAGCCGCAGCCGCTGCTACAGAAACAGAAAATATTGCTGAAGGGCAATCTGAAGAAAAAGCTTCTACAGCTGAAAATGCAGCAGAACCCTCTAGCGGTTACAGACGCCGCACTTATCAGAGAAACCCCAATTCAAAGGCTCGCATCGTAAGACCACGTACAGCCCGCTCAAGCGCCCCTCGTTCCGACTTCCAGAACAAATCTGATACAATTTCAAGCACAGAAACAAATAACGAGCTTCCTGCTGAATTTCAGGACCGTGACTCAAAGCCGAGACTGACAATAAACGAGCTGACATGCAAAGGCATGCCAGATTTGCGCGAGCTTGCCGAACGCTACGGTGTCTTGAAAGAAGACATAGCTTCTATGAAAAAGCAGGAGCTTATCTTTGCAATCTTGAAGGCTCACACCGAACACGGCGGAATCATCTTTGCGTCTGGCGCGCTTGAAATTCTGCCAGACGGCTACGGCTTCTTGCGCTCGCCGCAGAACAATTATCTGCCGGGCCCGGACGACATTTATATTTCGCCAAGCCAGATTAGGCTTTTCAACTTAAAGACCGGCGACACAATTTACGGTCAAATCCGCTCACCAAAAGAGGGCGAACGCTTCTTTGCATTGCTCAGAATTGAGACCGTAAACTTTGAAGATACGCGCATTGCACAGACGCGCATTCCGTTTGAGAACCTTACACCGCTTTATCCGAATGAGAAGCTGAACCTTGAATATAAGCCGGACGAGTTTTCTACGCGCATCATGAACTTGTTCTGCCCAATCGGAAAAGGCCAGCGCGCATTGATTGTTGCGCCGCCAAAAGCTGGTAAGACTATTTTGATGCAGCGCATTGCAAACGCAATCATCACGAACCATCCGGAAGTTTATCTGATTGTGCTTTTGATT
This sequence comes from Spirochaetales bacterium Spiro_07, assembly GCA_001603145.1. Taxonomy (GTDB): domain Bacteria; phylum Spirochaetota; class Spirochaetia; order Treponematales; family Treponemataceae; genus UBA1240. The sequence goes on along the minus strand of LVBI01000024.1, from coordinate 7,787 downwards.
GATGAACGCCCGGAAGAAGTTACCGACATGGAACGTTCTATTAAGGCTGAAGTCATTTCATCGACATTCGATGAACAGGCTTCGCGCCACGTTCAGGTTGCCGAGATGGTGCTTGAAAAGGCAAAGCGTCTTGTTGAGCACAAGCGCGATGTCGTAATCTTCCTTGATTCAATTACAAGGCTTGCGCGCGCTTATAACCAGACAGTGCCGACTTCAGGCAAGGTTTTGTCTGGCGGTGTTGACTCGAATGCGTTGCACAAGCCTAAGAGATTTTTCGGTGCAGCCCGCAATGTCGAAGAGGGCGGAAGTCTTACGATTATTTCAACTGCATTGATTGAGACTGGCAGCCGCATGGATGAAGTTATCTTTGAAGAATTCAAAGGTACCGGCAACATGGAAATAAACCTCGACAGAAAGCTCGCCGACAGAAGACTTTTCCCGGCTATCAACATAAAGAAGTCAGGCACAAGAAAAGAAGACCTGCTTCTTACAGAAGACGAGCTTCAGAAGGTCTGGGTACTGCGTAAGGTCATTAACCCGATGGATGATGCTGAAATTATGGAATTACTTATTGACAGAATGAAGAAAAGTAAGAATAATGAAGCATTCCTTCGTTCAATGAATACGGGTACGGGAGAATAATTTGAAATGAGTACGGCTTGTGGAAATCATTTGAGAGCGGTCTCTTGGTTTCAGGGCAAGCCTAATCAGAATATTTGGAGGATAGTATGAAAGAGGGCATTCACCCTAACTATGAACTTACAAAAATCACATGTGTTTGTGGTAATGTAATTGAAACACGTTCAACAGTTAAGAACATCGAAGTTGAAATCTGTTCAGCTTGTCACCCATTCTTTACTGGAAAGCAGAAATTGGTTGATACAGCCGGACGCATCGAACGCTTCAACAAGCGCTTCAATATCAAGAAGTAAGTTTCTTGGAAGCTTGCAAACCGTCACTTTCGTGGCGGTTTTTTTATGCCCTTTTGTTTTTGGCACTGTGTTTTTTAGCTGAAAAGTGAAAAAAAATCAAAGGCTGTCTATTATATTGTCAAAATGTGCTTGCAATTCTTTTTTTAGATTTTCCCTCGAAACAGATGAATTCCTTACGAATAAATCAGCAGGCGAAACAGACAAAGCTTCTGCAATTTTAATAATCATATCAAAAGAGGGTTTAGCTTTGCCAGATTCAATCCCGCCGATAGTGCCACTGCCGCAGTTGCATTCAGCAGAAAGCTGAATCTGCGAAATATTGCGTTTTTCTCTGTAATATTTCATGTTCATTCTAAATTCATCAAAATAATCCATCATTCTCAATTGTATCGAGTATTCAGTGTTTTAAATTGCTTGAAATCGAGAATCTTTTGAGTTATACTCGAAGAAATCGAGAAAAATCTAGATAATCTCGATAAAAGCGAGAATATTAACGGGCAATGCTATGTTCTTAAAAACTTTGTGTAAAAATATAAAATTTCTTTGCAAAAATGATTTGTGGAATTTGAAACGCACGAGTGAATGGGCTTCTTTGGATAAAATTCCTGAAATCAGAAAAATGCGCTTGTTCAAAGAGATGCAACATCATAAGCTTCTCAACTTAAAAGCGAATATATTAGGGTACGAAGAATCTGTTGATTTTATAATTAAGAACAAATGTTCCTTGTGCCGGTTCGGAGACGGTGAGTTTAATCTGATAAGCGGTGGCGATGTTTCATTTCAGAAATACAATCCGCTTCTGGCGCAGCGCTTAAAAGAGATTCTTATGAGCTGTTTCGATTCTACTGTTAATAACCGAAATATCAAAATAGCGTTGGGGCTATGTTATTACGATTTTTCAGACTGGGACAATTTGATTTTCCCAAAATTTTTTGAAGATTATGTAATGCTTAATGAAGAAAAGCTTGTTTCGTTCTGTTCTGAATCTTATGAATATCTTGCAACTGATATAAGCCAGCTTTACAACCTTATCAAAGATTATGATTTTGCTTCTTATTTTGAGCATATCAAAGAAATTTGGAAAGACCGCGATATTGCGATAATTTGCGGTGAGCGAATTTTCAATAATATAAGCTTTAACATTTTTGATTGTGCAAAGTCTGTTGAATATCTTTATGCGCCGACAGAAAATGCGTTTGACCAATATGATGAGGTTCTTGACAAGGCAAAAACTGTATCAAAAGATAAGCTGATAATTGCAATTCTTGGCCCTGCTGCAAAGCTTCTCGCATGGGATATGTCTGCGCTTGGTTATCAAGCCATTGATTTCGGGCATATCGCAAAAGATTATGATTCATTCATGAAGAAAGAGCCGCGAAACATTGAAAGCGTGACTAAATTCTTTGATAAAGACTGATGTTGCCGGTCTAGTAATACACCACAGGCTGTTGTTCTTCGTGGAGAGGCTTGTCGGTTGAGGCTTTGCCTGGCTTTATCTGCCAGCAGCGGTGGATGCGCTTGTTGCGGAAATCTTCTGGGATTGTTGATTCTGTTATGTCGGTTACAACGCCGGAAACGAGAGATACATTCATTTTTAGTTTGGCTGAATTGGTTGAAAAATAAAGCACGCCGCCCGGGGTCAGTGCTTTGAGTGCTGCATTTACAAGCTCTGGCCAGTCGCGGTTTATGTCAAAGACATCTTTCAGCTTTTTTGAGTTTGAAAAAGTCGGTGGGTCTAAAATGATTATGTCCCAACGGCAGCGGAGCGCCTTGCTTGTGTCTGCACCGGCGGCGCTTTTTATGAACTTGACCGCATCTTCTTGAATGAATCTGTATTTGCCTGCGGTTTTACCGCCGTAATTTGCGCTTTGGCTTATGTCTATGCCGTTTAAGCTGAAATTTTGTTTTGCCCAATCAAGATATGTGTGCGAAAGGTCAACTGAATCTACAGAAGCGGCGCCGCCTTTTGCCGCATAAACAGAAAATGCGCCTGTATAGCAGAAAAGATTCAAGACATGCTTGCCGCGGCATTCGTTTTTGACAGCAAGGCGAAGCGGCCTGTGGTCAAAGAAAAGCCCTGTATCAAGATAATCTGACAAGTTGATAACAAACTTTAAGCCTTGCTCTTCAACAGTTATGCAATGTTTTGAAGTGGCAAATTTTTCGTATTGAGAATTTTCGCCGCGCTGCTTTTTGCGCTGCTTGATAAAGATGTTCTCTTTTGGAATGTTGAGCACGGAGCATACAGCTTCTGCCATAACGTCAAGCCACTGGTCTTCGCTTTGCTTGTCTTTTTCATATGGCCGCTCGTAAAGCGCAATGTGCGCATAAATGCCGGCATTTTCTGCAGGTTCTGCTTGCTGATAAACATCAACAGCAAGCGGAACTTCCGGAATGTCTTTGTCATAAAGCCTGAAAGCATGAACGCCTGTGCGCTTTGCCCATTTCCGCAAATGCTTATATCTTTTGGCAAGCCTGTTAGTAAAATCTGCTGACTGACGGCTTGTCGCTTCGTCTACCGTGGTTCCGTCTGCTGAAATGCTTATTCCGTTTTCCATTAAGTTTCTCTGAAAAAACTGAATTAAGCCATATAAAGCTGCATTGCCGCGCAGAGCATTGCATAGCCTGATGTCAAGTCTTCGCGTTGAACGGCGACATTCTCTGGCACATTGATTTTTGTGTTCGTAAAATTCCAGATTGCTCTGATTCCGGTTTTTACAATCATGTCAGCCGTTTCTTGAGCTTCTGAAGAAGGAACTGTGAGCACTGCAATAGTTGCGCCGAGATTCTTTACATTTTCTTCAAGGCTGTTCAGCGAAAGCACGGGCACGCCATGAATCTGCTTGCCGATTCGTTCAGGGTTTGTGTCGAATGCGGCTACAAAATTCAGTCCGTGATATTGAAACTCTTGATAGCCGGTCAAAGCTGTTCCAAGATTGCCTGCTCCGATAAGAATCGCATTCTTAGGTTTATCCCAGCCCAAGAAATGCTCAATCGCCGTAATAAGCGCCGGCACTAAATAGCCGCGCTTTGGTTTGCCGGTTATTCCCGTTAAGGCAAGGTCTTTTCTTACTTGAATCGGCTCAAGGTTCAGCTCGGTTGCAATAACCGTGCCGGAAATATATTCAAGACCGTCTGCTTCAGCCTGTCGGATTAAATGCAAATATGTAGGCATCCGTCTTATTGCCGGTGCCGCTGGAATCTTAATTCGTGCCATAATGTAAGTATACAATAAAAAATAAGTAGAAACAAGGCACGAAACGCATAAATATGAGAATTTTTTATCGAAATAAAAAACGCGCTTAAATTCTTTGTATGCAGTATTTTAGAAAACATTTCTGTTTATTTGAAATGCTCGCATACTATTGCAACGAATGCGCTTTTTTCTTATTATGTACGCGTGAGGTCTTGTAAATGAGTTCTTTAAGCACAATTGCAATTATTGCAGCAATTATCGGGTTGATGTACTTGGCTTATAAAGGCTGGTCAATCATTCTTATTGCACCGCTTTTGGCTGTCGTGGCTTCAATTGGCTGTGGCGCGTCTTTTCTTGATGTTCTCGGCAACGTCTATCTGGTTAAGGCTGCGGAATATATCAAAAACTATTTTCCGATTTTTCTTTTTGGTGCGGTTTTCGCCAAGTTAATGGAAAAAGGCGGGCTTGCCGCAAGCATTGCTGACAAGATTGTTGAGCTGCTCGGGGCAAAGCGCGCCGTTCTCGCTGTTATTTTGGGTTGCGCCGTTCTTACTTATGGCGGCTTGAGCGTTTTCGTTGTCGCTTTCGTCATGTATCCGTTCGGCGCTGTGCTTTTCAGAAAGGCAGGCATTCCAAAGCGGCTTCTTCCTGCAACATTGTGGATTGGCATCTTCACCTTTACGATGGTTGCAGTTCCAGGCACACCGCAGATTCAGAACATTATTCCTTCAACATATTTCGGTACTTCAACTTGGAGCGGCATCGGCATCGGCATTTTTGCGACAGCATTGCTTCTGGCAATCGGGCTTGTCTGGATTGGCTTCAGGGCAAAGACGCTAATGGCAAAAGGCGAGGGCTACGGCAACTATAACGACGAAAATCAGTCTGAAGACAAAGATCTGCCGAACTGGTTCTTGTCTTTGATTCCGCTGCTTATGGTAATTGTGCTCAACATCGTTTTGAGCAACCCATTCAAATGGTCATTCATCACATGGAAAATCTCATCGTTGTGGGCTGTTTCAATTGCCACAATTCTTGCCACACTCGTTACGATTATCGTGGGCCGCAAGCGCATTTTTGCCGCAGAAGCCGAAGTTTCGGGCAAGCAGGTTTTCTTAAAGACTGTGAACGCTTCGGCTCTTTCAAGCGGAACTGCTGTTTTCAACGTTGCTTCTGGCTTTGCGTTTGGCTGCGTGGTCACAAGCGTTATCGGCTTTGACGTAATCAGCAAGCTTTTGCTTAAGCTTTCTGAAAACGGCAACCCGCTTTTTTCGGCAGTTCTTTCGACAAACATAATGTGCGGCATTACAGGCTCTGCTTCAAGCGGCATTACGATTGCGCTTGCAAAGTTCGGCGAAATCTGGGCTAACCTTGCGACAAATGCGGGCATTCCGCTTGAAGTTTTGCACAGAATCGTTTCAGTTTCTGGCATCGGCATTGACCCAGTTCCGCATTGCGGCGCGCTGGTCACAATGTTCGCAATCTGTGGCTTGACCCACAAAGAAAGCTACTTTGACCTTGTAATGCTCATGCTTTTCAAGTTTTTCGTTCCTTATTTGTGCGTCGTTTTCTATATGCTCACAGGAATCGTGTAAACGGTTAATCTTTTATGGGAAAACTTTCCGTTCTTGAGCGGCATTATCAGCAGCACAAAGAAGACCACCGCCTTGAAACAAGGCACGGCCAGGTTGAATTTGCTGTATCGATGAAGTTCATTCACGATTATCTGCCGCAAGACAGAAAAAACTGCAAGATTCTTGATATCGGCGCAGGAACAGGAAGATATTCCCTTGCTTTGTGCGGCGAAGGCTTTGACGTTACAGCCGTGGAGCTTGTAAAAAGCAACCTCGACGTGCTCCGCTCAAAACATTCGCCTGTAAAGACTTGGCAGGGCAACGCCGTCGATTTGCACTTTTTAGAAGATGATTCTTTCGACATGACGCTGCTTTTCGGACCGCTTTATCATCTGCATGAAAAATCTGAAAAGTTAAAGGCTTTGAGCGAGGCAAAGCGCGTAACTAAGTCTGGCGGCGTGATTCTTGTGGCTTATCTTATGAACGAGTACAGCCTTTTTTCTTATTGCTTTAAGGAAAACAGAATTGCCGGGCTGATGAAAGACGGCGCGGTTTCGGCTGATTTTAAGATTTCGGCTAAAAATGACGAGCTTTATGATTATATGCGGCTTGAAGACATTGACAGCTTGAACCGCGAGGCCGGTCTTGAGCGGCTTACGATTTTTTCACCAGACGGAATGGCCGACTATATGCGCAAAGAGCTCAACGCAATGAGCGAAGAATCGTTCAAGCTCTTTATAGATTATCAGATGCAGGCTGCCGAGCGCAAAGACCTAATCGGCGCCGGCTCACACACCGTAGACGTGCTGAAAGTGATTAAGCACTGAAACTGCTTTTTTTTGCGTGTTTGTTTTTCTAGAAAAGTATTGTATAATAATCAGCATGAACAATACCGTATATTCATTAAGCTATATAAAAGCAAAGCTTTCTCCTGTGTTTTTGCTGCATAATGTTAAGTCGGCAGTTCTTTTCGGTTCGTATGCAAAGGGTGTTGCTAACGAAAAAAGTGATGTTGATTTGCTTGTTGACAGCAATTTGAAAGGGCTTCGCTTTTTTGGTCTTCTGGAAGATGTGAAAGAAGCCTTGAATGAAAAAGATGTAGATCTATTTGATGTTGCTCATATCGAAACAGGTTCAAAAATTCAAACTGAAATCAACAATACAGGTATAAAAATTTATGAGCGATGCTGAAATAATTGAAAAAATGATTTCTTTGTCTAAGAAAATACTGTCATATATACAAAATCTTGAGTATGATGAATTTTCTAAAAAAGAAATGATAGTTGAGGCATGTGCATTTAATCTTGGTCAGCTGGGAGAATTATCTCATAAGCTGTCAGCTGAATTTAAGAATAACTATTTGAATATTCCATGGAAATCAATCTACGGCATGAGGAATAAAATCATTCATGATTATGAAGGCGTAAATTTAAAAGTTGTGTGGGAAACCGTTTCTGAAGATTTACCTCAATTGATAGAACAACTTGAAAAATGTATAAACCCTTGAAGTGTTTTGCTTATTTAAAATCCGCCGAGCGCAAAGACATAATCGGTGTCGGCTCTCACACTGTAGACGTGCTGAAAGTGATTAAGCCGTGAAAGCCTAGTTTATCTCCCCGACTTCTATAAATCTGAAACCTACAAGATTGGCATCATTAATCAGCTTTTTAGTTTCTTCGCTTACATAAATTTCCCCGCGTTCATAACCTTTTAGCTTGAATATTCTCAGCAGATTATGCTCGCTAAAATTCTTGAAGCTGTGTGATTTTATATCCATTATGCGGCCGCTGCTATCAAAATAAATTATATCTGAATTGTCTTCATCAAGGCAGTCAACAATGTTGATTATGTTCATAAAATAGTATTTGCCAAGTTTGCCTGTTTCCAGTGGAAAAATCTCGACGAGATTGCCGAAGTAATCAGCTAAAACATTTTTTGCATTTTCGCTGATAGCTGGTACTATGAAATGAGGAAAATCGCCGAGTACACGCTCTTTTTTATCGCGGATTGTTTTGCACTCAATTTTTTCATGGAATTCGCCTATTGGCTTGGAATCAAGTAAGTTCCAAAAAAAATCAAACCAGT
>LVBI01000023.1 GCA_001603145.1 Spirochaetales bacterium Spiro_07 | reverse complement strand
AAAAGGATGGGGTTGAAGGGGAAGGGAAAACCGCGCCTCGGAAGAAGGGGTTTTCCCTTCCCCTTTTAGCGGTCATAGCTCGACTGTATGTTCAGCTCGGCGCGGTATTTTGAGACGGTGCGGCGGGCAACTGCCATGCCGAATTCTTCAAGCTTTTTCGAGATTTTCTCATCAGAAAGCTTTTTGCCCTCTTTTGCCGCTTCTTCGATGAGCTGCCTTATTCTGTCTTTGACTTCTTCTTTTGAAAAACCGGCTGCGCCACCTTTCGGTTCATCTGGTGCAGCGGCAACGCCCGCGCTTTTCTTTTTGACAGGCGCGGCCACATTCGTAAAGAAATAGCGCAGCGCAAAGATGCCGGAACTGCATTGCAAATATTTGCCCGAAGTGATACGCGAAACTGTCGCTTCGTGAATGTCGAGTGCTTTTGCAATTTCGCCCATCTGCAACGGCGACGGCGCGGTTGCATAGCCCAAGAAAAAGCCTTTCTGGCGGCGCACAATTTCGCGCGTCACATTTACCAAAGTCTGGTTGCGCTTGCCAAGTCCGTTCAAGAACCATTCTGCGCTTTTGAGCTGCTCGCTCACAAAAGCAGATTCTTCTTTGCCTGCGCCGTCTTTGGCAAGATCAACAAACATCGGCGAAAGTTTCAGCACAGGCAAATCTTTTTCTTCGCAGACAATGGCGAAATGGTCGTCAATTTCAGGCGAATCTGTATCAACTTTATAGACATATACATCAGGCACGATAAACTGCACATCGTTGCCGCCGAATTCTCTTGCAGGAAAAGGCTCAAGCGTTTTGATAAAATCGAATGCGTCTGCAAGTTCTTCCGCAGTGCGACCGGGCAGACGCTTCTGAAACGTTGAAACGCGCATATTTGAAAGCTCTTCAAAATGGTTTTGCAGCAGTTCCATTACAAGCGGTGGCGCATTCCGTTTTTCAGCTTGAAAAAGCAGGCTTTGGCGTGCGTTGTCAAAAGCCGTGCCGATTGGGTCAAAATTCCGTATTATGTCAAGCACATGCTCAAGGCGCGCTTTCTGTTCGTCATTCAACGGCTGCGCAGCGCCCTGCCCTTCTGCGCCGAGCAGCTCTTCATACAAAGATTCAGGCGCAACAAAATGAAAGCCGTGCTCGTCAAGGTTTTGAATGATGCTTTCAGCAAGCACGCGCTCTTCTTCGGGCAGGCTCACCTCAAGCAACTGCGCAAGCAGGTGTTCCTGCAAGGTTTCTTCTTTTGCGGGCTGGTTTTCCAAAAATTGAAGGAACGAAGACGAAGCGTCTTTCGATTTTATTTTGTCGGAATTCCTCAAAATAGAGCCGGAACCGGAATTTTCAGAATATATGTCGTCGGAAACATCAAGTCCCGAATCAGAAACAACTTCCAATGCCGGGTTTTTCTCGGCTTCGTCCAGTATCCGTTCCCTAAGCTCAAGCACCGGCAGCGTCAGCAAATTTATAGACTGAATCATCTGCGGCGAAAGCTTTAAGGTCATCCGCTGGCTTTGATTTTGAACAAACTGTTGATTAGAATTCATATTCCACCCAGAAAATTATAACGGCAAAAGCCTGAATTGTGAACCGCTCAAAAGCTGCGCTATAGCAAAGTCTGGTCTAGCCTAAAACGGCAAATTTGATGTATAGTGTTTGTATGAATTACAAAGATACATTCGCGAAATACGGCATTGCAGTGCCGGAAATTTTACTTCCCAAAAAGGGAACTGATCTCAATGCGTGGGCGGTTATCGCCTGCGATCAATATACGCAAAACCGCAAATACTGGAAAGACGTAGCAGACACTGCAGCCGGCAAACCTTCGATGCTGCACTGCATTCTTCCGGAAGTTTATCTTGAAGACAACGACAGAAAAGAACGCCTTGCAAACATCAACAGCACAATGCAGAAATATCTTGATTCAGGCGTTTTTGCCGAACCGCTTAACGGCATGGTCTATCTTGAGCGCAAAACCGCTTACGGCAGAATCCGCAAAGGCCTTGTTACGGCAGTTGATCTTGAAGCTTATGAATGGAAGCCTTATTCGCAGGCAAAAATCCGCGCGACTGAACAGACAATCGAATCACGCATTCCGCCGAGAATGGAAATTAGACGCGACGCACCGCTTGAAAGCCCGCACATCATGCTGCTTGTAAGTGACAGCGACAAGCTGCTTGTTGAAGAGACCGGCAAAAAGGCAAAAGCCGCAAACGCGCCTGTTGTCTATGACACAGACTTGATGCTGAATTCCGGCCACATTACGGGCTGGGCTGTCAAAGACGAAGCTCTTCTTGAGCACATCAGCGAAAGCATTCTAAAGATTGTGGCAAAGAACGGTGTAGACAAAACAGACGGCACAGCGTCTCCGCTTTTTGCGGTTGGCGACGGCAACCATTCGCTTGCAACAGCAAAAGCCGTATGGAATGAATTCAAGGAGAAAAATCCGGACGTTACAGACCATCCGCTGCGCTATGCACTTGTTGAAATCGTGAACATCTACGACGACGGTCTTACTTTTGAACCGATTCACCGCGTTCTGTTCGGTTCGCTGCCTGAAATGCTCATACGCTATATTTCAGCCGAGCTTTCGGCTACAGTTTATCATCTTAAATCAGCTGAAGAACTCGATGAAGAAGTTAAATCTTCGCAAGAAGTTATCGGCATGGTTTACAAGACCGAAAAAGGCGAGCAGCGTTACGTTATGATTGACGCAATCTGCCCTGATCTGATGGTCAGCTATTTTCAGCCGATTCTCGACACGTTCCTTTCAATTTTTGGCGATGCCGAACTTGACTTCATCCACGGCAGCGACGAGATTTTCCGTCTTGGAGCGCAGGACAACACAATCGGCATTCTGCTTCCGCAGATTTCGAAAGACAATTTCTTTAAGACAATCGCTTCGTGCGGCGTGCTGCCGCGCAAGAGTTTCTCTATGGGAGAAGCAAGCGAGAAACGCTTCTATATGGAATGCCGCAAGCTGACAAAGTAGCTTTTAAGGCAAGAGCCGGTGCACAACTAAGCGCCGGCTTTTTTTGTCAGGGTACACGGGTGCATCAACTGTCATCCTGAAACAAGTTCGGCATGACATGCTTTTATAAACCTTTTTCAGGTTTTTCAAGCTTTCCTATTGTCTTTTTTTCCGCAATATGCTACATTTTCTCATCGTCAATTTGCCGGCGTGGTGGAATGGTAGACACGATAGACTCAAAATCTATTGCGGGCGACCGTGTATGAGTTCAAGTCTCATCGCCGGTATCAAGGCTGTCCAAAAATGGACAGCCTTTTTATTTTACACAGGTTAGTGTTTAGCCTGAAAAACACGCAAACGCATGAAAAACCGAAACATTTTTCCGCAACAGACACATTTTATAGGGGTGCTTGCCCCGGAAGACATTACAGAGACACTTGAAAGCTGCCGCCGCTACATGAGCCAGAAATACGGCTGCAAGAGCGGCTACGGCACGCCCATTCACATTACAATTGTGCCGCCGTTCCGCTTGCCGGAAGGACACACAACAAAAGAGCTTGCCGCGGCAATTCAGCAGGGCGTGCTTGCGGGCGGCTTTTCAGGCTTTGACGCGCACGTCAACGGTTTTGACGCGTTCGGCGACAGAACAATCTTTGCAAAAGTTGAAGCTTCTAAAGCGTGGGCTGATTTGCGTGACAAGGTGCTCTCTGCGGTGCTTGCCGCCGTGCCGGGCGCAACCAAAAAAGATGCACGCCCTTTTCAGCCGCACCTCACCGTGGCAAACCGCGACATTCCGGCTGGCGCATCAACAGAAGCATTGCAAGCTTTTAATGAGCTGAATCTCGTCGAAGTTTTCCGCGTTGACAATATAACTGTGTTTGAGCGCAACGGCGGCAGATGGCATGCCGCCGCCACACTTGAATTTTAGCTCCAGAAATGAGCGCAAACAGCCACAATTACGATAAACGCAACGAAGCCGATTATTATATATAGATTCATATTATTCTCCTGAGAAAAAAATTTTGATTGAGATTCCCGGGCGGCAGACTTTGCCCATTTTCGGGCAAAATTCGTAGATGAAGCCGCCTATAAACTTCTCCAACAGCGTCATCCCGAACTTGATTCGGGATCTACAGCCATATAGAATACAGATGCTGAGCTGAAAGCCGCCGAAGGCTAACAAGTTCAGCATGACAATGCTTTTTTGGACAACCCATTACGCCCGGCTGCATAAATGGAGAATAATCTTTATAAGACTGTCTGACGGTAAATCGTGAGCTTTTTGAATTTTGAAAGGCTTATGCACCTTACAGAACAGGCGCAAAGATAAGGCGGGTAAAATACGGCATCAAGCTTTTTCTGTGCGTCAGAAAAGGCGGTGCTCTGCGCATTGTTCTCAAAAGTGCGCGTCTTTTCAGGTTTAAAGCTTCTAAAGCAGCCGGAATTTCCGTCTGACTGCTGAATGTAATAATCTGTAACAGGCGCGGCTGTTTTGCGCAAGGCGTAGCCGTCATCAGCTTGGCAAGAGTGCCCAGAAAGATGCGCACCTGAATTTGCGCCAGCTTCGGCATAAGCGGCAGAGAAAACCGGTGCGCCGCCGTATGGCATGAAGCATATTGAGAAGATTAAGACTAAAAAACAAATCTTCAGCGCGTTTTTCATGAACCTGCCTTTTGCGGCTCAACAAAGGCGGTTGCAAACAGATAAAGATTTTCGCAAAAACCAAGCGTGCAATAGCCCAAAAGACAGCTCATGTTCTTTTTTATGCCGGCCGCAAAATTCTTCTGAATATAAACAGTGTATTCGTTGCCGCCATAAGAGACGCGCACTTTGCAGTTATAAATCTCCGGAATCTGGTTGTTCTCAAAGAAATTTGCAAATTTGTTTATGTGGTTTTTATCCATTTCTTCAAGTGGCTCAACGTTAGAAACAACTCTGACAAAAGACGCGCCTTTTGCAAGCTTGTTGCTGAAAACATAGCGGTTGCCCTTTGCGCCGTCATTTCTAAAAAACAGCGCATGAAGATACTTCAAATTATAGCAAGGGTACTGAATCAAGAAAAAATCAGCCGGGAAATATGCCGTGCGCACTCCGTCTGAAAAGCCGTACATATATGGTTTATCTGAAGCGTCAACTTTTTCAATCTGGCAGCGCACGCCTCTTTTGGCAAATTCTTTATCTGAATAAAAACAGCGGTATTCAGCCACCGCTTCGTTTTCAAGAATTTCTTCTTGATATTCAAAGCCCGATTCTTGCTGAAGCGCTTCTGAAAGATAATACGAAATTTTCCGCTGCTTTCCGGCTTCATCAAAATGCACTATTGCATATTGATACTGCTTGAACTGCGCGTCTTCCGGCTGAAACACAAATTTTTGAGAAATGCCGTTGTACTCGTTTTTGCCTTCAAGCATGATTTGTTCTGCCGCAAAAGCAGTTGTACACACGCACAAAAGCAAGCCAAGTAAAACCGCTTTCAATTTATTCTTCATTTATAAGAAACTCCGTTTAGTTATGCGCTAGTTTATTTCCGAAACGCCTCGAAGTCAATCGAATTGCTTGAGAAGCGGTTGAATTTCATGCCTGACTTTGATATGTTCTATATGATTTTATGCGGTTGTCATATAACGGCTATTATCCGGGCTTCCCAAGCCCGAGACGCGGGTCCGACTCCCGTCAACCGCTTTTTAAGCAAGATCCGTACAAATTCCATCAAGGGTCTGTCCTGCAAGTTCGTTGCACAGTGTCATTCCGAACTTGTTTCGGAATCTCTGCACTATATACAGCACAGATGCTGAACCAAATTCAGCATGACAAATCTTTTTAGACAGCCCCTTGACCGTTTCGCCTATTAATTCCATTTGTTAGAACAAACTATTGCGAAGCACTATCTTTCCGGCCAGCGGCCTTGGCAGCCTTTGGGGAAAGAGTAGCCGGCGTAGCTGAGCGGCTTGTCTTCGACGGTGAACCACGGCGAAATAGATTCAAAGCTTTCTATTATATGCAAGTCTTGCGCCGGCATGTAGCCCTGCCCTAACAGCATAATCTTCTTGCCGGTCTTTTTATCAACCGCCATGTCCGTCACAAAAACCGCGTGCCCCGGATTTCCGCTCTGCACGAACACATCGCCGATGCGCAAATCTTTTATGTCGATTGGCACAATTTCTTTTGCCATAGAGCGCGTGCTCGCATAGCTGTAAACGATGCGAAGATATTCGTCAAAAATTTTCCGCGAACTGCCCTTTGCATAGCCGCTTTTCCAGCCGCTGCCCGTAAGGCGGTAGCCTTCCATAAATTTTTTGAACGGCAGATACGTTCCGCTTTCTGCATTGAACCCGATTTTGTCGTATTCGCCGTGCGCATAATAATATTCGGCGCGCATCTTCATGCAGGCGTCTGCGCATTGAAGCAAATCTTCGCTAAGGTTCGGAAAATCGTAAACGGCGGCGTGATAGCTGTTGCGCTTTAGCTGACCGTCGTAGTAATAGACTTTCGCGTCAGCAGATTTGAGCGGAAGCTTGCGGTAAAACTCTTCGTAAGAACCAGCTGCAACAGGCACGCGCTCATAGCCTTCAGGCACGCTTATACGCGTTTCCACAGTCATGCCGTTGGGGTTAATCTCAACAGAAGAGCTTTCTTGCGGCGCAAAGATTGAATCAAATATCATGTTCCAGTCTATGTCGTCAGACGAAGTTCCGGCCGGAATTGTGACAGTCACCGTTCTTTCGGCATCATCTGAACTGCTGCCAGATTGCTTCGCCGGCTGCTGTGTCTTATTTTGCGCCGCTGACTGCGGCTCTGTCTTTGCAGATTGAGCGCCCGGCTCCGGCTTCTGTGCAGTTCGGCTAGAGCTGAAAACCGACGTAGACGGCCGCTCAATGACAACAGAATGATTTTCTTCTCTGGCTCTTGCCACGGCAGTTGTGTACGAAATAGTCTGCTTTGCAACAACAGCCGAGCTTTTGTCGCGGCACACGTACTCAATGGCATTAATCACCGGATAATCGAAAATCTCCGTTTCAAGATATTCCTTTATTTCAGCAATAACCCGCGCCGAATCGAGCATCTTCGCATATGTGTGGTTCTTCAACACGACAAGCTTGAGCCGCAGCGGAATTGCACCGCCGTAGTTCTTCAGCTGCTTTTCGTCAGCCGAATCATACGCGAGCGTCACCGTCACTTTTACAGTCTTTTTGTCTGATGTCGTCAGCTTAATCTCGTTAATCGGGTAATATCTTGTTTCAGCAAAAACCGCGCCCGCCTGAACAGTAAGCAAAAACGCCAGAAACAAAACGCACAACTTTTTTCCAGTCAGAGTCTTTGTCATAAACTCATTGTAATTGAAGAAACTCAAATTGAAAACGCTTTTGTGAATGAAAACAAGCGAAAACTTCTGTGATATTGTAAGATGATGTTGCAAACATGGTATTATTTGTAAAAGAAAAGATTATCAGCTGCTTTTAAAGATTGCCTCAATTTTTGATACTATTTCTTTTTTCAGCTGATTTTCTATGCTATCCAGCTTGATTTTAAGATTCTCTTCTGTTGCTGAACTCTGAGGCTCTTCTCGGTTAAAAAGCTCCATCGGCTCTACTTCAAGAACAGCTGCAATCTGTTCGATTGTTTCTGGCGACGGAAAATATTTTTCGTTTTCGATGCTGTTTATATAATTGTAGCCCTTATTTATCTCCAAAGCCAAATCAATCTGGCGGAAACCTTTCTGCTTTCTGTAATATTTCAAATTTCCAAGGGAATATGTTCGCTAAATACTTTTTAATATTTTCATTAAGACTTACATTTTAAAAAATATTCTTCCAATTCTTCTTTATCGTATTGAAAATCATCAATATCCTGATAAAAAGTT
>LVBI01000022.1 GCA_001603145.1 Spirochaetales bacterium Spiro_07 | reverse complement strand
AAACTTTATTTGTAGCATAGCCAAAGCGAAAAGAGACATGTTAGCCAAAGGCGCAAGTATCAAAGAGCTGAAAGAGAGTTTTATCATCTTTATCTGCAAGACTGACCCGTTCAAGTTTGGCGAGCCATGCTACAAGACTAAGACAGTCTTTGAAAACCACCCCGAAAAAATATTCGATGACAAGACGCGCAGAATCTTTTATAATGCAAGTGCTTACACAAAAGAATCAGACCCGGAATTATACGCATTTCTTCAATTCGTCAGCACAAACGTTCCGGAAGACGACTTCACCGGCGAGATTTTCAATCTTGTCGAGCAAAACAAACAAGACGAACAGTTCAGGAGCGAATACATGAGATGCAACCTTCACGACTATGACATAATGGAAGATGGTATACGGCAAGGTAAACAAGAAGCCAAGCTTGAAGCAGCGCGGAACATGCTTTTAGAAAGCATACCAGCAGAAACTGTTGCGCGCTGTACAGGCCTGCCTCTTGAAACTGTGCAACAGCTTGCCGAAGAGCTGAAAGTTGCGGCTGTGCGATAAGCAAGCCCAAAACGCGCTAACCTTGCATGGGCTTGTTCAAAGGCTTTATAGATTGTCATTTTCGGGCTTGACCCGTCAACCTTTTTGCAACAGCCCCGTCATTGCGAGGAGCATAGCGACGAAGCAATCTTCTTTTCGCATCAGCTTTTTCTACAGCAAAAGCCCACGCTGTTGGTCATTTCGACTCCGCTCAATGACCGGATTAATCTGCAAAAACCGGCAGACTGCACCTTTGGGGCTTTGTACACCAGTTACAAGATTTGCCGTAAGACAAATCTTGGCCGTTTCGCTAGTCAGACTAATACCATAGATAAGGCTTTTGCGAAACACCCTTAAAAAGGTTACATCAGAAAAATTAAAATTTGATTAAAAGTCAAAATATGGCCTGTTTTTATAAAACATTTATAAATTATTTAACTTTCAATTAAACACGTCAATATGTAATTGCATTATATTCTTGCTAACAACAAATAAAGGAGTTGTAAAAAATGAAAAAGATTATTGCAATCTTGCTTGCACTTGCTGTAGTTTCTATGGCATTTGCACAGACAGTTTCAATTTCTAACGAACTGTCTACAGATCCGTACATTACAATCAATGGCGGAGCTACTTACTGGGGCTTTGACTCAGCTTTCCTTACAGACAAGGTAACTGGTGAAGCTGTTACAGCTGACGGTCGTGCAAAGGTTAAGGGCGTTGTTAAATTCCAGCTCGAAACATTGACACCTGATCAGAGTTCTTCAATCCTTTCTTTCAAGCCGCGTTGGTCTTGGAACTCAAACGCTAACGATCACAATGGTAACAGACGCGCAGGTGCTGCTGCCATTTTGAAGCCAATTGATTCTTTGGAAATCGGTATCGGTAACCTCGGTTTCGTAGGTTATGACAAGGGTGCCGGTCCAAACCTTGACTGGTCTGAATGGTCAACATGGTACGCATGGGGATTCGGTAACATTCCTGGTGTTGTAGGACAGTGGCAGAGACTTTCTTCATTGGTATATGATGGTGTTCATGTAGTATGGACTGGTGTGCCAAACCTCTGGGTTGGTGCTGGTCTCTCTTCTGCTTACAATGGCTATGACAACGGTCTCGGCGACAATGCACAGCAGGCAAACAACCGTGTTGTAATGGCTAAGAAGGGTCTCTTCCACGGCATTTCATTCGGTGCTGGTTATGGCAACGACCTTTTCGGTGTTGGTGCTATCTATAAGGGCAACTTCGGTGCTCAGGTTCAGAGAGCTTTCACTGAAGCTTCTCAGCTTGACAAGTCTTATATGGATCACACAATCTATGCTGACTTCACATTCAAAGGTTTGCAGGAAGCAAAGATTGGTACAACACTTTATGCTAACGTAGGTTTCTACACAGCTAAAGCTTCACAGGTTAAGAAAGCAGATGGTGGTACTGGTGATGCAATCACATCATTCTTGTTCAACGTTGGTACAAACCTTAACTTCCGCAACGGCATTTCTGATGACATCAGCGTAGCAGTTGGTTACAGCAAGGTAGGCGGAACAAAGTCACAGGTTCTTCCTTTCCATGTTCGCAACACAATCAAGTACTCAGTATCAAGCGATGCTAACTTCAGCTTCGTATTGGGTTACTGCCAGGCTGGTCTTTCTGACAAGAAAAAGACAGTTGCAGCTGCAAACTTCGGTGCAGGCAACTTGAATGGTGTTACAGGTCACATTGCAGCAACACCAACAAATGGTACATATGGTTGGTTGGTATACGCTTATCCATCGTTCAGCTTCAACATGGGTGCAAGCTCATTCAACATGGGTGTTAAGTCAATCGTTTGGGGTGACGTTGTACCACATGCTAAGTCAGGTTGGGAATGGTCTTGGACAGGTCTTCGCGGTAAGGAAGCAAAGATTATCTTCCCGATTTCTTGGACTTACAATTTCTAATTTAGGTCTTACGGCTTAAGTTGAACTGGCAGGTTGCTTCGGCGACCTGCCTTTTTTTTTGCCCTCTGTGTCATTTCTTGTAATTTTGTCATTCCCGCGCTTGCAATTTTTGTCATTCCCGCGCTTGACGCGGGAATCTTGCCTAAAGATTGCCCGGTCGCGCCGGGCAATGACAGCTACGGCCGCATCCGGCGCCCCCGACAATGATACTGCGGTAAGCCCATGCGCTCCCGCCATTGCGAGCCGAAGGCGAAGCAATCTAAAGATGTGCAGCAGCCATTAGGAATGGATTGCTTCGTCACTTCGTTCCTCGCAATGACGGACGTTCCAAGCTCACCGTGGTCACTTCGACTGCGCTCAGTGACCGTGCGCACCCAACAATGGAAAGAGTACAATCAACATAATCTATAGTGACACGCACTAAGAGAATATGCTAAAACATTTAGCATGAATCTGAAAACGAATATCAAAAAAAAGTTTGCGGCAGTGCTCGCTTTTGTGGCGGCTGCATGTGTATCTGCACAGACTGTGCGAATCACAAACGAATTATCAACTCAGCCCAAAATAATAATTGACAGCAAGAATGCAAATTACTGGAAATTTACTAAAGATTTTATATTGCGCGATGAAATCATCGGCGAAGCTATCACAGCTGACAAACGCGCAAAAGTTAAGGTGCGTCTGCGCTTTGACATTCAGACATTAGACCCGGGCGAAACTTCGATTCTTTCGGTTAAGCCACGCTGGTCTTGGAACTCATCAACTGATGCTTCAGACGGCAACCGCTCGGCTGTGGCGGCCATCGTAAAACCGTTTGACTGGCTTGAAATAGGCGTAGGCAACCTTGAATCTACGGGTTATGCCTTTTCAGCTGGCCCGAATGTTTCTAGAAACATGTGGACAGACAAATACAAGACAAGCGCAGTTGTTGTGCCTGGCTTGGCCGGCAAGTGGCAGTACATCCACATGCTTTCAAGCGACGGCTTGCAAGTCTGCTACACAGGCATTCCAAACTTAAAGCTTGGTGCTGCACTCATTTCGCCAGGCGATGACAGAGACACAACAATTAAAAAAGGCTTGTTCAGAGGCATTGCCGCCGCCGCCAAATATTCAGCCGCCCTGTTCGATGTTGGTGCAGTCTGGAAAGGCAATTTTGGAGCAGAGAAGGGCTACAAAGCCGAAGATTGTGATAAAGCTTATCAAGACCATACTTTATATGCCGGTTTTACGTTCAAAGGCTTGTCAAATGCCAAAGTCGGCACAAAGCTGAATGCAGCGATTGGCTATTACACAGGCAAAGAGTCTAAAATTGCCGGCACAAAAAATGTGCAGTCGTTCCTTGTGGCAGTTGGTGCTGATTTTGATTTCCGCAACGGAATTTCAGACACTTTAAGCGTCGGCGTAGGTTATTCAAAAGACGGCGAACTGCAAACAAAGGTTTTGCCTTTTGTTATCAGAAATACTTTCAGATATTCAATTTCAAAAGATGCGGGCTTTGCAATGGAATTGTGCTATGCACAGGCAGGGCTTAAAGAGAAAACATCTGTTGCGGCAAACAAGAATGTGCCGAACGGAAATGCAATTACGCCGACAAATTACAAAAACGAATACGGCTGGATGGTAGTGCTGAAGCCGGGCTTTTCTTTTGTGATGGGCGCAAATACGTTCAGCATGGGCTTAAAGGCACTTGTTTTGGGCGATATTGAGCCGCACGGCAAACAAGGCCACGAAATGTCTTGGAAAGGTTTGCGTGGTCGCCAAGCCTCAATCGATTTTCCATTCTCTTGGGAATATAAATTCTAGCTCTGTTGCCGTAGCTCTGCTCAGCTAGCCAACTGCCCTCGTCATTGCGAGGAACGTAGTGACGAAGCAATCAAACAGAGTGTTGCAGCCATGAAAAAAAACAATATTTGCAATCTTGGATTGCTTCGCTTCGCTCGCAATGACGGCAGGTACCCGGCAATGACATGTTCTGCTCGCCTTCGTGTATCATTCACACGCTTTTGTTATAATGCCATGTGCAAAGTTTGCGTTAGCAAACTTGCAGGGTTTGCCAGATTAAGCTTTTACGAGGAACAATCTTCGATGCAAATCCGTCATTCCCGCGCTTGACGCGGGAATCTTCCGCTACATCTTGAAGTCTTCGCCTAGATAGATTTTTCTTGCAATCGGCGACTGCAAAATCTCTTCTTTGTTGCCCTGTGCCACAATTTCGCCGGTGCTAATAATGATAGCTCTGTCCGTAATTTCAAGCGTATCACGCACGTTGTGGTCTGTAATCAGAACGCCTATGCCACGGTCAGCAAGCAGCCGCACAGTCGATTTAATGTCGGCTACAGCAATCGGGTCAATGCCGGCGAAAGGCTCGTCCAGAAGCAGAAATTTCGGCTCAATCGCAAGCGAACGCGCAATCTCGGTGCGGCGGCGTTCACCGCCCGAAAGAGTATAAGCCGGCTGCTTGCGGATTCTTCCGATTGAAAATTCTTCTATAAGCTTTTCAAGTTCAGCTTTTTTTTGCGCCGTCGTCAAATCGCGCCGCTTTTCAAGCACGGCGTAGATATTCTGCTCAACTGTTAGCTTTCTAAAAACAGAAGCTTCTTGCGGAAGGTAGCTTATGCCCATGTGCGCGCGTTTGTACATAGGCATCTTTGTTATGCATTTGCCGCCGCAGAATACTTCGCCCTGCGTTGGGCGGTAAAATCCGACAATCATGTAGAAAGTCGTCGTTTTTCCGGCTCCGTTCGGACCAAGAAGCCCTAAGATTTCGCCAGTGTGCATCGAAAAGTCTACGCCGCGCACAGCTTGTTTCTGCCCAAAAGATTTGTATAAGCTAGAAACGCGCAGAATGTCTTTTTCACGCTCTTCAAGATCTGAATAAGAAGCCATGTCAGTTGTCCTCGCTCGTAACGTTGCCACTGACTTTGCCGTCAAGCAGAATCTCTTCTGTTTCAACGTTCAACGTAATTTTTTGCGCCCTAAAAATATCGTCGCCACGCACAATTTTCGGGTTGCCGGTCAAGTCTACAGTCTTTTCCTTTGTCTTATAAACTGCTAAAGAGCCTGTGCCCTTGCTGTTGTTCTGGTTCAGTTTCACATTAACTTGAAGCACGGCTGTCTCCGTGTTCAGGTCGTATTCCATCAGCTGAGACTGTGCATCAACGTTGTTCGCTGTGTCTTTGACATTGACGTTGCCCTCAAAATAAATTAGGTCTGTTTCCCTGTCAAAAAAAAGCTTGTCGCACGTAAAATCCAGATTAGACTTCTTAGATTTGCCGAAAACGGCGCCGGTGGCCGTTACATAGCGGTAATTTTCATCTTCTAGCTCGATAAGTTGCGCGTTTATGTCAAAAGATTCTGTGGAAATGTGCGCATGCCTTTCAAGCACAGTCTTATTGTTCGTTTCAGACGCAGAGCCGTGCATATAATCAGCTGTAAAAGAGATTTTCTCGCAAAAAGCGGCGGCGGCGCATAAAGCTAATATCAGAACTGAAAGAATCTTCTTCATTTTTAGTCCTTCCGTTTCAGTTTTTCGTTTCAATTTCGGCTTTGACTTTTCCATCAAAGACATAATCTAAAGACAGCGCGCTGAACGCAAAGCCTGTGCCTGTTACTGAAAGTGCGGCGTTGTTGCTTTTGTCTGGCGCTTTGTGCACTGTTACGGCAGAATCTGTGTCTGCTGTAAGCTGGCTTGTTCTGTCGTTCCATTTTAGGTTGTCTGAAAAGATGTCGATGCCGTTCTTGACGCTGTGAATGTTCGTGTTGCCCAAAAGCAGATAAGTGCTTGTCCGGTTGTCTATCTTTAGAAAGTCTGAAACACCGTAGGCGGCAACTTTTCTGTTGTCAAAAGACTTGAATGTGATGTTGCTGCCATAAATTGTGTCGTCATCTTTGAAAATTTCAAGCGTATCGGCTTCTAGAGAGGCTGTTTCGGCAAATTTCTCAACCCGCGTAAATTTAACGTCAGACAAAATCATTTCTGGCAGAATACGCTTCTGCTGCCCGTCTTGTGTGCCATAATCAAGCGAACAAGAGAAACTCAAAAGCGATAAAACTGCTAAAACCGAAAAACGCACCTTCTTCATAAGAAACACATAAATAATGCCATACTTTATATGAATTTACAATATCTCAAAACTGTTGGCTGATGGGCATTGTCCTCCTTTGTTTTTTGAAAAATATCTTGTTTTCAATGATTTATTTGTGCTAAAATATGGAGCGTTATGAAACGCGGATTTGACAATGAAAAGTATCTAAAAATTCAGTCTGAGCACATAAAGGAACGCATCTCTAAGTTCGGCAACAAGCTCTATTTGGAATTCGGCGGCAAGCTGTTTGATGATTATCACGCATCAAGGGTTTTGCCTGGTTTTCAGCCCGACAGCAAGCTTCGTATGCTTATGCAGCTTGCAGATTATGCTGAAATCGTCATCGTTATCAGTGCTGTGGATATTGAAAAGAACAAGGTTCGCGGCGATCTTGGCATAACTTATGACATGGACGTTCTTCGCTTAAAAGACGAATTTACGAACCGTGGTCTGATGGTAAGTTGTGTCGTCATAACACATTATCAAGGTCAGGCTGCTGCCGATACGTTCAAGCAGAAGCTTGAGAAAATGCACATCAAGACATATCTTCACTATAAAATCGAAGGCTACCCTTCAAATGTTGCGCTCATTGATAGCGAAGCCGGTTACGGCAAGAACGACTATATTGAAACTACGCGCCCGCTCGTTGTTGTTACTGCACCTGGCCCGGGCAGCGGCAAGATGGCAACATGTCTTTCTCAGCTTTATCACGACAACAAGCGCGGCATAAAAGCCGGTTACGCCAAATTTGAAACTTTCCCGATTTGGAATTTGCCGCTCAAGCACCCAGTAAATCTTGCCTACGAAGCTGCAACCGCTGACTTGAACGACGTCAACATGATTGATCCGTTCCACTTGGAAGCTTATGGCAAGACCACAGTAAACTACAACCGCGACGTTGAGATTTTCCCAGTGCTTAACGCCATTTTTGAAGGCATTTACGGTGAAAACCCATATAAATCGCCGACAGACATGGGCGTAAACATGGCGGGCTACTGCATCTATGACGATGAAGCTTGTTGCGAAGCTTCTCGGCAGGAGATTATCCGCCGCTATTACAACGCTTTGGGCAGGCTTGCAGAAAACAATGCCGCTGAATCTGAAGTTTACAAGCTTGACTTGTTGATGAATCAGGCCAAGATAACGACAGACAACCGCCGTGTAACGATTGCCGCCAAAGAGCGTGCGCTGAGCACAGGCATGCCTGCCGCCGCAATTGAGCTGCAGGACGGCACAATCATCACTTCAAAGACTTCTGATCTGCTCGGTGCGTGCGCTGCGCTGCTGCTTAATGCGGTTAAGCATCTTGGCGGCATAGACCATGACCTGCATTTGATTCCGTCTTCAATAATTGAGCCGATTCAAGAAATGAAGGTGAAATATCTTAAGGGCAACAACCCGCGGCTTCATACAGACGAAGTGCTTGTAGCTTTGGCTATGCTTTCTAAAGACGACAAGAATGCAAAGATTGCCATAGACCAGCTGCCCAAGCTTGAAGGCGCGCAGGTGCACACAACGGTGATGCTTTCTGAAGTTGACAGAAAAATCATGAAAAAGCTTGGCATAGACTTTACGAGCGAACCTGTCAAGAAAAAGACCAAGAGCCTTTAGTCTAATTACATCCTGCACATTGTGCAATGCTATGTGCAAAGTTTGCGCCAGCAAACTTGCAGGGTTTGCCAGATTGAACCACCTCTGTAGACCAATACCCAACGCAAAACCGTCATTGCCCGGCTTGACCGGGCAATCTTGCAGCAAACTTTTTCATTTGCAAAGTTCAATATCCGGCATATAATTTATTAACGCGCAAACACTTATTGTATTATTGTGATGTTAAGTTTTACAATATTTCTTCTTTTGTCATTTACTTTTTAGTGTTTGTACGTTAAACTGAATTTAACCGATAAACGAGTTGCTCAAAACTTGCATTGCGGAATCTGTGCCGTTCATCGTTTTGAATGGCTTTGAAATAAGGAATGAACATGGCTGATTTATTGTCTGACGAGGAATTTGAGTTATTCAGGAATGTAATTTATAAAGAGTGCGGAATTTCTTTTTCAGATACTAACCGTTCGATTTTGGACAGCAGGCTTCACGAGCGGTTGCGTGAAACAGGTGTGGCAACCGTTAGGGATTATTACAACAAGATAACCTCAAGCGGCGAAGAAATGAAGGTTTTTCTTGATTCTATAACGACAAACCTTACAAGGTTTTTCAGAAATCAGTCGCATTTCGATACATTGACAAACTACGTAATCCCGGAGCTTGTCAATTATAAGAAAAGCAAGGGCGATAACAAGATTAACGTCTGGAGCGCGGGCTGTTCAACTGGCGAAGAGCCTTATTCGATTGCGATGCTGCTCAAGGACATTCTTCCAGCTTCTTTCACGTTTAAGATTACAGCTTCAGACTTGTCTTTAAAGTCGCTCATGGTTGGCCAGACCGGCTATTACCCGGATGCGCGCGTCGTCGGCATTCCAGAAGACTATTTGAAACGCTTCTTCGACAAATCAGGCGACGGTTATCAGGCTAAAAAAGATTTGATGTCTACAATCCGTTTTGACTATCATAATTTGAAATATGATTCAGGTTTGCGTAATCTTGACATCATTTTCTGCCGAAATGTACTTATATATTTTGATGAAGCAGCACAGCTCGAAGTTATTAACCGGTTCTGGGATGCACTTTCGCCGAAGTCTTATTTGTTCATCGGCCATTCGGAATCGCTTTTCGGAATGAAGACGAAGTTTGAGTTCTTAAAGACGGATTGGGCTTGCCTTTATCAGAAAAACATTTAGTTTTTGCTTGAAACAAAACTTTGAATTTTGGATTTTGGCGGCTTGTATTTAGCTGACAAACAACTGTTGAAATTTGAAAAAGTAGGGAATTACGGCTATGGATACTATTTCTGTATTGATTGTTGATGATTCAGCGCTTATGCGCAATTTGGTTGGTCGCATTATTGAACGTACGCCGGGCTTGAGAATTGCAGACAAGGCAATGAACGGCGAGTTTGCGCTTGCAAAGATTCCGCTGTGCAATCCTGATGTAATCGTTCTTGATATTGAAATGCCTGTAATGAACGGCATTGAGTTTTTGAAAGAGCGCCGCCGACGTGGCATCGATATTCCAGTAATAATGCTGTCAAGCATCGCAAAGGAAGGCTCAAGAGTTACAATGGAATGTCTTGAGCTTGGCGCTTCAGACTTTGTAACAAAACCTTCTGGTTCAGACTCGCCTGATATTGGTGCTGTTGCCGAGCGTTTGACTGAATTGCTTATCGGTTACGGCACAAAATACGCTTCTAGAAAGCTCAGACGGCCTGTGATTATTCCAGAACCGGCGTTCATCACGGAACAGTCAAAACCTTCTTCGCTGCTTTCACGCGCAAGTTCTGCGCTTAGCGAAACTGCGAAAACACCGGCTAGCACTTCTTCAGCTTCATCATTTTCGTCATTGCTTGGGCAGCCAGCTAAAAAAGAAACCGGCGTACCGGTTGTTCCGCTCCGCGAAGGCGGCAAAATTGAGCTTATAGCTATCGGCATTTCGACTGGCGGTCCAAACGCGCTCCGCGAAGTGTTCAAGGATATTGACCCGAATCTTGAGCAGCCTATACTCGTTGTGCAGCACATGCCTGCTGGCTTTACCGAAGAATTTGCGAACAGCCTTAACAATATTTGCCCGCTCGAAGTCAAAGAAGCTAAAGAGGGCGATGTGGTTAAGAAGGGGCGCATCCTTATTGCGCCGGGCAACAAGCATATTCTTGTTGAAAAAAAGCCGCTTGCGACAATCGTTCATTTGAGCGATGCCGAGCAGAGAAACGGCCACAGGCCTTCGGCAGACGTGCTTTTTGAGTCTGTTGCACAGCAATATCAGAACAGGGCGCTCGGCGTAATCATGACCGGCATGGGCCGCGACGGTGCGGCGCAAATTACAGAGATGCGCCGTCAGGGTGCGTACACGCTCGGCCAAGACGAAGAATCTTCAATCGTTTACGGAATGCCGAAAGTTGCTTTTGAGATGGGCGGAATTCAGAAGCAGGTTGCGCTTAAAGACATGGCTAAGGAAATCAACAAAATCGCAAGGGAACATGCGTAAGCTATTCCGCTTATAAAAAAAGGCTGCTTTCGGGCAGCCTTTTTTGTTGTTGGCAGTGTGTCATGCTGAACTTGTTAGCCTTCGGCGGATTTCAGCTCAGCATCTACCATACCAACCAGATACACATCTTCTAGTCTTTCCACGGAAAGATGAAGCTTTTGAGCGAGCGCGGTCCTAAAGTTTCGCGGTCATCGGCTATAAGCTCGCCCCACGGAATGTGCGCTCTTTTCTTGCCTTGCTCTTTCAGTTCTTCTGCATGTTCTTCAAGCCAATCGTATTTGTAAAGCCTCAAGCGGAAAGCGTTGTTGTAGCTCAATAAAATGCCCGAAACGCCCGGAACGAGAGTGATTGTAAAATAAGAGATTGCCGCCAGAATCAGCGTGTAAAAGAACATGAAAATTGAAAAGCCCATGTTGTCAAACAAAATTATGAAGCATTTCTTGAAAGTCTTTCTGAATTTGTTGCCGAGCTGCGCCTGAATCGGCATGAACCACTGCAATGCAAGCACCACGGTCACGACGAACCAGAACATAACTGAAGCAAGAAAAAGCCCAAGCATGTTGTTCATCTTGAAATAGAACGGAATGCACTTTAATGCAATCAGCACAAGAATTACGATTAAGCCTGCAAAAAGCAGGGCGTCTTTCCAGACGTTCGGAATTTCGAGGAATGTGTCTTTTATAGGAACAGACTTGAAATCAGCGTATTTTGCCGTTGTCTGGTTTATGGCAAAAACCATGATTATCAATGCAAGCAGCAGAACAACCGCAATCGGAATTCCAGCATAAGGCGGAAGTTTTGCAAGAAAGAAATATCCGCCGCCAACAAGGGCAAGCAAGACAAAATTATAACCTATCAATGTCAGAAGGTTATCCCAACCGTCGCAGAAATTTTTTTTCAAAAGGAACAAAATCATACAGAAAGTTTTAAATGATTCTCAAAATATAGTCAACACTGGCACATAATTGCAAAGCCGTGCAATTGTCATTCGTGGCGAGTTTTGTGATTCTGAACTCGTTTTGGAATTTCAAACCAAGAGCATTAAGCTATATCTAGTTTTGTTAAAAGAAAATTAAATTTTTTTGTAATAGCTGTAGAGATACATAGAAATATGTGATACAATATAATCATGAATAACGAACAACTTTCTGGAATTTTGTCATTAGTTTCGAAAATTCATTCAGAAACAGTGGCTTATCTGAATAAAGAGCTGGCAAACAGTGGTCTGCCTGATTTTTCAACGTCTCACGGAAATATCCTTTTCAGACTTTCGCAAGCTGAATCGCTTTCAATGTCTGAAATTGCAAGACTTATTCATCGCGACAAGTCTACAGCCACAGTGCTTGTAAACAAGCTTGAGCGTTTAGGCTTTGTAAAGCGCATGCCTTGTTCAGAAGACAGCCGCAAGACTCTGCTTGTGCTTACAGACAAAGGCACAGAATATAACAAAGCGACTGCCGAAATTTCAAGAAAGCTGATTGACCGCTGCTATAAAGGCTTTTCTGCAGAAGAAAAAGAGTCTGCTTTCAAGCTGTTGTCTAGAATCGCAGAGAATTTCTCAATAGACGGAATCGCACAGTAAACGCTTAAAAAAAATTGGATATAAAATCTATTGACTATATCTTTGATTGAAACTAAACTTTGCCATATTAAATCTGATGCAAATGCGGAGTTTTCAATTGAAAGATAGTTTTATCAAAAAAAATTTTTTGTTTTGTGTTTTTTCTCTCTTAGTTCTTTGTAATTTTGTTCTTGGCTGCTCAAAAAAGGCTGAAAAAGAGACAGCTGTAGCGGTTTTTGTTCCGGGCGTAATCGCCGGAAGCCCCACCTACGAAATGCTTGCCGAAGGTTCGGTTGAAGCAGTCAACGAATATAATAGAAAATCTCATAAGAATATTAAAATCGATGTGATAGAGGCTGGAACGAATCAGGCTGAATGGAGCTCAAAATTGACGGCTCTTACAGCTTCGAACAAGTACAGCTTCATCGTTTCGTCTAATTCTTCACTGCCGTCAATTGTTGCGCCATTAACAGAGCAGTTCACCGAACAGAAATATCTGCTGCTTGACGCATTTCTTGAAAATAACAAGAACGTCGCCACTGTGAACTACAACCAGAGAGAGCAGGGCTATTTGACAGGCTATGCTGCCGGGCTTGTTACAACTGCTGATTCTTCGGCTTTTGCTTATGCGAACAGTGCAAAAAAGATTGCGCTTGTGGCTGCTCAGGAATATCCTGTGATGAACGAAGTGATTCTGCCTGCTTTTATAGAAGGTGCAAAAGCTGTAGATTCTGCTATTTCGGTTGATTTCAGAATTGTTGGCAACTGGTACGACGCTTCTAAAAGTGCAGACATTGCACGCTCTTTGTACGATGACGGTGTTGATGTGATTCTGCCGATTTCGGGTGGCGCAAATCAAGGCGTAATCTCTGCGGCACAGTCTCTGAAATTTTATGTTACTTGGTTTGACGACAACGGCTATGCAAAAGCGCCTGGGCTTGTCATTTCAAGCATGGCACTTGAGCAGAAAAAGCTTGCAAAAGAAATGGTTTCAGCTTATCTTGAGAACAAGCTTGAATTCGGCAAGGCCAAGACTGTGGGCATCAAGGACGGCTACATCAATTTTGTAAAAGACGATCCTGTGTTCTTGGAGAATGTGCCGAGTACGTTTGTTGAGCAGCTTACTGCTGTTGAAAAAGACATAAAAGACGGAAAACTCGTACTGCCAGCCTCAAATTAACGGCTGAATCAGCCTGGCTTTGCGCTGCGCCGTCCGCTGCCGTCAAATAGTCCGTATAGTTCCGAAAATATGAAAGTTCATGAACTTTGCTGCACCGATATTTGTAAGCATTTTTCTCACAAAAAAGCTCTTGACGGTGCAACAATATCGTTCAGAACAGGTTCTATCCATGCATTGCTTGGCGAAAACGGCGCAGGCAAATCTACGCTTGCGCACATCATCTCGGGCTTTATAACGCCTACTTCTGGTATTATCTCTTATGACGGTGCGATTATCAGTGACAGCGCGGCTGTTGGCGGCATCAGCCGGGGCAGTGCAAGCCCCAAGAATTTTCCAAGAATCTTTATGGTGCACCAAAACCCAAAGCTTGCTGAAGATTTTTCAGTGTGGCAGAATGCGCTGCTTGCCGCCCAAAAAGATTCGCTCAAACCTTTTAGAAAAAAAGCTTTTATAGCATATCTTGAAAAAATCCGGACAGACTGGAATTTTGCGCTTGACCTTAAAAGGAAAATCAATTCGTTGAATGATGCGGAACGGTTTTATGCCGCGCTGCTTTGCCGTCTTGCGGGCAAGCCTGATTTTTTGATTCTTGATGAGCCTGTTGCAGTGCTTGACGCAACGCAGCGGCAAGCGTTTTTCGATTCGCTTAAAAGGGCAAGGCAAAATGCGCTTGGCATAATCTATATAAGCCACAACCTTGAAGAGACAATCAAGCTGTGCGACTACATAAGCATCTTGCGGAAAGGCGTGTGCAAGGCTACGCTTGACAATTCAGGATACGACGCATCTGAAAAAGAGATTCTGCAAATTATGTTCGGCAACGCGCTTTCAGAAGAGCATGAACAAAAGCAAGCACAAGCCGAAAATTGCGGTGTTGCTTCCGCTGTGAGCCTCAATTGTTCAGCTGAAGAAAAAAATGCGCGCCAGAAAGTCTTTGCTGTCAAAGACATTGCAACATCAATTAAGAACAAGAAAAACCTTTCAGGCGTTTCATTTGAATGTTGCGCCGGCGAAATAACTGTGATAAAAGGCGAAAAGAACGGCGGCATCGCGCTTTTAGAGAATATTCTTACAGGCATAGACGCGCCGAGCTATAGCGGTTCAATCGAACTTTGCGGTCAAAAACTTGAAAGGGTAACGCCGTCAGTTTTGCGCAAAAGCATGGTCGGCATTGTGTCTTCTAAGAAATACACCATAAGCTCTAGCCCGAACCTCACCATAAAAGAGCTGTTGCTGCCTTTTGCGCAGAACAAAGGCTTGGTGCACAGCCAAAAAGATGCGGACGACGCGCAGAAAATTGTCAAAAGCGAGAACATCGACATTTCTATAGATGAGCCTGTCTTAAATTTGTCAGGCGGCATGTTGCAGCGGCTCATTCTGGCACGCGAACTTGCTGTAAAGCCCAAGCTGCTCATTCTGGCAGACCCGCTTTACGGCCTTGATTACAAGACTGTGCGTTATCTGCAAGGCCGGCTCGCCGAAGCTGCTGCGCAAGGCACTTCGGTTCTCGTTTTGATGACAGACGCTGACGACGGTTTTACTGAATATGATTGCATTTTCGAGCTTAAAGACGGAAAGCTCTGCAAGGCGGAAAAGACTGCAAAAGGAACAGCCTATGAAAGTTAAGAAGCTTGAAACAGGAGAGATTCTTTCAGCATTAAAGATGCCGCTGATTTCGTTTTTGGCGGCGGTTGCAGTTGTGTTTGTGCTTCTGCTGCTGAGCTCAGATAATCCGTTTTCGGCTTTGTGCGCGTTTTTTGCCGTGCCGTTTTCTGCACCATATTACCTCGGCACTTGGCTCAATTCTGCCGCCTTGCTTGCATTTGCCGCCGTCGGCATGTGC
Source organism: Spirochaetales bacterium Spiro_07 (assembly GCA_001603145.1). GTDB lineage: Bacteria > Spirochaetota > Spirochaetia > Treponematales > Treponemataceae > UBA1240. Next base: position 6,219 of record LVBI01000022.1, on the reverse strand, counting down.
ATTTCGTTCAGATGCAGCTGCTTCAATTTGGGCGGGGAAGGGCAGATTTACTTGAGCGGCTTTGTGGCGGCGCTGGTGCTTAACGCATTGAGCGGGCTACCGCCGTTTTTTGCGCTGCCTACCGCTTTTGTTGCCGTAATGCTTGCAAGCTGTGCGATCGGGCTTGTTTCCGGCCTTTTGAAAATTTTCCGCAACATCAACGAGCTTTTGTCATCGTTCCTCATTTCAAGTGCGGTTCTGCCGCTTATAGATTATGCGGTTAGCGGCCCTTTGCGCGATTCAAACGGAATGTTGCTCGCAACGCCTTTCATAGATAAAGCTTTCAGATTGAAGAGCATTCTTAAGCCGTCTGCGCTTAATGTTTCGTTTTTCATCGTGATTTTAGTTTCAGTGCTTGCAGGCTGGTTTCTGTTTTATACGCGCAAAGGCTACGAGCTTCGCTGCACTGGCAAATCGTTCAGTTTTTCAGATTATTGCGGCTTTGACACCAAGAAGCTCTGCGTTTCGTCAATCTGCTTTTCGGCGATGATGCACGGCGTGACGGGCTTTTTTGCCGTAGCCGGAACATATTTCACATGCCACGAAGGTTTTTCTGCCGGAATGGGCTGGAACGCGCTTTCGGTTTCGCTGATTGCGAGGACAAACCCGTTTTTCGTTGTTCCTGCCGCACTGCTGCTGTCGTACATCATAACGGCAACGGATTGCGCCGTGCTTGAAAACAGCATGAGCTTGAACAGCACATTTCTCGTTCAGGGCATTGTCTTAATCGTGGTTTCTGCGCAATTCATTATTGAGCGGAAAAAATCTGCAAGCCGCAAGGAGAAAACTGATGCTGCTTGATGTTCTTGTAATAGCTTCGCCGTGCCTGCTTGTAGCGTTTGGCGCGCTTGTTTCAGAATATGCCGGTGTTATGGCGATTTTTCTTGAAGGCTGCATCAACATGGGCGCGTTTTTCTGCTTTGCGTTTTCAGCGTTGACCGGCAGCGTTGCGCTTGGCATTGCAGGCTCATGCGCCGTCTGCATGGCTTATGTTTTTGGCGCGTGGCTGTTTGTGCAAAAAGCCAAAGCAGACATTTACCTTGTGGGTGCAGGGCTTAACATTTTGTCAGCCGGAATAATTCCGGTGTTCTCAAAATTGTGGTTCGGCACTAGCGGCGTGGTTGCTGCCGGCATAGTCGAACCGTCTGCTTTTTTTGTGCGGGGCGGCTCAACGCTTATGTGCATTGCTTTTGCATCTTGTTTTGTCTTTGCTATGCTGAAAACTCCGTGGGGGCTTGCAATGCGCATTTGCGGCACTCAAAAAGATGTCGTAAAGGCTGCCGGTGTAAAGCCCGAATTGCTTCAATGTGAATCTTGGCTTGCCGCGTCTGCGTTTGCCGCTCTTGCCGGCAGCGTGCTTGCAATAAGGCTTCAGTCTTTTGTGCCGAACATAAGTTCCGGCAAAGGCTGGATTGCGCTTGCAGTTGTGTTTCTTGGGCGTAAGAACATTTTCGGGGTGGTGCTTGCCACGCTGCTTTTTGCGGCGGCAGAATATGCGTCAAACAGGCTGCAGGGGCTTAACATAATAAAGCCCGCAATGCTGCTTGCCATGCCATACATTGTTGCGCTGCTGCTGTTTGCCGTTGTGCCGTCTAAAAAGCGTTAATCAATCAAGAAGGCTGCTCAAGGTCGCCGAAAAGCGTGTCAAAATCATCAAGCGGAAGAATTATCGCATCGTCGTCGCTGTGCTCAAAGAAGCCTGAGCTTGTTGTCGGTCTTGGCGGTGTTATGCTTGCTGTTGTCGCAACGCTTGCCGGTTTAGGGCTGGCAACTGTTGCAGAACTAGCGGCTGTGCTTGCTGGTTCAGGGTTTGAACTTGCAGCTGCCAAAAGACCGCCCTTCTGTGAAGATTTTTCTTCAACAGGCTTATCTGCTGCATCAGGTTTTGCTGTTTTTTCTTGCGTCGGTTTTGCTTTTACAGGCGCAGCGGTTTCAGACTGTGCAGTTTCTGCCGCAACCACTGGCTTTTTAAGCTGAACCTGCGGCTCAACCTTGGCAGGCGAAGCGTCGTTTGCTGGTTCATTCTTCTCAGCTTTTTCAGCTGCTTTTGCGGCAAGTTCTTCATATTCAGTTTTTGCCGATGCAGACGGAATGGCTGCCTTAGGCTGTTCAGAAGCTTCGCTGGCAGAACTTATAGCTGCTGTGTTTGCTGTGCTGAGTTCATATTCAGAATCAAGCTGTATATCGTTCGGGCTTTCTTCAAGGCTCAATCTTGTTGCTTCAACCAAATCTTCTGTTGTCGTTTCGGTGTCATCGCCAAAAATTGCGTCGTGAAGCTCTTTCTTTGCGATTAAGTCTTCTGTTGTCTTAACCGGTTTCGGTTTTTCAGTGTTGGTTTTTGTTACAAAGTCGCTTGCTTTTGTCTTGAACTGGTTAAGGTCATTGCTCAAAAGCGTCATCTTTGTGCGGCTCTTTGAACTGATTTCGTTTATCGAAAGCATTCGCTCAACAATGTCTTCTGCACCGATTTTGATTTCATCAATGCCGTTTCTTGAGAGCGCGACAACGTCTTCAAGCTTTTCCATTTCAGAAGAAACAGATTCGCGCTGCGTGTTCAAATTGTCGTAGGCTGCGTTCATCTTTTCTGATGCAGAAGAAATGCGCTGAGAATGGGCTGCAATTTTTTCAGCCTGACCCACAACGTCGCTGATGTTGTCGAGAATCTGGTTCAAAGACTTGTGAATGCTTGCAGATTTTCCGTTGATGTCGGCGAAAGCCTGCGCCGCGCTTTCAGAATAATCTGTAACTTCGCGCATTCGGCTGATAATTGTAAAAAGGCTGTCGGAAATGCGCTTTGAGTTTTCGCCAGTGCTTTCCGCAAGGATTCTGATTTCTTCGGCAACAACAGAAAAGCCTTTGCCGCTTTCGCCGGCGTGGGCACTTTCAATTGCGGCATTCATTGCGAGAATGTTTGTCTGTTCTGCAACTGAATTGATTACGTCTACGACTTCGGCAACGCCCTTAATCTGGCTTGCTACTTCCCGGATCATTGTGTTAGAAGCTTCGATTTTCTGGTCACCGTAAGAAACAGCTTCCTGCATGTCTTCGGCGCTTGAACAGTTTGCTTCGGCCATGTTTCTGATTTTTTCAATTGAAACGGCCATTTTTGAAGATGCGGCATTAGATTCGCGGATTGCCACGGACTGCTGGTCGTTGTCTTTTGAAAGCCCCATTACGGCAGAAGACATGCGCGAAAGAGAATCGACTGAAGTTTCAACCGCTGACTCGATATTGTCAAACTGCTTGCGCAGCGATTCGATGTTCGAGCGGATTTCGTGAGTTGCGCTTGCCGTGCTGTGGGCTGCAAGGCTGATGTCTTCGCCCAAGTCTACGTTCTGCAAAGACGAATCTTTGACAATTTCAAGGAATGAGCTCAAATCTTTGATTGTGTCTGAAAGAGTAACCGCCAAAGAAGAGATTTCATCTTTGCCTTTTGTAATGTTGCTGATGTCTACGGTAAAGTCTTTCTGCGCAAGCTTTGTAGAGGCGTTCTTGAGCAGCTTGACGCGTCTTGTTATGCGCATTGTAACTGTAAGTGCAAGCACAAAAACGGCGATAGAAGCGGCGAAAAGAATGAGAATGTTCCGGATCATGAAAAGCTTGAAAGATTTTTCGTTGCGCTCAGAAAGGCTTGCGGTAAGTCTTGAAAGCACGCTTGAGAAAGAATCGTTTGAATCCATAAGAACAGACGTGGCTTGTATGATTCTGTTCGCCATATAAGTCATGATTGTCTTGCGGCTGTCATTTTCATCGATGTTTATGATTGTGCGTGTCGCGCCGCTTGCCCGCATTGAAAGCTCTTCTGTTTTAGAAAATTCCAAATCGGTAAACTCTACAAGCGAGGTTTCAACCTTTTCAAGCTGCGGCACGATTATAGCCCAGACTTTTAGAAGCGTATCAAGATATTCAGTTTCTTCTTTTGTAAGCAGCGCCTTGTATTTATCAGATAAGATTACATCCATCTGGGCGTTTGCTTTCTGGCTCAAAGCCTGCCAGTCTGAAACCAATGTATCAGTATTTGCTCTGATTGCAAGCACGGTCGGCGGAAAAGCGTAAATTTCTTCTATAAGCAGTTTCATCTGCAATGTTTCTTGCTCAAACTGCTGCATCTGTCTTAGCTGGCCGAACGATGAAAAAATCTGAATGGAAACGCCCATCGTAACAAAGACGAAAGAAGAAATAAGAATGACGAATTTTGTATTTAATTTCATATTGTGTACCTTAAAAAGACGTTTTTAATCTTATCTAAAACATTATAGCATAAATATCAAAAAAGAGAATCGAAAAAAGAATTTATTTTTTACTTTGCAATGCAAAAATGCTTTAAAAACGAAAAGGCCGCCATTTGAGTCATGGTCATGCTAAACTTGTTTCAGCATCTACTTTTATAAGCAGATTCCGAAACAAGTTCGGAATGACACAATAGTTAAACCGGCAGCCTTTCGATCTCTGCATTAGCTGAATCAGTAAACGCTCAAGATTTTGGTTACGCGCTCTTTGCCGATGATGCGCAAAAAGTTTGCAAGGCGCGGGCCCTGGTCTTTGTTGATAAGCGCATTGTAAACGGCAACAAAAAGCGACTTTGCCTCGATTTCTGCATCAGCTGCAATGTCGTACATCGCCTGCTGAAGCTCTTTGTCTGTAGCGTAAGTTTCCATTTTCGGCACAATCTCATCGCGGATGCGGATAACAGCCTGCTTGAGCTTGTCTTCAAGGTCGGCCTTCGAGCCGTCATTGCGCAGGGCAAAGCAGAATTCAGGAGCCCAAGTCGGTGCAGATTCTGTAATCCAGAACCATGCGCACTTGGCTCTCTGCCGCAACGTTTCTTCCTGTTCAGGCTTAACGTCGCCAAGGTATTTGATTACGCTGTCAATGTCGCCGCTATGAATCTGGAGCAGCGTCGTGAGCATCCTGAACGGAATCTGATAAGGCATAACTTCCGGAATCTTTCCGTCCATCTGCGAAAGCATGTAGATGCGCTTTTCTTTGTTGAAGAAATCGTCGTTCTTTGCTTTGTCTACGCCGTAAACCACGCGCTCAGTCTTGTCATAGTCTTCGTAAATTTTGAGCACGTCAAGGTCAAAGCTGATGGCAAATTCGGTGTTCGGTCTTGTGCCTGCAAAGATATAGCGCAAAACTTGCGGCTGGTAAACTTCAAGCGCGTCAACAAGCGAGATGACCTTGCCCTTTGAAGAGCTCATCTTGCCGGGCACGCCTTTAAGCTGAACAAAGTCGTAGCGCATTGTTACAGGTGCGTCCCAACCGTAGATTTTCTTTGAAACGAGTTTCGCCGTGTCATAGCTTCCGCCCGGGCTGATGTGGTCTTTTCCGCCCGGTTCGAACACGACCTTTTCTTCGTTCCATCTCATAGGCCAGTCAACGCGCCAGCCGAGCTTAATTCCGCCGAACTCGCGGATGTCTACGGTTTCTTCGCAGCCGCATTCGCATTTGTAAGATACTGCATATTCGCCGTCGTAGCCTGTGATTTCGGTTGTGTCTTTATGGCATTTGCCGCAGAAAATTGCTGTAGGCCAATAAACATCGCTGTCTTTCATTTTGTGAGCGTCATCGCGGTATTCGTTGAGGCACTGCTTGATAAGGTCGCGGTTCTGCATTGCCTTTTTCATGCCCTCAACGTAGCGGTGCGCCTGATAGCGTTCAGACTGATAAAGGAATTCCGGCTTGATGCCTACGCGCGGAAGCTGTGTTTCGATGTCAACTTCGTGATGGCGCGCATAGTTTGCGTCTCTTTTTGTTGTGTCAGGCACAGATGTAATCGGGTAGCGCAGATATTTTTCAAGAATTTCCGGGTCAGGCATGTTTGCAGGCACTTTTCTGAAAACGTCGTAATCGTCCCATGAATAGATGAAGCGCACATTCTTGCCGCGGTCGCGCAATGCACGCACAACAAGGTCAACTGTAATAATTTCGCGGAAATTTCCAATATGAACAGTGCCGCTAGGCGTAATGCCCGAAGCACAAGTGTATAAATCTAAGTCGCCTTTTTCGCGAATGATGTTAGCCGCCATCTGGTCTGCCCAGTGGCACAAAAGCGGGTTTCTTTCTTCTTTGTTCTGGTTGCTCATAATGGGGGTATTATAGCTAAAAAAGTAATTTTATGGAATATGATAGTTTTATGGCACTTGGAAGTGCCGGAACTTAATTTAGGGGAGACAAGAA
>LVBI01000021.1 GCA_001603145.1 Spirochaetales bacterium Spiro_07 | reverse complement strand
ACCAGACTTGAACTGGCACAGCTCGCGCCACTAGCACCTCAAGCTAGCGTGTCTACCAATTCCACCACCCCCGCAAGTTCTGGTGAACGATAAGTAATATATACTTTAACAGAAAAACTGTCAATAGCTACGCCTAATTTTTTTGAAAAAGTATTGTTTTTTCGGTGTTCGGTAGCACGCCACAGCATATAATTCATTTTCTAAAATCTTTCTAATCTCTCTAGTTTTTTATTGGCATTTTTTTTCAACTCATGATAGAATAACAAAGATTCAAAAAGTTTTATTGGGGGGAAATATGTCAACAAAAACAGTTGATTATGCCCGATGGCGCAAGCTTATCTCTAAAGTGCAGCTCATTGCGGCTTTTGCCACATTGCTCGCCGAAATCGTTATAAACACCATTCTTTATGTTACTCGCTCGCAAGGTTATTCGCCTGAAACAATTGTGTCTAAGCTTTTGCGCTATCTGCTGCTCACCTCGCTTATCAATTTCGGCGCAATTATTGCTGGCCGCATCATTCTAAGCCGCATACCCGAAAATTCGCCGCGCCAGCGTTATGTGCTCGTAATGACAATCGAAGCAATCTGCATAGACGTTGCGTATTCGCATTATCAGTTCGGCGTAACGCTCGGCATTTTCGTCATTCCGCTTTCGTTTTGTATCTTATACGAAGATTTCAAACTTCATAACATAACGCTCGCGGTCAGCGTTGCAGGGCTCTTGGCGGCGGCAATTGCGCGCGGGCTAGACCCAGTGTATAACACAGACATTGTAGCAGAAACGATAATTGCGTTTACAATTCTTTTTGTCTTTTCGTTTTTTGCAAGATTAATCATCAACGTTTTGAAAGAAAACCGGCAGGAGCTGCTGCGCGTTCAAAAAGAAGCTGAAAAAGCCAAATATGTTGACGAACTGAACAGAAAAAATGCGGAGCTTGCAAAAGAAAAAGAGCGGCTCAACGATTTGACGCGCGAATCGATTTTGGCTCTATCAAACGCCGTTGAGTTCAACGACCATTACACGAACGGTCATCTTCAGCGCGTGGCAAACTATTCAAAGCTTATTGCCAAAAAAATGGAGCTTAGCCGCGACAAGATTACAGAAATCTATTACGCGGGGCTGCTTCATGATGTGGGCAAGCTCGGCATCAACAATGAGATTATTAACAAGCCGGAACGGCTCAACGACGAAGAATATGAAACTATAAAACTGCATACCCCGATGGGCTACAAGATTTTGCGCGACATGTCTGAAAAAACTGATTTTAAAGACCTTTCTAACGGCGCAAAATGGCATCACGAGCGTTATGACGGCACAGGCTACCCCGATAAGCTCAAAGGAACGGAGATTCCGCTTATTGCAAGAATCATCGCCGTTGCAGACTCTTATGATGCGATGACCTCAACCAGAAGCTACCGCCAGAGCATGAACTGCGACCAAGTGCGGCAAGAGCTGATTGACGGCAAAGGCACCCAGTTTGACCCTGAAATCATCGATATAATGCTTGAGCTGCTGGACGAAGGCAAGATTAACGGCAAGTGAAAGAGCCGGTGGAATTTTATTTGAATCATTTGCGCTAACATGTTTCTTTTTTTTATTTAACAACTTCACCGCAGAACGCATACTTGAATGATTGTGCACACAGGTTTCATAAGGGCAGAACCCTTAGGCCGTGCCGGAAAAGTTCTTTTCGCATCAGCTTAATCTACGATTGAAGATTAAGCTGCGAAAACCGGGTTTGCGATTGGGCTTTAGCTACGAAATAAGCAAATTCTGCAAACCCTGCTAGTTTCCGCTTCGCGAAAACTAGCAGGGTTTGTACACAGGGCAAAACCGACAGAGCTTGTACACAAACTCAATTATTGTAGATTAATTTAGGTTTTTAGGGCGGTAGCCCTAAGCCGTGCCGGAAAAGTTCTTTTCGCATCAGCTTAATCTACGATTGAAGATTAACCAGCGAAAAGCGCCGCTTTTTGCTTACACAAAAACCGGTAGTCTTTGTAAATGGAGGCTTTGTGCGCCAGTTACAAGATTCCGCAAGAAATCTTGGCGTTTTGTTCTTTTCGCATTAGACCATTGTACAGACAAAGAATAATCTGCGAAAAGGGATGCAAAACGCCACTTATGAGTAGAGGCGCTTGCCTCCACTAACTGTTTTTACAAATTGATTTCTGCTGATTCTTTGGTCACGTTCTTCAAAAGCGGTTTAATCTTTTTGAGCATGGCTGTTACTTGTTCAGGGCAGCGGCCGATGTAAAGAGAAGGCTTTAAAAGCTCTTTCATTTCTGTTTCAGAAAGACCGAATTCTTTTTCAGCGGCAAGCCTTGCAAGCAAATCACATTCTTCGCCGTTCTTCATCTTGGCGGTTGCTTCCATTGAACATCGGCGGATAATCTCATGCAGCTGCTGTCTGTCGCCACCACGCTTAACTGCTTCCATCATAAGGTTTTCTGTAGCAATGAACGGCAGATAATCGTTGCAAGTCTTTTCCACGATTTTTTCGTTTACATGCAAGCCGTCCGTAACATTCTGTGCAAGGCGCAAAATTGCGTCGCAGCAGAGAAAGCCTTCAGGCAGCGAAATGCGGCGGTTTGCAGAATCATCAAGAGTGCGCTCAAGCCACTGCGTACAAGCCGTCATCGGTGCGTTGAGTGCGTCTGCCATCAGATAGCGCGCCAAAGAGCAGATGCGTTCGCTGCGCATAGGGTTACGCTTATAAGCCATAGCAGAAGAGCCAATCTGATTTTTCTCGAAAGGTTCTTCAACCTGGCGGTCATGCTGCAAAAGGCGGATGTCATTTGCCATGCGGTAGCAGCTCTGCGCCACAGAAGAAAGCGCATTCAAGATGCGGCTGTCTACTTTGCGAGGATAAGTCTGCCCCTGCACGTCAAAGATTTCTGAAAAGTCAAAGTCTTTTGCAATCATCTCGTTGAGCTTTTCACATTTCTTGTGGTCGCCTTCAAAAAGGTCGATGAAGCTTGCCTCTGTACCTGTCGTTCCGCGGCAGCCAAGGAATTTCACGTTCTTTATTGCAAAATCAATTTCATCAAGGTCTGAAACAAAATCTTGAAGCCACAGGCACGCGCGCTTGCCGATTGTAACAAGCTGCGCCGGCTGATAATGCGTATAACCGAGCGTCGGCATTGCCTTGTATTTGTCTGCAAAATCACAAAGGTTTGCAATCACTTTGAGAAGCTCGCCGCGCACATAGCGGAGCGCGTCACGGTAGATTACCAAATCAGCATTATCCGTAACATAGCAGCTTGTAGCACCCAAGTGGATAATTCCGGCCGCTTTTGGGGCAACCTTGCCATAAGCATAGACATGCGCCATAACGTCATGGCGCACCTCTTTTTCGCGCGCGGCTACAACTTCATAGTCTATGTCGGTGATATGCTCAGAAAGTTCTTTGACCTGCTCTTTTGTAACAGGCAAGCCCAACGCGTTCTCTGCCTTTGCAAGCGCAACCCAAAGCTTGCGCCATGTCTGATAGCGTGTGTCTGAAGAGAACAGCTTGAGCATATATTCAGATGCATAACGTGTAGACAACGGTGATTCGTAAGTATCTGTCATTTAATTTTCCTATTTAGAGTTTCTTGTCAGTAAGCTTTTCGTAGCCTTCAAGATAAATTGCAATCGTCTTGTCTACAACAGCCTGCGGCAATGTCCAGTCGTCGTGCGGATTAGCCTTGAGCCAGTCGCGCGCAAACTGCTTGTCATAAGACGGCTCGGCGTGACCAACCTCGTATTTGTCAAGCGGCCAGAATCTTGAAGAATCTGGTGTAAGCATTTCGTCGCCCACAACAATTTCGCCGTTCTCGTCAAGTCCGAACTCGAACTTGGTGTCGGCAATGATTATGCCCTTTGTAAGCGCGTATTCGGCGCATTTCTTGTAAAGCGCAATCGAAAGGTCGCGGAGCTTTGTGGCATATTCCTTGCCTTTGCCCGGAAAACGCTTTTCAAGATAGTCGATTGACTGCTCGTAAGAGATATTCTCGTCGTGGTCGCCGATTTCGGCTTTTGTTGACGGCGTATAAATCGGTTCAGGCAGCTTTTCAGATTCCTTAAGCCCGGCCGGAAGCTTTATGCCGCAAACAGTCTGGTTTTCTTGGTAGCTTTTCCAGCCTGAACCTGTGATGTAACCGCGCACAATGCACTCAACAGGAAGCATTTCGAGCTTTTTGCAGAGCATGCTGTTTCCGTTGAATTTGTCCTGGCGGAAATATTCAGGCATATCGTTTACGTCAACTGAAATCATATGGTTTTTCACGATGTCTTTAGTAAAATCAAACCAGAATTTAGACATCTGCGTAAGCACGGTGCCTTTCTTTGTGACGATGTTGTGCAAAATTACGTCAAAGCAGCTGATTCTGTCTGTTGCCACAAGAATAAGGTTCTCGCCGACATCGTAGATTTCTCTGACTTTGCCCTCTTTTATAGGTGAATATTCCTTCATTATGATTTCCTCATTTATCTGATGATAATTGCTTCGCGCTCTGCACCGACAGAAACATACTTGATGCGGCAGCCGATAGCTTTTTCAACGTATTCAACGTAATCTCTCGCCTCTTTCGGAAGGTCTTTCCATTTGCGCGCCTTTGAAATGTCGCACTTCCAGCCCGGCATATATTCTGTTACAGGCTTGCAGCTGTTCAAAAGAACTGGGAAAGGGAATTCGTCAATCTGCTTGCCGTCAAGCTCGTAATGCGTTGTCACCGGAATTTTTTCCATGTAGCTCAAAACGTCGAGCTTTGTGAGCGCAATTTCTGTTGCAGCCTGAACTTCAACACCGTAGCGTGTTGCAACAATGTCGAGCGGACCGACGCGGCGCGGGCGGCCTGTCTTTGCACCATATTCGTTGCCGGCTTTGCGCAGCTCTTCAGCTTCATCGCCGAACATTTCGCATACGAAAGGGCCTTCGCCGACGCATGTTGAATAAGCTTTTACAACGCCGATAACGTCCGTAATCTTTACAGACGGGCAACCAGAACCGATTGGCGCATAAGCTGCGATTGTGTTCGATGAAGTTGTATAAGGAATGATGCCGTAGTCCAAATCGCGGAGCGAGCCGAGCTGTGCTTCAAAAAGAATTGACTTCTTTTCTTTCTGCGCATTCTTCAAGAATGTGCCTGTGTCGCAAACGAAAGGCTTAATCTTTTCGCATGAATCTTTGAGCCATTCGTCGAGCTTGGCTTCTGTATAAGGCTCTGCGCCATAGACTTTTGTAAGCGTAAGGTTTTTCCATTCCATTATGTCAAGAAGATGGCGCTTCAATTCTTCTGGATAAAAAAGCTCGCCAGCAAGAATTGTCTTTTTCTGGTATTTGTCTGAATAGAAAGGAGCAATGCCCTGTTTTGTTGAGCCGTACTTTTTGTCAGCAAGACGCTGCTCTTCAAGACAGTCGAGGTCACGGTGCCACGGAACTAACAATGAAGCTCTGTCGCTGATTTTCAGGCTTGCTGGTGTGATGCTTACGCCTTTGCTCTGCACGTCTTCAATCTCTTTCAAAAGATTTTCTGGGTCAAGCGCAACGCCGTTGCCCAAAATGTTTACTACACCGTCTCTGAAAATGCCAGACGGCAGAAGATGCAGGGCAAATTTGCCTTTGTCGTTGATTACAGTGTGGCCAGCGTTGCCGCCGCCCTGAAATCTGCAAACAATATCATAATCTTCCGTAAGAAGATCAACCATGCGACCTTTTCCTTCGTCGCCCCAGTTAATTCCGACGATTGTACCGTTTCTCATTTTTGCTACTCCAAAAAAAAAGACAAAGACACTTAAGCTTAAACCTCAAGTTCGTCTTTGCCTTTGTGTATTCTAATCTAATTATTTTATGCGCTTTTGTCAATTGCACAGCAAGTATGATTGCCTCTCATATATGGATAAGCTTTAAAAATGTGTACGCTTACATGAAAGCGCGTCTGCTCCGGTGCAGTGCAAGGTAATAGGAATCCGACTGCGCAAATTTTCTACGAAAATTTGCTTGCGATCCTTGCAAGCACCTCGCCGCCGCTTGCTTTCATTTCAGCTACCACATTTTTAGATTTATCTAAGAAGTGCAATCCCTAAGTTTCACTGGACTTGATGAATCCTAAATAACAGTATAAAATTTGATGACAATGAGAAAAACTATATATGACAATTGGTGACAAGCAAATATTTGCAATTGATTTTAGAATTTATACACCTATGGACGATTTCTTTATAGGCGATGGATATTTTCTGGTTTGTATAGATGGATTTGAATATGGCATAAAAAAATCTGATGCTACAGTTTTTGGAAGTATTGAATATGATTTAAAGACTGAATTGATGAATCATATAAATGATGAAAATTTTGAGCTTGGTGATTTTTCAAGCCAAAATATTTGTAATGTTTATTATGATAAACACTATCGTGAAATAAATGATTTCTCAATTGATGATTACGAAGAAATAAGCATTGCATTGCAGAATTCACCGAACTCAATACTAGAATGGTCTCCGGAAACTGCTTTTGATGATGGAAGCCACATAATACAATATAACAAGAAAAATGAAATTTGTTTGATGGGTTTCAAAACTTATGGATATGAAAAAATAAAAGATATTCATTCTGTTTGTATTTCAAAAGAATATTATAGAGATGTTCTAAATGCCTTCTTCTCAGAACTTGATAAATTCAAAAGAAAACATAGGCTGCATCAATAAACATATTTAATCTTGAAATGTCAATGATGATTGTCTCATACCAGCACAAGCCCTTGATTGTGAAGCGGCTTTAGGGCGGCTTGCAGTTTTTTTGCACTGATTTGGTGCAGGGCATCTGCCCTATCTGCTGAAGCGGCGGCTGGCTTTAACTTGGGCAGCAGGGCGGCGGCCGTTGCGCTTAAGTTTGCAGCGAATTCTTCTTGAAGATAGAACCACGAATATGTGCTGCTGCTTATCAAGATTGGGTCGCTGCCCAGCCAGAAAAGACCGTCAAGATTCTGCGCAAAATTGCGGAAACTTGCGTCAGATTCAGCTTCGTATTTTTCGATGCACTTTTCGATAAAGTCTTTCGGCACGGTGGGCGGCGGCACTTCAAAGCTGAACCACTTTGTCACCTTCATTTCAAGCTTTTCGCCGTGCATCCAAGAATCAAGCGCAGTTTCTAGCGGCGCACCGAATTTGTCATATTTGTTTTCACCTTTAAAGTGCAAATTGTTGTTCGCAAAGATTGATTCAGCCTTTTCGGGCAAAACCGGATGCAAGTCTGGCTGCCTGCCCTTCTGCCATTCAGCAAAGACTGTGGAATTTGCGGTCAGTACGAATTTGTGCCAGAACGCGCTGTCAAGAAGCCCGGCCGCAAAAAACTGGCGTAGCGTTTCCATTGAATCGATTATAGTCTGCGGCGTGTCGTTCCAGAAGCCGTAAATCATATAAGCGTGAACCAAAATGCCGGCTTCTTTAAATGCGGCGCACGCGCCGACGATAGACTGAACGTCTGTGCCTTTGTTTATGCTCTTCAAGCCGCTGCCTGTTGCAACTTCAAGCCCGGCAGACACGCCGCCAAAGCCGCAGCAGCTCAAAAAAGAAGCCAAATCTTTTGAAAAAGCTTTTTCAAAGCGCACGTTTCCCCAAAAATAAAGGCGGTTGCCGTGCTGCGCATTCAAAAGCGCAAATTTCTTAAGAGATGCAGGCGGCAGCGCTTCGTCTACAAAATGAATGCCGTAAACGCCCTTAGATTCTGCCGTTTCGAGCAGCCCTTCATACAGCTTCGCCACATCAACCGGCTTATAGCCGCACACATAATCAAGCTTGGTGTCGCAGAAAGCGCATTTGTGCCAGTAACAGCCGTGCGCCAGATAAGCCTTAACCCAAGCGCCGTCAGTCCAAAGGCGGTGCATGCTGTTCTTGTCGTCGCAGACACGCGGGTAGCGCAAAAAATCTATAGCCGAATAGTCCGGTACGATTTTCGCCGTCACTTCGGCCTCAAACCGCTCGTTTTTTTCGTCTTGCCAGATCGGCTCAATTACAGAATCTTCTATAAATAAGCGGAATTTATAGAGCGGCTTTTTCGGCACATCAAACAAACCAGAATGTGCCCCGGAATTTTCAAACAAGCACTTATACGCGCCGTAGCCTCTGTCATAAGAAATGCCGTCAATGTAGCTGCCGAGCCTTGCGTCTTTCGCGTCGCGAAGTTCAGTGTTTACAAAGCCGCCGCCAAAGCTGATGAAAATCTTTTTGCCGAAACGCTGCTTGAAATAGCGCGCCGTGTATAACGCCGAAAGAAAAGTGCCTGCAAACGGAATCGAAATGCAAAGCAAGTCAGGGCTTTCAATTGAGCCGAACTTCTCTTCAAGCAAGGGCTTGTAAAAATGTTCCAAGACCGGCGATTCAAGCCCTTTTTCAATTGCCGCAAAATCGCGCTCGTCTACGGTTAGATGCTCGGCGTATCTTATAAGCGAAAACTCGTGGTCAAAAACCGCCATAATGTAATCAGCCAAATCTGCAAGCGCATAAGTGCAGAGAAAGCGCACGTCGTCAACAGACAGTTCATGCTGAAGCGATGACAAAAAGCCTTCCATGCGTGAACCGCGAGGCGCATACGGCGAAAACAAGAACTGATGCTCTTTTTCGCGCGCCCGGCCGCAAAGAATAGCGTTTATGTCGTCAATCCAGTTTATCCAAGACTGTTTTGTGCTTATGTAGCGGCGAATGTTGAAAGCCGTGCTGTCATCGCCCTGCTTTTCGGCTTTGGCTGCAAGCTCAAGCGCCGCCTTTTCAGAGAGCGCAAAAAGCTTGGCCAGCCCCACCCTGCTGAAAAGCGCGTAATAAAGCTCGATGCTCAAATCAAGCCACGCCACATTGTGCCCGCTTTCTTTAAAAAAAGCCGAAAGATATGCACCCGACGGGTACGGAGAATTCAATTGCACTAATGGCGGCGTGATTATCGTTACGTTCATTTTACGGCAGTTTTTTTCAGCTGAAAGATTCGGTCTAATTCAGATTAAATTGAAGCTTTCAGGCAGCAGCTCTGCAAGCGTGAACTCTTTTATTCCGCCATTTCCGTCTGTCAAAATGATTTTGAAGTCTTTTCCGCAGAATTCAGACATAACCTGACGGCACACACCGCAAGGCGGGCAGAAATCCTTTATAACAGGCTCGCCTTTTTCGTTTTCAGCACCGCCTGCAATGGCTATTGCCTCAAACGAGCGCACACCTTCACTAACGGCTTTGAAAATCGCCGTGCGCTCGGCACAGTTGCTCGGGCCATAAGCCGCATTCTCGATGTTGCAGCCTGTAAACACAGTGCCGTCTTTTGCAAGCAGCGCCGCCCCAACATGAAAATGCGAATAAGGCGCATAAGAAGCGGCCATCATCTTTATAGCTGTTTCAATAAGTTCATTTTTCTGGTTATTTGTCATGCGTCTATTCTAGCATCTAATAGCGCATTAGTCCAAGACTTTGGATGTATACGTAAGCGTCGGGGATTTGTAGAACTCTAAGGCTTGTGGCGCGTCTTTCCAGGCGGTTTCTGGCAGGCAGGCTTTGCGGCAGAGGCGGCGCAAAAAGGCGGTTTGGCTGTAGCCGCGCTCTGTTGCGACAGACGCTTGCAGCAGAGTGCGCTGCAAATCCTGAGTTGCGGCATCGCCATTGTCCATAATCAGCGAATCAAAGCCCGGCACAAAATCAAGCGCGCCGCTCATTTTTTGCCAGTCCGAAAAAATACTGATGTTCACATAAAGCTCGTCAAGCTCCGCTTTTTCGATATGCGGATAGCGCGGGTCTATGGCGGCTTCGTATGCGCAATGCCTGATTGCGCCCTCGATGTTGTCGATGCCGCAATACAAGGCAAAGCAGCCGCGGTCATTTGTCAATGTTCTGAAGCGCACCACAACGCCCACGGAGTTTTTCGCCGATAAATCGTAGCTGCTATAAACTGGCGGAAAAATCTCGCCGTCAAGCGAGCGCAAAAGAGCGTCTTTGGCTATTTCTTTGTATTGCTGCAATTTAGCAGCATATTTTTCGCGGAACGCACGGTATTCAGTGTTTTGCCACGCTTTTAATACGGCGGCTGTTGTTGAATCATCTTGGTTATACGGCTTTACGCGCTTTTTTAAAAGCTCATCTTGAAGCGCGGGCGGAATATTCAGCCAAAAATATGCACCGCTATAAAAGCCTGCTTCAAAGCTGCTGAAAATTTCGGGCTTTTTTTGCCAGAGCTTCCACTTTTCGTTTTCTTCATTGCTTTCGGGCTTTTCGCCAAAGCTGCCGCAGCTTATAAGCCAGTCTGCTTTTTTGCCGTAGCCGCGTACAAAAGTTTCAAGCCAGTTCAAGCTTTCCGCCGGCTCATTTTGATAAGCCGAAGAAAACGCGAGCGTCAAAAGCTTGCAATTCTGCGCTTCAATCCATGCGGTCGCTTCGGCTATAAAAGCGGCTGGCTCTTGCGCCTTGCAGAGCACGTCAAAATCAAAGGTGACAATCACTTTGCCGAGGTCAAGCTTTTTAAGCTCATCAAGGCCGCACACATAAAACGCGCTGAAAATGCGCTCCGCGCGCGCGCCGTCAAGTTTTTCAAGTTCAGAAAGATTTTTCTGTATATATTGTTGATTTGCGCGCTTCGCCAAATCGTCAAGCTTATAAGACGGAACCCAGTAAACTTTTTTGATTGCGCCGCATTCTATAAACCGACCGACCCAATTGAAGCTCGTAATTTCAGCATCAAAAGAACTTACGTCGTTGTGCTGGTCAAAAAGAACAAGCGTATCGCAGCCTTTTAGCGCAGCCTCTGCATGGAGCACCACATCAAACGAAAGCCCATGCCTGTCGCTCAAAAAGACCAGCTGCCGTGGCCGCGCGCAAGAAAAAATGAGAACGCTAATAAAGCATATCAACAATGCAAATTTGATTTTCTTAACAAGGTGGAAAATATTAGATTTTGAGTCTGACAAGCTTTTTTTACCTTCTAATCACCGGAGTGCCTTCGGTGAAGTTTCCGTAGCGGGATACAACCCGGAATCCTAAACCGCAAGATCCATGAAATGGAAGCCAGCAGTTTCTGGCACTAACTTTACACAAAAAATAGTCTCCATAATCTCCTCCACGTCTAATACGATAAGGTCCTTTTTCAGGACCAGTCGGATTATTCTGAGGAGTTTCTGGATATGGATTTCCATAATAATCCCAATCCCAGCACCATTCACATACATTGCCAGTCATATCATATATACCAAGTGCATTTGGCTTTTTTGCGGCAACCTTGTGAGTTTGATTCGACGAATTCCATCTATACCATGCTACTTCGGAAATTTTGTTGCTTCCAGAATATTTGTAGGGATTTTTATACTTTCCACCTCTGGCAGCATATTCCCATTCAGCCTCTGTCGGCAAACGAAAACCATCTGCTTCCCAGTTACATTCTATGATGTCCCATGTTGTACCTAACATAGAATTACCAGGAACATTCAATTCATACGTTCCCCAGTCATCAGGATTTACACTTCCGTTTAAAGAATAACAGGGAGTTAGTCCTTCCAGTACGCTCCATCTATTACAAAATACTACAGCCTCGTACCAAGTGACACACTCTACAGGTTTTGACAGACCTTTGTAATAAGCCTTATTGTATTTAATCTCTACACTATAAGCAGGATTAGGATGATTTTTCCATCCTTGTGATCCGCCGGTATAGTAAGAACCGTTATAGCCCATAACAGCTTCAAAAAGTCCCTGGGTAACTTCGGTGCTGAGCATATTAAAAGAATCCACAGTAACATCATGAAGAGGCTTTTCATAATCATAATTGAGGGGATCCAGGGCTTCGCCATCAATGCTTCCCATAGTAAAAGTGCCGCCTTCAACATAAACAAAGTTTATGCCGGTGGTAAGCTTCTGCGAAATTTTAAAGTTACTATCAGATTTAGCTTCTTTTTCAGCAAAAAGGAATATACTGCCACATAAAAGAATACCTATAAACAATTTCAATTTTTTCATATCGTCTCCCCAAAACATTATGATTCTGCTAAAAGTATAAGCTCGCACAGCGAAACTTACAAGCATAATTTTTTATTATGTCCATACGCTCAAAAAATAGTGCGTAATGGAGCCGGGAAGCCGTGCTGACCACAATTGAGAGCGTAGCGAACATCTTGTGGTCGAAGCGCGGATTTCCGACGGGAATGAAGCACTATTTTTTGAAACATATTTGCTTAATCATATTCAAAAGTCACTCTTATAAGAAATTTAGAGACAACTTGACAAATTTGAGATATACTATCATACATGATAACTTTAACTTTTTCAAATTCATCGACCATTAGCGTCCGTCCGGGAATGCAGCCGAAAGACTTCTTGGACAAAATTGCAGAAGCAGAGAATGTTTCTGCTGCCGACATTGCCGCAGTGCGCATCAATAATGAAGTTTGTTCGCTGACATATTCTATTGACTATAACGCTTCAATTGAAGCTGTGCTGGCAAATTCAGCTGAAGGTGCTACGATTTACCGCAGAACGCTCTGCTTTGTTCTTGCGGCTTCAGCGCACACGCTCTTTCCAGACAAGCGGCTTATCGTAGGCCACAGCCTCGGCCACGGCTACTATTACACGCTTGACGGCGACAAGCCTATAACGCTTTTTGAGATTTCTCAGCTTAAGGCGCAAATGCACCTGCTTGTTGAGAAAAATCTTGAAATTACGCAGACTGCCGTTTCTTACGAAGAAGCGCTTAAGATTCTTGAAGACCTGAACCTTGAGCAGACAAGGCGTTCGCTTGACTTTAACTGTCCGCCGCGCCTTTTGATGAACAACCTTACAGGTTTTTCTGACATCTATTATTTGCCGTTGCTTCACCGCACTGGCCGCCTGACAAATTTTGACCTTACGCTTTATGAAGACGGTTTCTTGTTGCGGTTTCCGCCGTCAAACACGCCGGGCAAGCTTGATGACGACACAGGCAACCCGAAGCTTTTTAACGTCTATAAGCGTTACAAAGACTGGGGCAAGCGCATCGGCGTAACGGCCGCGCCTGAACTGAATCAGTTTGTCAAAGAACGTTCGTTCAAAGACTTTATCAACATAACTGAAACTTTGCAGAACAAATGCTTTGCTGATGCCGCCGACGCGATTCAGAAAAGAGGCAACGTAAAGGTTGTGCTCATCGCCGGCCCTTCAAGCTCTGGCAAGACAACATCTTCAAAGAAACTTGCGCAGCAGCTTCAGGTCAACGGCTATACGCCGCGCGTTATCAGCATAGACAATTATTATGTTGGCAGAGAGAACACGCCGAAAGACGAAAACGGAAATTACGACTATGAATGTCTTGAAGCGCTCGATGTAGCCTTGCTGAACGAAAATCTTGTGCTGCTTTTCAACGGCGATGAGATTGACGTGCCGACTTACGACTTTGTTGCAGGCGCAAGACGCTACACCGGCAAAAAGATGCGCCTTGAAAAGAACGATATTCTCATTCTTGAAGGCATACACGCCTTGAACGACAAGCTTACGCCGCTTATCGACCCGTCTCTTAAGTTTAAGATTTACGTTTCGGCTTTGACGCAGCTTAACCTTGATGATCTGACCCGAATCTCTACAAGCGACAACAGGCTTATCCGCCGCATCGTGCGCGATTCGCAGTTTAGGGGCAAATCTGCTTCAGATACAATCGCAATGTGGCCGAATGTGCAGAAAGGCGAACGGCTTCACATTTTTCCGTTCCAGAATAACGCGGACATAATGATTAACACCGCGCTTGATTATGAGCTTGCAGTATTGCGCGTCTATGCAGAGCCGCTCTTGAGGTGCGTAACGCCGCTTCAAAAAGAATATTCAGAAGCTTCCAGGCTTTTGAAATTCTTGACGCACTTCTCGCCAATTCCGTCGAACTTTGTTCCGCCGCAGTCTTTGCTCCGCGAATTCATCGGCGGCAGCGAGTTCAAATACTAAATACTTGTATACAGCACTGAGGTTTTATTCAAACGCCGGGGTGCTTAGGGGCAAAGCCCCTAAGCACCCCAGATTTATCTACGAATAGGTGTTTTATACATAGGCTGCCGGTTTTGCAAGGCAAAAGCGGCACTTTTCGCGGATTGGGCTTTTAACGTAGATAAAGCTGTTGCGAAAAGCCCCCTCTACTTCGGAAGCGGGGTTTCTTTTCCAAATAAGCTTTTATTCAGCTGGCTGGTAACGGGCTTGGTTCATGTCGTCAAGCTCGATTTCAGCTGCCTTGTTGTATTGTTTCTTGTATTCGGCGAATTTCTTGTCTTTGAGGTTAGACAAAACTTTGCGCTGCTTCATCGCTTCGTTATAGGCGGCGCGCTTTTCTTCTACCACAAGCTCGGCAGACGCAAGCTCTTCGAGCAGCTCTTCTTTGCGTATATCAAGCCTGTTTATGTAGTTTTCAATCGCAATGTGACCGGTAATATCAGTGCAAACAGAACGTTCGTGGTTTGCTTCTACCCTGCTCTGCGCAATTTCCTTCAGAGAATTCTTGATTCTGTCTGATTCGGCAATAGCTGCCGCCAGGGCAAGCTTAGCCTGCTCTTCGGCAAACAGTCTCAAGTCAAGAATCTTCTGCAAAGAAAATTTAAACGCTTTCACGCTTCATACTCTTCCTTAGGAATTTCGATGTGAGCAAGTTCAGCAAATTTGTTCATCGTATCTTCGATGGTAACTGTTTCAGTTTCTTCTTGCATGAGGAATTCTTCGATTGCGTCATGAGCGTCAATCGCTTCATCAATTACAGGGTTTGTGCCTTTCTGGTACGCACCAACATTGATGATGTCTTCCTGCTCGGCATAAACGGCCATGAGCTTACGGATATAATCGCAAGCCTTGCGTGTTTCTGTGCCAGAAACGCGGCGTGCAAGACGGCTTATCGAAGCGAGCACATCAATTGCAGGGTAATGCCTTGTCTGCGCAAGCTTTCTGCTAAGCACTATATGACCATCGAGAATACCGCGGACTGTATCTGAAATCGGTTCGTCCATTTCATCGCCGTCTACCAAAACTGTGTAGAACGCCGTAATCGAGCCTTTCTGTGTAATGCCCGGCCGCTCAAGAAGCTTTGGCAACGTTTCGTAAACGCTTGAAGTATAGCCTCTCTGAGCGAGCGGCTCATTTATGGCAAGACCAACTTCGCGCTGTGCTTTTGCAAAACGCGTAACTGAATCGAACATCAGCATTACTTTCTTGCCTTGGTCTCTGAAATATTCAGCGATTGCTGTTGCAGTGTATGCACCGCGTATGCGCGAAAGCGGCGATGTGTCTGAAGTTGCAGAAACTACGATTGAGTGTTTTAAGCCTTCTTCGCCCAAATCTCTGTTGATAAAGTCTATAACTTCGCGTCCGCGCTCGCCGATAAGTGCAATTACGTTTACGTCTGCGGTGGTGTTGCGCGCAATCATGCCCAAAAGCGTAGACTTGCCCACGCCAGAACCGGCGAAAATGCCTAAACGCTGGCCTTCGCCCACTGCAAGCAATGAGTCGATTGCTCTTACGCCTGTAACTACGCGTTTTTCAATTGATTTGCGGCTCATCGGGTCAGGCGGGCTTGCCACTGCCGGGTAATAAGCTTCAGGCACAATGTCAGGCTTGCCGTCTGTGGCCTTGCCCATACAGTCAAGAACTCTGCCCATAAGGTCTTTGCCTACACCCACTTTTAAAACAGAGCCGGAAGCAACTACCTTGCTTCCGATTTCGATGCCCTTTGTGTCGGCAAAAGTCATAAGCTGTACTGTCGTGCCGTTCAAACCGATTACTTCTGCAACAACAGATTCGCCTGTTGACGGCACAATTATATGGCAGATTTCACCGATAACCGACTGCGGGCCGGTGCTTTCGATGAGCATGCCGCGCACTTTAGAAACGACACCGTTATAGAGAATAGTTTCGGTGTTCTTTATGCTTTCTATATATTTGTCGAAAATTGTAGACATGTTTAGCTTTCCGTTGGAATTGCCGGTTTGACGCTTGACTTAACAGGTGAAATTTCAAGTATCTTCTGCTCAAGTTCGCCGAGCTGGCTTGAGATGCGTGCATCGATTGAACCGAAATCAGTTTCAATGATACAGCCGCCCTTGTCTACAGCAGAGTCTTCTACAATCGTGATGTTCTTTACGTTTTCAACAGACTGCAAGAATTCTTTTGTGTGTTCGCTTGTAAGTGCAAGTTCCGCCATGTTTACGCGGATAAGAACGTCGCCGCGGCCTTTGACCTTGCGCAAAGCATGAACGATGTTCGACATAACGACGTTGCGCTGATTTTCAGAGATAACCTTGACGATTTTTCTAGTCATAAGAAGAACAAGGTCAACAATCTGCTGCTCTGTCTCTGAAAGAATCTGAACACGCTTATCCATGATTTTTTCAATCATAAGGTGCAGGCGGTCAATAAGACGGTCAACTTCAGCCTTGCCTTCTTTATAGCCTTCTTCGTGGCCGGCGTCATAGCCTTCCTGGCGCGCTGTTGAGGTCAGTTCTTCGCGCTTGGCGTTTGCTTCTTCAAGCATTGCATCGGCCTTAGCCTTTGCATCTGCAAGAATGGCAGCAGCTTCGTTTTCAGCAGATGTCTTTTGAATCTGGCCCTGCGTTGTCTGACGCTTAACCTCTTCAAAAGCAGTCTGCTCAGCATCTTTTATGATGCGGTCTGCCTGAGCTTTTGCGCTGTCTAAGAGTTCTTGCTTTTCGAGTTCCCATTTTGCACGGAATTCATCAGCCTGGGCTTTTAATTCTTCTACAGTAGGGCCTGTATATTCAGGCTCAACTTCTTCAACTTCTTTCTCTTCCTCTTCTTCGAAGTTGTGAGAAAGCTTGAGCATAATCTTATCTGTTACAGGTGTAATCTCATTCGGTCTGAATACTGCTTTTGCCATGATACATGACCCCTCTTAGAAACTTAGACAGCGGCATGAAAGCCGCTTAATTGGTTCGTGCTGAAAAAGCACAAGACACGGCGGAATTTCCGCCATGCTTATTAAATCAATCTGCACAGGCAGACCCCGAAAATTGTTCGGGGCGACAGCCATAGTGCTTCATTATTATACAACAAGTTCGTCTTCGCCAGAACGTGCAATGACGATTTCGCCGGAATCTTCAAGGCGTCTGATTGTAGAAACAATCTTCTGCTGAGACTCTTCAACGTCTTTCAAGCGTACCGGTCCCATGAATTCCATATCTTCTTTAAGCATTGCCGCCGCACGTTTAGACATGTTGCGGAAGATCTTATCCTGAACTTCGGTATCAACAGCTTTAAGCGCTTTTGCGAGTTCCTGCGTATCGACTTCGCGCATAACTTTCTGGATAGCGCGGTCGTCGAGCATAACGATGTCTTCGAATACGAACATGCGTTTCTTGATTTCTTCTGCCAAATCCGGATCTTCTTCTTCCAAAGATTCGATAATCGTTTTTTCAGAAGAACGGTCAACAAGGTTAAGAATCTCAACGATGCTTTCAACACCACCGGCAGCGGTGTAGTCTTCGCTTGACAAGCTCGAAAGCTTCTTCTCAAGAACGCGCTCAACTTCGCGGAGAACATCCGGTGATGTACGGTCCATCGTTGCAATACGGCGGGCAACATCACTCTGAAGCTCTTCAGGAATGTTCTGCAAAATATATGAAGCCTTGTTCGGCTCAAGATAAGCAAGAATAAGCGCAACAGTCTGCGGGTGTTCCTGCTGAATAAAGTTCAGCAAATGCGCCGGGTCTGTTCGGCGGATAAAGTCGAACGGACGAACCTGAAGGCTGCTTGTAAGGCGGTTGATGATGTCAATCGCTTTCTGGCTGCCCAAAGATTTTTCCAACAACTCGCGGGCGTAGTCGATACCACCAGAAGTGATAAAGTTCTGTGCCTGCATGAGTTCCTGAAACTCTTCAAGAACGGCATCTTTGAAATCAGCTTCAACGCTCTCAAGACGCGCAATCTCAAAAGTGAGCGTCTCAATTTCATCTTCGCGCAAGTGCTTGAAGATTTCAGCAGATATTTCTGAACCAAGAGAAACAAGGAAGATTGCAGCCTTCTGCTTTCCGGTAAGGCTTTTGTAATCTTTGACCTTCTTAGAATTAGATTTCTCTTTAGAAGTTGTCGTTGTGGTAGCCATTCTATTCCTCCATCAGCCATGTGCGAATAAGCAAGGCCACATCTTCAGGGTGTTCTTTTGCCATAGAGATTGCATTTTCCTGCAATTCAAGGCGCTTCCGTTCTTCAACAGACATAGATACTTCCATGCCCTGCTGCTCTGCTTCCCACAAAGCACGTTCGCGCTCTGCCTGATGCCGGCGCAGAATCTCTTCTTCCTTGAGACGGCGGCGGCGTTCCATTTCGCGGCTGATAATACGGAAGAGAATAAAAGCCACGAGCAATATAGCGAGACCGATTCCGGTAATAAGCAAGGTTCTGCGTGTTTCCTGCTGTCTCAGATATGCTGCATCTTCTTCGTTAAACTCTTTTGTACGGTCAAACTGAATGCAGACAACAGAAACAGAATCGCCGCGCGAACGGTCGTAGCCGATTGCATTCTGAACAAGCAAAGTTGCCTTTGCAATGTCATCATCAGGCACCGGCAGATATTCTCTGTCGATAGAGCCGTTCGGAAGAACTACAAGCTTGCCGGTTTCATCATATTTCTTTTTCCATGTACCGTCAATGTTTACAGAAACTGTAACACGGTCAATTGAAGGGCGCTTTTCAGAAGAAACCTGACGTTCGTTGATAACTTCGTTCTTCTTTACGCCGCTTTCTGTTGAAACGCCGTACAAGTTAGACATATCTGAATAAACAGGCGGGTTCTGGCCTTCAACGCCGGCCGGTCCTTCAGGGTTATAGCCTGTTCCTTTCCATTCCTTGTGAACTTCTTCAGAAGAAATTGTAACAGACGGAACGATTTCAGAGTCGTCGTATGGTGTATCCGGGTTGTCAGCTTTAATGACAATCGGAGAATATTCTTTGGCTTCGATTTTCTGCTTTGACATGTCCATGTCAATCTTGATGTTCAAGTCGCGGACACGGTCATTGCCGAAAGTCTGCTGCAAAGCGTTCAAGACTTTTGCACGGTAAACGGCTTCTTGTTTCTGAATGAGCTTTTGCTCTTTTTCTGTAACAGAAACGTTGTCAATTTCAGCCATGCCTTCAAAGTCGTTCAAAATGTTTCCGGCAGAATCTGAAATTACGATATTTTCAGCCTTGAGGCCTTCTACAGCTTTAAGGATAATCTTCTGAACGCCTTCGACCTTCTTTCTGTTTGTAGTAAGGTCGCTGCCCGGCTTTGTATAAAGAACTACGCTCGCCGTTACCGGATTCTGGTCTTCGGCAAAAAGCGTGTTTTCAGGCATTGTAACTACTACATTGGCGCGGTCTACGTCATCAAGAGCTTCAATGTGCTGCTTTACAACTTCCGTAATTGAACGGCGCAAGTTGACGTTGCGCTCAAAATCTGTTGTTGACCAGCGGTCAATGTCGAACAAAGCCCACGGATCTACAGAAGAAGGAACCAAGTCTTCTCTGATGAGGATTGAACGCATGCGGCGCGCGGTAGCTTCATCTTTAACAGAGATGACACCGGCTGCATTTACTTGCGATTCAACGTTCTCTTCACCAAGACGAACCATGATTCTGTCGCGTGCAGCTTCGTCTGTGATTGCTGTAGAAAACAGCGGAACAGAAGACGGTTTTGCGGAAATGCGTGTAACTAAAACAAGCGCAACGATTACAACAGCAACAATACCAATCAGTATTGCACGCTGCACTACGGTCCACTTAGACCATAACTCTTTAATTTGTCCTAACAGCTTTTTAAGCCATTCGTTCATGACACCCCTCCCGTGAACGAACATATCGAATGAGAAACTTACTATTCAGTTTGTTTCTGCCTTCTTTCAAAGTTTTATTCCTTACCGTGTGGTAGTAATTTCATTCCAATCTTTAATAACTCTGTCAATGACTGTCTGCGCCAGATTAAGCGAAAGACTTGCTTCTGCCATTGCAATTGTAACATCATGAACATCAACTGAATCCGGGTCGGTAATCAACTGCTGAGCGATTGCATCGCTTGCCATCTGCTTATCATTAACCGAATTGACCGCATTCAAAAGGTACTGCTCAAAAGCACCGCGTGTTTTGCCGGTTTCAGTTTCCTGCTTTCTTCTAATATCTTGCGTCATCATCGATGTCAGCGGCTCTGCTCCGATATGTGCCGGATCAGTTCGGATCATAGACAATGTGCCCAAGCTAGTAATCATCTATTACCTCCCGATTTCAAGGGCTTTCATGAACATTTCTTTTGAGCCCTGAACAACAGATGAATTTGCTTCATATGCACGATTGGCAGCAATTAAGTCTACCATTTCATTAACTATATTAACATTAGGATACTCAACATATCCAGCATTCGGTCCGCTAAGAATTGCATCCGGGTGCTGCGGATCATAAACAAGGCGTCCTGGTGAATCGTCTTTAACGATTTTAGAAACGCGCACACCCTGGCCGAGGCCTTTATCCATTTCGTCTGAAACGAAAGGACCGCGCCATGTCAGCTCTTCATTTATTGGCTGAAGCACTACACGAGAACGCTTGAAGCGTCCGCCGTCCTGCGTTCTTGTAGTAGACGCATTAGCTATATTATCCGATATAACGTCGGTTCGCAAGCGTTCAACGCTCATTCCTGTTGCAGCAATATTAATACTTGAAAAAAGACCCATCATCTAACTCCTATTTTAACACAGATTTGACTTGAGAGAACTCAAAAGTTTGCAACTGAGTCAATAATTGATAGTTGAGCTGAATCTTGAGTACATTCATTGCCTCTGTTTCTGCATCAACGTTATTTCCATTAGCTTTTGTGGTAGTTAAATAGTCGCGCACACGGCGTGGCTCAACTGTGCGGTAATCGCGGAAACCTTCTGACTGAATATGCTTTTCGTTTGTCGTGCGCATCTTGAAAGCTTCGCCCTGATTCTTTTCTGTTTCAAGAGCACGTTTAAGCTCGCTTTCAAAGTTTACTTCAACGCGCTTGTAGTTCGGCACTTCTGAATTTGCAAGGTTGTTTGCCGTAACCTGATAGCGCAAAGTGCTTACATCCATTGCCCTATGAAGCATGTCAGTTGTTCTTGTAAAACTATTCATAATTGACCTACCCTGTATGAAACATCACCGTAAATTGCAGAAAGTTCCATACAATTTCATTGTCGGCAAACAAAATAAAGACTTAAGTGTTTTGCAAGAGCTTAATTTACTGTTTCTGGCTTAATCGAGCAAAACGGCGCAGTTTTCTATCGAAAACTGCAAGGCGGAATGCACAAAGGCGGGTTTGCGATTGGGCTTTTTTACAAATGCTTTAGATTTTGCGGAGCAAAATCGTCGCTTTTCGCAGATAATGCTTTCAACGTAGACTAAGCTACCGCGAAAAGAAAAACCCTGCAAGTTTGCGTTTTGTGACAGATTATTCTAATTAATGAAGCTTAATTGACAAAACGCATAGTTTTCTTGCGAAAACTACCGGGATTTTGTACAAACGCAAACTTGCATAGAGGATGCACAAAGACTGCTTTTTGGGGAAAATGTCATTCTATAAAAGCTTTAGATTTTGCGTTGCAAAATCGTCGCTTTTCGCAAAAAGGGCTTCCAACGTAGATTAAGCTACTGCGAAAAGAAAACTGCAAGGCGGAATGCACAAAGGCGGTTTTGCGATTGGGCTTTTTTACAAATGCTATAGATTTTGCGGAGCAAAATCGTCACTTTTCGCAGAAATGACTTTCAATGTAGATTAAGCTACCGCGAAAAGAAAAACCCTGCAAGTTTGCGTTTTGTGACAGATTATTCTAATTAATGAAGTTTAATTGACAAAACGCGTAGTTTCCTTGCGAAAACTACCGGGATTTTGTACAAACGCAAACTTGTATAGAGGATGCACAAAGGCGGGTTTGCGATTGGGCTTTTTTACAAATGCTTTAGATTTTGCGGAGCAAAATCGGCGCTTTTCGCAGATAATGCTTTCAACGTAGATTAAGCTATTGCGAAAAGAAAAAAATGTCATTATCGGACTTGACCCGATAATCTTAGCTAAATGTCATGCTGAACTTGGTTCAGCATCTGCATTATTCGGTACAGAGATTCCGAAACATTCGACCACTGCAAGTTTTCGCTTGGGAAAACTTGTTAAGATTACTATAAGATTGCCGTGCCATTCGTAGCGAAGCTTCGAGCGAGCACGGCAATGACAAATTCTTGCAAAATAATAATAACGGCGCAAAACTCGAGTTTTGGTCTTACAGAATATACTTTGACAAATCTTGGTCTTGAACAACGTCTTTAAGATGCTCGTCAACATAATCTGCTGTTATTTCGATTGTCTCACCGGCGTGGGCATCTGCCTCAAAAGACAAATCTTCAAGAAGATTCTCCATAATCGTGTGAAGACGGCGGGCGCCGATATTTTCCATGCGCGTGTTGACTTCTTCCGCAAGAGAGCTCATTCTGTTGATTGCTTCGTCGCTGAATTTGATTGTCACGCCTTCAGTTGCAAGCAGTTCCGTATACTGACGGATCAGCGCGTTTTTCGGCTCAAGCAGAATGCGCTTGAAATCTTCAGCATTCAAAGATTCAAGCTCAACGCGGAGCGGAAAACGGCCCTGAAGCTCAGGAATCAAATCGCTCGGCTTAGAAACTGAAAAAGCACCGGCCGCAATAAACAGAATATGCGTAGTATCAACAACGCCGTATCTTGTGTTTACGTTTGAGCCTTCAACGATTGGCAGAATGTCGCGCTGCACGCCTTCGCGTGAAACGTCCTGGCCGCCGCCGCGCTCGCCTCTGACCGCGATTTTGTCGATTTCATCTATAAATATGATGCCCATCTGCTCAACGCGCTTTTTCGCTTCATCGCAGACTTTGTCAGGGTCAATCATCTTATCAAGCTGCTCCGCTATGATAATTTCGCGCGCCTCTTTTACAGTGACGAGCTTTTTCTTTGAGCGCGAGCCTGAAATCATGTTCGTAAGGTTCATCATCGTTGATTCAAGATCTTCAATGTTGCCGCCTGCAAAGATTTCCATTGTCGGGCCTTGTGGCCGTCTGCTGACGCTCACCTCAACTTCGCGCTCTTCAAGCTTGCCGTCGCGAAGCATCTGCCTGAATTTTTCGCGTGTTTCAGACATGTCGCTTGTCTGTGCTTGTGGCTGCGGCGGCTCTTCAAAATGAGTAACATCAGTGAAAGCTGGCAGCTTCATTTCTGACGGCGGCACGTCATTCTTTTGCTTTGGGCTGCTGCCCGGAAGAAGCAAATCAAGCAAAGCTTCTTCTACTTTTTCCTCAGCGGCAGACTTCATCTGCTCTTGCATTTCAGCTTTTACAACGTTATAGCCGACAGCCATCAAGTCGCGGATCATTGATTCAACGTCGCGGCCAACGTAGCCGACTTCTGTATATTTTGTGGCTTCAACTTTCAAGAAAGGCGCACCGCAAAGCTTGGCAAGCCGCCGTGCAATTTCGGTTTTGCCAACGCCGGTCGGGCCAATCATCAAGATGTTTTTCGGAGCAATTTCTTCCATTATGTCTTTCGGAAGCTTCAGGCGGCGCGTTCTGTTGCGCAATGCAATGGCGACAGCTTTCTTTGCCTTATGCTGCCCGATGATGTAATTGTCAAGGCGGTTGACAATCTCGCGAGGTGTCAACTCCTCAAGGTTTTTGCTTGTTGCATCTGGTGCGCTCATTTAAAGCTCCTCTACAGTGATGTGGTCGTTTGTATAAATGCAGATTGAACCGGCAATTGTAAGGCTTTTTTCAGCAATTTCGCGCGCGGAAAGGTTTGATGATTCCATATAAGCCATGGCGGCGGCATAAGCGTAGTTTCCGCCTGAACCGATTGCAAGAATGTCATGTTCCGGCTCAATTACGTCGCCGTTGCCAGAAATCAGAAGGATTTTGTCCTTGCTTGCGATGAGCAGCAAGGCTTCAAGGTTGCGCAAAGCCTTATCTGTGCGCCAGAGTTTCGCAAGCTCTACGGCGGCGCGTGTGATGTCGCCGTTATATTCTTGAAGCTTCGCTTCGAATTTATCAAAAAGGTTGAATGCGTCTGCCGTTGCACCGGCAAAACCTGTGAGCACTTTTCCGTCATACATGCGGCGCACCTTGCGTGCGTTGCCCTTCATAACGGTTTCGCCCATTGTCACCTGACCGTCGCCGGCCATTGCGACCTTGCCATCTTTTTTAACTGCAATAACTGTTGTACTGCGGACTTTTGGTGTTTTCATCTTGAAAATAGAAAAGCCGGAGCTTCTCAAATCCTCCTAAAATCTGAACAGCTGAATTTTTCAGCACAGTGAATATGTAACTAATGTACCAATTTAAGTTAGAAAAGACAAGGTTCGGTTTTGCCGATTGGGATAATCTACAAATTAAGTTTAACCGGCCAAGTTTGAGCGCAATACAAACTAGAAAAGTTGGCACGGCTTATTTTGTGTCATTGCCGCCGTGCGGATGAGCCTGATTGTAGGTTCTTACGAGCTGTTCGGTTGTAACGTGCGTATAGCGTTGTGTCGTAGAAATTGAGGCATGACCTAAAAGTTCCTGCACAACCCTAATGTCTGCACCGTTTGAGAGCAGCGTTGTTGCAAAGGTGTGGCGCAATGCGTGCGGCGAAATATGGTGGTTTGTGCCTTCAATGCCAGAATATCTGTTGATGATGTAGCGTATACCGCGGATTGTAAGCGCCGTGCCTTGCTGATTTACAAAAAGCGCGTCGACGTTTGAATCTTTTTTGACGTGCTGCCGTCTTTCAAGAAGATAATCTTTGAGCGACGTCACCGTTTCAGCTGAGAAGAAAACGCGCCGTTCCTTTTTGCCTTTTCCAAGCACAATTGCGGAACTGAAATCATGCGACAAATCTTTAAGCTTAAGCCCTGCAAGCTCGCCGACACGGCAGCCGGAAGAATAAAGGCATTTGATTATTGCTTCGTCGCGGCTTGGCCAAAGCAGGTTTGTCTTTTCGGGTTGGGCACAAAATTCAGCAGTTTCTGAAGGGTACAAAAAGCGCGGCATTTTTTGCGGCGCTTTGATAGTTTTCAGCCTTAGCGCAGGGTTTGCCTTGATGTAGCCCATTCTGAAAGCATATTTGAAAAACGAACGCACAGCCGAAATAAAGCGGTTAATGCTTGTTGCGGCAAATTTCTTTTCAGTCAGCTGCGCCACGCAAAGCTGCAAATCGCCAAGCGTAACGTCTTCGAGTTCAGTCTTTTCGCCAATCATTTCGACCATAAGCGCAAGGTCGTGCTTGTAGCCTTCAAATGTATTGCCTGAAAGGTTTCTTACGCCGTAAATATAAGACAAAAATTCTTCAATTTTTGAAGCCATTGAACTCATTTTAAGCCCTGCCCGCCTTAACGCTTATTCGTCAGAACCTTCCAGATTTTCGCCGTCGTCTTCTGAAGTGTGCAGATAATCACATTCCGGGTTTATGCAAGACTTGATTGTACCGTGCTTTTTGGTGTACTTCTCAACGAGGAACTGACCGCATTTCGGGCAAGTTGCGTTAATCGGCTTGAAGTGGCTGATGAAGTCACATTCCGGGTAATTTGTGCAGCCGTAAAATTCTTTGCCGCGGCTCTTCGTCTTTCTGGCAACAATTTCACCGTTGCAGCCGGGGCGCGGACATTTTGCAAGCGGAATCGACCGCGTGTTGCGGCACTCCGGGAAGCCAGAACAAGCCAAAAAGAAGCCGAAGCGCCCGAGCTTTTTGACCATCGGTTTGCCGCAAAGCTCGCAGACTTTGTCAGTCTTTTCATCCATCATGCCTTTGTAGCTTTCAAGCGAGCCCATAAGCTCGTCAACGCGGTCTTTGAAGCCAAAGAAGAAGTCGCCCATCATCTTCGTCCAGTCGAGCTTGTCGTCTTCGATTTTATCGAGGTTGTCTTCGACTTCAGCCGTGAAATTTTCGTTTATCACTTCGGGGAAAGACTCAACAAGAATGTCGCAAATCATGCGGCCAAGCGGCGTGGGCACAAGCTGCTTGTTGCTTCTGTTCACATAATAGCGGTCAAGCAAAACTGAAATAATCGGCGCATAAGTTGAAGGGCGGCCTATGCCCTTTTCTTCTAGCATTTTGACGATAGAAGCGTCTGTGTAGCGCGCCGGACCTTGCGTAAAATGCTGTTCAGGGTAAAACTTGAGCGGCTCAAGGTTTTCGCCAACAGCAAGAGAAGGCAGCGAAACGCCTTTGTCTTCTTTTGTAGAGAGCAGCTTGATTGCGCGGTAAAAGCCTTTCTCTACAACTTTTGTTGCAGAAAGGCGGAACAACGCGCTGCCGGCCTGAATGTCGACGCTCGTTGTGCGGTTCTTTGCATTCGTCATCTGACTTGAAACAAAACGTTCCCAGATTATCGTATAAAGCCTCAATTGGTCTCTTGTAAGAAATTCCTTTACATAATCAGGCGTATAAGTCACATAAGTCGGTCTTATCGCTTCGTGCGCGTCCTGCGCCTTTTTACCGACTGAATATTCAATTGGCTCAGACGGAAGCTCTTTCGGGTAATTTTCGCCGATGAACTTGCGCACTTCTTCGATTGCGACAGGCGAAATGCGCACTGAGTCTGTACGCATGTATGTAATCAAGCCCACACGGCCAGAACCGATGTTCACGCCTTCATAAAGCTGCTGCGCAACCTGCATGGTCTTTTTTGATGTAAAGCCCAGACGGTTAGCCGCTGCCTGCTGAAGTTTAGACGTTGTGAACGGAGGCTTTGGCTTTACAGATTTGTCAGTGTCTTTTATGTCGCTGATAACGCATTTTGCGTTCTTGATTTCTGCGATTATGTCGTTTACAGCTTTTTCATTTGAAAGAGACGGTTTTTTGCCGTCATACTGAACAAGCTGAGCTGTAAATTTGCTCTTGCCTTTTATAAAATCTGCATCAAGAGTCCAATATTCTTCTGGAATGAAATTTTCAACTTCTTTTTCGCGCTCGCAAATAAGCTTAAGCGCAACAGACTGAACGCGCCCGGCTGAAAGGCCGTTCTTTACTTTTTTCCACAAGAGCGGAGAAAGGTTATACCCCACAAGCCTGTCTAAAACGCGGCGCGCTTTCTGCGCGTTGACTTTTGCTTCATCAATGTCAGTCGGGCTTTTTACTGCTTCAAGAATTGCCTGCGGCGTAATCTCGTTAAAGACAATGCGGTGAATCGGTGCTTTTACTTTATCTGCAAATGCGGCGCGCAAATGATACGCGATTGCTTCTCCTTCGCGGTCATTATCACTTGCCAGCAGAACTTCGTCTGCTTTTTTTGCTTCTTTCTGCAATTCTTTGAGCAATTTTGCACGGCCGCGCACAGTTATATATTCAGGCTGAAAATTATTCTCAACGTTTACGGCAAGACGCGACTTCGGCAAGTCAATCAAATGGCCCATTGAAGCGCGGACAGTGTAGCCTGCTCCCAAATATTTCTCGATAGTTTTTGCTTTTGCCGGCGACTCTACAATCACCAATGTCTGTTTCTTTGTCTTTTTTTTGGCAGCAGTTTTCTTCTCTGGCATATACGACCTATCCCCATCATATTTAAATGCATTGTTTACGAAAAATTAAGCTTTAATTCTTTTATCGCCATTTATAAATATATCTAAAGTGCCTTAATCATGAATTCATGTTTTATCGAAAAGCATAAGCTGCTTTTCAGCCAGCTCTTGCACATTTTGAGCCGAATTCATAAGCGAAATAAGCTCGTCGGCATTGCTTATAACAGGCGCACCGTCATTTACATATTGATTTATGTCCATTTTTTTGCTTTCTGTCAATTCCATCTTTGCAGGTTTTACGCCGCAAGCATGAAACGCAAGCTCGCGCCCCTGCTCCACCGCAAAATCGGCTGTTATAAGCGCACCAGAGCCTCTAGGCGCTTCGATAACAGTGATAATGGAAGATAATCCCGAAATGATTCTGTTGCGCGCAGGAAAGCACCATTTGAGCGGCAACCAGCCCGGCGGATATTCGCTCAAGATGCAGCCGCCTTTTTCAAGGATGGTTCTGCCAAGCCTTCTGTGGCTTGCAGGGTAAATGCTCTCAACACCGCAAGCAAGCACGGCGCATGTTGAACCGGCTTGTTGCTGATTTTCCGCCAATTTTGCAGAAACTGCGCCTTTGTGCGCCGCGCCGTCAATGCCGAGCGCAAGCCCCGAAACGACAGTTACACCTTTTTCGGCAAGCGCTTTTGAAAGCTCAAACGAAGCTTTAAGCCCTGTTGCCGTTGCATGGCGCGTGCCTACAACAGCGGCGCATTTTCTATGCAGGCAGCCGATGTTTCCGCGCCAGAAAAGCATGAATGGCGGGTCAAAGATTTCTTTTAATAAAGCTGGATATTCTTTATCGTCTGACAAGCAAGTCTTGATGCTGTAAGCTTTCATTATTTTTAGCGCATACTCTGAACGTTTTTCAATGCTTTCCGGCTGCCATTCGCAATCTCTAAAGCCGCGCCCTGCTATTCGAGAGATGTCGCTTATTGAAAGCTGTGCAAGCTCTTTTATGTTGTCTACAGTTTTCCAAAGCTTCTGCTTTTCATTCGGCTTCAAAAAAGGCATAGAAGAGATTGCAACCGCAAGCATCAAGTCATTCATACATATCATCCAGCACTGCTTTTTTGTTGGCGGTTGCGGCTTCTTTGCGCTCTTTTGAAGCGGTTGCCGCGATAACTTTGTCATACATCGCTACGGCCGCCTCATAGTCATACGTCATGTAATGTGCATGACCTAAAAGCATCATCGCTTCTTCGTTTTTCGGCTCAAGCTCAAGCGATTTTTCTAAAAGCGGAATCGCCCTTGCAGGCTGGTTCATTTCAAGCACATAAAGCACAGAAAGGCCGTATATTGCCCTAAAATAGTCTGGCTCAAGCTCAATCGCTCTTTTATAGCCAGATTCAGCCAAAAGCAGATAATTGTCGTGCTTGGTCGATTTTCCTTCTGCATCAAAGTCAAGCGAAGCTTTCGCCATAAAGCCTGCGGAAACTCCTATGTAATAGAAAAGATTCTGATTTTCGGGGTAATACTGAACGGCCTTTTGAAGCGCCGCCAGAGATTCGCCGTACATTTCTTCTTCGATGTATTTTGTCGCCAAGATTTTGTACCAGATTCCGGCTTGTTCCTGCACGGCAAGCAGTTCGTCTGCACGGCTTTCGTATTTTTCGATTGCTTCTGTAAGTTCTTCAATTGTCGAAGGATTCGGTGCGTCCGCATCTAAAAGCTGAACGAGATTTGCGGTCTTTTTAGCTGAATTATTGCAGCTTTCAAAGAGCAGACAGCAGATTGCGGCACAAGCAAAAACGGCAAAAACATTGAAAATTCTTTTCATATCAACACCTTGAGAAATCTAGATTCGCTTTAAAGAAAACCTATAAATAATATATATGCATTTTTTGTTTTTTCTGTACCAAATCTGCAAAAAAATCTATTTTTTTGTGCCGGGCTTTATATTTTGTGGAAAATATTCATTGTAATAGTCGTGCAAAGATTCATTATCAACATGAGTATAAATCTGCGTTGTTGAAATGTCTGAATGGCCGAGCAAGGCCTGCACCGAGCGCAAGTCTGCACCACCAGCAAGCATGTGCGTAGCATAAGAGTGGCGTAGCGTATGCACTTTTGCAGTTACGCCAGATTTTGCTTCAAGCTCTTGAAAGCGTTTCCAGATTCCTTTGCGCGAAAGCGGCTTTGCCTGATAATTGACAAAAACGGTGGGCACAAGCTTATCGCCCACAATCTGCGGCCGTGCTTCGTCAAGCCACTTTTTGAGCCATTCGTAGGCAGCACCGCCGAACGGCACGATTCTCTCTTTTGAGCCTTTACCGTTCACAAGAATCATGCGCTCGTTGAGATGCAGCTGCTCTGTCAAAAGCCCTGCCGCTTCGCTTATGCGAAGGCCGCAAGAATAGATGAGCTCAAAAAGCGCACGGTCGCGCACACCGAGCGGCGTTGAAACATCAATTGAAGCTAAAAGCGCGTCAACCTCTTCAACCGAAAGAACGCGCGGCAAAGACCTGTGATAGCCTGGCTTTTCAAGCAGCAGCGCAGGGTTGTCTGTCCAGCTGCCAAGCGAAGTCATAAAATCGCCATAAGCGCGCAATGCCGAAATGTCTTTGGCTATTGTTCGCTCGTCTGCGCCTTCAGTTTTTCGCCACACCAGAAACCGTGAAAGCTCTTGCACAGGTATCATGCTATTAATAGAAAAACCGCCTGCTGCACCATCGGGCGTTTCTAGCCAATGATACAAGGCGGTTATGCTAAGGGCATAAGTTTCGGCAGAAAGCTTTGCTTTGTGGCTCACCGTGATTAAATAAGCGTAAAACTGCTTAACTGCCTGACAACAAAATTCCATAAAGTGATAAACACAAAAACGTTAGTTGTTCTTCTGACCGATGTTGATTGTCGACGGGCGGCCTTTGCGCTCGCAAGCAGGGCGGTCAAGATCATCTGCAAATGTTCTCTGACCTGCAAGACGAGAAGGCTGACCTGGCTTGGCTTCTGTGCCGCCGCCTGAAAGTCTTATCCATTCAGTTCTTGAGAAAACTTCGTTCTTATCGTCTTTTACAGGCGGCTTTTCTTGAACGGCGGCTGCAATAACTTCGCGGTCTGTAACTTTTGTCGCTCTAGAATCAGAGTTGAAGCCTGTTGCAATAACAGAAACAAGAATCTCGCCGTTCATGTTCTGGTCAATTGCAGTACCAGTAATGATAAGAGCGTCATCGTCTGCCGTTGCAGTGACAATCTTTGCAATTTCTTCAGTTTCAACCAAAGACAATGAATCATCGCCGGTAATACTGATGAGGATGTTCTTTGCGCCGTCAATTCTTGAGTCTTCAAGAAGCGGGTTGTTGATTGCGTTAGTTGCAGCATCAACAGCTCTGTTTTCGTCTTTGCCGATGCCAGAACCCATAATTGCATCGCCCTTGTTTTCCATTGTAGTCTTTACGTCAGCAAAGTCTACATTGACAAAGCCAGGCTTAGTAATCAAGTCTGAAATGCACTGCACGCCCTGACGGAGAACATCATCCGCCATCCGGTATGCTTCTTTTATTGGTGTTTTTTTGTCTACAATCTTAAGAAGATTCTGATTAGGAATAACTATAAGAGTATCAACAGCTGCCTTAAGCTTTTTGATGCCTTCTTCTGCAAGCGCCATCTTGACTTTGCCTTCGTACTCAAAAGGCTTTGTAACAACGCCTACGGTCAATGCACCTTGCTCGCGCGCAATCTTTGCAATAACAGGCGCAGCACCAGTGCCAGTGCCGCCGCCCATTCCGGCTGTGACAAAGACCATGTTTGCACCTTTAAGGATTTCTTTGATTGTTTCAGTATCTTCCTGAGCAGCCTTTTCGCCGATTTCAGGTTTGCCGCCTGCGCCAAGTCCGCCGGTCAGCTTTGAACCAATAGGTATTTTCTGCGTAGCGTTTGAATAGTTCAAAGCCTGAACATCAGTATTTGCTACGATAAATTCAACATTTTCAAGTCCGCAAGCAATCATGCGGTTTACGGCATTTGAACCGCCGCCGCCAGCACCAATTACTTTAATAACTGTCGGGCTTACATTCTGCTGACCAAGAACTTCAATATCCATTATGTTTCCTCCCACCACTCATAGGAAAACGCGTAAATTATACTAGGCTAAAAAGCAAAATTTAACAGATGCTTCTGTATATCAAAAGAATCGGAAATTTTCAAGAAAATATTAGAAGATTTATGAACAGGCTGTAAAACTGTGCAAAAAATTTGCACAGCCTTGCCGCTAAAAGAACGACTTGAAAAACTCTTTAAGACCAGAAAGCAAGTCTTTGCCCAAAGTATTATCTCTCTGTCTTGTTTCTCTAATCTGCATTTCGCCTGATTCAATTGCTTTTCTGAAAATATCGGCTTCTGTAAGAACTATGCCCGTTGCAGTTGCATATTGAGGCGTATGGTATTCATCAAGCATGCCGCCCATTTTTGCTGAATTGCCGATTCTGACAGCTGATGTATTGAACACTTCTGATGTCAAATCTACAATGCCAGGCATCAATGCGCCGCCGCCGCAAAGCACGATATTGCCAGAAAGCTGCTTTGACTTTATAAGCAATGCAAGCTTGTCACGCACCATTTCAAGAATTTCTTGTACGCGCGGCTGAATTATCTCGCACAACTCTTGGCGTGTAATAATTTCCGGCGCTCTTCCACCTACACCAGGCAGCATAACTTCTTCTTCTGAATCAAGAAGCGGCTCCCAACAGCAGCCGGCTTTTATTTTGATTTCTTCAGCTGTTTCAGTAGAAATACCCTTTACGATTGAAATATCGCTTGTGACCATCTTGCCGCCAACCGGAATTGAACAAGAGCAGAGAGGCGCATCATCATAAAGCACAAGAACATCAGTTGTGCCGCCGCCAAGGTCAATCAAAATAGAACCGAGATTGCGCTCTTCTTGTGTCATTACTGAACGGGCTGCTGCCAAAGATTTAAGAATCATATCTGCAACATTGTAGCCGGCACGTTCAACGCATTTTTCAATATTCTGCTTAGCTGTCTTAGAAGCCGTAACAATCAAGGCTTCTGTTTCAAAACGGAAGCCAATCATTGAGCGCGGGTCTTTCACACCGCTCTGGTGGTCAACAATATAAGTCTGCGGAATTACATGAAGAATTTCACGGTCCATTGAAATCCAATTTGCGCGTGCAGATTCGATTACTTTCAAAATATCAGACTGGTCTATTTCTCTGCTTCCGTTTGCTTTTTCTTTTACAGGCACAACACCTTTTGAGGTGAAACTTTCAATTTGCGAACCGCCGATTGCGACATAACAATCTGTTATCGGGTCGCAGCCGGCCATGAATTCAGCTTTTTCAATTGCAGCCTTAATTGCTTTCAAGGTTGCTTCTATATTGATGACGACACCTTTCCGAAGCCCAGTAGAAGGTTCTTCACCTACACCTGCAACAGACAAGCTTCCGTCTTCAGCTAATTCAGCTATAACAGCCCTTACATTACAAGTACCAATATCTAGTCCGACAATTTTATTATTCAAAATCCAGCTCCCTAGCGGCGATTAGAATCATTTTTCAAAGCCACCCCTCTTAGCTGATATGGCCTGTCTGAATTTCTTGTCTTGTAAGAAACAGCACCATAACGTAAATCGACTTCAGTCACATCAGGATCAAGGGAATCAATTACATCAAGCACAACCATCATATACTGTAATGATTCTTCATTCAATTCTTTATCGGCTAAAACGCGGATTTTTGAATGCATTGGGTATAATATCAGGTCATATTCGCCATAATCTTTAGGCGAAATTCTAATTTCAGAGATTGCACTGAAATATGCAGGCTTGGTCTCTAAGATTGTGCCAATCTGCTTGAGAAGCGGCCGCAATTTTGGGTTAAGGCGGATTCCAGGATGCGGATTCTCGAAAGTGAGGCCACTGATAATCGGAATGTTTCCGGCCGGAATGTTGCCGTCAACACGATAGACATAGCCCGTCTTGTCAATCTGCACTGCTACAGATTTTCCGTCAACTTCAGCAATTGCAATTGCGGCTGTGGTTCTTTCTGAAACAGTTATGATAACCTGATCAGGAAAGCTCTTTTCAACTTGAACGCTCTCAAAAAGCGGCATCTTCTTCAGCTTTGAAGACACTGCGCCGGTATCAAAATTTATCCACGTCTGCCTTACGTTAAGACCGCACAGTCTGATTATTTCTTCAGGCGTATACTGTGTCAGACCTGAAAAACGAATCTGGACAGAAGCTGTGCAAGGAATAATAACCACATAAATTACAGCTTCAATTACGAGCACAGCAAAAAGCACGCCGACCAATATCTTAAGAATATTAGTGCGCAAATCAGAAGCCTTTCTTTTTTTGGCTTTGACTACCGGCTCTTTCTTAGAATAATAGCTGTCTACATCGGCAAAACTGTACATGTCACTCATTTCAGTCTCCCTCTCCTTTATTCCATCTTGATACATTTATAATCAAACCACAGAAGCTCATTGACACAATAAGCGATGTTCCGCCTGAAGAAAAGAACGGCAGCGGAATACCTGTTGACGGGAACAAGCCGCAAACAACGCCGCAATTCATCAAAGACTGAATCAGAATCGCGCTGACACAGCCGAATGCAAGCAGGCTTCTGAACCTGTCTTCGCAAGAAAGCGCAATCTTGTAGCCGCGCACAACAAAGTACGTAAGCACTACAAAATAAAGCATAATCCCGAAGAAGCCCATCTCTTCAGCCCAGCCCGCAAAGATAAAGTCAGACTGAACTTCTGGAATTGAAACAGACCCTCTGAACAAGCCGCCGATGCCTTTGCCCCAGAAGCCGCCGCCAGAAATTGCCTTTCTTGCCATGTTCAGCTGATAGCCGCCGCCATAAGGGTCAATCGACGGGTTCAAGAACGAAATGATTCGCTCAACACGGTATGGCTCGGTGAATACAAACAGCAAAACAACCGGCAGCACCAGACAAAAGAAGATGACGAACCATCTCAGCTTGATTCCCG
Organism: Spirochaetales bacterium Spiro_07; assembly: GCA_001603145.1. Classification (GTDB taxonomy): domain Bacteria; phylum Spirochaetota; class Spirochaetia; order Treponematales; family Treponemataceae; genus UBA1240. The sequence goes on along the minus strand of LVBI01000021.1, from coordinate 38,362 downwards.
AAAAGAAAAAGAGCACAAAGCTCAAAATCATCACAATAAGCGAAGTCGAAAAGTCGTTCTGCAAATAAATGAAAACAACAAACACAGAAGTCATTATCACAGCAGGAATTATCGTAGCTGCAAGCTCATCAAGCTTGTCATGTTTTTTAGCAAACAGATGAGCGAGATAAAGCACAATTACAAGCTTTGCCGGTTCAGACGACTGAAACTCGATGCCGGCAATGCCAAGCCAACGTCTTGCACCGTTCTTTTCAATGCCGATTCCCGGAATGCATGTAAGCAGACACAAAAATATTGAGAACAGCACGATTGCCGGCAGAATGTTCCGCACCCTGTCCAAATCAACCATCGAAAGGAAGAACACCACAACGCTGCCGACCAGCAGAAAAGCAATCTGCCTTTTCACAAAGAAAAGTTCATCATTCTTGATTCTCATGCCAGGGTTTATAGAAACACTATACAGAGTAACCAAGCCTAAGCCGAGAAGCAAAATAAATGATACGAGAAAACCTATGTCGGCTTTTTTGCCGATGATAATCTTTTCTGAAGAAGGAAAGAAGCTACCATACAACATCAGGCGTGACCTCCAAGCTTGATGTTGAGAGCATCAGCCGCACGCCACAGCTCCATTCCTTTTGAAGCCTTAAGCAAAATCAAGTCGCCGTTGCAGACAGAAGATTCAAGCTCTTCTGAAATGTCTTGAATATTGCTGCTCCAGAAGCATCTTTTTTTGTCTTTGCAAGCTTTGTAGGCATTTTCCATTTCGTTGCCGAAAAAGAGCACATAATCAGCATCAGACTTTGCAGCCTTTTTGCCAAGCTCTGCATGAAGCTCTTTTGATTTTTCGCCAAGCTCAAGCATGTCGCCCAAGACATAGATTTTTTTGCCTTTCCATTCAAGGTCATCGCAAAAACTAATTGCACTTTCCATTGAGTCTGGGTTGGCATTGTAGCAGTCATGCACAAGCGTCTTTTCGCCGCGGTAAATCTGGCTGCGGCCAAAGATTGTCTTAACGCTTTCCAAGCCTTTCTTGATTTTGTCAGTCGAAAGGTGAAGATATTCGGCCACAGAAATTGCTGCCAAAGCATTTGAAAAATTATGCTTGCCCGGCACAGGAAATTTAATGAACACGCCGTCATACTCAAAAGTTGTTCCGTCTAAGCCAGAAGATGAAACATCTCTGATGCGGCGGTTTGAATTTATGCCATATTTTTCTACACGCCCTTTCTTGACTTTCTGCAAGAAAGAAGCATATTTATCGTTTTCTGGCACAAAACCGATGCAGTTTTCAGAAAAATTTGAAAAAATCTGTTTTTTCTCTTCAGCAATTGCATCTTGTGTGCCGAGAATTCCGATATGGGCAGTACCTATGTTTGTAATTACCGCAATCGAAGGAAAAAGAACAGAAGCGATTTCAGAAATTTCACCCCGGCGGTTCATGCCCATCTCAAAAATGCCCACTTCATGCTCTTGTCTGATTTTAAAAACTGAAAGCGGCAAGCCTGTCTCTGAGTTCAAATTGCCAATATTAGTTACAACTGAATATTTTTGAGAAAGCACTGAAGCGATAATCTCTTTTGTTGTTGTCTTGCCCGAAGAGCCTGTAACGCCGATTTTGATGAGGCTCGGAAACTGCTCAACATAACGCTTTGCAGCTTTTTGCAACGCCGTCATGGTATTGCTTACAGCTATAAAAGTTGCATTAAATTTTTCAGCAAGACTTGCAAATTTGGCTTCATTTTCAGCCAATTCTGAATTTGCAACAAAAACGGTAGACGCGCCTTTCTGAAGAGCCTGCTCTATGTAGATATGGCCGTTCTGGGTTGTGCCAATAAGCGGCACGAACAACGAACCTTCGGCACATTCGCGGCTGTCAATGGCAACAGACGAAAAGCCGAAGCAGCTGCTTTTCTTGCCAATCAGCTTGCCTTCAACAGCGTCAATTAAATTTTCGAAACTAAGAAGAGTTTCAGTTTCCATTTTTTTTGCCTTTCACTTCAACACGTATTATATCTTCTGGTTTTGCTTTTTCCATATTCAATGTCTCGGTCGCAATAAATTCGATTCTGTCTGGGCTAGACAACTTCGAGATGCTTGCAACAAGACGCTTGTTTTCTTCAATAATTTCATACTGTTTTTTTTCGATTGCCTGCACAGACTCTTCAAGCCGTGCATATTTTTGCGCCTGCAACGTATTCAAAACTAAAAGAGCAGGAATGGCAAGCGCCAAAAAGCATATAAATACATTCTTCATTACACATTCAATTTTCATACGTCTGTTTCTCTCACTTTCCGTACAACGCGAAGTCTTGCGCTGCGTGACGGCGAGTTTCTTTTGATTTCTTCCGGCGTCGGGTCAACCGGCTTTCTTGTCAGCAAATCTGCCCTGCGCTTGCCGCCGCAAGTGCAAACAGCTTGTTCCGGCGGGCAAATGCACTCTTTCGCAAGATTTCTGAAATGCACCTTGACAATTCTGTCTTCAAGCGAATGAAACGTGATTACGCCGAGCTTTCCGTTTACCTTGAGCACTTTAAACGCAGAATCAAGAACCCGCGGAAGTCTGTCAAGCTCTTTGTTTACCGCTATGCGCAAAGCCTGAAAAGTCTTGGTTGCCGGATGAATTGCACCATGCCTATACTGAGCAGGTACAGCTCTGTAAATAATATCGGCCAAATCTTTTGCGTTTTCAATCTTAGCAGAACGCCGCGCCTCAACGATTGCGCTTGCAATGCGGCGGCTGTACCGCTCTTCGCCATAAGCATAAATCATGTCGGCAAGGTCATTCTCGTTAAGCGTCTGTACAAGGTCTGCCGCAGAAACATCAGCTTCCGGCGACAATCTCATATCAAGCGGTTCGTCCATGCGGAAAGAGAAGCCCCTACCCGATTTTTCGTAATGGAACAGCGAAATTCCCAAATCAAAAAGAATCAGCGAAGGCCTGTCGTCTTCATTCTGGTAATTTGCATAAAAATCGTCGAACCAGCCTGAATAAAAAGACATTCTATCGCCGAACGGTGCAAGCCGCTCTTTGGCACGCGCCTGAATAACAGGGTCAGCATCGATACCGATTATTCTCAAATTTTTGTATTTTGAAAGAAAAGCTTCCGAGTGACCTCCTTCTCCAAGCGTAGAATCTATCATAAGAGGAGAATCGCCGTAATTTTCGTTTTCCGGCGACAAATAGGACAGACATTCGTTCAGCAGAACTGACGTATGAACAATTTCCAATTGTTTTTCCCCTTTTAATATGAATAACAAACAGTGTTTCTGCAAATTTAAAAGCAAATAGAAGACAACCCTTCTGCTGCGGCTTGAAATGAAGTTTCGCTCTCAGAAAGATAATCTTGATATGTTGCGCTGTCCCACAATTCGATGTACTTGTTCACACCGAGGACGACACAATCTTTTGTTAAATTTGCATAATCGCGGAGGCTTTGAGGAATTGATATTCGACCAGATTTGTCAAACTCAACTTCTTGAGCTGGGGCAATAAGACGGCGCAACACAAGACGTGCCTGCGCGTTAAAAGGTGATGAATTTGCCATTATTTTGGCAGACAACTCTTTCCATTCTTCTGGCGTAAAAAGCCAAAGACACTTATCCAGCGCCTGCGTCAGAACGAGAACATTATCTGTCAATTCAGTCCGTAACCTCGTCGGAAAAAGAATCCTTCCTTTTTCGTCCAACGTATTACGATACTCACCGGTAAGAAGCTCCATCCACTTTTACCTACTTTTCCCCACTTTCTCCCACTTAGCTCCATTTTATCAGAGATAATCAGATTGTCAACGCTCAAATTTACAAAAGTGTAAAAAATTTAACAAATGCTTTACTTTTACATTACACATCTGTATAGTTAATCTTCAGCAGGAAAAACGGCAGAATTTATGATAAACACTTACAATGAATCGACATTGCATGAAAAACTGAAAAACAAATATGCGGAGCTTTCAAACGGAAAGACAGAAGTTGAGCTTAACGGCTTTTTTTGCGACGTTGTTTCAGGCAAAGAAATATACGAAATTCAGACGGCGAATTTGTCGTCGCTTGCAAGCAAGATAAGCCGCCTCATTTCAGATTATTCTGTTACGGTTGTCTTTCCGATAGCTGAAAGGACGACAATTCAATGGCAGACAGAAGCTTTTGAGCTTATCTCTGAAAGGAAAAGCCCAAAAAAAGAAAACGAATACAGGCTGTTCAAAGAAATCACGAAGCTGTTTCCTTTTATAGACAACCCCAATTTTAAGATTATCCTTTTAAAAGCTGAAATCATAGAAACAAGAATAAAAACAGACAAGCCGGTTCAGCTCAAAAACAATTCGCGCCGCTGGAAAAAGAACTGGTACAAAAAAGACAAAGACTTGCTGAAAATCAATTCAGAGCTTGTCTTCGATTCGCGTAATTCATACATAAATCTTGTAAGAGCAATTACAGATAACCAAGATTTTTCGTTGAAGCAGCTGCAACAGAATAAGGCTTGCCGCAAATATGCAGGGCTTATAATATGGACGATGAAAAAGCTTGGCGAAATAGAAGAAACAGCCAGAAAAGGCAACGAAAAATTCTATAGATTTGTCAAACAGCCTTAACAACAGAAGCCGTGAACGGCACACACTCAAAACCACAGAACCTAAAAACAATTTGCATAAGCATAAAAAAAGGCTGCCATTCCGGCAGCCCTTTTATCAGCTGGTAAATATTTTACCAGTTGTCTGACATATCGTCTTTATCACGGTTTTCCATTGCGTACAAGTCTGTAACTGCGCGCAAATCATCGAAATAAACGTAATAAGAACCGTATGCCTGAAGCGGATCACAATCAATGCGGAATCCGACTACGCGAAGTCCAGGGTTGTCACCATAACGTGGGTCAGCCTGAACGATACCGCGCTTTCCATCTGGAGAAGGAGGAATAGCAACAGTCATCTTCTTCCAACCAGAGAAGTTCAATTTACCTACATAAAGCTCATAGTTCTTTCCGAAGAAATCCTGAACCAAGATTGTCAATGTATGGTCGTTGTTGCGGCCGCAAACCCACATTGAAACTGTCTTTGTAACACCTTCAATCGGGATAGGTCTTGTAGCCTTAATAGTAAAGCTTGAATAGCCGCGGTGCATGAAATCTACTTTTACACCGAGAACCTTGCTGTCATCCTGTCCCTCTGGAACGCCAGCCGGGAGAGGTTCTTTGGCAGCAGGAGCACCGTCGAACAATCTAGCAGATACAATGCCGTCATCGATAGACATTGCAACATCCCATGAGCCTTCACGCTCGAACAAGTCAAGAGAAACTTCTCTAAGAGCCTGACGAGCAGCATCAACTCCGAGCATTTCAGGGTCAGCATCAGCCAAAGAAGACTGTGCAAAAACTCCGAAAGCCATAAAAAGAACTAAAGCTGCAACTAAAAGCTTTTTCATCGTCCAGCCCCCTCATCAAAAACAACAGATTCAAGATCATATCCGTCATATACATTAGCAAATGTATTTGAAAGATACTTGAACTGATCAAAGTATACTGTAAAGATATCTACTGGAGCCTGTGGATCTGTTCTGATACGGAACCCTACAAACTGCATTGTCTTTGCTCCAGAGCGGAAACGAGAATGCTGATTAATCCAACCAGGAATAGTTGTCTTAACATTTCTCCAACCGACATATGAAAGCTTTGTCATTGGAAGCGAATGCACACGTCCGTCTGCGTCGCGGACAAGCAAATCCAAGTTATATGAATATCCGCCGCCCCATACCCAAACATCTACGTGGTCAACATCACCTTTCAGCGGAAGGTTCTGTGGAACATATTTTCCATTTGCATCTTGTTTTGCAGGGAAAATCTCTACCCAGTTGTCACCTTTGCGGTTAAAAGCAAATTCAACGCCTAATACCTTGCCGACAACTCCCTCTTTGAGAAGGTATTTAACCGAGTTCGGCGCTCCCTCAAAATATTGCAGTTTGGGATAACCGTCAGCAACAAATCTGCTGCCCTGAACGTACCAAACCCAGTCCCCATTCTCAGCGGTCTGATCGAAATCATCAACCATCAAAGAATCGTAACTTGTTGTTGTTACCGTCTGACCAAAAATAGGCAGCAATAACAGCAAACTTACGAGGACGAGACAAACACTTAATCTGCCCTGTTTCATCCAAATCTCCTTTTGTTATTGTCAGAAAAAGCTCGTTACACTTCTTACCGAGATATTATATTCCCCTTGTCATAGCTTTGTCAAACAATTTACAACGATAATCGCAGATACATACCGTTAAAATTATTGCTATTAAAAGATAAGAATACTTATTAATTATCGTCACAAAGTGCCTAAAACTTAACCCTGTAAAATGCCTTTGCTAAAGCTATTCAGCAACTTATTTTCAGCCCCGGAACACGCATTTTCGCAATCTCTATTGATTATTTTTCTCTAACACAATAGTATATCTACGTTAAATTTAAGATCTTTTTAAGGAGATATTATGACAAGCTATAAGGACCTTGGCCTTGTAAACACACGCGAAATGTTTGCAAAAGCCGTAAAAGGCGGATACGCAATCCCAGCTTTCAACTTCAACACAATGGAACAGATGCAGGCTATCGTACAGGCTGCAGTTGAAACAAAATCACCTGTAATCATGCAGGTTTCAAAAGGCGCACGCAACTACGCCAATGCAACAATTCTCCGCTACATGGCACAGGGTGCTGTTGAATATGCAAAAGAACTCGGCTGCCCTAACCCACAGATTGTTCTTCACCTTGACCACGGTGATTCATTCGAACTTTGCAAGGACTGCATCGACATGGGCTTCAGCTCAGTTATGATCGACGGTTCTTCACTTCCATACGAAGAGAACATTGCTCTTACAAAGAAAGTTGTAGACTATGCTCACAAATATGACGTTACAGTAGAAGCTGAGCTCGGTGTTCTTGCCGGCGTTGAAGACGAAGTTGCTTCAGAAGTTTCTCACTACACAAAGCCAGAAGAAGTTATCGACTTTGCAAAACGCTCAGGCTGCGACTCACTTGCAATTTCAATCGGTACTTCACACGGTGCTTATAAATTCAAGCCGGAACAGTGCACACGCGACCCGAAAACAGGCAAGCTCGTGCCACCGCCATTGGCTTTCGACGTTCTCCACGCAATCGAAGAAAAGCTCCCAGGCTTCCCAATCGTACTCCACGGCTCTTCATCAGTTCCACAGGACGAAGTTGATACAATCAACAAGTACGGCGGCAAGCTCCCAGATGCTGTTGGTATTCCAGAAGAACAGCTCCGCGAAGCTTCAAAGTCAGCTGTATGCAAAATCAACATTGACTCAGACTCTCGTCTTGCAATGACAGCAGCTATCCGCAAATATTTGGCTGAAAACCCAAGTCACTTTGACCCACGCCAGTACCTCAAGCCGGCTCGCGAGAACATGAAGAAGATGTACATCCACAAAATCGTGAACGTACTCGGTTCAAACAATAAGCTCTAATCTGTTTTTTTCAGATTAACAGAAAGCCCTGCCAAAACTGAAACTGCAAAGCAGTTCAGCGACGCAGGGCTTTTTTTATAGATTCAGCGTTTCAAGAAAAGCCGCTTTAAGGCAGCAGCCCCATGAACGGCACGTTTGAAAGCTTACACCAGTTTTCATACTCGAATTCATCGCTGCCGCTCTTAAGCGAAGTAACGAAAACGCCCATGTCAGGCACTTGCTCGATTTTTCTGTCAAAATCTTCGATGCGCGGGCTTTCTTCAAGCAGACGCAACGCCTGCTTTGCAACACCTTCGCGCGAATCTACAACCTGCACCGCACTGCCGAAAGCTTCTTCAAATTCAGAAAGCAGATGCAAAAAGTGTGTGCAGGCAAGCACCACAGTATCAACGCCCGAAGATTTGAAAAATTCAACAGCAGGTGCAATTGCGCGCAGCCGCTCTTCGCGCGAAGCCGTAAAAAGATGATGCTCAATAAAAGAGATAAGCTCGCCGTCGCCGCGCTTGTACACGCTGCAACCAGACGCAAACTGATTGATTAAATCTTCTGTATAAGGGTCTTCAATTGTGTGACGCGTCGCAAGCAGACCTATCTTCTTATTCAGTGTAGATTTAGCTGCAAGCTTTATAGCCGGAACTGTGCCGACGAACGGAACGCTGAACTTGAGGCGCAGGCTTTTTAGAGCCGCCACAGACATTGTGTTGCACGCTATGACTATGATTTGCGGGTTGAAGCATTTTATGGCGCGCTCAACAGTGCCGCACGCCATCTGCTCTATCTGCGTCAAAGATTTTTCGCCATACGGAAAATGCGCCGTGTCGCCGACATAAACGCACCTGACTTTTGGCGCAAGCTTTTTAAGGCTGAGCATATAAGGCAGCCCGCCCGTGCCTGAATCTAAGAAAAGGATTTGTATTCTTTCCATGTTATTCAATCACCGAACAAGCTGTTGAACGCCTTGCGCGCGTCTTCAGCTTTTTTGTTTCCGGCTGAATTTACGCCATTGCCGCTTGCTGAATATCTGAAATAATCGCAGAAATTCGCCCTTTCTTTGTCTGCCACAAGCTCGTCAACGTTTTCGCGGCAATCATAATGAGAGCCGGGCGAATAAAAGGCGCAGTTCTTGCAGCAACGCAAATCAGCGCCGCAGCTTTCACAGACTGCACTTCTTGAAACAGGATTTTCTATCTTATTAACAACACCGCATTTCCAGCACATGCGCACATTATAGGCGAAAAAAGGGAAAATGGCAAATGCGTTTTGCAGACTAATTTTTGGAAAAGCTTTTTTAAAGATTAACGTCATTGAATATGCCTCTAAGCCGTTCAGCAACTGGTTAATGAAGCTCCCCGATGCAGAGCGTCGGATTATGAAACCCGCAGCACGAATCAACTTTTATAGTCGTATCATGAAAAGCTTCTTTTAGAAGTAAGACGCAAAATGCTTTTCAAATACGGTTCTATATGGTAACATTGATTCATGTTTTCAATTGGATTGTGCCAGTACCCAGGTTGCAGAAACCTGGCGGTATCGCGTTTTGACGAAGACGGCAACATTTTGAGCGACACAGGCGTTTTCTGCCTTGAGCACGACGAACACGCCGAAGAAACAAGCCACAAGATTTACAAATACATCGAAACTCACGACAAAATCATCGGCTTGAGCATGCCAGGCATTCATTTTAACAACATAGACTTGAGCGGCAAAAAATTTTACGGCTGCGATATGCGCAACTGCACATTCTCTTCGATACATTCAGAATTCTGCAGAATGCGCATGACAATGCTCGACTTTTCTCTTTTCAGCGACTGCAACTTGCTCAACTCTAACATGCAGTTTACAAGCTTCAGCGGCAGCACATTCTCGCATGTGCTTTTCACCAATTCAGACTTGGTGCACAATAACTTCAACGGAATAACCGCGCAGCAATCGTCTTTCGACGATTCAGACTTGTACAACTCGCGGTTTATCCGCGCCAAGCTTTTCAATACGTCAATCAGAAACTGCAACATAAAGCAAAGTTCTTTTCAAGAAGCATCTTTCGACAACGTTTCGTTCAAACATTCAAACACACGCGAAGCCAATTTTTCAGAAGGAGCAGAGCTGCAAAATGATTAAAGTTTATTTTCATTTGTGCCTTGAAGGCTTCTCGAACTGCTACATTGTTGAAAACGACGAAACAAAACAGGCGCTGATAATTGACCCGGGAACCGTAAACAAAGAGATGATTATGCAGATTGAGCAGAATCATTTTTCTTTAGACGCTGTGCTGATTACGCACAACCATTTAAGCCACTACAAAGGGCTTAGGACGCTAAGAAAGATTTATCAGCCAAAAGTTTACACCGCCGACTACGAGCTTGCCGCCGACGACACCAAGATTATCAAAGGCGACGGCATTCTAAAGTTAATCGGAACGAATGTCGGTTATCTTTCTGTGCCGGGGCACACGGCTGATTCGATGGTCTATAAAATCGGCAAGATTCTCTTTACAGGCGATGCGCTGACGGCGGGGCTTATCGGCAACACGAACAACGCCTATGCGGAAAAGATTCTGAAAATGAACATAAAGACTAAAATCTTGAGCCAGAACGAGGAGCTTGTGCTCATGCCGGGGCATGGGCCGCCATCGACAATCAAGACTGAAAAGCAGTTCAACACGCAAGTCTATTCAGCAAAATCTTCTTATTCTTCGGTCAAGAAAACCGGCAACGAAGAATTTATAACAGGCTGAAATAATGTGTCATTGCCCGCTCTCTCGAAGCTTCGGCGAATGACCGGGCAATCTTATAGAAGCCTTAAACATTGAACACATTGATGCGGTCAAGCATTTTAGAGACCGCATTGCTGTTGTTCATTGCACATGAATCTACGCCGTCAATCGCACATTCAAGCTTGCGCGAATTTTCGGTGTTCTTTTTAAGAGAGGCTGAAATTTCTTGTGACGCGCTTACAATCTTGTTAATCGAAGATTCAACGTTATCGGCGAATTCATGCTGCTGCTTTGTCAGCTTCTGAATAAGCTCAATCGAAGTAACGACAGATTCTGTTGACTTTATAGTTTCATCAGCACCGATGCGCTGATTTTCCATTGAATGCGCGATTGTTCTTACCAAATCAGAAGTGCTTGCAATGCCGCCGTTTATCTCGGTAAAGGCGTTTCCGGCAAGCTGAATTGATTCTACGCCCTTCTGGATTTTCTCAACCATGTCTTTGATGTGCACCGCAATGTTCTTGGCGCTGACTGAACTTGATGAAGCCAAAGAACGCACTTCATCAGCAACAACGGCAAAGCCCTGACCAATAGCGCCGGCATGTGCAGCTTCAATTGCGGCGTTCATAGAAAGCAGGTTTGTCTGCGAAGAAATTTTCTGAATAACCTTAACGATGTCCTGCACTTCATTTGATGCAGTCTGAATCTCCATAATTGCATTTACGGCGCTTCTGATTGCTTCTTCGCCCTTTCCGCTTGCTTCTTTCAAGCCGGTTGAAACAGTGTCAGCCTGCTGCACAAGCTCTGCAACAGCCTCAATGCTTTCTGCCATTTCAGTTACGGAGCGCGAACTTTGATGAATAGATGCTGACTGCTGTTGAATCTGCTGCTCAACGTCAAGCACGCTTCTTGTTACGTTCACTACATCGTCTCTGGCATTTTCAACAAGCGATTTCTGGCGTTCACCTTCTTCCATGATTTTTTCTGCTGTCTGCTTCATGTTCGCCAATGCGTCATTTGAAACTTTCAGCGATTCGTTCAAATTTACGGCTGAATTCTCAACGATGTATGTTTCCATCTTTATGTCTTGCACCATCGATGACAGGTCTTGCATAAAGAGATTTATCTCAGACGAAAGCGCACCGATGTCGTCTTTCATGGCAATGTCTATGCGCGAAGTCAAATCGCCTTTGCTGCCAATGTCTCTGACACGCACGGCCGTATGCTGAATGCGCGACTTAATATCAGTTGCAAGAATGCACACCAAAGCAAAGCACGGAATGAAAGACGCTATGAACACTATCGGAAAGCTTTTAAGGTATTCGCTCATCATGTCTTGAACAGGCTTGCCGCAATCGCCAAAGATAATCTGATAAGGCAGGCAGAAGCACTGCAAGCCCATAAGGCCAAGAATTACAACGCTTGAAAAGATAATCTTTTTTCTGATTGAAAATTTTATGTCGTGGTCAAGCTCGTCAACAGAATGAATCTTCAAGAGGCGGCGGTCGTCGCGCATAAGCACACCAACGATGAATATTTCGAATATCGCTATAAGACAGCCGACCAATATCGCCTGAAACATTATAAGCGTCAGTCTGCTGGCAACTGGTACGATGACGCCGTTCTTTACGTCTACAAAAATGGCAAAAGCCTGTCCGACACCGAAGCCAATCATGTTCGTTATAAGCGAAATTATGTTTACTTTTGACTGAGCCCTTATTGCTGTTTTGCGCTCTTCTTCAGTTATTTTTTCACCGTTCTTTATCTTGTTAATGATTTTTGTGAATTTGTTAAGAACGATAAAGTTGTATGAGCCCATCGTCAGCATTAGAAATGCTGTTGCAAACAATGTTGAACCTATGCCAGAAAAGAAAGTCGGCAGGATTCTGTAAAAAAACTCAAGCTGATACCACCGCAAGTATAAACCGCCAGCATAAGACAGCAACAAGAATATAATAAGATAGTTTCTAGTAAGTTTCATACCATTCCCTCTCTTAGAAGCATACCGCCAAATTCATCTTTGAAGGCGGCCAACATAAGTTACAACTTATCTATCAATATTATAAACATTTATGGAATTTTTACTTTTTTTACAGTCTATTTACCTTTTTACTTTGTGTCAAGTTTTGTTTTAAGATTCTGCTCTTATTTTTTTCTGAAGCTCGCGGTCGAGGCTGTTCGCAAAAAGGTTAAGCTCTTTCTTGCCGAACGTTCCTGTTTTCCGGTTTTCAGGCAGCGCGCCGTTTTCCATAAGCATGTAATGCAAATTTCTTGATGCAAGCTTCTCTGCAATGTTCGATTCTGTAAAGACACAGCCGCGGTCGTTTATTACGCAGACTTTTTTGTCAACCAGCCGCGAAGCCAGCGGTATGTCTCTTGTGATAACAAGGTCTTTTGTGTCTGAATTTTCGACAATATAATTGTCAGCGGCGTCTTGCTCTGCTTCGCAGACAATCATCTCAAAGAGTTCGTTTTTCTGAAAAGGAATTTCGTGATTCGCGACGAATTTTACCGGTATTTTCAGTCTGAGCGCAAAACGGACAGTCAGTTCGCGTACTTGAACAGGGCACGAATCTGCATCCACCCAAATACGGAAATTCCTTACTTCCATTCGTTATAAAACCTGATCGATTTTCTTAGTCAGCTGAAGAACGATTTTTTCGGCTTCGCTCAGTTCAGCATTAACCATAAGAGTGTCTGTATTAGGAACGTTGCGGCGCTCCTTGGCAAGCTCATCAGTTATCATGATTCCGGCGAGAATAGCAATTTTCAAAGGTTCTTTCAAATCTGTAGAATGCATCAAGCCGTCTACTGTTTCTTTGTAATGAGCTAATAATTTTTCAAGATACAATGAATCTTCATCAGCCTGAATTGAAAAAGAAGTGCCTAATAGATTTATCTGAAGGGTTCCTTTTGCCATGCTCAAGCCTTAAAAAATATCAAGCTGCTGTGTTTCTCCAGGAGCTTTTGGCTGAGAAACTGAAGAAGTTATTATAGAAAAAGGATCTACTGAAGGAGTGCTTTGTACAGGCTGTGCGCTGGCAACAAACTGTGTTGCCGGCGGAATGACTGCATCTTCGTTAGATGGTCTTGAAGCAAGATTCTGCTCAGGCATAGAAACAGGGGCTTCAATGCTGCCGCCACTTACACGCAGAACAGAATCTTCAATGTTGTTCAAGCGTTCAAGAGCTTTCATAATTCCACTTTCGATCGTAGGCTGGTTCTGCTCAAAAAGAGAAACTTTTGCGGAAAGTTCTACATTAGCTTTCTGCATTTCATCATACTGAACCTTTAATTCAGAAAACTTGTTACGTAAGAAATCATTTTCCTTCTGCAGGTCTGCAATCTTTGCGACCGCTGTTTCTACTTTATGTTCAAGAAGCTGAACCTGATCGAGTGAAATCATGTGTTATGCTCCAATTGCTTTTTTTGCAACAGCTACAACTTCTTTGAAAGCTGCAGGATCTTCAATAGCCATGTTAGACAATGCCTTGCGGTTGATGATTACGTTAGCTTTTGTCAAACCTTCGATGAAGCGTGAATATGTGATGCCTTCTGCGCGGCATGCAGCGTTCAAACGTGCAATCCACAAAGAGCGCATTGCACCTTTTCTGTCACGGCGTCCTACATAAGCATCAGACAATGCCTGTGTTACGGCATCTTTTGCAGCTTTATAGTTTGTTCCGCGTCTGCCGCGGAAACCTTTAGCAAGTTTAAGAATCTTCTTGCGGCGTTCTTTACGCTTTGTTCCGTCTATAGCTCTAGACATATTTAATCTCCTTGAATGGCGGCTTGATCTGCCGCTTTTTTAGTTTTCTTTACAATTATCAGCTGTAAGGGATAAGCTGCTTGCGCATTCTTCTTGCTTCTGACTCGCTAAGAATTCCTGCTGCACGGAGATTTCTCTTACGCTTTGTACTCTTCTTTGTAAGAATATGGCGGAGATTCATTTTCTTGTACTTAACTTTTCCAGTTCCAGTCAATGAAAAACGTTTTGCGGCAGAGCGCTTTGATTTCATCTTTGGCATAGATTTAACCTCATTTCTTCGCTTTCGGCGCAAGAGTCATTGACATAAAACGGCCTTCCATAGCAGGCTGTTTTTCCATGACATACTCACCCTCAATGCGTTCTAATACTTGATTCAGAACATCCAAGCCGAGATCGGTATGAGCAAGTTCGCGTCCCCGAAAACGCACTGTTACTTTTACCTTATTACCTTCAGCAAGAAATTCTTTAATGTGCTTTGATTTGAACTCAATGTCTCCGTCTGCAATTTTTGGTTGCATACGGATTTCCTTAAGCTTCAGTACTTTTTGGTTTTTCTTGGAGTCACGGAGCTTCTTCTCCATTTCAAAACGATATTTACCGTAATCAAGAATTTTGCAAACCGGTGGATTTGCATTCGGCGCAACTTCCACAAGATCAAGCTCGTTTTCTCTAGCCATTTTCAAAGCTTCAATGGTGGGAACAATTCCTTTTTGTTCACCATCACTGTCTATGAGTCTGACCTCACGCACGCGGATTTGTTCATTTACCCGCAATCCTTTGTCTGCCAACAATCCTCCTACGCACGGTAAAAATCCGTACCTATCAACAAAGCATGTAGATAATATTACCAGATTTTAATAAAAAATGTCTATAGGAGTAGATAATTTTTTCAGTCATGCCGATAATTTTCCGCTGATTTTTTTGCATTTTTTCACCCCGGCTGCGATGCATTGCAATACATCGAAAAAAACGCAATTTTACAAAGACTCCTCAAGCTTCTTGTAAGCAATGCAACTTTATGCTACTTTATAATCATGAAATTATTTATGTTGATTCTTTTTCCGGCGGTTGCCTTATTTTTTACGAACGGCTTTTCACGCGACGTGCTTTTTCCGAACAAGCATGCAGCATGCTTTCTGGCTTTTTTAGGGCTGATTCTCGGCGCGTTGTTCTGCACAATCGACTGGATTTTCTTTCTTCCGGTTCATTTTGCAGTCTACAATTATGTTACAGAATTCCTTTCGTTGCTGATTCCGGAAACAGTGATTCCGTTTCTGCTCTGCTTTGTTCCTTTCATGATTTTCTTTAGGGAATCTTTTGCATATAAGATTAGAACTTTTGCCTACATTTTGTTCGGCTTTTACGCAGTTCAGCTTCCATATTTCTTAATTCAGCGTTACGACGTGCTTCCGCCGTTTCTGCTTTTCTTAAGGCCTGTGCTTCAGCTCGGCATGTGCTTTTCAGCTTATGCGCTTTTTTCTTTGGTAAAGCAGTCTGCTTCAGGCAAAAGCATTACGATGTCTGTCGTCGCTTTTCCGCTTTTTCTGATTATGTATTGCGTTCCGACTTTCATCGAAACGGCTTGGTTTCTTGGCGCAGACGCACAGATTTGGGTAACGCTTTCGATTGTTTACGTGTTCCTTTCGTTCTTGGCTTTTCCAATACTCGCGCGAGCAACCTCAAAAACAGCGCCAGCCCGTCAAGTGCAAGAACAGGAATAATCTGCCAGAAAGGCAGCTTTTCCGGCAAAAGATTCAGTATATTCAGCCAGCCAGAAAATCCTTGATTTTTTAGCTGGCTTATTCGATATGGGGGCAAATCAAAGATGAACACTATCTTGGATTATATTGCATGGCGCGGCGACCTTTCTTTTGAAGCGTCACCCATAAATGAAGTTGACTGCCTTATTTTCTGCCAGCTTTCTTATCTTGATTTTTCTTCTATTGTAAGCAGCTCTTTTAACAAGCAGATGCGGCTGAAAGATGCCGCCGCCATGTTTGAAAACGCGCCAGATTTTGAGCAACGCAAAAAGAACAGCGAAACAATGGGCAAAGACAATTTTCCATTTCTTAAAGAAGTTGCCGCCACAGACCGCTTCGGCGATGTCTTGGTTTCGGGCTTTACTTCAAACACAGACGATGTGGCCGAAAAGCAGTTTGCCGCCGTTACATTTGAATTTGCAAAAAACAATGCTTTCATCGCTTTCAGAGGAACAGACGGCACGATTGTGGGCTGGAAGGAAGACTTCAACATGGCGTTCATGTCGCCTGTGCCGGCGCAAAAAGACGCTACAGCTTATCTTGCTGCAAGCGCAAACGCTGACAAAAAGCGCAAGCTGATTGTGGGTGGCCACTCAAAAGGCGGCAACCTAGCCATCTATTCTTCGGTTTTCTGCGACGAAAAGACGCAAAAGCAGATAACGGCAGTGCTGAATTTTGACGGGCCGGGCTTTGAGCAGAACATTCTTCAGTCTGCTGAATTTACGAAAATGCTGCCCAAGCTCCAAACTTATCTGCCGCAATCTTCTGTTGTCGGCATATTGTTCAACCACCGCGAAGAATGCACCGAAATCAAAAGCTCTGAATCGATGGGCATTTTTCAGCATGACCCGTTTACATGGTCTGTCAAAGGCAGAGCTTTTGAAAAAGTTGAAGGACTTACGAATGACAGCAAATTCATAGACTCTACGCTGAAAGACTGGCTTGAGCAGCTTGACAACAAGCAGCGCGAAATGTTTGTGGACACGCTTTTTGAAGTGCTTTACGCAACAGAAGCGCGATCTCTTTCAGATTTGTCTGACAACTGGCTCAAAAAATCTAGCGCCGTAATAAAGGCTCTGGCGAGAATAGACCCTGGAACGCGCAATGCGGTTCTCAAAATTTTCAAGCTTCTGCTGTCATCTGCAAAACAGAACATGCCGGCACTAAGCGAAATAAACGATGATTTTAAGAAAAAGTGGAATCTGTAGCCGTTAATCTGGCCAAGCCATCTGAATCTGGCGTATGTTCGGCAAAACCTCAAAGAAGCTCATAACAAGGTCTGGGTCAAACTGCATACCAGCTTGAGCCTGGATCTCGCTAAGAACTTCTGTTTCAGACCAAGATTCTTTGTAGACGCGCTTTGACGACAGCGCATCAAAGACATCAGCCAAAGACACGATTCTTGCTGCAAGCGGAATCTCTTCCCCGGCAAGGCCGACAGGCTTGCCTGTATTAGGATCAACTTCAAGCGGTTCGCCTGTATCAATATCGACTTTTCCAGGGTAGCCGAGACCGTCCCAACGTTCATGGTGGCGCAACGCAACATCGCGCGACATTACATCAAGCGGAGACTGAATATCATCGAAAAGGCGCGCACCTACAAGCGTGTGGCTCTGAATAATCTTGTATTCTTCGTCTGTCAGGCGAGAAGGTTTGCGCAAAATTATGTCTGAAACTGCAACTTTGCCGACATCGTGAAGCATTGCGGCAATCTTCAAGGCATCTCTGTATTTTTCAGATTCAATTACAGACACATTGTGCTTAAAAGCCCAGTGGTCATAGATTTCAACAGCATAGTTAGAAACGCGGTTTACGTGCGCGCCGGTCTCTTTCGGGTCGCGGAATTCTGCCATCTGAACCATGCGCAAAATCATTGCACGTGTCAGATGCGCACGCTCAAGAGCCTGCGTTGCGCTAGTCGCAAAATGCTCGATATAAAGCACAGACGATTCATCAAATTCCGTAAGCTCGTTGTCATCTGTCTGCGGATTTATAATCTGAAGAACGCCCAAAATCTTGTTTGTCGCCGTTTTCAGCGGAACAGTAAGAACAGCCTTTGTGCGGTAGCCTGTCAAAATGTCAGGCTGCTTGTTAAATACAAACGGTCTGTCAACAAGATGATATACGTCGGGCACGTTCAAGATTGAGCCTGTCAAAACGGCATAGCCGCACATTGATTTTTCGTCTACAGGAAAAGTAAAAAAATTGAAAGGAAGTTTCTGTCCGGGTGCAAGCCTTTTCTGCTGCGTCTCGTTCTGGGCATAGCGGATTCCAAGCCTGTTATGCTCATAGACGTAAATCGAACCTGCATCAGCATGAACGATATTGCGAGCTTCTGTAAGAATGCGCTCGAGCAAAACATCGATATCCTGAATTTCGTTCAAGACTTTTTCGAGTTCGATAATACGCTTTAATTTTTCTTCTCTAACACTTGACGTATCAGTCATATTTCACCCAACAAGATGATTTTACACCATATAAATAATTTCGTCCATAATTTCTGAAAAAATGATGTAAGAAAATCTCTAAAAACGCCATTTTTTAAGGAAACTTTAATGTTATGCTTCTTTGTGAATAAGCGAAAAATACAGCGGTCCTGCCCCGCCCTGCTTGTCTGGCAGCACGTGAATTCCGTATTCGGTCTTTTCGCCGTTGCATAAGCCGTCAGGGTCGGTCTCCGGCAGTGCAACAACAGACGCATCGGCGTATTTTTTCAAAAGCTTCTGGATTACGCCGTCATTTTCGGCATGGGAAAGCGCGCATGTTGAATAGACCATGAAGCCGCCCTTTTTCAGCACGAGAAACGCCGAAGAAAGCAACGCCCATTGCGCAACGGCAAGATTGCGTATGCGCGCAGGCGACCACTGCGCAAGATATTTCGGGTCAGCAAGCACGTGCCTTTCAGACGAGCACGGCGCGTCGAGCAAAATTCTGTCATAAGCTTCGCGCTCATAGTTGCACCAGCGGCCGGCGTCAAAGCCTGAAACAGAAACACGTTGCCTTATGTTTTCCGGCAGATGCTCGTCAAGCACCTTCTGAAGCCTGTTCTTGCGGTCGCGCGAACGTTCGTTTGAGACTAAAGTTGCGCCGACTGGCATTGACGATGCAATAACAAGAGACTTGCCGCCGGGCGCTGCACAAAAATCTGCGGTTTTTTCTGCGCCGTCAAGAGGCAAAGCCTTCGCCGCCCTCACGCTGCCCGCATCAAGGTAATAAGTCTTGAGAAGATTTTTTGAATAGCCAATCTGCCGCGGCTCGCCAAGCAAGGCGGCGCGCAATGTGTTCCATCTTTCACCGAAAAGCTCTGAATAATAAGCGTCAAATAATTCTGCACCGGTCTGTTTGTTTTTGTCTTTTTTGCCCATACGATTTATCTTACATGCTCAACGTAGAGCTTGTCTGCTTCTTCTTTTGCTTTTCTAAATGATTCAAGGCTTTTTTCAGCATCTGCAAGCGGAACAGGCACAATGTAATAGCCCGAGCCGTCTCCGGTTTCTCTCAACTCAAGAATGTCGCGTTTAATCTTAAAGCGCAAAATGCTCAGCACTGCATCATCGATTCTCGCTTTGAATTCTTCATCAGCTTCGGCTTCGCGCTTTATCGCTTCGGCAGCCTTTGAAAAACGCTTTTCTGAAATCATGAGAACATCAATGCCGGCTTTCAGCGCCTTTACGACGGCAACTTCCGGCGGATAACCGTTGCGGCTCAACGCACCCATGTACAAATCATCTGAAATTACAAGCCCTTCACTCCAAAAGATTTCTTTAAGTTCTGCACCGACTATTTTGGCGGAAAAACAAGACGGCACGCCCTCATCAAGCGAATCAACCACAATATGGGAAATAAGCACTGCGTCTGCGCCGAGCGGCCCAAGTTTTTTGAACGGCGCAATGTACAAAGATTCAACCTCTTCTTTAGACGCGTCAAGATGCGGCAGCCCGATATGCGGGTCAACATCTGTGTTGCCTGGAAAATGCTTCAAAGTTGTGCCGACGCCAGCTTTGTCAAAGCCTTTGATGCAGGCCACGCCGTATTTTTCGACATTTTCAAACGAACCGTAGGAACGCCGCCCAAGAAAAGCTTCATTTGATGAATTTTTGACTTCAACAAGCGGCGCAAGATTCAGATGAATGTTCATGGCCTTCATCTGGCAGCCAATCAGATAATAATATTGCTCCGCCTCTTCTGGCGAAAAACATGCGGTCATGCGCTCTGGCGAAAGCAGCTTTGAGCCGATACCGCCAAAGCGGTAAACGCCGCCGCCCTCATTGTCAATCATGAAAAACGGCGGCACAAGGTTCTGGCTGCTGAACCATTCCATAACTGAATTCGTAAAGCCCAAAGTCTGTTCCGCCGTTTCAGCGATATTCGCGTCAAAAAGCAGGAACGAGCCAGGCGCGCCTTTAGCAAATTCTTTTTTGGCGTATGAATGCAAGACGTCGTTGCCGTCTATGCCGACCGCGAAAAGCTGCGCAATTTTTTCGTCTAAGGTGAGATTGTCTAAATATGATTGCAGCGCGCTCTCAACTTTAAGCTTTTCAAGGCGCGCCGCCTCTGCTTCTGCAGCGCGTGCGGCAGCTTCAAGCTCTGCCTGCGCTTTTTCAGCTTGCAGCTGGGCGTCTGTTTCAGTTTCAGATGATTTGCCGCACGAAACGAGCAACGCAAGAGAAAAAAAGATAAAACAAAAAAGGAATTTTGAAGAACTATTCAAAATATTACACATATCAAAAGACTGGCTGCCATAAATTTGGCAGCTCAACATCAACGCCGTTTATATGTCATCCCGAACTTGTTTCGGGATCTTAACAACATATCTAGTGCAGATGCCGAACTAAATTCGGCATGACACGCTTTTCAGGCAGCTTTGCAACATATTTGCACAAAACCGCCTTCCGCACGTTTAGTCGCCCAGAATGTTGTTCATTGAATACATGCCCGGCTTGATTGAGCCGTCATCAACGCCACTGCGGAGCCATTCAAGTGCGCGCACTGCGCCCATCGCAAGGCCTTCGCGGTTTCTTACAGTATGAGTAAGTTCAATTGTGTCTGCGCTTGAATCAAAGAACACTGTATGAGTGCCGGGAACACTGCCGAGGCGCGTGCTTGAAACATGAAGCTCTTCCTTTTTGGGCCTGTCGTGAAAAGCTTCTGTTACGATTGTCTTTTTTGAAGGCATATTGTCAAGCACAAGCTGTGCAATTTCAAGCGCAGTGCCAGAAGGGCTGTCAAGCTTTTTTGTGTGGTGCGCTTCCCAAAGGGCGCAGTCATATTCATCATAATTTGAAACAAGCTTTGCAGCCTGTGCGACAATCTTATAAAAAAGATTTACGCCGATAGAATAGTTTGCGGCGTGAAAGATGAACGAACCGTCTTTGATGGCGAGTTTCTCAACTTCTGCGCGCTTGTCATTCCAGCCGGTTGTGCCGACAACAAGCGGCAGCTTGAGCGGAAGCAAAGCTTCGATATTGCCCATTACTGAAGTCGGGTGCGAAAACTCGATTATGCCCTCTGCACCGGCTTCCTTAATCTTTGCGGCAGTTTCAGCAGGAGAAGCAGGCTTAAAATCAGCGTCTTCTGCAAAAGTGTCTACAGTAAGCACAACTTTGTGCCCGCGCTTTTCAGCAACAGAACGGAGCATGTGCCCCATCTGGCCATAACCAACCAATGCAATTTTCATAATCAGTCTCCAAAATATACTTTGTGCAAGGCTTTGACCACGGTGTTTGCCTCGGCATCATCAACTATAAAGCTGATATTCACCTTAGAAGCACCCTGGCTTATCATCTGCACATTGACTTTTTCTTCAGACAAAACTTTGAAAGCAGACTGAAGAATTTCAGAAGAGCGGGCGACATCGCAGATAATCGTAACGATAGATTTGCCGCGCTTTATATCGACAGAAGCGTATCTTTCAAGGTCTGCTTTCAAGCCCTCAAGCGGCTTGTCTGTGTTTATCGTGAGCGAAACTGAAACTTCTGATGTTGCAATAACGTCGATGCTGATTTCCCATTTCAAGAACTGATTGAAGACATGAGCCAAAAAGCCCGGCAAGCCGATCATTCTTGTTGAAACAAGGTCAATTACGATGTTATTTTTCTTTGAAGTAATTGCCGTTACTGGAGGTCTTTCACCTGTATGCTTTGCAAGAATTACCGAACCTGGAAAATCAATGTTATAAGAATTCTTTACACGAACAGGAGTTCCGTTTACACGGCAAGGATTCATTGAGCGCGGATGAAGAACCTGCGCGCCAAAATATGCAAGCTCGGCAGCTTCGTCATAGGTTACTTCAGGCACTGTTCTTGCGTTCTTTACTGTGCGCGGGTCTGCTGTAAGAATGCCGTCAACGTCTTTCCAAGTCTGAACCTCATCGGCTTTCATTGCAGCGCCAATCATTGTCGCGCTCAAGTCGCTGCCGCCGCGGCCAAGCGTGGTGATGTAGCCGTTCTTGTCTTTGGCGATAAAGCCTGTGATAATCGGAATCTGCTTGTCTTTGCCTGACGCATAATCAGAAAGATGCGCCGGAATTGTCTGCCAAACGTCGTCTAAAAGTTCAGCTGACATAAAGTTAGAATCTGAAACGAAGCCAACGTCCCAAGCGTCATAAAATTTTGCAGGCACGCCGTTTGCGCTAAGATAAGCTGCCATCATGCGCACAGAAAGGCGTTCGCCAAAAGAAACGAGATAATCGCGTGTGCGTTTTGTCAGTTCCTTGAGCATTGAAATGCCTGTGAGCAGAAATTTCAGCTCGTCAAGAAGTTCGTTCACGCTGTCTATTGCAACGCCCAAATCTTTTGCGGTGTCTTTGTGAAGCTTTTCTACATTTGAAATATCGACTTTGCCTGTAAGCGCAAGGTCTGCTGCTTCAAGCAGGTAATCGGTTGTGTCGCCCATTGCAGAAAGCACAACGGCTGGTCTTTTATCCGCATAAGTTTTAATAATGGAAGCAACATGGCGGATTCTTTCAGCATTAGCAACAGAAGAACCGCCAAATTTCATGACTATCATACAAATCCTCGTTTTTCATTAAGCCGGAACGGCAATTTGTATAACAGTCTATCGAAAAACAGCAAAACGAACAAGACATATTTTTAAGTATAACAAACGGCTTTCTGTTGCGGAGCACGGTTCAAAACCGCATCAGCTTATTTCAAGCCGGTGCTTCATTTCCGTCGGAAATCCGTGCTTAGGCCACAAGAGTGCTTCGCTTCGCTCGCAATTGTGGTCAGCACGGCTTCCCGACTCCATTACGCACCGTCTTGCAACAAAGTCCATGTGCAATCGCCCCAAACAAGCAGCCGTTGTGCACCCGAACCACACTCCGCTGCCCTTCGTCGAATGAATTGAAAGATATACAAATCCGGTTTCAAAGAAATTTTCAAAATTTGAAATTAATTCTATACAACTGTGAGTAAAAATTATTTAAATCTTTTCCTTCGTTTTATAACGTCAGTGGCGTGTGAGCATAACATGGATTACATTTTCTGGCGGGAAGCAGTGATTTGTGGACGCGGACTGCCTCATGGCTTTGCCATGCGAGCAGTCCGACGGACGCAAAATAACGGATTTCCGTCATCTATAGATTAATCTAACGCGAAAAGAACTACATTGTTTTAAACTTGTTGATAAGCTCAGAAACGTCGGTGGCTGTCTGCTTGTTTGATTCTGATGCATCGGCTACGTTTGTGATGAGCGTCTGAACTTCCATCGTCTTAAGCACGATGTTGTCAACTTTTGAGCCGATTTCGTTTGTCTGAGCCTTGAGCAAATCAATCTTGCCGAAAGCGTCAGCACTCTGCTGCTTCATCTTTGAAGAAGAAACGTTGATAGCCTGTGCAGTTTCGTTAATGATTCTGGTTGTTTCGGCAACCCCACGGATTGCGCTGTCCTGTTCGTTCATGCCTTGCTGAAGGTCTTTAACCATGTGGTCAATGCCCTGAATCTGCTTTCCGATTCCTTCAAAAGACTTAAGCGAAGCATCAGAAGAACTAACGATTCCGTTGATTGCGTCAGTTATGTCTTTAAGCAAGTTGTTGATTGATTCAGACTGCTTTGCAGAGCTTTCTGCAAGCTTGCGGATTTCGCCGGCAACTACAGCAAAACCTTTACCGGCGTTGCCCGCATGTGCAGCCTCAATAGAAGCGTTCATAGCAAGCAAGTTGGTCTGCGAAGAAATGTTTGCAATAGCGGTGTTCGCATCAGAAAGCTTCATCGCCTGCTCTACAACAAGCGCAACCTTTTCGGCAACTTCTTGCTGAAGCGCGCGGCCTTCGTCAGAGTTATGAACGAGCGATGTACAAGACGAAGCGATTTCGTTCATTCCGTTATTGAAATTGCTGACATTCACGGCCATTTCTTTCATGGCGTTTGACGAATTTTCAATTGAAACTGAAACGCTGTTGAGCCGCTTGTCAAGCTCGGCGATTTCTTCTTCTGTGCGTGAAATGCCGTCAACAACGTCGTTCATGCAAGAAGTCTGCGCCTGTGTCTTTTCAGTAATTTCCATAATTTCAGAACCGGCAACAAGCATTGCCTGCTTTGCGCCGTCAATCTGAACGAGCAGGTTCTCGCTAGTCATATCAAGCTTGCGCGTTGAATCTTTAATAGACTGAATCATCTGGCACAAGCTGGAAATAACTTTGTTGAAATTTCCGGCAAGAGCGCCTACTTCATCATCTTTTTTTATAGGCAACGCCTGTGTAAGGTCGCCCGCACCGTCTGAAATCTGTTCAAGAGAAGACGAAACGCCCTTAATTCTTTTGAAGAAAGGTATCGTAAAGAAAAATGTCAAGATAATTGCGATAATCGTTATTGAAACGCCGAACCAAATCAATGCAAGCCTTGTCTTTTTCAGCTCTTTCGCAATTGTCGCACCGCTAAAATCACAGCCGATAATGCCGACAAGCTTTCCGGCACTGTTCTTGATTGGTGCATAAGCTGAAACAGTCCAGCCCCAAGCCGGCTGATAAACAAGCTCGCCTGTTATAAGCTCGCCTGTTTTGTAGCTTATTACCAAGTCTTCGCCATAATCTGAAATGTCTTCTTCAGAACCTAAAGGTGAAAATTCTTCGCCGCCCGGCTCATCGCTTCCGTCTGCAATAAAAATGCCGGTATTTTCATCTTTAAGAATCATCGTGTAAAGATATGTACAATGCTGTTCGTATCTTATTTTAAGAAGCTTGCGGCATGTTTCAATATAATCAAAGTCGTTTTTATCAAGAGAAGCAGAGTAGCGTTCAAATGAATCGCCGTCAACAATGCCCTGGGCAGCTCTTACAACCTGCGTTGCCTGAGTCTGATAAACAGAAGAAGAAATTCTAGTCATTTTTTTGACAGAATAAAATGAAAGACAAATTACTACTAAAATGATTAAGCTGCTTATAAGCGCGAGAAATTTAACTTGAAAAGACTGCAATAGTTTCATGAGAATATTCTATTATATTTTTGAATTTTTCTCAAATTCATTTTGATTAATCTGCAACTTTTTTCTAAAAAAAGAAACCGGCTTGCGGCAGATTGCTCCAAAAAACCGAAAACTACCGCGGGTAACTGATTTTATCAGCTTGCTTTTGGATGGCTCAAATAGTATTCGGCGAAAATTCTAGTGGCATCAGCAACAAGGTCGGCGCATGGCCGTTTCTTGTAGTATTGCTCGGTACGCGCTTCTGGCACAGGGCTGTCTGGCGCAAAAGCTGAAGTTTTTGGCGGAAGCCCAAGAAGATCGCGGCAGATTATCGAGCCGTTCTTTTCAGCGAATTTCTTGGCAAGCTCTTGAATCAATGCGTAGTGCTTGGCCTTTGCGTCTGGCTCTGAACTTGTTGTGTAGCCGTAAACAAGCCCGGCTGCCATGAACATACCGCTTACAGTCCCGCACACTTCGCGGAGCCTGCCCATGCCGCCACCGAAAGAAGAGCTGAGCTTTTGCGCCGTTTCAAGGTTCATGCCGCAAACGCTTTCGCCAAGCTCTTCGACAAAGGCGCAGAAAACAGACTGGGCACAATTAAAGCCGTTGAGGAAATTTGTCCGAGCCTTTTCGCTCATTTCTTCAGCATTCATCAGTTTTTCCTTTTTGCAAATTGATGTGTCATTGCCCGGCTCGACCGGGCAATCTTGCAACAAATTATTTAAGCGAAACTACGGTGTAGCCTGCGTCGGTAACTGCTTTTTTCAAAGTTTCTTCTGAAACTGAATCAGCGGCATCGATAAAAGCTGTTTTCTTTTCAAGATTCACAGACGCGCTTACGCCATCAATTGCGTTCAACGCCTGTTCCACTCTTCCGCTGCAATGAGAGCACATCATTCCGTCAATGACCATTTCCATTTTTTTAGACATAACAACCTCCGTTGGCGAATCTTTAGAAACTTGAGTTTCTGATACAGTTTCTTCAGTTTCTATAGATGATTTTGCAAATTTGTTCTTAAAGAAGCGCAGGCGCAGCGCATTAGAAACCACGCACACGCTGCTCAAGCCCATCGCGGCAGAGCCAATCATCGGGCTGAGCTTTATGCCAAGCATATTATAAAAAACGCCGGCTGCCAATGGAATTCCGAGCGCATTGTAGAAAAAAGCCCAGAAAAGGTTCTGCTTTATGTTGCGCATTACGGCTTTTGAAAGGCGCAGCGCGTTCACCGCATCGCGCAGGTCGCTGCGCACAAGAATTATGCCCGCGCTTTCAATAGCGACATCTGTGCCCGCACCGATTGCAATGCCCGAATCAGCACGAACCAAAGCAGGCGCGTCGTTTATGCCGTCGCCAATCATGGCAACTTTGTGCCCTTCGTCTTTGAGCCGCCTTATTTCAGCTTCTTTTTGATGCGGAAGCACGCCCGAAATTACGTTGTCAATTCCGGCTTGAGAAGCAATGTATCTTGCGGCGTTTTCGTTGTCACCGGTGAGCATAACGACTGAGCATTTTTCAGCTTTAAAAGCTTCAATTGCTTCTTTTGTGGTTGCCCTGATTTTGTCTGTGCAGGCGATTATGCCCAAAAACTTGCGCGCAAGCACTGCGCCGCCGGGCGAATTATGCGCGGCAGTTTCCGCAACAATTACGATTGTCTTGCCCTGCGAAGAAAGTGCGTCAACTTTTTGCAGAATCTCGGCTGGCACATTGTTGAAAAGCCCTGCGTTTCCGGCGGCATAATGAACGCCGTTGACAACGCCTTTTACGCCCTTGCCGGCAACATTCTCAAAATCTGTGCATGTGTATTTTGCGTTCTTGTCAAAAAACGAAGTATTAACCGCACCGTCTACAATAGCTTTTGCAACCGGGTGTCCGCTCGACGATTCAAGAGCGGCCGCGAGGTTAAGCAGATGATTTCTGTCAAAGACTTCTGCCGCGAGCAGCTCAACATCAGAAACTGAAAGCTGCCCTTCTGTAACAGTGCCGGTCTTATCTAGCACGACAGTATCAACTTTATTGAGCGTCTGCAACGCCTCGCCAGACTTTATCAAGATGCCGTTCTCTGCACCTTTTGACGTGCCAACCATTATGGCAACAGGCGTCGCAAGGCCAAGCGCGCAAGGGCAAGAAATTACAAGCACCGAAATTGCACACGAAAGCGCATCTTGAAAAGCCGCGCCCTTTGCAAGCCACACAACAAAGGTAACAGCTGCAATCAGCATTACGGCCGGCACAAAATAAAGCGCAACTGTGTCGGCGGCCTTTGCAATCGGTGCTTTGCTTGCAGACGCTTCTTCAACAAGCGCAATCACCTTTGAAAAGGCAGTATCGCCGCCGACAGCTTCTGCGCGGACTTTGATAAAACCGCTCACGTTGAGCGTGGCCGCCTTTACAGAATCATCAGTTTTTTTGAAAACAGGAATGCTTTCGCCGGTCAATGCTGATTCATCTACAGACGCATCGCCTGAAATGATTTTGCCGTCAACCGGAATATACGAGCCTGTCTTGACAATTACAACGTCTCCAGCTTTGAGCGAAGAAGCTTCAACTTCAATTTCTGCGCCGTTTTCTTCTATTATAGCTGTCTTTGGCGCAAGCTTTATGAGCTTTTTGATTGCGTCGCGCGTGCGCCCTTTGCTTTTGGCTTCAAGCCATTTGCCGAAAGTTACAAGCGTCAGAATTGAGCCGCCCGACTCAAAATAGACTGTGTGCATAAGCTCATGCACAAGCGCAGAGTCGCCGTGCCCCATTGCATAGGCGAGCCTGAAAAGCACAATCACGCCGTAAATTACGGCCGCGCTAGAACCAACGGCAATCAGGCTGTCCATATTAGGCTGAAGCCTGAAAAGTTTTTTGAAGCCCGAAGAATAATAAGCACGGTTTATGTAGCAAATCGGCAAGACAAGCATAAACTGCGAAAGCGTAAACACAAGCGCATTCTGCATGCCGTCAAAGAAGCGCGCGATAAAGCCCGGAACAGGGAACGGCAGCATATTGTGCATGGCTATATACATAAGCGGCAGCAAAAAGCACAGCGAAACCCAGAAGCGCATCTTAAGATGCTTTGCCGCTTCAAGAAGCGCATCTGATTCTTCGTCTTTTTCGATTGCAGAGCTTTGCTGCTGGTTGCCGCCGTTTTTGTTTTGCAGCTCGGCCTGATAGCCGGCCTTTTCAACAGCTTCTATTATTATAGGAATTGCTGACGCGGCGGCTGTGTTTTCAGCCTGTTCAACGCTCATCGTGCCGGCAAGCAAGTTTACTTCGGCTTTCTTTACACATTCCAAAGAATTGACAGCTTTTTCTACACGCGCAGAACATGCGCCGCAAGACATTCCTTTAACGTTAAAATGAATTTTTTCCATAGCTACATTATCACATAAAAAAGCCGTTTTTGTAAAGGCAAGCTAACATTTAAGCGGCACAAAACGCTGATGCGATGGTTTTGCAGTGTTGCCGGGTGTACCCCGAAATTCATGCTGTTCGGGCTAGACTTCTTTCATTGCGGCTTTTACATCGCTCAAGCTGAATGTAGCGCGGCCTTGCTGACCGGCGATTAAAGCCGCCTTGTTGATTACAGACTCAATCTGCGCGGCGCAGAAACCGTCAAAAAGCCTTGCAAGACCTTCGGCAGAAACTTCGTCTTCGTATTGCTTGGCCTTGAGGAAATTGGCGGCAAGCTCTTTGCGCATTTCAAAATCCGGGAAAGGCACAACGTATTTTGCGTCGAAACGCCCCGCGCGTATGAGCGCCTCATCTAAAGCCTTGCGGCTGTTCGTAGCGGCAAGCACAAGAATACCTTGATTGGGCGTAAAGCCGTCAAGCTCGTTCAAAAGCGCGGTGACGATGCGCGTGTTTTCAGTTTCAATTGCAGAGCCAGAATAATTGCGCTTTGTACCGATTCCATCGAATTCGTCGATGAAAACAATGCATGGCGCATGGCGGCGCGCCTTTTTGAAAAGAAGCTTGACCTTTAGCGGCCCGATTGCCATGAACATGCTCTCAAAATCGGTAGCCTTAGCCGGAATAAAGTTTATCTTGCCCTCGCCTGCCAAAGCGCGCGCAAAAAGCGTCTTGCCGTTGCCGGGCGCGCCTTCGAGCAGCACGCCTTTCGGCATTCTTATGCCCTTTTTGGCGTATTCAGCCGGGTGCTGCATAATGTCGATTATCTGCAGCATGTCTTTTTTGAGTTGCTCCATGCCGATTACGTCTTTGAAAGTAACGCCGGTTTTGCGCACAACTTTGAAAGTGTTCGGGCTTATAAATTTGCGGAAGGCGACAAAAATGATGCCGAAAAAGAACAGATAAAACGCTGCATCGAATACAAGCGAGATTGTCTCTTCGGCAGATTTGCTGCTTGAGATTTTTACGTCTTTTAAGAGCAGCTCTTCTTTGAGCGTCGGCGAATCTGGGTTCGGCGCTTCGTATTTTTCGCCGCTTTTCAGCGTAACGCCGAGCGTTTCATCTTGAAACACAACTGCTTCGACAGCCCCGGAACTAAGGTCAGCCTGAAATTTTGAATATGGAGCTTTTTCTGCTTGCGGCATAAAGAACATGACGGCAGCAGCAGCACAAACTAAAACAATCCCGAAAAACAAAAACTTGGCGCGGTTTTTCTGAGTCTTTTTCATAACGCAACAACCTTCTATAGCAAATGTGAAAAAATATGCGATAGTTTAGCCTTTTTAAGCTTAAGCCTCAAGAGCATAGAATGTTTTTAACTTGCAAACGCCTTACGGTTGCGGAGCACGGTTCAAAACCGCGCGCTAACGCGCTACACGCTGCTTGTTGTAATGAAACTATAAAATACATCGCTTTCGCGACGACAACAAGCAGAGTGTTTTTCTTTTCGCAATAGCACAATCTACGAATGGAACTTATTTAGCGAAAAGTGTCGCATTTTGTTTACACAAAACCGACAGCTTGTGTACACTGCTCTCCGCTGCCCTCCGCCTTTGACAATTTTAAAGAAACTAAAATGAGTTTGACTTGATGAACCTCGGCGTTTCGATGATATGGAGCTTCATCATGATGTTTGCCTTTTTGCACCGTCTTTCAAGTTTACGCTTGCGGAAACTTGGCGTTTTGCCAAATCAAGCTATAGCTCCAGATAAATCGATAAGCAAAACGCATTTTCTAAAAACGTCATCATGACGTTTGCTACTTTTCGTTTTCCCAAACGTCATCATGACGATTGTAGCTTTTGCGATTTTCCAAAAACGTCACGGGGTTGCGTTTTAGCTGATTCTACGTAGTTAGCTTTATCGGCAACCCCTGCAAGTTTCCGCTTCCGCGTAAACTTGAAAGAGTTGTTACATTTCGCTCTTCAAATCCTAATCATTACGATTGCTATTCTTGATAGTTGAAATTGATTTTCATGGTTTTGGGGCAGTTTTTGTTCCAGTCCTTGCCTTTTTTGATTGAATTCCACTGGGTTTGGGCGCCTGTAAAGTTGATTGTTTCAAGGCTTGTGCAATTCTCAAATGCTCCTTTTTCTATACACTTTACAGTGGCGGGAATTGTTATACTTTTAAGATTACCACAGTCATCGAATGCCCACTTGTCGATGTTTTCTGTGCCGTCTTGGATTGTAACATATTCAAGATTTTTGCAATTAGAAAATGACACCTGTCCAATTTTTTTTATATTAGAAGGGATTATTAGATTTTTAATAAATAAGCAGTAAGCAAATACACCTTTTTCAATATTTTCTATTCCGGCAGGGATTGTTATAGATTCAAGGTCACTACCATAAAATGCATATTCGCCAATCTTTTTTACACTATTAGGAATTGTTACAGTCTTAAAATGACAATCAGTAAATGCCCATTCTTCGATACTTTCTATACTATCTGGAATCACATAAGAGTTTATATCTTTATCAAAAATACAACATATAATACTAGCTTCATCGCTGTTAAACAAAATGCCGTCAACAAATTTAATATGCTCATTCTTCTCATCAACAATGAATTCGCTAAGGTTTGGGCAACGCTCGAAAGTTCTAGCACCTATGCTTTTAACACCTGAACCAAGCTTTACACTTTTAAGATTTTTACAATCATAAAATGCGCCACTTCCAATTCTTTCTACTTTATCAGGAATTATTACACTTTCAATTTTCCAACAGCTTCCAAAAGCAGAGTCACCGATAATTTTCACACTGTCTGGTATTATTATGCTTTCAAGTATACCACACCACCAAAACGCCCTATCGCCTATGTTTTGCACTGTATCCGAGAGTGTTATACTTTTAATATTGGTCGACCAGCCTCCTGCACCACAAAACGCACTTTTTCCGATTATTCTTACACCTGAAGGAAGAATAACACTATCAATACAATAACAATCGCCGAATGACCAGTTTTCAATATGCTCAAGCCCTGTTACCTTTGACATATCAAGCTTGAATGATATTCCTTGGAAATCTTTCTTTCTTAATGCATCACCTAATAATTTTACAGTCTTTGTATCGATTTCTCCGACAATCTCCAAAGTGCAGCTTTCTTTAATAGCAGCTATTACGTTTCTAAAATTATCTTTAGTAGCTGTTATTACCGGCTCATCATTTTGAGCAAAAACCATAGGCGCGGCCAAAACGCACAGCGCACACAACGCAAAGATTTGCAAAAACTTTTTCATAGCTCCCTCGCTTTACAGATATGCAGCTATTCTAGCATTCATTGATATGCATACACAAGAGCAACCGTATTTGAGCCTTTAAGCAAATCTAAAAAATGCGGTAGCTGTAAGGAAAGCAAGCGGCAGCGAGGTGCTTGCAAGGATCGCAAGCAAATTTTCGTAGAAAATTTGCGCAGTCGGATTCCTATTACCTTGCACTGCGCCGAGCTGACGCGCTTTCCTGAAAGCGGACGCATTTTTTAAAGATTAATCAAAATGATGAAAGAATATGCGCCGAGAGCAGGCTCTTAATTGATTCAACTTATATATAGAAGTTGATTTTCATTTACAGTGTATTTTTTTCGTTGTATCATTCAAGCATGGAATACACATATACGCAGACGGACGACCAGATTGTTGATTTTGCCATGACACAGGCGAAGCGGCGCATTGAGAACATGCAGAACAGGCCGCTGAAAATTGCCGCGTGGATAATCTTGAATTTGCTGTTTGCCGCGACCTTTGTCGTTCATGCCACCGTCATGCCGGAAAATATCATCTCTTATGCGCTGCTCTACGGCTCGATGATAGTGCTTTACAATTTCTGGCGCATTCCGACGCTCTTCTTTATTCCAAAGCTCGTCTCAAGAAACTGCCGGAGCCGCATCAGCGCAACGCCCGAAATCTGGCAGCCGGTCAAGACAACAATCAAAATTGAAAACGGAAAGCTCACGCTCGAAGAAGAATCAGGCAGGCTTTCGGTTGTGCCGCTAAAGCTTATCGGCCAAGTCTTTGAGACGACGCTTTCTGTGGCAGTATACCTTGCGCCAAACCAGATTGAGCTTGTGCCCAAAAGCGTGTTCGCCTCAAAAGAAGAAAAGCGCGCCTTCGTGGCCGCACTAAAAGAAGCGCACAGCCCGCAATAGCTTGTAGTTTTCCCCTTTGCGTGGTATCATTTTATTCATGCGCACAACAAAGGTTGTTCAAGACATTCATCATAAGTTTCCGCATTTCATTCTGACGTTGATGCTTTTCATTTTGTGCGCTCAAATTCCGCTTTCGGCACAATCAAAGAGCGACATTGCGAACGGCTTGCGCGCCCAAAAAGACGGCAAATATGCGCAAGACTTTGTGCCGACCAAAGAAGAGCACCCTTTCGCGCTTGACCCAGTCGGTGACACGGTCATCACGTTGGGCGGCGCGGCTTTTCTCGGCGTAGATTTTCTGCTTGAAAAAAGAAGCAAAAAAAAGAACACAGCACCTGTTTTTGTCGGCTCTCCTTATGACCCGGACACAATCACCGGCATAGACAGCATTTTCATGAACCCTTATTCGAAAAACCTTGACATTGCGGGCGACGTGCTTCAGATTGCGACGATGCTCACGCCGGCAATAGTCATGGCAACCGCGCCAAAGTCTGATTTTCTTACAATCGGCATGATGTACGCTGAATCTATTCTCTGGGCATATAGCGCAAAAGAATTTGGCAAGGTTCTCGCCAACAGGATAAGGCCTTATATGTATTATTCGGGCTACCCGCAAAGCGAAGTTGATTCCGGCGACTGGCACAAGTCTTTTCCGTCTGGGCACACAACGCTTGCGTTTAACGCGGCGGCATTCACAAGCTACACTTTCGGCACATATTTTCCAGATTCAAAGCTGAAGATTCCTGTTATCGCCGCATCATACTCGCTGGCCGCCGCCACAGCTTATATGCGCATGAGAAGTGGCAACCACTTCTTTACAGACGTGCTCACCGGCGCGGTTATCGGAACGAACACAGGCCTTTTAGTGCCGATTCTGCACACTTATTTTGCACAGCTTAACAAATCAGGGCGCGGCCTTACAGCCCGAATTCTTCCGAATGGTCTGATTCTTAAATATGCATATTGACGGGTTCGCCAACAGCCTAACTTACAAACGAGTTTTATCTGGCGCACCGCTGCAAGTTTCCGCAAGCGATTACTGTCATGCCGAATTTATTTCGGCATCTGCTGCAACTTGTCATTGTCGGGCTTGACCCGACAATCTTTCACATTTGGAGCGGACGCTTTCGTTCAGTAGATTCCCATGTCATCCGCAGCGAAGCTTCGAGCAAGCACAGGAATGACAAACTCATTCCGCTTTTAGTTTCTGCTGATTTTCGATTTCATGAAGCACATTCGCAATGCGCGTGTCTTTGTATTTTGCAAAAAGCTCTTCAGAAAGCTTCTTGGCAGATTCCAAGTCGCCCTTAATCTGCATGAGCCTGACCGCGTTATAGCCTGCTTCAAAAAGATTGGAATTTTTGTAGATATCAAGATAAGCTTGCATAGACGCTGAATAATTGCCCTCGGCGAACAACGCGTAAGCTTTTTTCATTGCGGAAGGCTTTTTCACCTTAAGCAAAGAAATGCGGTTCACAACAGTATAAGGCTGCACGTCCTGCAAAATCACGGTGGAAATGCGCGGAAGCTTCGGTTCAATCAAGCCGTAAGCTTTTGGCACGCGCTTTGCTGAAACTGTGGCTTTTGATTCTGCGCTAACAGAAGTGCTGTTGCGCGAAATTACCGAATTGCTTCTTGTGTCGCGAATCTCGTAGTCAACAGCCGTAACAACAGAACGGACGATACCGGCGTTTGATTTTTCAGTTTCTACAATATATTTTACGATTCTGCCGCTGACGGCGACATCTGCGCCGGAAGTTTTGTACTTCAAATATTTTGATTTCTCTATTTCAGAGACGAGACATTCGCGGATGTAGGCAGCCGCATGCTGCGCATCGGTCGTGTCGGTCTGGTTTTTCAGTTCAGTTTTTGAATCAACTGTGAACGGCATTATGGTTATGGATTTTGCGCCGTTCAAATCAACATTTGCCGGGTGAACGCCTGAAACAGTTTTAGAAGAAGACTTTAAAGATATTGTGGCGCAGCTTGAAAGCAAGCAAAGTGCGCTTATGAGAAGCAATATAATTGTCAGTCTTTTCATTTAGAAAGCTCTCCCAAAGAACGATTTTCACCCAGATGAAATACAGGCTGCCGAAACTGAATTTTCAATTTCCATGCAGTCTGTTCATTAAATTCACGATTTTACAGTTAAGATTGCGCCAAGAACGAGCATGTGCAATGCGAGTGTCTTCAAGAAGAAGAGGAATGTCCACATGTTTTTGAAAGCACCGTTCAAAAGGCCAACCGGCCCCATTACGTCGATTACAACGATTACGACAATCCATGCAATCAGCACGATGAGGTTGAAAAGCGAAGCGATTTTGCCCAATGATGCGAATAACGAGATTAACAAGCCTGCGCCTGAAATGATTTCGCAGATGCCCAAAAGGATAATCACGATGTTTGCTACATCGCCTTTAAGAATGTGATTAACTGCGATTGCAACTTCATTGCCGGTAACGCCAGCCTGAAGCTTGCCCATAATGCCTTTGTCAAGCTGAAGTGTCAGAATGCCGAATGCGAGCAGGAAACAGCCCAATGCAATCTGCAAAATCAACAATCCAAGAGATGTTTTCTTTGTTGCCATACTTTCCTCCAAAATGTATGCAAAAAATGTAATGCATTCATTATAGCCCCACAAAAATAAATCTGCAAGAATTTTAAATTTAGAGAAGAAAAGAACCTCTGTTCGCAAGCGGATTCTTTTCTTCTCTAAAATCCCATGCACAATCTGATAAATTTGTCTTGTGCAAAATTAATACGCCGTGTACACTGCTAGGCATGAGCGACAAAGATACAAAAGAAGCCTTCGGAAGGCTTTATTCAATTATACAGAAGCTGCGCGCGCCTGACGGCTGCCCGTGGGACAGGGAGCAGACGCCGCAGACTATGCGGAGCGATTTAATAGAAGAAACTTTTGAAGCGGTTGACGCAATCACGCAGAACGACACGCCGCACGTAAAAGAAGAGCTTGGCGACGTGTTCCTCAACACGGCGATGATTACATACATGAACGAACAGCTCGGCAATTTTACGGCTGCTGACGTACTCAACGAAGTTTCTGACAAAATTATTCGCCGCCATCCGCATGTCTTTCCGAATTCTGAAGGACAGAAGAACGCGCTTGAAGGCGGCGCAAAAACTGCCGAGCAGGTGCTTACTCAGTGGGATGCCATCAAGCGCGGCGTAGAAAACAGAGGCGGCGAAACAAGCATTCTTGATGAAGTGCCGAAAGGTTTTCCGCCGCTGCTTAAGTCTTATAAAATGCACAAGAAAGCCGCAAAAGCAGGCTTTGACTGGGACAACACCGACGAAGTTTTTGCAAAGCTTGACGAAGAGCTTGGCGAGCTTAAAGACGCCGCCAAAATTGAAAGCGCTGAAAGCGATGCAGCTAAAAAAGAGCTGCTCCACAAGCATGTTGAAGAAGAGCTTGGCGATGTGCTTACGTGCGTTGTGAACATCGCGCGCCACCTTAAAGTTGATCCGAATGCCGCAATGGAAAATTCTAACAAGAAGTTTTACCGCCGTTTCAGCGCGGTTGAGGCGCAGGCAAAATCAATCGGCAAGAGCGTAAAAGACTGTTCGATAGACGAGCTTGAAACATTCTGGCAGAACAGCAAGAAAAGCGAAAAATAGCAGAACGCGCGGCATGCGGTGCAGCACCAACTTAAAGCGTGTGCACCGGCCCGCCTACTCTGCACTGTTGCTGGCGCGGCTGTAAAAGGCGTTCATGGCTTCAACCATCTTTTTGTTTGATTCAGAGCTAAAGTCGAGCAGCACCCGGAAGGTTTCATCTGGAATGCAGCAAACCTTTGCGTCAGTTTCTGCCACAGCCGCGCTGTTCCGCTTGCGCTTGGTCAGGCAGTCAATTTCGCCAAAAAAAGTTCCGGCTGAATAATATTCGATGTGGTTGTTCTCAAAATATGAAACAGTGCCAGAAACGACATAATAGATACATTCGCTTCTTGTGCCGCACTCAAAAATGTTCTGCCCTTTTTCAAGCTGCATCACTTGAGCATCAAGCACAGATTCTGGCTCTTTAAAGATGATTCTTGTAAACGCATCAGCCGGATTTCTGGCATTTTCAGGCGGAAGGAGATAAAGCTGCTCAAAGCTCAAGATTGCATAAAACTGCATAACGAAGATACATTCAGCAAAAAACAGAAGCAGCATGAAGAACACATAGACTTCAAGCATAAGCACAATCAGGTTGCTCAAAACGCCATAGACAACGTTGTAGCGGCCCATGTTCAGAAACAGATGAAAGAAAATGTCAAAAACCCAGAACGACAATGTGCAGAAAGCAGCCGACAAGGCGCAATATCTGAATTTGGGCTTGCTGCCCGGCATAAAATGATAGAAAAGCGTAATGACGATGAACATCATCACAAGCGGCGCGATGCTTAAGAAGAGGTCGCCTGACTTTTTTAAGAACCACGGCACATAAGTTACAAGGCCGGTAACGTTGATGAAAGTCTGAAACACATTCAGCACAAACACAAGAAGCGCCACGCCCAGAACGAGCAGCACTTCAGACGTAAAAGTGATAATTCCGCCGAGCATCGGCTTTTGCGGCACGGCGTCTCTGAAAATCTGTCTGAAGCCGCGCGTCAAATAATTGAAGAAGCGCCGCGCCATCCACAAGATAAACACCGTAATGATAATCTCAAAAATGCCGAACTTCTTGACCGAAAAGATTGAGCCGAGTACATTCTGCAAGTCAAAAGCCTGCATAAGCGAAGTCTGTTTCAGCATGTCGATGAACGCATCGGGCGTAGTCTTAAAAAAGCGGATTAAGATTCCGGCTATGAGCATTATTATCGGAACGAGCGAGCACAAAAAGCCGTAAGAAACGGCCGCAGCATAAGTCAGCAAATCATTCTTGATGAAAAGGGTGCTTACGAGTGTCAAAAACTGCATTGTCCGTTTCAATATGCGCGGTTTTATCTTCATAGATTGTAATGTGCTAAAAGGTTATCTTTCTGTCTTCGGGCTTTTCTGCCTGCTTATAAAGAATTGCCCTGTTGCCGATTATGCGCACCAAAGTTGCGTCTGCTTCGGCACAGATTTTCTGCGTGAGTTCAGTTTTTTCGTCTTTGTATTCGTTGAACTTGATTTTTATCAGCTCGTGCGCATCAAGCGAAGTCTGCACCATTTTGATAACGCCGTCAGTTACGCCTGCAGCACCGACGATTACCACAGGTTCAATGTCATGCGCAATCTTCTCAAGAGCCTTGCGCTGTTTGCTTGTCAATTCAATCATGTTCTCATATTAGCATAAACAGCTCAAGCATGAAAAGCCTGCAACTGACAGCCTGTGTACACCGCCCCATTTTGAAAGAATTTGTACACATGCTCCCGGTCGCTGAACAGGGCTCAAAACCGCGCAATAATGCGCTATGCACTGTTTGTTGCAATGAAACTATAAATACGTCGCTTTCGCGACGGCAACAAACAGAGCATTTTTGAACCCCATTCAGTTCCCTCGCGCCTTTGTGCATCAGATCCAAAAGCGTGAATCGTACAAATCTTTTATTTGCAGTTAATCGGGGGTTATTAGGGGCGCGAAGCAAGCCCCTAATCGGTGCCGGAAAAGGATAGGGTTGAAGGGGAAGGAAAAACCGTGCTTCCGAATTAAGGGTTTTGCCTTCCCCTTCAAAGTTCCGGCACTTCCAAGTGTCAGACAATGGGTAGAGGGGGTTTCTTTC
>LVBI01000020.1 GCA_001603145.1 Spirochaetales bacterium Spiro_07 | reverse complement strand
AGGTAGGTTTTCATGTTCATTAACATTTTAAGAGTCGTTTCTCTTCTTATTTCGTTGTATACATTGATTTTGTTTATCCGCGTAATTTTAACGTGGATTCCGTCTTTGGAATATTCAAAATTCGGAAAGATTCTTGCTGAAATTTGTGACCCGTATTTGAATCTTTTTAAGAAAGCGCGTTTTCTTAGAACTGGTCCGCTCGATTTTACGCCGATACTCGCAATCGGCGTGCTTGTAATTATTTCTTCGATTTTGCAGAGCATTGTTACAAGCCAGCGCGTGTCTATCGGTGTGCTGATTGGTTCGGTTATCAGCTTGTGCTGGTCTGTAATTCATGCGGTGCTTGTCGTGCTGATTATCGTGATTTTTATCAGGCTTATCGTCAGCATTTTTGATAAAGATTCGTCTTCTGGTATTTGGAGCCAGCTTGACAACATGATTTCGCCTGTTGCGTACAGGCTTACGAACATGGTTTTTCCGCACAAATACATAAAATATCAGACTGTGCTCATTGTGGCTCTTGTCGCGCTTATTATATCTCACATTGTTCTTGAGATAATCTTTGGCGCAATAGCTACTTTTTTTATCAAACTGCCGTTTTAGAAAAACACTGATTATGTGTTGTCATGCTGTTGACGTATTTGCTGAAAGTGTCATTGCCGTGCTCGACACGGCAATCTCAAGCATATTTAGAATGGTCTTGAATGCTTTAAAAGAATAGACAGGAGGTTTGCAGAAAGCTGCTTTGAAAAAATGAAACTGCGTGAAATTTCTGTTCCTGTCACTTCGATTCATGGTGTAGGCGAGTCAACTGCAAAGCTTTTTTCTCATCTGAATATTTTCACTGTCGGCGATTTGTTGAGCTATTGGCCGCGCAGCTTTGACGACCGCACCAAGCTTGTGCCTTTGCGGGATTTTCAGCACGGCAAGGTGAACACTGTCGCAAAGGTTGTGGCGCACGAATGGTTCGGCTACGGCAATATGCGCACGCTAAAAGTGATAATCGAAGATTTTTCTGCACGCGCCGAGCTTGTGTGCTTCAACAGGCCTTTTCTTGAAAAGCAGCTTGCAATCGGCTTTTCTGTGCGCGTGAACGGCACTTTCAGCATGCGCTACGGCAACATTCAGTCATCAGCTTTTGAAGCAGAACCTGTGCCGTCAGAAACAGCCGCCGAGCTTGAGAGCAGCTTTGCAAGAACGAATTCAGCTGAAAAATATTCCGAATATTTCAGCACAAAGAAAATTCTTGCGGTTTATCCTTTGACGGCCGGGCTTAGCCAGACTGCCGTGCGCAAGGCGGTTGCACGCGCCATAAAAGAATACGCTAAAGGCATTTCAGATGAAATTCCAGAAGAGATAATCGCAAAGCATAAGCTTATGCACAAGCCTGAATGCATCGTCGCAATGCATTCACCAAAGACAATGCAAGAAGCTGAACGCGCGCGCACCACGCTGATTTTTGAAGAGCTTTATCAGTTTCAAATTCAGATTGGGCTTCGCTCTCTTGCGCACCGCGGCAAGCTGCCCGATGATTCGATTTTTGCATCGTCTTCTGCAATTATCGAAGAAGCTTCTGCAACAAGAGAAAATTCAGGCGGCGCGCCTGACTCTGCTATCGCAAAATCTACGATTGAGGCGTGCTTTTTAGACAATCTTTCGCCGCGCCAGAAAAAGCTTCTTGAGACCCTGAAATTTGAGCTTACGATAGACCAGAAAAAAGTTATAGCCGAAATGAATGCCGACATAGACATGTCTTATGATTTGAAAAAGCCGTATGCAATGGCGCGGCTGCTTCAAGGCGATGTCGGTTCGGGCAAGACGCTTGCGGCATTTTTTGCTTGCTTGCGCGTCATAGACTATGGCGGCCAGTGCGCAATGCTTGCGCCGACAGAACTGCTTGCAAGGCAGCATGCTGAAAACGCTGCAAAGCTTCTGCAATGTGCTGATGTTTCGCTTGCGTTTTTGACCGGCAACTTAAAGGCTTCTGGAAGAAACAAGCTTTTGACAGAGCTGAAGAACGGAAACATTCAGCTTGTAATCGGAACACACGCTTTGTTCTCGCATAATGTGCAGTACAAAGACTTGCGGCTTGCCGTGATTGATGAGCAGCATCGTTTCGGCGTCTTGCAGCGAAATGCGATTCTTGAAAAAGGCCGCCGCGCTGCGGACACGATTGCAAAACCTTATGCAGATTCGGCTGGCGGTGCATCTGCTGAATCAACCGCTTACATTACGCCGAACCTTCTGATGATGTCTGCAACACCGATTCCGCAGACGCTTGCTTTGTCTGTTTTCGGCGACCTCGACGTTTCTGTGATAAAATCCATGCCACTTGGGCGTTTGCCTATAAAGACACACCTTACAAAGCAAGGCAGCGAAGAAAACGTTTACCGCTTTGTGCGCGCCGAGCTGCAGCAAGGCAGACAGGCTTATTTTGTTTATCCGCTAATAGAGCAAGGCGAAACTGACGAAGAGCGTGGCAGCACTGGCTTGAAATCAGCCGAGCAGATGTACGAGTTTCTCTCAAAAAAGATTTTTCCGGAATATAAGGTTGCGCTCATTCATTCCAAAATCGAAGAAAACGAGCAGCGCGAAATAATGGCGCAGTTCAATGCAAACAAGATTCAGATTCTTGTTGCAACAAGCGTTGTCGAAGTTGGTGTAGACGTGCCGAATGCAACTTGCATGGTCATTGAACATGCCGAAAGATTCGGGCTTGCGGCGCTGCACCAGCTGCGTGGCCGCGTAGGGCGGGGCAAATTTCAGTCTCATTGTTTCTTGATTTATTCTGCAAAACTGACCGAAGACGGCAAGGCGCGGCTCAAGGCGCTTTACGAAAGCACAGACGGCTTCTTCATCGCAGAAGAAGACTTGCGGTTGCGCGGACCGGGCGAGGTGCTCGGCGTTCAGCAGTCTGGCTATCTTACGCTGTCAATCGCCGACCCTGTGCGCGATGCCGCCATAATGAACGTGGCCCGCACGGAAGCTTTTGAATATATCAGAAGAACGCACCCCGGCTGCTAAAGCCGAACCAAGCCGCGCCAACTTTATATGCAAAATGCACCGAAAAACAACAACATCATCAAAAGTGCATAAAAAAAGCGGAAAAGCCATGTGACTTTCCGCTTTTATAAAACGACTTAAACTTTAAGCCATGTAGCCTTCAAGCCGGATTCTTCTGTTGTATTGGCGCATGTGCATGAACGCGCTCTTTTCAATCTGGCGTACACGCTCTTTTGTGATGTTCATCAGCTTGCCGACAGACTGCAAAGAAAGCTCCTCACGGTTGTCAAAGCCAAAGCGGTAGCGCAAGATTTCAGCTTCGCGTTCCGGCAAGGTTGACAACGTTTTTTGAACATCTCTCTTAAGATTTTCTTGAATAGCCTGTTCCTCAAGCGGAACTTGTCTTTCGTCCATAACAGCATCGCCGACTGTTTTGTCCATATCTTCTTGAGAAGCCTTGTTGTTTGCAAGCGGAGCATCAAATGAAATGAAGTCGTTTGAAATAACCATGATGTCGCGCACATGCTCTTTCGGCATTCCGATGATTGCAGAAATTTCTTCGATTTCTTCTTCTGTTGTCATGTTCTTGCTGAATGAAGCGCGGATGTTTTCAATGTCGCGGATTTCTTGAATCTTGTTGGCAGGCAATCTGATTGTGCGGCCCTTTTCTTCGATTGCCTTAAGCATAGCGCGGCGAACCCACCAAACTGCATAAGACAAGAACCTGAAGCCCTTATCTGGGTTAAAATGATCCACCGCCTCAATAAGGCCGAGGTTGCCCTCGCTGATTAAGTCTTCAAGGTCAAGCCCAAGATTTTGATATTGCTTTGCAAGCTTTACCACGAACCTAAGATTTGATGTTACAAGTTTATCTTTAGCTGCTTTATTTCCGTTAAGAGCCTTTTTGGCAAGCTCTGTTTCTTCTTCTTTTGTCAAAAGCGGGATTCTGCTGATTTGTGCAAAATATGAACCCATAAGGCTGTCGCTGTTTGTGTACTGTTTATCAAGCATTGTCTTTCCTTCAAAGGCAGTCGGTTGCGGCCTTTGTGATTGATTTGGTTTACATAAACATATATAGCAAGCAGCGTGCCAACTTTTATAAAAATGAAATAAAAAATCTGAAAGAATTAAAATCTTATAATATAAAGGAATAACATTTGGCGTTTTTCAAGCGGCAACGGTTGCGTTTTCTTGATTGTGTCAAAATGAAACGCACAGTTGTTCAGCTTGCAAAAATGTGTTCTTTTGATACAACTGAAGCTTCTCATGACAGCCGTTGCCAGACAAAAATCAGGCAAAACCCTGAAAAATTTGAAAAAATTGAAAAAAGTTGCGTCTAAAAGTACAGAAAAAAACAAAACAGCATAGATATAAAAGTGTAAGAAACTGAAAAAAACGTATTGGAGGCTTTCCTTGAAAAGATTTTATGAAACTTTTGTAGTTTTTGCTGTTATGATTTGGCTTTTTTCATGCTCCGGCTCGCCCGGCGGCGTAAGCGTGCTGACGGGAGATTTTGACACACCTGTTTTTGAATCGCTCAAATGCGAAAGCAGCCGCGCCGTTACGCTTGTGTTTTCAGAAAGCGTTACCGGCACATCTTTAGAAGTGGGCAAGTCTGAAAGCGTGCAAATCGAGAATGCGCTGATGTGCTCTTTGACTGAAAAAATCGACGCGGAATTTGTTGCGGCAAGCTCAAAAGTGCTTGAAGTGCGCTTTTTGGAACCAACCGAAATAGGCTGTTCGTATATTGTGCGTGGCGCGGTTAAGGATTCGCACGGCAACACTTTGACGTTTGCCACAATCTTTAAAGGCTTCAACGAAAGAGTGCCGCAGCTCATTTTGAGCGAGGTTCAAACCAGATACTCGAACCCAAAAGCCGAATTCGTTGAGATTTACGCCAAAACAGGCGGCAATCTTTCAGGCGTGTGCATTTTCTCTGCAAAAGACGGCACAAAAATGCGCTACGAATTTCCGGCTGTTGAAGTTGATGCAGGTGAGTTCATTGTTGCTCATTTGCGGAATTCTGAAGCAGGTGTGCAAAACGAAACAGGCAGCGACTTGAGCCTTTCAGCCGGAACTTATTCGAGCGAATCGCGCGACTTATGGGCTGAAAACTCAAGCGCAAGGTTGGGCGACAAAACTGACGTTGTGCTTCTTGAGAAATGCGCCGGCGGAGAAGTTCTTGACGCTGTTGCATTTGCAGAATCTTCGCTTGAAGACTGGCCTAAAGAGATTTACAAAGAAGCTTTGGACCGGGCTGTAAAGAGCGGTGTGTGGCCAAGCTCTTCAATAAAAGACGCTGCAAACGGCGACAAACTTTCTGCCACACGGACAATTTCGCGCCAGACAGATGCTGTGCTTGCTGGCAAAGATGGTTGGCTTGTTACAGCCACAAACACAGCGTCGCCCGGCAAGGCAAACTCGAGCAAACAATAAGCTCTTGCGGCTAGTAAAACTTTGGCGGCAGCGGACTGAAGCCTTTGCCCGACTTGACCAGCGCAACATAGTCTTGCACAGATTCAAGCCTTTTTTCAAAAGCTGTGCCGCCAAGGCAGTGCATGTTATCGACATTGTGCATGTCTGAACCGCTTGTGCCGGGCAGATTGTGCTGCGCGGCATATTCAAGCGCCTGCACATTTTCTTCAGCCGCATTCGCAGCGTTATAGACTTCAACAGCATGCACGTCATTCGGGTGCAAGTTTATAGACTTGATGTAGCTTCTGTGGCGGAAAGGGTGCGCCTGGACCATAAGGCCGCCTGCGCTGTCAATCAGTTCGAAAAGCTCATGGTGCGAAAGATTCATTATTTCAGGGTGTGCAATCAGCCATTCTTTTGTTATGCCGTAAATCAAGTATTCGTCGCCAGAAAAATTGAATTCAATGCCGAAAAAGACTGAAAAATCTAAATCTGCATCGGCGGCCGCCTTGGCGTGTTCATAGCCGAGGCAATAAGCTTCAACTTTTTCTTTCCAGCTCAAGCTGTCGTCTACGGCGCAGTTTCCGTTAAAGAAATGGTCTGTAACAAAGATGCCTGCATA
The DNA here is from genome assembly GCA_001603145.1 of Spirochaetales bacterium Spiro_07. Lineage (GTDB taxonomy): Bacteria > Spirochaetota > Spirochaetia > Treponematales > Treponemataceae > UBA1240. Next base: position 26,129 of record LVBI01000020.1, on the reverse strand, counting down.
GCCGAGCTTTTTATATGCGCTCACAGCTTCTGCGCCTGTGGTTACGCCGCATGCGCTTGCTTCTGATGTATGAAGATGTGTTTCGTAGATATATTCTTTCATAAGGTCTTTGGAATAATACAAGAAAAGATAAGTTAGCGCAATTGATAATCCGGGCTAACTCATCTTTTTTTGTACATATTCCGCCGTCACGATTTTTTTGAAGCTTTCTTAGAAGCTGATTTTTTTGCAGTAGCAGCACTTTCAGCAGCTTTTGGTGCGGTTTCCTGTTCCGGCTCAGGCTCTTTGTCTTTGAGCATTTTTACAGACGCGCCTTCTTCGGTTTCAAGCTGTGTGCGCTTGCCGATTATCACTTCGCGCGCGGCGTGTGCAGCCGCAATCTGCTCTGCAATAATAGAAGCATTCTCTTCAAGATTGGCAATCTGGTCGCGGATTTCTTCTGCGTTCTTTTCAAGCGAGGCAATCTTTTTGTCTGCGTCTGACAACGCTGTGTTAAGCTGCATTATGTCGATGCGCCTGTTGATTGAAACAAGCTCGGTGCGCTCTTTTGCAATTGAAGCAATCTCTTCTGCGCCGATTCCTTCACATTCAAGGATTTTTTCGCCGTCTTTGGTGCAGTAGCGGCTCACATAAGAGCGGCCTGCTGTGCGGCAAAGCTCGTCTTGGTTTATCTCAACCTGGCTGATTTCTGCATTAATCTGCGCGATGCGCTTTTTGCCCGAAAGGTCGGCGGCATCAAGCAGAATGAGCGACTGCTTTGTTACTTCTGCTTCGTCGGCGTTTTCAATAAGCTGACCCTTTATGGTGGCAAGCTCATTGTATTCTGCAAGGCAGCCTTCAAAAGACTTTTCAAGCTCTTCGTTGATGATACCGCTCAAAGTGCTTTCGCCAGATTCGGTGATTGTTCTTGCGGCAGAGAGAAGTGCCTGCTCTTTTTTGCGCTGCTGAATCGCCGCCGAATTCCGCAAAGACGAAAGCTTGAACTGCATCGGCAGCTTCTGAAAGAAAGATGCTGTCTCAAGCGAAGCTTCGATTTCTTCTACTTTCTGTTTGTAACCGTCTTCCAAAGATTCAAGCCGTTCAGCTTCTGCAAGGTGAGTCTTGTAATCTTCTGGCAAAGTTTCCTTGTTTTTATAGAGAAGCTTGCCAAAATCAAGCAGCTTGGTGCTTATAAAGTCTTCTTTTGAGGCAAGCGCGGCCTGAAGGTTGCACGCTTTTGTTTCAAGGCCTTTGAGACGGTTCACAAGGTCTTCAATTTCTGAAATGTTCCGCAAAAGCTGCTGCTTTGTTCCGGCAGCGGCGGCGTAATCAACTGAAAGCTGCTGCTCGACCATGGGCGCAGCTGCCTGAAGCACCTGTCTTCCGACGGCAATTTCAAGCTGGTCAATATGAGAAACTAACGACTTTTTCTTTGATTCCAATGCTGATACTGTTTTTCCCTGTGTGTTCATCTGTTCCTCCACAATAAAACTATAAGGCGTTTTTTTTGAGCTTGCAAGTGCGGCCTCGTCAATTCTCGCGCAATTCTTTATCCGCATTTCATACTACGAATTTGGCCATAAAATTTGAAATCGTCAATGGTGAATTTTGTAAAGCTGTTAGGCAAAACTTTTCTTGACAACTCAAAGAATTCAAACTTATCATTTCAGTATCGGGATTGTAAAAAGCCTGTGCTTTGAATCTTAATGTTTAGTTAAGTTTCTAGAAATTTAATGCCAAGAGAGGGGTTTTAATGGATTTTACTACAAAAATGGTACGAAATGTTGCTATCGCTGGTCATGGTCAGACAGGAAAGACAACTTTGTTTGAGCAGCTGCTCTTTGTCGGCGGCGTAATTGCCAAGCCAGAGACTGTAGTTTCAGGCAAGACTGTGAGCGATTATACTCCAGAAGAAATTGAGCATAAAATTTCTATATATTCATCTCTTGCCCATGTTTCATGGAAAAACATAAACATAAATTTCTGGGATACCCCAGGTTCTTCAGACTTTGTAGGCGAAGTAATTTCTGCGTTCAGATCTAGCGAAATGGCGCTCATGCTTGTTGACGGCCGCTCAAGCGCACAGATTGAGACAATCAAATTGTGGCGCGATCTTGACCGCCGCTCTAAGCCGCGTATGGTCTTTATCAACCGCTGCGATGATGAACGCACTGATGTTGCTGCCGTCACCAAAGACATTCACGACAAATTCAATGTGCAGACTTGTCCGCTCACAATTCCGATGAACGGCGCATCTGGCTTTGCCGGTGTAATCGATGTTCTCAAAGGCAAGGCTTATCCGCTTGCCGCAGACGGAACAATCGAAAAAGCTGGCGATATTCCTGCTGAATTTAAAGATGCTTATGAATCTGCTCGCGGCATTCTTGCCGGTGCAGCTGCAGAAGGCGATGACGACTTGCTCATCAAATTCATTGATGACGGTGAATTGACTGATGAAGAAATCATCCGCGGCTTGAAAGTGGCTTTTGAAAATAACAGAATCGTGCCGATTTTCTGCGGCGACAGCTTAAAAAATTCAGGCTTGACCGCCGTGCTAGACTTTATTGCAGAAATTGCACCGTCTCCGCTTGACCGGCTTGAAACTGCAAAGAATGCAGACGGTTCAGACGCAACAGTTAAAATTGCGGAAGATTTGCCGTTTTCAGCTCTTGTCGTCAAGACTTCGAGCGACCAATTTTCAGGCCGCCTTTCATATATCAAGATTATTACTGGCAGCTTGAATGCAGACAGCGAAGTTTTCAACGTAAACGAAGGCCGCAAAGAGAAAATCGGCAAGATTTTCCGCTGCATCGGCAAAAAGCTTGAAGAAGTCAAAGCTTTGAGCGCGGGTGACATCGGCATTGCAACAAAGCTTAGCATTACAAAGACAAGCGACACTCTTGCGGCTTCTGCCGACGCGCTAAAGTTTAACCGCCTGCGCCATCCTGAGCCTGTTTATTCAATGGCTGTTTCTGCAAGCGACAAAAAAGAAGAAGACAAGATGAGCGAATTCCTTGCGCGCTATGCCGAAGAAGACAGAACTTTGTCTTATAAGTTCAACCCGGAAACAAAGCAGAACGTCATTTCCGGCATGGGCGAGCTTCATATTTCGATTTTGCTCAAGAAAGTGCAGGCGCAGACCAAGATTAACATTCAGACTGCCGTGCCGCGCATTGCATACCGCGAAACAATTCAGCGCAAAGCGCAGGCTGAATATACGCACAAGAAGCAGTCTGGCGGCCACGGTCAGTATGCGCGCGTAGTTCTTTCTATAGAAAGCTTGCCGCGCGGCGAAAACTATAAGTTCACCAACGCTGTTTTCGGCGGCGCAATTTCAAAGGGCTACATTCCGGGCGTAGAGAAGGGCGTTCATGAAGCTATGGAAAACGGCGTTCTCGCCGGTTATCCTGTTGTAGACGTTGCTGTTACGGTTCTTGATGGCAAAGAGCATCCGGTTGACTCTTCTGAAATGGCTTTCAAGATTGCTTCGCGCAACGCTTTCAAAGACGCTATGCGCAACGCCGGCCCGATTCTGCTTGAACCGATTATGAACATCACCGTTCTTGTTGAATCTAAGTATCTTGGCGACATCATGTCTGATATGTCGGGCAAGCGCGGCCGCATTCTCGGTCAGACACCGATTGGCGGCGGTATCGAAGAAATCCGTGCGCAAGCTCCGCAGGCTGAATTGCTGAAATATGCGATTGATCTTCGCTCGCTTACGAGCGGCACGGGCAGTTTTGAAACTTCTTTCGACCACTACGACCCAATTTCGGGCAAGATTGCCGACGAAGTTATCAAGGCTTCTAAAGAATTTATCAGCGTAAATCAGTCTGACGACTAAAGTTTGCGCTTCTGATTTTGAGCCTTGCAAGGCTGTGCTTTTCCGCATTGACCTTGCAAGGCTTTACTTTATTGCGGTTTTTACCGATAAAATGGAGAAAGCTTTTTACATAGAGTAAACATTTTGCTGTTTTTTCTGTGTGTAGGGTTGAAAATTTACTGTCCTGTGATATACTATAGGACAAATACGTCGGCTGGATAATGCCGATTGTTTTGGAGTAACAAAATGAAGAAGATACTACCTAAGGTACTTGCATTTCTTTTGATAGCTGCACTTGTTTCATGTGCATCTGGGAAAAAGTCGACTGCTAAAGAAGAGCCGCCGATGAATGTTACAACAGAGAGTAACAAGAAATCTTCTATGCCTGCAGCAGACAGCCCTGTTGTAGAGCCAGAAGAAAATGTTGATGTTTCACCGACATATATCGATTCAGGCATCGAAAAGATTAACGAGCCTGGCATGATGACTGTTGATGAAACAAATGGTTTGAGCGATTCTTTGACAAGCGTTGACAAGCCAGTTCAGCTTCATGAAGTTAAAGACGAAGGTGCTGATGAGGCTAAAATCAATGCCGAAGTTGAAAAGTGGCGCAAAGCTCACAGCGCAATTCTTAATAAGAATATCAATTCAATTACTGCAAATGACTTGAGCCTCATCCAGAAGGCTATCAGCGACTACAATAACTTGAGCGCCGGTGCAAAGGCTAAGTTGCAGAAGGAATACAAAGACCTTCAGGACAAGCTTGCTAAGGCAAAGGCTCTTGCTGAAGAAGAAGCAAGAAAAGCTGCTGAAAAGAAAGCCGCTGATGCAAAAGCTAAGGCAGACGCAAAGGCTAAGGCTGACGCAGATGCAAAGAAAGCCGCTGAATCAAAAGTTGATGCTGAAGTTGCAAAATGGAAGCAGACACACAGCGCAATTCTTAACAAGAATGCTAACTCTGTTACAGCTGATGATTTGAATGCTATTCAGAAAGCAATCAGTGATTATAACAACTTGAGCACTGGTGCAAAGAACAAGCTTCAGAAAGAATACAAAGACTTGCAGGATAAGCTTGCAAAGGCTAAGGCTGCAGAAGAAGCTAAGTATGATGCAGAAGCTGCAAAGTGGAAGCAGACACATAGCTCAATTCTTAATAAGAATGCTAACTCTATTACAGCTGATGATTTGGATGCTATTCAGAAGGCAATCAATGATTACAACAAATTGAGCGCCGGTGCAAAGAACAAGCTTCAGAAGGAATACAAAGACCTTCAGAACAAGCTTGCTAAGGCAAAATCTGGTGCTAAAGACGCAGGAAACACTTTGACTGTTACAGATAATGGCAACAGCTCAAAGGTTGCAACAAACACACAGCCACGCGGTCATGTTGTTCTTGACAATGCACAGTTCTACACAGTACGCCGCGGCGACTGCTTGATTTTCATTGCAAAGCGTTTCTATGGTTCTGAAAAGGGCAATTACTTCCCATTCATTATCGCTGGAACAGAAGAGAAGATCGAAGATCCAGATGAAATTGAAGTTGGTCAGAAGCTTACAATTCCTGATTTGAAGGCTGCTGTTTCAACAGAAGAATCTAGAAGCTACGTTAAGCAGACATTCTATGATGTTGCAGACAAATATGATGCTAAGGGCAAATCTGGCATGGCTGCACAGCTTAGAGCAATTGCTGCTGAACTGTAATAATCAGCTTTACATATAGCTGAATCTTAAGAAAGGGATGTTCCGTAAAAGGGCATCCCTTTTTTTACAATCTTTAACCACATAATGATTAGGAGCGTTTATGAGCACACCGCACAATAATGCAAAGCCGGGCGATATTGCAGAAGCTGTTTTACTTCCGGGCGATCCGCAGAGAGCAAAATATATAGCCGAAACTTATCTTGAAAATCCTGTATGCTACAATCAAGTCAGAGGAATGTTGGGCTATACCGGAACTTACAAGGGCAAGAAAGTTTCTGTGCAAGGCACAGGAATGGGGCAGCCTTCGCTTTCGATTTATGTAACGGAACTTTTCAAGTTTTATGGCGTCAAAAAAGCTATCCGTGTGGGCACATGCGGCGCTGTCAACAAAGACACACCTGTAAGAAGCGTTATTCTTGCTACGGCGGCATCTACAGATTCAGCCATAAACACGCACCGCTTTGGCGGAATGCACTTTGCACCTGCCGCAGACTTCGACTTGCTTAAGAGCGCGTATGATATTGCAAAGACCAAAACTGTAGTCTGCAAGGTGGGCACTGTAGTTTCATCAGACATTTTTTATGACGATGCACAAAATTGGAAGCTCTGGGCTGAATACGGTGTGCTCGGCATCGAAATGGAAGCGGCAGAGCTTTATACGCTGGCTGCAAAGTACGGCAGAAAAGCTCTGGCTGTGCTTACGGTGTCAGACAACATTGCTACAGGCGAGGCTACAGACGCTGCTGAACGGCAGACCACATTCAACAAGATGATGGAAATCGCGCTTGAAACTGCAATTGCTGACTAATTTGTACAAATTTTACATTGTAGAAAAAATAGAGAATTTGCAGATTTTTTTATAAAAAGTACTTGATTTTTTTTTCGAGATGTGCAATATTATATTTAACCATCTGGGACATGGGCTATCTCTCTCCGGCCTGTGTTCCAGCTCTGGTTGTTTTTTTTGCCCTTTCAGATATTTCCCCAATCTTGACAAATCTTCTTAAGCCGAATTACAATTTCTTTTAATTGACCAACTAAAATGGTTGTCTGCAAGTCAGAATTCAGACCTGTTTCGAATTTATGAATAATTGCAAAAAGGGGTAAACATGAAACCTACACTTTTGGTATTGGCTGCCGGAATGGGAAGCCGTTATGGCGGTGTAAAGCAGATAGATGCAGTCGGGCTGCACGGCGAGACACTTCTCGATTTTGCGACTTATGACGCAATGCGTAGCGGCTTTGGCAAGGTTGTCTACATTATACGCCGCGACATAGAAAAAGACTTTAGAGAAAGGCTCTTTGACAGAGTAGCCAGAAATTTTGATGCTGAATATGTTTTTCAAGAGCCGTCAAAATGCTTTACAGAAGAGCAGCTTAAGCAGCAAGTGCCACGAAAAAAGCCGTGGGGCACAATTCACGCTGTGCTCTGCGCCGAAGAAAAGATTAGCACGCCTTTTGCCGTTATAAACGCAGATGATTATTACGGCCGCGAAGGTTTTGCAACTCTGGGCGAATATCTTGCCGGTTTGCAGAACGATGACAATAAGCACGCCATGGTAAGCTTCATCTTGAAAAACACCATGAGCTTAAACGGCACGGTCTCTCGCGGTGTTTGCAATATCAAAGACGGTCAGCTTGTTTCAATGAAGGAACACACAAAGATTGGCTTCAAGGGCGATAAAGTTATTAGCCAGCTTGAAGACGGCGAGATTGAGCTTACAGGCAACGAGCCTGTTTCGATGAACTTATTCGGTTTTACGCCGAAAGCATTTGAAGGTTTTCATGCTTATTGGGATGATTTTGTTAAGAAAAATGTTGCAAGCGAAAAAGCCGAAGCGCTGCTGCCTGAAGCCGCAAGCCTGATTGTCACAAAAGGCTGGGGCTCTATAAAGGCTTTCACTTCAACAGAAAAGTGGTTCGGCATGACATACCCTGAAGACCGCGCTGTGGTAAAAGCTGAAATTGCCAAGAAAATCGAACAGAAATATTACCCAGACAAGCTCTGGGAAAAATAATGCCAGCTGACCGCTTTATGCGGTCAATTGACATAGAAAAATCAAAATGTTAAAATCGCGTACAGTGCAGAAAATTTGAGCTATGTTTTATTGACGTTCAAATTATTGCATAGAAGTTGTTAAAATTTAAGGAAGATGACGTATGAGCTCAAATGCTAGTCAAAAAACAGAAACTCCAAAGCATCGCAAAAGCAATTTTGTTACAGTAGGATCAATAATTATTTTGGTTCTGGCTGCAATTTCATTTATTTTTCTGCCGGGAATGTTCGGCGGAAAGAATATGGGCCAGCCTGATATACTCGGCTATTACAGAAAAGAGCCTGTAAAGACAAACGATGAACTTTTTATTAGACATCTTGAACAGCAGATTGAGCAGAGCAGACAGTACGGCATGGACATAAACGAGCCGGGCAATTATATGTCTGCTTTGTATGAAGCTTTCAATGCGACAGTTACACAGAAGGCTTTTGCTTATGAAGTTAAGAAATCTGGCTATATCGTTCCGGAATCAGCTATCAGCCGTGCAATCATAAACACAATTACGCAGCAGAAAGGTTCTTATTCACCAAAAGATTATAACCAGCTCAGCAATTCAGACAAACTTAAGCTCCGCAATTCTGTTCTTGAAGATTTGATTCATGGCCAGTATTACGATGATTTCTTCGGTGCTCATCCTTACGGCTACCCGACAGAGAACAGCCTTTTCGGTTTGAAAGTTTCTTCTAAAGAAGTTCCGTTCGCATTCAACATGAACAGCCCGGAACGTTCTTTTGAAATTGCAGCTTTCAATATGAGCAATTACCCGAATGAAGAGCTTGTAAAATTCGCAAACGAACATGCATCTCTTTTTAAGACACTGAATTTTGAAATCATCACAGTTTCAACAAAAGCAGAAGCTGAAAAGATTGCAAAGAGAATCGCAAACAACGAAATTACATTTGATGATGCTGTAAACGAATATTCAAACAAGAATTTCAGCGACGCAAACGGCATACTTGCAAACAATACAGTCTATAAGCTCAAGAAGATTCTTCGCGAAGAAGACTTTGAAGAAGTGCTCAAGCTCGGCGTTGACAGCTTAAGCGGCGTTGTTGAGACAGGCTCGTTCTTCTCAATCCTCAAGTGCTGCGACACTGCAAAAGAAGCAAACTTTGACAGCCCAGAAGCTTTGGATGCTGTTTATTCGTATATCACTTCTGAAGAACCGAAAATTATTGAAGATTACTTTATGGCAAAAGCCCGAGACTTTGCCGCTGATGCAGCTGTAACAAGTTTTGATGCAGCTTGCGCAAAATATGGCGTAGCAAAGCAGACGCCAACTGCTTTCCCATTGAATTATGCTTCAAACAATATGCTTAAGACTGTAGATTCAGATACAGCCGTTCTTGCCGGTGCATCTACAAACGAGAATTTCTTGAAAACAGCGTTCTCGCTCAAGCTCAACGAAATTTCTTCGCCTGTAATGCTCAGAAACAATATTCTCGTTCTCAAGCTTGTTGAAGAAACCAATGTTGAAGAAGAGCTGCTTACTTCGATGGCTTTCTTCTATCCGATTAACGCCATGAGATTTGACAGTTCTACAATTACAAATCATTTCTCAACAGCTGATTACGTTAAGAATGATGTAATTTCAGTTTATCTTTCATCATTAGACTAGAACTAAGACTTTTGGAAAACAATATCAATAACGAAGAACCTTGTCTTGTGCCAGCATCAGGACAAGGTTTTTCTGTTTTTTACCGCAACAGATATTTGTATTCTCGCTACAACCCGGAAGCAGCTTCCGTAAGAACGGCGGAATCTTACACTGTGCTGCCGCAGACGCTCGTTCTAGGCTTTTCGCCGTTGCTTGGCTACGGCTTGCCGGAATTAATCAGCCGTCTGCCGGAAAACTGCGCGCTTGTCTTGATTGAAGCTGACGAAGCTTTGTTCAAGCTTTCAAACGGCTATGTGCAGAAGCTTATAAAAGACAAGCCGAATATTTACAACATATGCATTTCAAGCGGCAGCGCGTTTTTTTCGCTTTTCACTCAGAAGATTCTGCCTTCATTTGCTAATTTCAAGTACTGTTTGCCGGTCGAGCTTTCGGGCGGTGCACAGCTTTACAAGCCTTTCTATCAATCGTTGACGGCACTTGTTGACAATGCGATAAACCAGTTCTGGCGCAACCGCATAACGCTTGTAAAGCTCGGTAGGCTTTATGCGCGCAACATTTTTAAGAATCTTGGCATGATGCCATTTGCGAAAAGCCTGAAAAGTGCCTCTGTTTCAAGGCCGATTGTAATTTGCGGTTCGGGGCCGTCTTTAGAAGGCGCAATCGAATTCCTTCAGAAAAACTCAGATGACTGCTTTGTTATTGCCGTAGACAATGCGCTTATGCCGCTGTTGTCAAACGGCATCTTCCCAGACGCAATCATCGCTGTTGAAAGTCAGCTTGCCGTAGAAAAGTCTTACATCGGCAGCGCCGGTACAAAAATCGACATAATTGCAGACTTGACTTCGAGGCCGCATGTGCTGAATCTGACAGGCGGCGGTGTTTCTTTTTTTATGTCTGAATATGAGCAGTGCAATTATCTTGAACGCATAAAAAAAGCTTTTAACTGTATAATCATTCCGCCGCTCGGTTCGGTTGGCTTGGCGGCAACAGAAATTGCGCTGATTTTGCGTAAAAACGAAAATGTGCCTGTCTTTATATGCGGCCTTGACTTCAGCTTTAAGCCGTGCAAAACGCACTGCAAAGAATCCACTAGCCACAAGAATCTGCTTAACGAAAGCTGCCGCATTGCACCTTTGCTGCGCGGCGAATCAAGCTTTGGTGCAAACAACTGCTTCTTTGCCGGAAAAGACGGCAAGCCAAGCATTACTACGCCTGCTTTGTCGGGCTATGGCAGAACTTTTGCTGCGCGCTACAGCCGTGTGCTTAACTTATTCGATATTTCTAGCGAGGGCATGGAGTTAGCTCTTGAAAGAAAAGATTTTGCTTCTGCTGAAGAGCTTATTCAGAATTGCTCTGAGAGCATGATGACCGCATTTTCAGAAGCAACAGAAAAAAGCGGAAGCGGCGCGGCTGTGCAGATTGAAACTGCTAGGCAATTTTTGACAGACGAGCTTGAATCTTTGGAGAAGCTGAAATTCAGGCTTGTAAACGGCGTTGAGCTTGACGAAATTGTGCCGAGCCTAAAAGAAAGGGAATATCTGTATCTTCATTTTCCGGATGGCTATAAAGAGCCGAGCCTTGAGAAAAGTTTTTTGAACCGTGTCAGGGCAGAAATCGATTTTTTCATCAAAGACATTCAGTTTTCGCTTGCGGAAATTGAAAAATCTGGTATATAAAAGGCTGACTGAAAGCTTCGGTTTTCCGCAAGCCTAAATTGAACTATAGGAGATTGTATGTTTGTAACTTGTCTTGATTTGGAAGGTGTTCTTGTGCCGGAAATCTGGATTGCGTTTGCAGAAGCTTCTGGAATCCCGGAGCTGCGCAGAACAACGCGCGATGAGCCTGATTATGATAAACTGATGAAATGGAGAATTGACCTTCTTAAAGAGCGTGGCTTGGGCTTGAAGGAAATTCAGAAGACAATCGAAAAGATTGAGCCGCTTGAAGGCGCAAAAGCTTTTCTTGATGAGCTCCGCTCGATTAGCCAGGTTATCATCTTGTCTGATACTTTCACCGAATTTGCCGCACCGCTTATGAAAAAGCTCGGTATGCCGACAATTTTTTGCAACAACTTGACTGTTGGTGCTGACGGCATGATTACAGGCTACAATTTGCGCCAGTCAAACGGAAAATATCATGCGGTTAAAGCTCTTCAGTCTATCGGCTTTAAGACAATCGCTGCCGGAGATTCTTTCAACGACCTTGAGATGATTAAAAATTCTCAGGCTGGCTTCTTATTCAGACCACCTAAGCATATTCAGGAAGAATACAAGCAGATTAAGACTTTCACAGAATATTCAGATTTTCTTGCGGCAATAAAGGCTGTAATAGAAGCTGAATAATTTTGTGCTGTGCTTTGTGCTGAACCGGGCGGTGCGCCGCTTTGCGAAAGTGGGCGGCTCTGCACGAATCAGCTGTAAAGCGCCTCTTCTGCCAGTTTTATCATGCTTGAGATTATGGCGCAATAAAGCTGGCTTTTCTGCTCTTCAGCGTATTCGTGAAACCGCTTGCGGCTGTAATCAACAAGCAGCTTGTTTTTTCTGTTGAGCGTTACTTGTTCGCAAGCTTGATATTCAGTTTTGCATATTTCAGAAAGCTGCTGAATTATGTACACAGCAAGCGCCGCAACAAGCGGGTCTTTCATTTCTGAAATTGAACCGCCAAGTTCAGTTATTGTTGCTGAAAAGTTCTTTTCAAGGTAGAATGTAAAAGCGTGATACCATCTGCACCAGTCTGTTTTTGCAACAGCCGGCTCTGCTTCTTCTAAGATTGCACGCGCTTCTGCCGTTCTGGTGAGCAGAACGTATGAGCTTGCAAACCTTAACAGGTTTTTCTGATATGCTTTTGGTTTTTCAGCCTTAACATAAGCACCCAAGCTGATTATTTCTTCAGCCTTGCCGGTTAGCAGCAGAGAATCACATAAAAGCTGCACGGAGCGTGCAGAAATTCGTTTTTGGGTGTATATTTTATTATGAAGATAAGCGGCAAGACCTTTCCAGTTTTCTTCTTCAAGGCACTTGAGCGGTTTTCTGTTTATAAAAAATGTGCAGTTGACAGCTGCTATCACAATCAGCAGCGCGATGCTGCATATATTGTTCGTCACAGCAACTTCTGCGTATAAATCTTCTGCCAATATGAGTTTTGGCGTAAAAAAAAGCAAAAGTAAAGCTGCAATTAGGACGATATTAAAGGTAATATAGAGGAATTTGATTTTCATGACGGCTCCTTTATTGTGAGTTAATTTTAAATTGTCAAAAGAATCAGGTCAACAGGGGAATATATGAATTCGTTTAATGTACCAGAATTAACAAAGGAATCGACTTTTTCAAGCGAGTTGTTTCTCGACGATACCTTTTTGCTATTGACTCCGCAATCTCCTTTTAATGACAAGCTTAAGCAGTCTCTTTTGAACTGGGAATTTAGACAAGTCCTTACGGAAGGCGAGCTTGGAAAAACTGCGCCAGCAGAGCTGCCAAAGCCGGCAACTTCAGATGCGTCTGTTGATGCAGCTATTGAAGAAACGTTCATGACAGAAGAAGCAGACGATCAGTCTGAAGAATCTAAAGAAGGGTCTGTAATGGAACGCGCCCTTCAGCGCATGGAAACTGTTAAGACAGAAGAAAATACAAGCATCGATAAGAACCACATGCTGCTTGTTCAGACTGTCTATGAAGAATATACAAACTACGTCGAAGACGTTTACACAAAGTTCACAACACACAAAAAGCTTGACTACAATGCAATTTATGCTGAAATGAAAGACCTTTGTGTTTTCATAAACGAGCAGCGTCGCTACATTTTGCGCCTTCAGCCTGAAAATCAGGTGAACAGCAGAACTTATCTTTTGAACCACGCGATGCGCTCAACAGTTTTTGCCATTGCGATTGCATTGCAGCTGCGTATGCCGTTCCAGAAACAGGTTGATCTTGCAGTAGCTTGCATCTTGCATGAAATCGGAATGTTGAAGCTACCGCCGCAGATTTACGCTGTCAACAAGCCGCTTTCTTTAGCAGACAGAAACAGCATTTATACGCACCCGATTTTGTCTTACAACATTCTCAAGAATTATAACTTTCCGTTGAGCATTCAGCTTGGCGCACTTGAGCACCACGAAAAGCAGAACGGAACAGGCTATCCTAGAAAGCTCACCGGCGAGAAGATTTCGCTTTATGCAAAGATTATCGCTGTAGCATGTTCGTTTGAAGCTATAACAGCACCGCGCCTTCACAAGGTTCAGCAAAGCTCTTACGAAGCGATGGTCGAGCTTTTGAAGAACAACGGCCTTCAGTTTGACGAAAACGTTATCAAAGCGCTTCTGTTTGCTGTTTCGCTTTATCCGATTGGCGCTTATGTGTTCTTGCATAACGGAAAAATCGGTCAGGTTGTTGATGTAAACCCGCTGAACCCGAAACTGCCAATCGTTCAGATTTTGGGCGAAAAAGACGAGCACGGCGACCCGGTTACAATGCCTGTCGGCAGCGAGCTTAGAATTGTGCGCACATTGAGCCGCCAGGAAGTGCTTGATTTGCAGAAAACTGCCGGTAATCTGTAATTGAGCTTTTGATGCTATTTGCAAAGTCCGCTATGTTTGTAGTCGGTCGTGCGGGGCGTTGCTGAATGTTGTGGTGCTTTTCTCATCGTCATGCCGAAGTTATTTCGGCATCTGCTGAAAAGTTAGCGCGGCAAAGCGTTTGCGCTTACTTCCAGAGATAATAGTTGTGCAGCGCGCGCAAGAAGCCGAAAGTTCCGGCTGATAAAAGAAGCGCGCCCGCAATGAAAAATGCCGGATTGTCTGTTTCTTGCAGCATTATCAGTCCTAGCGAAAGCAGCATAAAAAAAGCGGAAACCTGCTTGTATTCGCGCACTTCGTTCTTCCAAGATGTTATCCAGAAGCTTATCGAAGTCGTTGCTGCAAACAAGATGCGGATAACGAGAAAAAGCGTGTAATAAGCTGAAGGAATCACCCACGTTGAAAAAATTTTGAGCGTGTCTACCGGAACTGAGCAAGCCGTAAGTACGGCCAGTGCCGTAATGGCGAATCTTGAGCTTGAGTCTTGCATTTCAGATTTTGTGCCGGAAAGCGCCGCGCCGCAAAGCATGATTGAAAAGCCCGTCAATCTGCAGAAAAACACAAGCTTTGAGACTATAATCAGCAGAAAGTAGTTGCCTTTCCACAGTTCAAGTGCCGGAATGAAAAGCCTTGATGATTCCACTAGCATATAAGCAAGAAAAGTTGTGAAATACACGATTTCCGGTGCATGTGTTTTTTCAAAGTATTTTATGAGCAGCAACGAGCAGACACCGATATAGCAGATAATAAACACCGGCGCAGCAACTGTTGCCCATTTTGTGTATGCAAAAGCTTTTATGACAGGCAGACGGCTGAAATACCGCGTCATTTGCGGAAAATCCAAGAAAGTGCCGTTGAAGAATTGGACCGTATAAAGTGCAATTATTGCAAGAAAAATCAAAGAAGACGAAATAGTGAGCAGCCTGATGATTCTGTTTCTTAGTGAAAGTGTCATGTTTTAAGAATATCGTGAACTGAAATAACTGTAAAGCGCATTATTTGATACACCGAAAATAAAAATGTCAATGTTTTACTTTATTAACTAAACCGAATCATTGGCATTGGAGGGGTTATGAAAAAAACAAGCTTGTTTGTTCTTTTTCTGTTGGTTTTCTCTTATTGTTTTTGGGCAGATACGGCGCGGTTCAACGACATGGGCTTTTCGCCCGACGGTCTGCAATATCTGTTCGGTCAGTATGGCGAGCTTCTTCAGTCTGATGGTAGCGCAAAAGGCTACGCCGAGTTTTTTGCTGTAGACACTGCCAAAAACGAATATGTGAAGAATGGCACTTTTAAGACTGCGGCTTCAAGCAAAACTTCTGGCTTGAGCGGCAAGACTGTGTTTGACGATCTTGTGACCGACAAAGATTCATTCATAAGCTCATATAAAATCCCTGATGAGTCTAATTCTGTGGTTCTTTATCAGGTTTGCGGCAGCATAGATTTGAACGACTATAACGGAGTGGGGCTGCTTTCGTCTTACAGCATCGGAAAAGAAGCTGAATCTTCGCCAATCTACAAAGACGTAGTAGAATTCCGCGACTTTGACAATCCTTCGACTGAAGAAGTTGAGTTCTATAAAGTGCGGCTCAATGAGCTTGTAGAGGGCAAAGGCAAGAACGCCGAATCAAGCTTTTATCTGGCTGTTGAGCAGAAAACGTCAAGCGGCAAGAAGCGCAGCTTTCTTGTGGGTAACCCGCAGTTTAAGCGAAAGGGCGTTACCGGCTATAGGCTGAACCGTGTGCTCAGAGACAAAAACGGCAAGACGCTTGTGTTTGTAATCGAAAAGCAGGTTGAAGAATCTTACGGCCCGTCTGTCAGGTTTATGGTTGAAACTGTCAGACTGCCAAGCTAGATTTTAGTGTTGAATGGGGCTTCTGTTTTTGAAGCTCCATTTTTTATGTGAACAACGCCGAAGTTCTGCTAGGCTTGTTCTTCTGCAACTTTTCTGAAAATCTGAAAAGCTTTGTTGCCGTCTTCATTGATGTATCTGACATAGACTGTTTCCATGTCTAAAGCTTGTTCCTGCCAGATTGATTCAAGCCACAAAGCTTCTGCGGCTTCTTTAAGATTATCTTTCTTGATGTCGCCCTGCACAAAAAAGTATTTGCCGGCTTTTATAGCATAATCAGGCGTTTCTTTGCTGTCTTTTGGCAGCGCAAAGCCGCATTTAGTTCCTTCCAGAAGATATTCGTCAAGCGACGGGCTCATATTGTGCTTTGAAACGCCGTTCTTGTAAATTTCAAGCCTCTCGTTTTGGCTTGTCTCTGCATCCGGCTTTGTAGAAAAATTCAGGTCTTTATAAAGCGTCAAAATCTTGATAGAAAAACTCATGCACACAATTTACAGAAACTCTTAAGCTTTGTCAAAACGTCACTGATGCCAACCTCAAGATTTGAGAAGTGACAAGCAAATATAAAGCCCTGTCAAAATCAGCAGAAAAATCACGTTATAGATTGTGAATATTGGCAGAAACGGCTCTTTTTCTTGCGGCTGAATGCTGGAATTCTGATAGAGCTTGTACGAAATTACGCTCGCAAGCGAAGCGATGATTGTGCCGAGACCGCCGATATTTACGCCGGCAAGCAGGGCTTTTGCGTTTTCGGTAAAGCTTGAAAGCAAAAGCGCGGCCGGCACGTTGCTGATAATCTGGCTCAAGCCAAGCCCGGCAAAGAAAGTGCCAGCCTCTGTGCCGAGAATGTTCTTAAAAAATGTCTGCACGGCTTCTACAGAAGAAACATTCGACGTAAAAATGAAAAAGCCAGTGAACGTCAGAAGCAGCGTATAATCAACTTTGAGCAAAAGCTTGCGGTTGAACACAAGAATTGTCATAAGCGTAACCGCAAAGCTTATCAGATAATTTATCACATGAAACACTGAAAGCAAGTTTATGATTAGCAGTGCCGAATAGACGTAAACAGCAAGGCCTTTTTCAACACCGGCCGGCCCTAGCGTATGCACGATGTTGATTTTTGCAGTTTTCACGCTCTTTGTAGCTGAAAGCAAAAAGAAAATCAGCAAAAAGAACGAAGGAATTCCGATTTTCAGCGTTGTCAAAAAGAAATCGGCATTTGACATTTTATAGAACGAATAAATGAAAAGGTTCTGCGGGTTGCCCATCGGCGTCATGCAAGAGCCGAGGTTTGCCGCAAGCGTTTCAAAGACTATCAGCTTGAGCGGCTTTATGCCTGCATGATTGCAGACTATAAGCGTAATCGGCACGAATGTAAGCAGCGCAACATCGTTTGTGACGATTGCGGCGCAAAAAAAGACGAGCATACACAAGATGAAATAAACCGAACGGACTGTCTTGCATTTGCGCAAAAGGTTCTGCGAAAGCGAATCAAGCACATTGATGCTTTTGAATGCAGCAATTACAGTCATCAGACAGAACAAAAGCGAAAGAACTCTGAAATCAATTGCAGCGAAAATCTCTTTCGGCGTAGGTTTGCAAAAAAAGCATGAAATTATTCCGCAAGCAAGTGCGGCTGTAAGCACTGCATCTTTCTTGAATATGGTGAAAATTCGTTTTGTGAATGAGCTCATGAATGTTATGCGTCCTTTGTTCCGTTATACTGAACTGACTGTTTTTAGGCAATACGCCGGTTTGCGCCGTCTGTGCTGAATTGTACTGCCGCCGCGATCCGTTAGTTGCTTGTGTAAAAACGATTAAGAGTGTACTATTAGGCACAACAAACAGCTGAAAAGTCAGTTAAAAACAGTTTTGCTAAAGTTGTGGAGGACAATTATGAATAAATTAATGCCGGGTGATGAAATAAAGGCCGCAATCGTACAAATCTCAGATGATACGATTTTTCTTGATTTGAACTCAAAAAGCGAGGGCGTCTTAAACGCTGCCGAGCTGAAAGACGAGGACGGAAACCTTTCCGTAAAAGAAGGCGACATAATCAAAGCTTATTTTCTTGATGACAAGAACGGCGAAATGCGTTTTACCACAAAAATCGCTTCAAACAATGCCGACAAGACGATGATTGAAAACGCCTATAAGAACGGCATTCCTGTTGAGGGAAAAGTCGAAAAAGAAATCAAAGGCGGCTACGAAGTAAAAATCGGAAACATCCGCGCATTTTGCCCGTTTTCGCAGATGGGCGGAAAGCGCAAAGAAGAGAATGAAACTTTTGAAGGCAGAGTTCTGACTTTCAAGATTACAGAATACAAAAACGATGGCAAGAACGTGCTTGTGTCAAACCGCGCCGTTCTTGAAGCTGAAAGGCTTTCAAAGCTTGATGCGCTTAAGTCAAAGCTGACGGTTGGCATGACTGTGCGCGGCACTGTGCTTTCGCTTCAGCCTTTCGGCGCTTTTGTTGATGTGCAGGGCTTTCAGGCTTTGCTGCCTGTTTCAGAAATTTCAAGAAGCCGTGTAAACAATCCGGCTGATGTGCTTACGGTTGGCGAAGAAATTACAGCTTCTATAATCAAGACTGACTGGGAGCATGAAAAAGTAACGCTCAGCATGAAAGCGCTGCTTGCAGACCCATGGGATTCAGTCGCTGAAAGGTATAAGCCTGAGCAGAAGGTCAGCGGCAGCATCGCAAGAATCGCGGACTTCGGCATTTTCGTTAATCTTGAAGACGGCATTGACGGGCTTGTGCACATTTCGACTATCGAAAAAGCAAAGGCGAACACCAATTTGCGTAAGCTTTTCAGAGTAGGCAACACCTTTGATGCGCAGATTGTCTCTGTTGATGCAGAGAATCACCGCATCGCGCTTGCACCGGCTTCGTCTGTCAAGCAAGACGATGATTCCGAAGAATATCTGAAAAATCAAGATGATTCAGGAGAGACATACAATCCGTTTGCAGCTTTGCTCAAGAAAAAATAGTTTCAGTTGCATCTAAGAGGCACATGCTGCAAGCGCGACAGGTGCTTCTTAGATAAAGTGTTTCAGCGTTTTATGTTTTGGAGATTCTTTACATAAAAATAACTTATGTCATTTTGTGCAAAGCATTTAGAACGCCGGAATGAGAGATTTTACAAAATTAATATAAAAATATTTACTTTGTTGCATAAAATAAGCTTTATTATTTATCGATAATAGCTTATACTGAATAGTGATATTATGCAGAATTCTGTGTATTTCATAATGTTTTTGAGGAATTAGCCTCAATATATCAAGGGTGCTTTTGTGAAAAGAATTATCGCCTTTCTTGTATTATGTTTTATTGCTGTTTGCGCCGCTTCCGCACAGAGTGCAGAAATAATTTCTGACATCGTAAAAGAAGAAAAAACAACTTGGAAAAGTTTGACTTATCTGGCTTATTATTCAGATGACGACAATGTTGATGAAGTTGTTTCGCTTGATGATACTTTCAAGTATTTTTCGAATGCTGGTCTCGTACCTTCAAGTGTGTCGCCAGATTCATTGCTGCGCTATGACGAAATGAGCTTGTTTTTGCTTAAAGCTTTTGACGTAAAAGCTACAAGTGCCTTGTATTATTGTTTCAGCAATTCAAAGCATTACGCTTTCAGACAGATGAAATATTTTGGGGTCATCCGGCCGGATGCTTTCCCTGGCGATAAAATGACTGGCTCTTTTTTTGTTACCATTATGGGAAAATTTTCAGAAAAGTTTCCAGGTGCAAAACTTAAAGACAAAGGAGCTTACTGATGAAATCTATTGCAGCTTGTTCAAAACTCCGCATTTGCATTTGCGTTTTGCTATTTTGTTTTACTGTTGTTCCTCTGTTTTCAATGGATTTGAATGTTAATTATGGCGCTGATTTGTCTGCTAAATTTGCACTTTCAGACTGGTTGTCTTATGAATACAAGCTTTCACCGTGGATTGATTTTCGTTTTGGTAGCGGTTGGCGTTTTTCAGCTCAAGGCAGCGCATATTATCGCTTAACACCGAAAGTACCGCATTGCCGGCCGTTTTTCGATCTTGAAATGTTCAGAATTATTACTCCTAAGTTGCCTTTCTGTCATGGTTTCGTTACTTTTGAATTGGGCCGCATAAAAATTAAAGATACACACGAAATGATTATGAATGAGTCAGCTGACGGTGTTGCAATTCATGTAAACATTCCTGGTATAGTTATGGACGTAACCGCATCTTACATTGGTTTTCAGTCTTATTATACTTCAATGGCTATGCTCTCTTATGATGATTTTTACAATGCTTCAGTTTTGCCAAAGCCATATTATGGACTTGCAGGGCGGCGTGCTGTTTTTCAATGGTCAACATTGTTTCCTGAATTTGGCGGAACGCGCACAGACCTTTTCGGTGATTTGGTTGCACAAATTGATTTACGAAAAGTCGTAAATGAGAACAAATACCTTACAAAGAAAAAAGAAGATGTGAAAGAACTTGTTGATTCTATTTATATGGCAACCGGTATTAACGGTCCGTTCTTGAAATCGGCTAGACTTTATTATGATTTAGGCATTGTCGGTGAGGCGATTTCAAGACAGACTTCAAAGAAATCTGAAACTTTTATGGCGGGTTATCTTAATACAGGTCTTTCGTGGTTCATGACCCGTAATATGCAGCTTAGCACACGCTTGCAGTATGGTTCTCCGAATAATGATGAAGGTTTGTCTGAATATAGACCTATAACATATAAGAATGCCGGTATTTTCTATGAAGGCGGTTTTGCGGATCTTGCAAAGCCTGAACTTTCATTTAAATGGAAACCTTCTAATCAAGTTGCATTTACTACTTCTTTGTCAGGTTTTATTCGTCCTCGTAAAAAAGACGAGCTGAAAGGTTTGAAACGTCGCGAAAAGTTTGAAAAAATCTATACGTATACAGAATTCTCAGTGGGTGGCACATTTGTCATTGCAAATGATATCCGCATCGGTGCAGACGTGATGTACGGTGTAAACAGCAAGAAGAAAGAAAGGCTTTACGATTATTCGTTTCAGCTGAAATTCAATGTTGGTCTGTAAACAGAACAACGCCTGAGAAAGAAAAGCCTTCTCTACTGCTTTGTTTTATTAATATGGCATAGAGCAAGGCTTTTTTTTGTGTCTTTTCAAATATTGAGGTTCAAAAATGAAAGATAATTCAAATTTTGATAAGATTAACGAATATTACCAAGAAAATCTTGAAAATGTCTTTGCCCGCACGGAACAAGCTTTATCAGGCAGCCGCGAAAACAATTACAAGATTTTGGGCTGGGAGAGCAGGGAAGCCCAATACAAGCGTTTTGCGGTTCTGGCACAAAACATAGACTTGAACGGCAAGTCTTTGCTTGATGTCGGTGCCGGGCTTGGCGATTTATATCATTTTTTGACGCAAGGGCTGCATTGGTCACTCGAATATGTCGGTACAGACATTTTGCCGGAAATGGTGCGTATGGCAGAACAGCAGGCTGTGCAGATAAAGCTGCCCGACGGTGTAAACGCTTCCTATAAGTTTTTGAACACAGACATATTTGACGGAAAATCAAATGCATTGAAAGAGAACCGTTTTGATGTAGTTTATACATCAGGCATATTCAACTTGAATTTAGGCAACAATGAAGCTTTTCTTAAATCTGCATTTGAGAAATTCGCTACAATTGCCGGTCAATATTTTGCCTGTTCGCTCTTAAGTGACGAATCTAACGACAAGGAAGACGCTTATTTTTATTACAATGAAGCCGTTATCGAAAAAGCAATGACCGGTGTAAAAAAAGCTAATCCGTCATCAGAATACAGAATAATCAAAGGCTATCTGCCGAATGATATGACTGTCATTTGGAAGCGGTAAATTCTTGGGAGGGCGTATGCAATATCTTTTTCTGATTGTCTTTTTGGCGTTGGGCATTATTCATTTGTCTTTTTGCTATTCGGGCAAAGATTCTTTAAGAACGCATACAAAAGGCTTTTTGATGCCGTTCCTCATCATTTATTATCTGATTTCTTGTTCAGTTTATTCTATAACGTTTAGCAATATGCTTCTGCTTGCACTTTTAACAAGCTGGATCGGCGATGTGATGTTGCTGCGCTCAAAATTCCGCTATTTCTTGATTGGCGGTTTCAGCTTTTTGACGGCGCATTTTTGCTTCATTCCGCTTTACTGTACATATATTGACTGGGCATTGGTGCAGCCTGTTGTGCTGATTGTTGCCGCCCTTATTTTTGCTTCATGCTCTTATGCAGTTTTTCATGTGCTGAACAAAGCGCTGCCGCAGCCGTTTTTTTACGGCGTGCTCATTTATCTGCTGGTAAACGGCGCGATGAACGTTTTTGCGCTTGCTTTCGGTTTTTCGGTTCGCAATCTAGGCGGCATTATTGTAGTAGCCGGTTCAATGCTGTTTTTCTGTTCTGATGTGGTGCTGTTTTTAGTACGTTTTCACCAGAAGGGCAAGCTTCTGAAAGGCCATTTCATTATTATGCTGACTTATGTTCTTGCTGAGTTTTTGATTACGCAAGGCTATTTCATCTGCCAGCAGCTTTCAAAAACTGGCGCATAACGGTTTCCTGATGATTATCAACACGGGCTTAAGAACAGACATTCCGGCTTTTTTTGCGCCTTGGTTCGTCAACAGGCTGAGAAGCGGCTACGTTCTTGTGCGGAATCCGTACAATCATCAGCAGGTCACCAAATATTTGCTGAACCCGTCTGTGGTTGACTTGCTTGTATTCTGCACAAAAAATCCGCAGCCGCTGCTTAATCTTCTTAAAAGCGGTGATGTTCTTGCGCCTTTCAAGCAGTTCTGGTTTGTAACGATAACGCCGTATGGAACTGAAATAGAGCCGAACGTACCCGATAAGTGCCAAGTAATCGAAAGCTTCAAGCAGCTTTCAGATAAGCTTGGAACAAGCAGCGTCTGCTGGCGCTATGACCCGGTTTTTATAAGCAAAAAATATGACATAGACTTTCACATA
Organism: Spirochaetales bacterium Spiro_07; assembly: GCA_001603145.1. Classification (GTDB taxonomy): domain Bacteria; phylum Spirochaetota; class Spirochaetia; order Treponematales; family Treponemataceae; genus UBA1240. Next base: position 3,546 of record LVBI01000020.1, on the reverse strand, counting down.
AAAGCTTTTGCCCGCATGGCAGCGCAGCTTTCGGGCTTTGCAGAAACATGCGTAATCAGTTTCATCGATTTGTACAAAAAAGTTCAGAAAAATTTCAGCATCATTTCAGAAGTTCCGTTTGAAGCACAGAAAATTATCTGCACTGAATTTGTAAAAATCGGCCGGCAGCATAATATCGCCATAAAGACTTGCGGAGAATCGCCTTTGCTTGCTGAAGCCGGCGTTGATATTTCCGGCTGTATGACAAAAGAAGTGTTCGAGGCGGCGGCCGGTTGCAAGCTCGACATTCCGAAGTTTAAGCCGAACAGAAAAGAATGCGCCTGCCTGCTGACAGCCGACATCGGCGGTTACAACACGTGCAGCCACTTTTGCAGATATTGCTATGCAAACTATGATAGGCGCACTGTCATTCAGAACATGAAGCAGCACGACGAACATTCAGCTTTTTTGATTGGCGGCGCAGAGCCAGACGATATTGTGACGCTTGCCAAGCAGACAAGCTGGAAAACGTTGCAAGGCGAACTTTGGTGAAGCGCTTGCGTTGCGCTAAAAGCTTTTCAAAAAGCCTTTGGCCGTGCCAATCTTGCCACCGCGCCTTAGCAGTGCTTTTGCCTTGCGCTGAAGGCTTGTTTGTTCAGGCATTTCGTCAACGCTGATGTTGTCCTTGCCGAAAATCCATTGCTTATATTCATCTGAATTTTTGTTCCATTCTTCAAGCTCAAAACAATTCTTAAAAGAGATAATCTTTGAAGAAGGTTCAAGAAGCTCATCAAGCGCGGGCGAAATAAGCCATGAATCAAGCGAAAATCTTGAAGGGCGCATCTTGAAAGTGTTTGCCAAGAATTCGCAGTATTCTTCAAATGAAGCACGGCATTTATCAAGTGAAATGTCGGCGTCTGAAGGAATGTGGATTGCGCTTTCTTTTGGCGAAATAATCTCGTATTCGAGCTGCCCGATTCGGAAAAGCTGCAACGAAAGCTGCCTGTAAGTCCAGAACGCGCGGTCAAAGCCTGTTTTGTGAAAGCTTGTTTTGTGTTCATTTACAAAACGGCTAAAGCATTTCATCGTTTCGGTGAATATTTCATTGCTTATGCCTTTTTCGGCGTATTTTTCAAAAGCCAAGCATGCAGCCTTTAAATGAAAATAAAGCATGAGAAGCCCGTTCTGATTCGCTTCTGCAAACATGCTGTCTTTCAGCTTTGTTTCAAGCTTTAACTGCGCGTTTGAAGCGGTTTCTGGTTCGGTCAAGCCAGAAATAAAGCTTTTGAATTGCGGAATAATCTGCTGTATTTGCGCGTTGTTCTCAAAGCCGGCGATTATTCTTGAAGCGTCATCGTCCAGCTCTATGCATTTGCACAATTCTGTTATGTTCATCTTGGCCGCCTTTCAGATTCTCAATTATTGCTTGAACGCATTTCGCAAAAGCTCAATTTCTTTTTTATAGCCGTCGTGCTCGTTCGGCGTTTCAAGAATGAACGGCAGATTTTGCAGAAGAGGGTGGTTGATTACATTAACAAGCGCATTAAGCCCGATATTGCCTTCGCCTATTTTAGCGTGGCGGTCTTTGTGCGCCCCGCACTGATTGAGGCTGTCATTCAGATGCATGGCCTTTAACCGCGCAAGCCCGATTGTCTTGTCAAAGTCTTTAAGCACTTCATCAAGATTGCTTGCAATGTCGTAGCCGCCGTCCCAGATGTGGCAAGTGTCCATGCATACGCCCAGTTTGTCATCAAGCTTTTTGCCGAGCTTCTGTTCCGTTAAATCGATAATCTGTCTTACTTCGGCAAAAGTTTTGCCTATTTCTGTGCCTTTGCCGGCCATAGTCTCAATAAGAACGGTCGTCTTAAGTTCGGGCAACGCTGCAAACACTTCGGCTAGCAGTTCTGATGTAAGCTTTATGCCTGTTTCTGCGCCTTGCCCGACATGGCAGCCGGGGTGAAAATTGTACAAACAGCCCGGAATTATATCAGTTTTGGCCAAGTTCTCTATCATCATGTTTTTGGCGTATTCTCTCAAGCCTTCATCTGTGGCGCATGGGTTCATCGTATACGGAGCGTGTGCAACAAGCGGCGCAAACTTGTGCTCTTCAAGCATCTGGTACAATTTTTCAGCATCAGCCTTTTCGATTGGCTTTGTCTTGCCGCCACGCGGGTTTCTCGTAAAAAAAGCAAAAGTGTTAGCATTGACGCTCAACGCTTCTTCTGCCATTGCTGCAAAACCGCCGCTTGTCGATTCATGATAACCAATGTAAAGCATATAAACCTCTGGATTGAGTATAACAAAAAAAGCCCCAAAAAGATATAATTTCAAAAAATTTGCTTTTGATGTTGATTTTATGGGAACGGCATGATACCTTTTTGATGAGGTTAATCGATAAACTATGGTCACTTTAAAGGAACTTGCCGACAAGTGCGGCGTTTCAACTGCAACTGTTTCAAATGCAATAAACGGCAAGTCTAATATTTCAGAAGCGACAAGGCTGCGCATCCTTCAGATGATTGAAGAGACCGGCTATAAACCGAATTTTATGGCGCGTAATTTGCGCATAAACCCCAAGCGCACAATCGGTCTTATAATCGAAGAGCTTGCGGCTTTCAGCTCTACGCTGATAATCGAAGGCATAATGCGCTATTTTGAAGTGCAAAAATACGAGACGATTCTTTATAACATGCGCGTCTATTCAAATTCCAACTGGATTAATGACGAAGAGTTTATGCAGACTGGTGTCAGCAAGGCTGTTGGTGAGCTGCTTTCAAAGCAGGTTAGCGGCATAATTCATGTTGCAGAACATTCAAGAACGCTGAAATATTATAACCAGAGCCTGCCTGTGCCGGTCGTTATAAGCTACGCTTATCCAGACGAGCGTAAAATTCCGTATGTTTCGATTGACGATGAGACAAGCACCGCAAAAATGGCGGAATATATTTTGTCGAAAGGCCACAAAAAGATTGCGATGATTTGCGGCTTAAAAGATAATCTTCACGCGCAGAAAAGGTACAACAGCTTCAAGCGTGTTCTTAACGAGCACAATGTTCCGTTTGACGAAAATTTGTGCGTGTTCACCGGCTGGAACCGCGACGCAGGCAAAGAAGCTGCAGCAAAAGTGCTGAAAGACGGCGTAACTGCTGTTTTTTGCCACAACGACTTTATTGCGGCCGGTGTCTATGATTATCTTTATGAGCACAACTTGCAGCCGGGCAAAGACTTGCTCGTAACCGGCTTTGACGACCATATCGTTTCAACTTATCTTCATCCGCAGATTACTACAATGCGGCTGCCGCTGCTTGAAATAGGGCAGAAATCAGCCGAACTTATGGACAATCTTCTCAAGAACAACCAAGAAAGCTGCATCGAAGGCTTTGAAATTCCTTGCGAGCTTATTAAACGATAATCTTGAAAGGCTCAACTTTAAGTTTTCAAAATTCGCAATTTTTTTGCAAAAATCGGTCATTGAGCGTAGTCGAAATGATTGATTTTCATTTTTTTTCTAACAAAATTTCTGCATTTTGTGGCTTCGACTACGCTCAGCCACCGAATTATAAAAAC
>LVBI01000019.1:43382-90531 GCA_001603145.1 Spirochaetales bacterium Spiro_07 | reverse complement strand
GCACTGCGCCGAGCTGACGCGCTTTCCTGAAAGCGGACGCATTTTTTAAAGATTTATCTAAATGATGAAAGAACATCATGTTGTACTTTGTTGATGTAATTTATTTTTCGCCTTATACTGAAACATCAGACTGAATTCCACGGGGGAACAAAAATGACATACGCTGATGTTTTAGAGAATGCAAGAAACTGCATGGGAAAATGGTGCAAGGCATGCAGCATTTGCAACGGCAAGGCTTGCGGAAATCAGATTCCAGGGCCAGGCTCAAAAGGCACAGGCGACACCGCCTTGCGCAATTACTCAAAATGGCAGGAAATCCGCGTAAACATGGATACGCTCACAGAAAACAAGCCGGCCGACACAAGCTTTGAGCTTTTCGGCAAGCAGTTCAAATATCCGTTTTTTGCCGCTCCCGTTGGGGCTGTAAACACACATTACAGCGATAAATTCAATGACTTAAGCTACAACAACGTGCTCGTTTCAGCATGCGCGGCAAACGGCATAGCGGCTTTTACCGGCGACGGCGTAGACCCCAAGGTTATGGAATACGCTTCTGACGCAATCAAGGCGGCCGGCGGCACAGGCATTCCGACGATAAAGCCGTGGAATCTCGACATAATTTCAGCCAAAATTGATTTAGCCAAAAAATCTGGCTGCTTCGCCATGGCGATGGACGTAGACGCGGCCGGCCTGCCCTTCCTTAAGAACATGACACCGCCCGCCGGCAGCAAAAGCGTAGCAGAACTTGCAGAAATTATCAAACTTGCTGGCGTGCCTTTCATCGCAAAAGGAATAATGACCGTAAAAGGCGCGCTCAAAGCCAAAGAAGCCGGTGCAAGCGCAATCGTTGTGTCTAACCACGGCGGGCGCGTGCTCGACCAGTGCGCCGCCACGGCAGAAGTGCTTGAAGAAATTGCAGACACCGTAAAAGGCAGCATGAAAATCTTTGTAGACGGCGGCATACGCTCCGGCACAGACATTTTCAAGGCACTTGCGCTCGGTGCAGACGCGGTGCTTATCTGCCGGCCATTCGTTACGGCTGTCTACGGCGGCGCAGAAGAAGGCGTAAAGCTCTACATCGAAAAGCTCGGCGCAGAACTGAAAGACACAATGCAGATGTGCGGCGCGCACAACCTGAAAGAAATCACCAAAGACATGGTGCGGCTGTAAAAGCGGCGTTGTTCAAGCTAAAAACATAACGAATATCACAAATAGTGTTTACAAACATGTTTTACTGCACTAAAATAGTGTTTGCAAACACTATTTTAACAACTAAAATAATGTTTATAAACACTATTTTAGCTTAAAAGCGAGAAACCGTGGACAACGAAGAATATTACAACATTCTAGACTCATCAAACAGAAAAGTACGTGAATGCCGCATCTCTACAATCCGTTTCTTGCTGAACAAAATAGACTGGCGGGACAGGCTTATACAAATTTCCGGCTCAAGAGGCACAGGAAAAACAACGCTGTTATTGCAGCATATCAAATCAGCATTTAAAGAAAACACTGATAAAGCACTTTATGTCTCGCTAGACAATCTTTGGTTTGAAACACATTCTCTGACTGAGCTTGCAGATATTCATTACAAAAACGGCGGAACGCATCTTTTCATAGACGAAGTTCATTATTTGAAAAACTGGCAGCTGATAATCAAAAATCTTTATGACGATTATCCAAAACTTAACATTGTATATACTGGCTCTTCGATACTGAAAATCGATGCTGACAGCGGCGATTTATCAAGGCGGCAAGTTTCATACAGCCTTCCCGGCCTTTCGTTCAGAGAGTATCTGTGTTTTGAGAACATAGCTAACGTAAATCCGCTTGAACTAAAAGAGCTTTTGCGCAGTCACAAAGAAACAGCTGAATCAATAACAACCGGCAGAGCAATCCTTAAGCATTTTAATGAATATCTGACAGGCGGCTATTATCCGTTTTATAAAGAAATATACACAGGTTATGAGCAGCGGCTCTCTCAAATTACGAACCAGATATTGGAAAGCGACTATCCGGCTGTCGAAAAAATCAACTACTCCACTGTCCAAAAAATAAAGAAAATGCTTTTTATTCTTGCCCAGAGCTGTCCGCAGACGCCAAAAATGACTGAACTTTACAGGCAGCTTGAAACTGACAGAAATCAAGGCTTGAAAATGCTTTATATTCTTGACAGGGCAAATCTGCTGAACATTTTGTCTTCTGAAAAATCAACGCTAAAGAACATGGCGCGGCCAGACAAGATTTACTGCGACAACACGAACATAATGTTTTCATTAACGGAAAAAATAAACACCGGCACTAAACGTGAAACATTCTTCCTTAATCAGCTAAGATCTGCCGGTCATGAAGTTTTTTATCCGCCTAATGGCGACTTCATCGTTGACGGCAAATATCTGTTTGAAGTCGGCGGAAAAGATAAAACTTTCGAGCAGATTAAAGATATTCCAGACAGCTATCTTGCTGTTGATGATGTTGAAACAGGCAGAGGAAGCAAAATTCCGCTTTGGATGTTCGGTCTGCTTTATTGAAGGAAAAACTTATAAAAATGAAAGAAACTGAAATTGTTGCCAAAGACAGCACGTATCAGAAATTTGAAGTTCTTAAGACGAACAGAAACAAGCGCTACAAATATAACGAGTTTCTGGTTGAGGGCGTGCGCAGCTTAAACGAAGCAATTGCCAACAAATGGAACATCAAGTCGTTCATCTATGCAAACAGCAAGCTTTCAGACTGGGCGCGCGACGTTATCAGCAGCGTAAAAACCGAAGAAAACTTTGCGCTTACGCCTGAACTGATGAAAGACTTGAGCGGCAAAGAAGACACTTCTGAACTTATGGCGATAATCGAAATGCGCGAAGACAAGCTTGAAAGCGTGCCGCTTTCAAAAACGCCGTTCATCGTGCTTTTTGACCGCCCTTCAAACAAGGGCAACCTCGGCACAATTATCCGCTCATGCGATTCGCTCGGCGTTGACATGCTGATAATCACCGGTCACGCGGTTGATCTTTACGACCCCGACGTGGTTGTTTCAGCTATGGGTTCGTTTTTCAACATGCCGGTAATACGCATTGAAGACAACAACGATCTTTACGCTTTTATTGACAAGCTCCGTGCGCAATTTCCAGATTTGCTCGTGGCTGGCTCAACCGCTCACAAAGAAAAGCCCATCTATCAAGTTGATTTTGCACATCCGCTGGTGCTTATGCTCGGCAACGAAACGATGGGGCTTAACAAAGCTTTTAAGGAATATTGCGATGTTCTCTGCACAATTCCGATGGACGAAAAATCTTATGCCACTTCGTTCAATGTAGCCTGCGCCGCCTCAATCATGATGTACGAAGTAAAACGCCAGCGGAACAGCCTTATCGCGCTTGACGAATCAGTGCATTGCAGACACCTCGGTCAAGCCGAAGAGATGACATACCAGCCCATTGAATTTCAATTACTGTTATTATACAAAAATGTCATTATAGGGCTTGACCCGATAATCTGATAGCAACATTGCAGCGGTTCGCAAAATAAAGCTTAATTGCGACCCCGAAATTGCCCCGCCCCTCTTGTAATAATTCTTCTTTTATCTATAATGTGAGTTACAAAACACAAGATTTTGCTAACCCAAAAGGGCTTATGCTTGCATAGCTTTCTGATGGGAAAGGAGAATTATCATGGAAACAAAAGTGGCTTTAATCGGCATTGTAGTTTCGGACTTAAATGCTGTGGAAAAGCTGAACCACCTTCTTCATGAATACGGCGAATATATAATCGGCCGTATGGGAATTCCTTACAAAAAAGAAAACATCTCTTTGATAAGCGTTGCTATTGATGCGCCACAAGACAAAATTAATGCCTTGAGCGGAAAGCTTGGCGCAATTGACGGCATCAGTGCAAAGACTGTTTTTCCGAACAAATAGCTTAGCCGCCGCTTGCTATAATTTCAGCTTATCAATCAGAATTTATCAGCTTCGTTTTTCATTACAAAGAATTGAACACTGAATCTGCAGAACGCGGCGCTTTGAATCACCAAAAAGATTATCGGCTAAGCCCGATAACGACAATCAATAGGAGCAATTTATGGGTTATGATGTAATGTCAAGCAAGGCAGAAGAGTTTATCAATGATGAAGAAATTCTTGAAACACTAGATTATGCCGAAAAGCACAAAACAGACGAAAAGCTTATCTTGAATATTCTTGAAGAAGCTGCAAAATGCAACGGACTGAACCACCGGGACGCAGCTGTTTTGTTAGCTTGCGAAGTTCCTGAGCTGAACAAAAAGATTGAGGAGCTTGCAAAAGAAATAAAGCTTAAATTCTATGGCAACCGAATCGTGTTGTTTGCGCCGCTTTATCTTTCAAATTACTGCATAAACGGCTGCACCTATTGTCCTTATCATGGAACGAACCGCCATATTACAAGAAAAAAGCTTACGCAAGAAGAAATCCGCAACGAAGTAATTGCGCTGCAGGATATGGGGCACAAACGCCTTGCAATTGAAGCTGGCGAAGACCCGAAGAACAACCCGATTGAATACATTCTTGAATCAATCAAGACGATTTACTCAATCAAGCACAAAAACGGCGCAATAAGACGAATAAACGTGAATATTGCAGCCACAACAGTTGAAAACTACAAAAAGCTCAAAGAAGCCGAAATCGGAACATACATTCTGTTTCAGGAAACTTATAACAAAAAGCGCTACCAGGAGCTTCACCCGACAGGGCCAAAGTCTGATTACGCTTATCACACAGAAGCTATGGACAGGGCGATGGACGGCGGCATTGACGATGTAGGCTGCGGCGTGCTTTATGGGCTTGGCACTTACAAGTATGAGTTTGTTGGTCAGCTTATGCATGCCGAGCATCTTGAAGCAGCAAAAGGCTGCGGCCCGCACACAATTTCTGTTCCAAGACTTAGGGCGGCAGACGGCGTAGACCCTGCGCTTTTCCCTGATGCAATTGATGATGAAACTTTTGCAAAGATTGTCGCCTGCATCAGAATTGCCGTGCCTTACACAGGAATGATTGTCTCTACACGCGAATCGCAAAAATCACGAGAAAGAGTTCTTGCTCTTGGTGTCAGCCAGATTAGCGGTGGCAGCCGCACAAGCGTCGGCGGCTATTGCGAAGAAGAACGCCCTGAAGACACTGCCCAGTTTGACGTTAGCGACCGCCGCTCTCTTGATGAAGTTATAAACTGGCTCATGCGAATGGATTATGTTCCGTCTTTCTGCACAGCATGTTACCGTGCCGGAAGAACCGGCGACAGGTTTATGTCGCTTGTAAAATCTGGGCAGATTGCAAACTGCTGCCACCCGAATGCGCTTATGACGTTGAAGGAATATCTCGAAGATTATGCCGCCGCAGACACAAAGCAGATTGGAGACAAGCTCATTGAAAAAGAGCTTCTCACAATTCCGAATAAGCTTGTGCGTGACCGCTGCGTTCAGTATCTGAAAGAAGAAGTAAACGGCAAACGCGATTTTAGATTCTAAGAAAGTGCTGAATAATTGCTGTATTGTCATTGCCGTGCTCGCTTGAAACTTCGTTGCGAATGACACGGCAATCATTAAGTATTTGCATTACAGAAAATAATGACATTAATCAGCACTTCTCAAAATTTCAAAAGCCTTGACTGAATGAGCTGAAATGAACAGGAGGACAAAATGGAAGTAGTAAAAGCACAGAGATTATTTATAGGAATTTTTGGAAACACAAACAGCGGCAAATCTTCTTTGATGAATATGCTTACCGGCCAGAGCGTTTCCATTGTTTCTGAAGTTGTGGGAACTACTACAGATTCTGTTCAAAAATCTATGGAGCTTTCTGGCATAGGCCCTGCGGTTTTTGTTGATACGGCCGGTTTTGACGATGAATCAGAGCTTGGCAAAAAACGAATTGCAAAAACCTGGGACGCGCTTGCAAAATGCGACATAGTTCTTGCCGTAATCTCTACGGAAGAGCTTGCCAAGACAGACTCCGTAGCAAAGCTCATCAATGCTCAAGGCTTTGCAAAATTGCAGCAAAGCAAAAAGCCGCTTATCTGGGTAATAACAAAATCAGATAATAAGACAAAAGCTGTGCAGACAGCACAAGCCGTGCTTGCAGAAACAGAACCTTTCAAAAGCAACCCTCCAGTTTTCGTTGATTCTGTTTCCGGCAAAAACAAAGATTTGCTTTTCAAGGCAATCAAGGAAAAAGTTCCACAAGATTTTTTTGAAGCTTCTCTTACGGAAAATTTCTGCAAGCCCGGCGAAAATGTTCTGCTTGTCATGCCACAAGACAGCCAAGCCCCAAAAGGGCGGCTCATTCTGCCGCAGGTTCAGACTATACGCGATTTGCTTGACAGAAAGGTTTGCATTCACTGCTGCACGCAGGAAACCTTTCTGCAGACAATCGCGGCACTGAAGACCCCGCCTGATTTGATTATCACAGATTCGCAGCTTTTTCCGTTTATACACAAGAACAAGCCCGCTGCTTCTAGGCTCACTTCGTTTTCTATTATTATGGCGGCGCACAAAGGCGATATAGAGCTTTTCATGCAAGGCGCAAACGCAATACAAAAGCTCACCGACAAATCCCGCGTTTTGATTGCAGAAGCCTGCACTCATGTTCCTGCAACTGAAGACATCGGCACGGTCAAGATTCCGGCGATGCTCAAAAAGATTGCGCCAAACCTTCAGATTGATTTTGTGCGCGGAACAGATTTTCCGCAAACAACCGAAGAACTTCAAAAATATGATTTAATCATTCATTGCGGTGCGTGCATGTTCAACAGGGCTTATGTTCTTGAGCGTCAGCACAACGCCGAGCAAGCCGGTGTGCCGATGACAAACTATGGTGTTGCAATGCTTCAGTTGAGCGCAAACTCATAGAGCTTCAATTTTGCGGCACGCTGTTGCCGGCTCACATCGCTCAGGCTTTTTTCTTGAAAAGCCTTACCGAAAGAGCCAGATAAACAGCAGAAAGCGCAAATGACACTGCAAGCGCAGCAACGGCATAAAAGCCTTTGCTCATGCAGAATTCGGTGAACCAAAAAGTCGGCAAAAAAGCGGCCAGATATTTCAAAGCGTCTTTGATGAAAAAAGCAGCAAACGGGCCGAGTATCAAAAAGCCGCTGAACTTTGAAAAAGCAAGCCCTTCCACCTTGTTTGCGGCAAGCGAAACGATAAGGCAGACAAGCCAGATGCCGGTTAAAAAGCTGAAAGCGCTGCCAAGCGCAATCTGCACAAGGTTCATCGCTGATATATGAAGAAGCGCCTCAACAGCAAAGCCGTAAACCGAAGCAATAGCCGAAAGCAGCACAAGCCTTGAGCGCAGGTAGCCCTTCATGCCGAGCGGCGTAACCGCAAGGTATTTGAGAATACCTGTGTCGCGCTCTTCAAGAATTATCATCAAGCCTGCATAGCCGAACATTACCGGCGTTGAAAAAATAATGGTCAAATCAAAAAGCAGATAATACGGCGCAAGAAAATCAGTTTTTCCTGTTTGGGCGGCAATTAGCGCATTAAGCAGCGGCACACCGAATTTGAACAAAAGCCCCAAAATTACAGGCAGAAGCGTCATTGCGGCAAGCATTGCGTCTTTGAAAATTTCTTTTATAAAGCAGCTGAACGAAATATAAACAGGTTTCATAAATTTCCGCCCCCAAGGTCGCTGAACATTTTGGCTACGGCTTTATTTGTTACTGCAAAAGCAATTACAGCCCAAGCTAAAAGGCTTAGCACCGAAAGCAGAAATTGCACTGTGCCAAGCTCACGGAACAAAAGGCTCATCGAGGCAACGCCCGGATGCATCAGCCAGAGCGGCGAGCTTAATTTGCCGAACGCGGCCAAAAAGCCAGGCGCGCTTACAAAAATCTCAACCGGCAAAGAAAAAATGATGAACTGGTTCAAGCTGCGCGTCTTTGAAGCGACAAAAAGCCCGCCCATTGAAAAAATCAGAGAACCGCCAGCGATACCGATGATTCCGGCTAAGTTCAGGCTTCTGCCGCTGCCAAAAGCAATTATCAAGCCGACCGCGACACCGGCAATCAAAAAAGCAGCAGCCTTTGAAGCAATGTATTCGCTCACCGTAACTGGCGAAACCGCAAGCGAGCAGTTTACGCGCTGGCTTTTTTCTAGCAGCACAACCGCGCCCATAAAGAAAAGCCCCATCGCGGCTGGGTCAGAAAAAACGAGCAGCTTCATCACAAAAGTGCCGGTTTCGCCCGGAATGTAGTGGAGCATCACAAGATAGACCACAATGAAAACGGCATAAACCAGAAAAAGTCCGTACCGCGCAAGAAAGAACAAGTCTCCCTTTATAAGCTTGAGCAACCTCAATTCAGCCCCCTTCCCGTCACTTCCATGAAAATGTCGCCGAGGTCTGGTTCCATCGAATGAATGGTGAGCAGCTTGCCTTCTGAAACAAGCTGCTGAAGCTTCGCGTCTTTTCCAGATTCAGTTATGGGGCATTGAGCCTTTGTTTCTACGCCGTTTTCAAGATATGAATAACTGATTACGCCTGCGCCTTTTTTCATAATCAGATTGTGCGGCGTGTCCAAAGCCTTTACATGGCCGTCCACGATGAAAGCTACGCGGTCGCAAAGCTCCGCCGCATCATGCATGTTGTGCGTTGTAATGATTATTGATTTTCCGGCTTTTTTTTCTTCAAGAATCATGTCTTTCATGATTCTGCTGTTCGAAGGGTCAAGACCGCTCGTCGGCTCATCAAGAAAAAGCAGCTCAGGGTCATGCAAAAGAGCTTTTACAAAATTCAGCCGGCTTTTCATGCCCTTTGAATAGCCCGAAACTTTTTTGTCTTTGTCGCGAAGCAGACCAATCTGTTCCAAGAGCTGGTCAATGTTGCGCGGCTTTTTCTGATAAAGCGATGCAAAAAACTTGAGATTTTCTTCGGCGGTCAGCTTTTCATAAAAGCTCGGAAACTCAAAATCAATGCCGATGCGCTCATAATAATCGTCTTTTTGCGCGCGCACCTCTTTGCCGAAAACTTGCACGCTGCCTTTATAGTTTTTCAAAAGACCGATGAGAATCTTTTGCAATGTGCTTTTGCCCGCCCCGGAAGGCCCCAAAAAACCGAAGATTTCGCCCTGCCCTACTTCAAAATTCACGTCTGAAATGAACGGCTTTTTGTCATAGCTGAATTCGCAATTTTTTACTGAAATCATTTTGCGCTCCTTTCGTTATTCTCTTTGTTGAACATCTGGCTGACAACGCCGCGTATGCACAGCTTCAGCACGTCTTCAAAGCGCGGGCCAATTTCCTTTTTATATGGCAGCATGAGAAAAATGCCGCGGAAAGCTGAACTGAACAAATCTGCGTCGAGCGTTGCAAACTGCGGCAGCTGCATCAGCAGCTCGATGAGCCTTTCATCGTCGTGCGCGATATGCTCGTCGACAACTTCAGACGGCAGCTTGCGTATCAGATAATCGATGTCGCCGTTTGCAAGAATATTCGCAAGCCCGCAGTTGAAGCACATCATATAAGCTTGAAAAATAAACTCCGTGAGATTTTCTTTCGTGATTTTAGAAATTGTCTGCATGGCGTTTAGCATGCTGGTTTCAAGCTCTTCATGCCAGCGCAAAATCACATCCCAAAAGAGCAGCTCTTTTGTTTTATAGAACGCATAGAACGAGCCTTTGGCGATGTGGCAAGCTTCCACAATCTCGTCGACGGTTGTCTTTTGCACGCCTTGCCTGGTTATAAGCTCTTCTGCGCAATCAATGAGACTTTGCTTGATTTTTTGTTTTTCTTCTTCTGAAAAAGCCTTTGACATAGTTTCCTCTGATTCTTGTTTAGTCGCTATGACTAATTCAGATTATACAGTCATAGCTTGAAAAATGCAAGAGCTTTTTATGATTTTAAGCAGAGGTTATGTACACTATGCCATTCCGAACGCTACGCATCGACCGCTCGCTCGCTATGGTCGAATGTTTCGGAATCTCTGCACTACTTTATAGCGCAGATGCAGAACCAAGTTCAGCATGACAATAGTTTTTGCTTTTACAATTATGAACAACTGCACAGGCGCATGGTGCGCTTGTGCAGATTTTTCAGTTTTTGAACTTGACAGCTGTGCCGTATGCAACAATTTCGGCTGCGCCCTGCATAACAGCAGAAGAGCCGTATCTTACGCCGACAACGGCATCTGCGCCGAGGGCAGTTGCTTCATCGACCATGCGCTTTGTGGCAATCTGCCTTGCTTCGTTGAGCATTTCGGTGTAGCCTTTGATTTCGCCGCCGACAAGTGTTTTCAGCCCTGCCATAAAATCGCGGCCAAAATTCTTAGACTGAACGATAGTTCCCTTTGCCATTCCCAAAACTTCAAACTCTTTTCCGGGAATTGAATCAATACTTACGAGCATCATACTCTTCACCTCCATCAATTTCTTTTATTCTTTGAATAAGAACAACAATTGTTCCTATCAATACACTTAGAATAATTATGCCAGGCACAAGCATAGGCAAAATAGGAGCAGATTCTCCGATAACGCTGTAAGCTAAAAGTCCCAGCACCATAAGCATAAGCACACAAAAAATCAAGGCAGCCGCCACGGCTCCGAATTTTTTCTTGTGGTTAATGTCCTCTTTTTCAATATCCATAAATTCAGTGCCCTCCTTTTCCATTTTCTTTATATGCGAAAGATATTCAGATGCATCAAGCTTAGACAAATCTTCAACTTCGTCTTTAAGCTTGATGCACAGCTCTTTCATTTTCTCTGCGTTGCGCTGCTCATGCTCAAGCCGCTCAATCTGACGGTTCATGCTCTCGCCAAAGCTGAGCTTGCTTTGCTGCATCAGCCTTATCTCGTCAATCGGCACGGCAAGCATACGGAGCAGCTTTATCTTTTCAAGCTGGTGCACATCTTCTAAGTTATAGTCTCTGTAGCCGTTTTCAGGATTCCGGTCTGGTTCAAGCAGCCCCTTGTCTTCATAAAAGCGGATGTTCTTCTTAGTTATGCCGACAAGTTCCTCAACTTGATAAATCTTCAATTAAGCTTTCCTCTTTCGTTTTTCCGTTTACAAGCTTATTTTAATCTTTACAGTTAATGGAAGGTCAAGAAAAATTTTCAAAAAAACTGATTTTTTTTTCTTTTTTATGGAATTGCGACGGTTTTCAGCTTATAATCATGAATCATGACAGATATTCAGAAGAAACTTTTTGAAAAGCAGGACAAAAAATATTTAGATTTTCAAATCAAGCTCGTGCCGAACATTCCGCCCGAATCAATGATTGGTGTGCGCACACCCGATATGCGCGCGATTGCAAAAGACTTTGCAAAGACGGCACAGGCTGCTGATTTTCTGGCGGAGCTTCCGCATAAATATTTTGAAGAAAATTTGATTCACTTTTTTATGATTTCAGCTATAAAAGATTTTGACGAATGCGTAAACGCAGTTGAAAAGTTCTTGCCGTTTGTTGACTGCTGGCCTGTCTGCGACCAGTCTTCACCGAAAGTCTTTAAGAAAAACCATGAACGCATTCTGCCTTGCATCAAAAAGTGGATTGATTCGCCGCATGTTTACACAGCTCGTTTCGGAATGCGAATGCTGATGAACGAATTTCTTGGTGAAGACTTTAAGAGCGAATATCTTGAATGGGTTGCGGCTAAAAAAGGCGATGACTATTATCTTAAAATGATGGTCGCATGGTTTTTCGCAACTGCGCTCGCAAAGCAGTGGGATGCGGCTGTTCCGTATATCGAAAAGAAAATGCTTGCAGACTGGACGCACAAAAAGACAATCCAAAAAGCGTGCGAAAGCTACAGAATCACCGACAAGCAGAAAGAATATCTAAAGACGCTAATATAATTTTGCCCGTCATTCCGAACGCTACGCATCGACCGCACGCTTGCTAAGGTCGAATTTTTCGGAATATATTTGCAAAAGTCTCGATAGTTTTCGCAATAAAACTACGCGTTTTATCTGATTGTCAAAACAAAGTAGAAAAACTTTTAATTAAACGCAGATGCTGAACCAAGTTCAGCATGACAATTTTTTTATACAGTCCCATGAGATACCATTCTTATTGTTCAGCTCCGTGACAAACTATTGTCAGTTTGTGCCGTAGGCGCGCTCTTCGAATTCGTTTATGGGCAGCGGCTTGGCAAAATAAAAGCCCTGAATCAAGTCGCAGTTCTGCTTGGCAAGAAAATCAACCTGCTCGCGCGTTTCAATGCCTTCAGCCACAATCTGCATACCGAGCTTTTTTGCCAGAGAGATTGTGTCGCCGACGATGAGGTTTGAGCGCTCAAGGTCGTCTGCACCTCTAAAGAATTCAGCGTCAAGCTTGATTATGTCGAGCGGCAGCTCTTTGAGCGAATTGAGCGAAGAATAGCCCGCGCCGAAATCGTCCATCGAAACCTTAAAGCCGAAGCTTTTCAGCTTTTTGACAGTCTCAAGAAGCATGGTTTTGTCATCAAAGAAAGCGCTTTCCGTAAGCTCAAGCTCAATAAATTCGTGCGGCACTTGATAAGCATCAACAATCGAGCAGATATGCTCGGCAAGGTCATAGCGCGCAAAATGCGCCCGCGAAACATTGACCGAAATCGGCACAAGCTTCTTGCCTTCTTCGCGCCATTTGGCCTGCTGCTTCGCAACTTCGTCAAGCATATAATCGTCAAGCTTTAGAATAAAGCCGTTCCGCTCAAAAATCGGAATGAACTTTCCGGGACTTATAAAACCAAGTTCCGGGTGAACCCACCTGACCAAAGCTTCGGCCGCAGAGAGCACCTCTTCTTTTGTTGAATATTTCGGCTGAAGATAGACTTTGAACTCATGGTTTTCAAGCGCTTTCTCCATGTCGTCTTCGATGTGGCGTTCCCAGACCTGCTCTTCTTTCATAGAAGCATCAAACCAGACAATGTTGTTCGCCGATTCTGTGCGCTTTGTAATTGCAAGTCCGGCCGCCGTAAGCAGGCTCTGAACATCGTCGTGGCGCGTCTCAACACGGCAGATGCCCACCGAAAAAAGCAGATGCTGATTCTGGCGCACATTGCCGAGCGTATTCAAGATTGAGCCGACACGTTCCTCGATTTTTCCGTCTGTGTCAGAAGCAAGCAGCAGCGCAAAATCTGCCTTTTCAAGATGAGCCGCAAGCTCTTTTTTGGTCAGCGCACCATCAAGCGCGTTGTACAAGTCTTCAAGCAGGTTTTCGCCCTCTTTTACGCCATAAGCCGTGCAATAGTTGCGGTATTTTTCAAGCCGCAGTTGAACAAGCACGTAGCACGGGTTTCTCTTTATATATTTAGACGATTTCCGTATGAAATATTCCTTGTTGTTGCCGCCTGTTACATTGTCTGTAAAAACAAGCTTGTAGACCTTGCGCTGCTCAATAATGAAAGCCACAATCTTTTTAAGCTCATAAATACCGGTGAAAATCACGACACAAACAATGCTTATCGCCATAAGAAAAAGCACGCTGTATGTAGCCGGATAAACCGGATAATTCGTTTTGATGCAAACATTTACGTTGCCGAGGCTGCTTCTGAGCACAAGCCAGCCAGACGGCACGGTAATCGCTTCGGTTGCAGAATCAAGCATGTCGCGCTTAAAAAGAAACGATTCGACGTTCAAAAAGCTGAAATCAAAATTAATGAAATCGCCGAACATCACTTCATAGTCGTCAAGCTCGTTTCTGAAAAGGCCGTCTTCTGCAAGGCACTTCTTTGCCTCTTTAACAGAAAATTCTTTTTGAAACGAAATTTCTTCATTGTCAAAGCTGTTGATTACGTTGAAGTCATCGTCTGTAAGATAGACTTGTTCCACATAAGCTGAAAGTCTTTCAAACTCTGTTACGGCCTTAAAAAGCGCATCGTCGTCAATCTGATAGTTGTCGTTGACAAGCTCCACAACGGCGTTGCAGCTTTTGTAATTGTCTGCAAGCGCATCCGAAAAAATGTGCAGCGTTGCAATTACGCCGAAAAACAAGGCGGCGCTTATCAAAAGTATATCAACAAAAATAATGCTTAAGATTCTTGGCAGCAGCGCTTTGCGGCGCAGCTTTTTTATCTTCAAGTCTTTTTTTAAGCTCATAAAGTCCTTCTATAAAAGAAATTTACAGCATTTTCGGGCAATTGACAACAAGGTTTCTTGCCACAGATTTTCCGCATGGCTTATAAACTTTTCAAGAATATGACGCAGAAATCTAAACTTTGATATAATTAACAGCGGAGGAGCAAAATTATGGAATATAAAGTAAATTTTACATGGGATGAAGAAGCTTGCGTATGGATTGCCCAGAGCGATGATATTCTAGGACTTGTGCTTGAAGGTGGTTCTCTAGATGCATTGATTGAACGTGTCCGCAATGCCGCTCCGGAGCTTATTGAACTTAACAAAACCCCAAAAATTAATTCATTTTATTTTACAGTTGAACGCCATGAAAAGGTGCTGGCATAATGGCAGAATACGAGAAAAAAGTAAGAGAAAAACTTTTGCAAAATGGATGCCGTTTTGTCAGACACGGAAAGAGCGACCACGATATTTATTTTAGCCCTATTACAAATAAAAATTTCACTGTAGACTCAAAAATAAAATCTCGCCATACAGCAAACGCAATAATGAAACAAAGCGGCATAGACTATCATTTCTAAAAATGCCATGCGGTTCATTTTATAAAAAAATTTGCCGTCTGCAAATTTTGTGCGTATTTTAGGTACATGAACTACGAACAATATACCATTAAAGCACAAGAGGCATTGCGCAATGCAACGGTTCTTGCACAACAAGAAGATCACAGTGAAGTCGGTACTGCACATCTTTTGAGTGCAATACTTGACCAGGCAGACGGCATCATTCCGCCTCTTTTTGAGCGGATTGGTGTTCCAATAAAAAAATTGCAGGCTGAAACTAAAGAGCTTGTTTCTCAAACACCGAAAATGCACGGCGACGTACAGATTTCGATATCGCCGGAAGCTTCAAAAGTGCTTGCCAAAGCTGAAAAAGAAGCGGCCCAGCTTAAAGATGAATATCTTTCGGTTGAGCATCTGCTGCTTGCGTTGACCGAAACTGATGACCGCGTTTCTGACTTGCTTAAGCGCAACGGCGTGAACCGGGAGGACATTTTAGCCGCGCTTAAAGAAGTTAGAGGAAGCGAGCATGTAACTTCGCAAGACCCTGAAGCTACGATGAAGAGCCTTGAAAAATATTGCCGCAACCTTACGGCGCTTGCAAAGCAAGAAAAGATTGACCCTGTCATCGGCCGAGACGAAGAAATTAGGCGTGTAATGCAAGTCTTGAGCCGCCGCACCAAGAACAATCCAGTTTTGATTGGCGAGCCTGGCGTTGGCAAAACAGCCATTGTTGAAGGGCTTGCGCGGCGCATTGTTTCTGGCGACGTGCCGGACAGCCTTAAAAACAAAAAGCTGCTCGCGCTAGATTTGGGCGCGCTTATTGCGGGCGCAAAATTCCAGGGCGAATTTGAAGAGCGGCTTAAGTCTGTCATCAACGAAGTGCAAAAAGCCGAGGGCGGCGTAATTCTCTTTATTGATGAGCTGCACACTTTGGTTGGGGCTGGCGCAAGTGGCGGCGGTGCGATGGACGCAAGCAACCTTTTGAAGCCTGCACTTGCACGCGGCGAGCTGCGCTGCATTGGCGCGACTACGCTTGACGAATACCGCAAATACATCGAAAAAGATGCCGCACTTGAGCGCCGTTTTCAGCAAGTTTATTGCGCCGAGCCTACGGTTGAAGACACAATCGCCATTTTGCGCGGCTTGCAGGAAAAATACGAGATTCATCATGGCGTGCGCATCAAAGACGAAGCGCTTGTTGCCGCCGCCACGTTGAGCAACCGCTATATTACAAGCCGCTTTTTGCCAGACAAGGCGATTGACCTTGTTGATGAAGCCGCAAGCCGTCTCAAAATCGAAATTGAAAGCCAGCCGACGGAGCTTGACCAAGTTGAGCGCCGTATTCTTCAACTGACGATTGAAAAGCAGGCTCTTTCTAAAGAAGACGATGAAGCTTCAAAAGAGCGGCTCGCCAAGCTTGAAAAAGAGCTTTCTGAGCTAAGCGCAAAACGCGATGCGATGAAGCTTCAGTGGCAGAACGAAAAAGGCAGCATAGACGAAATAAGAAAGCTCAAAGAGAATCTTGAGCAGCTTCGCATTGAAGAGACTAAATACACGCGCGAAGGCAATCTTGAAAAAGCCGCTGAAATCAAATATGGCAAGATTCCAGAAGCTACGCAAAAACTTGAAGCTTTGACTTCTAAAGTTGAAAAAGCAAAGGCTGAAAACGAACAGAACGGCACTTCGCGGCCGCTTTTACGGCAGGAAGTTTCTGAAGAAGACATCGCGCAGGTAATTTCAGTCTGGACTGGAATTCCAGTAAGCAAGATGATGTCGAGCGAAATGCAGAAGTATCTGAACCTTGAAAAGACGTTGCATGAGCGCGTCATCGGGCAAGATGAAGCGGTCAACGCTGTTGCCGATGCAATCAGGCGCAACAGGGCTGGTCTTTCAGACGAGAACAGACCGCTCGGCAGCTTTTTGTTCATCGGGCCGACAGGCGTGGGCAAGACTGAACTTGCAAAAACGCTTGCAGATTTTCTGTTTGACGACGAAAAAGCTCTGACCCGAATCGATATGAGCGAATATATGGAGAAATTCTCAGTTTCCCGGCTTATCGGTGCACCGCCTGGATATGTGGGCTATGACGAGGGCGGTCAACTTACAGAAGCTGTGCGCCGGCGGCCTTACAGCGTTGTACTTTTCGACGAGATTGAAAAGGCGCACCCTGATGTATTCAACGTGCTGCTTCAAGTTCTTGACGATGGCCGCCTGACAGACAGCCAGGGCCGTGTGGTAGACTTCAAGAACACCATCATCATCATGACGAGCAACCTCGGTTCGCAGCTTATTCTTGACGCAGAATCTTGCGAAGCGATTAAGCCGCAGATTGACACGCTGCTTAAGTCTACGTTCCGGCCGGAATTCTTGAACAGAATCGACGAGACGATTATGTTCAACAAGCTTGACCGCTCTTTCATCAACAAGATTGTTGAAAAGCAGATGAAGCTTGTCGCAAAGCGGCTTGAATCTAGGCGCATTACGCTTGAATTTGGCGAAGACGCCGTGCAGTTCATTGCAGACACAGGCTACGACCCTCAGTTCGGTGCAAGACCGCTCAAGAGAGCCGTGCAGACTTATCTTGAGAACCCGCTGGCACGTGCGCTGTTAAGCGGCACATACCTTGAAGGTTCGGTCATCGCCGTTCATGTTGCATCTGACGGTAGCGGCTTGAGCTTCAGCAAGAAGAACTGACAAAAACAAAAAAAGCTTCAAAAGTCAAGGCAACTTTTGAAGCTTTTCTTTTATATGCCTGATTCATGGCTTGATTGCCGGGTCAAGCCCGACAATGACAAAATCTATTAAGATTTGCAACAAATTCTAAACCCGACATTCAGGCTATTTAGCTTTATCGTATTTTCCGTATTCACAGCCAACGTGGCCGATTGACACGTTATCGAGGAATTCAAGCTCTTTTGAGCCGATTTTTCTGAAAACTTTGATTTCGCCGTGCCCTGTGCCGCCGTTCCAAAGATTGTTGTGAAGCTTTTTGCCGTTTGGCGCTTCATAGTTAATCTTCAGCATGTCGTCTTTTGAGCAGAAAACGCTTATATCAACAAGATAATGCGGATTTTCGGCCGTAACGCACCAGTGCATTTCGTTCTCTTCTTCAAAAATCGTGAATGAAGTTGAAGAGCGCGTCAAGAATTTAGAAAAATTGAATTCATATTCTTTATCTTCAAGCTTGAGATAAACAAGCAGCTTGTTCTCAATAGGAATTCCTAAAACTTTCGGTGTGCCGCCGCCGACTTCAAGACATGAATTCAGCAAAGGCTTGCCAGTTACAAGGCTTGTAATGTCACAGCTTGAAAGCCAGACCCACGGGTTCGTAAAGTCTACGCCCCAGTTTTTGTCTGCATAGCCGAAAGATGTTTCGGGCTTTACTTCGTATGTAATGCCGTCAAGAGTGACTTTACCTGAATATTCGGTTTTTACGCCCTGCGCGTGCCAGTACATTTCAAAAAAGTGAAACGCCCTGAACAGCCAAGAAGTGCCATAACCAGCACAATATGGTATCTTTTTAGAGACTTTCAAATTCCAGGTCATCGAACCGGCATCTGTCATACATTCAGGGTAGCGCACGGCTTCTTCCTTATCTACACTGACTGCACCAGATATTTCCTGTTCAGAGAGAATACATGAACCGATTTGAAAATCGAGCTTTGAGCGTTTGTTCTCAAGCTCAGAAGCCGGATAAAAGTTATTTATCTGCTTTGCATCTTTTCCCCAGCATCCGGCCTTTATCATCACATAAGACGGACGCACGCCGTACATTACGTTGTCTGAACGCTGTGCAAGAACAACTTTATTTGGGTATAAATTCGGATTTATTACAAAATATTCTATAAAGAATGATTTTTCTTCGCCGGTGACAGTGTTTCTACCCGTAAAGGAATGATACCACCAGTCATAGCCACGGCGCGAATATCGTCCTTTAAGCATGAACAAGTTGCGGGATAAATAGCGTTTTGAATCAGACATCAGCTAGACTCCAGAAGAAGCTCAAAGTGTACGGTCAAGGTTTCGAGAAATATCTTCTGCTTCTTGAGGGAAATTCTCATTCAGATATTCAAAGCAGTCAATTGCTGTGCTCTGAATGTGCTCATACCAGATGTCATAAAGCTCATTGTTAATGGTTGCCGGATACGGAGCACCTTGAACTTCAGATAAAAGCTGACGTAATTTGTCACAAAACTCGTTGAATCTACTATCCATATTATTCAGTCCTCTCTTCTGAACGTTTAATCTGACAGAATCAACTAGCTCAATTTGTTTTTCCCACCCTCAATAAACAAAAGCGAGCTGATACATACATTCTAAACTATTATAATGGCATACTGTTGTTTTTTCCAGTAAAAAAATAAATTTTATCAAGAATTTGCATTAATTTATAACAAAATTCTTAAATTATCAATAGAAGAGGAAAAAACAGCATTTTATTGCATCATTTGCAAAGCTTTACTCGACCCACTCTTCGTCGTCGCGCTCGCCTACCGCAAGGTCACCAGATTCCCACGCCGCACGGAGCGAAGCAACAAAGTTGTTCGTCATTTCGTCGCTGTCACGCTTTCTGATAGGCTTTCTGGCCTCTTCTTCGTCAAGCACGATTGCGCCGCGGCTCTTTGAAATGTTTGAAAGAATCTTCTTGCGGAATTCGGGGCTTTTGCCGCAAATCAAAATGGCGATGTCCATGTCGCTCATCGAATGAAGCTTTTTCTGCAAATAGCGGTCGTCTGCTGCAATAACGTCGTCAAGCGTAAAGAGCCGCTTGCGCAAATCAGACTCAAGCTCGGTGTCTACAAGGCTCAAGTTTGAAAGAATATTCTTTTCTGCGCCCGCGTCCATCTTCCGCAAGATGTTTGCAAGCGCGCCGCGGCCGTCTATGTGGTTGTTCTTTGGCGTTTTAAGGTTCTGCGCCTTTTCGCGCATCGTGTGGTCAATTCTGCCCAAAATGTCAGGCGGAAAAGCTGTAAGCTTTGCAAGGCGGCGTATCGTCTCTTTGCGCTCTTCTTCTTCCATCTGATTTATCACGGCAGCGGCCACGGCAGGTTTTACCTGCGAAAGTACGAGCGCTCTTACTGGTGCAGATTCGTCTTTCAATATTGTCGCCATCTGTTCGCCGTCAAGGTCTTTTAAATATTCAAAAGGCTTGCCGCCGTCAAAAGGCACGGCCTTCTGCATCATTTCTTGGGCGCGTGCGTCGCCGAAAGCTTTTTCAAGAATCGTTCTTGCGGTGCTTACGCCGCCGCCTTCTTTAGCCTGCTCATATAAATCTGAAAATTCTGCAATTATCTGCTCGGCTTCATCCGGGTCAACATGGCGGACGCTTGCAATTTCCGGGATTATCTTATCGATAAGGTCTGACGGCAACAGCGCAATCACCTTTGCGGCTTCGTCAACGCCAATCAACAAGAGGAATTTTGCCACGCGGCGGCATGCGCTGTCTTTGCTCGGAATCTTGTAAAGGATGTTGCCGCTTTCGCCAGAAGGTTTTGTGACTTTCTGAACGGCCGCCGGACGGTATTGAGCGTCTGTTGCTTTCGGCTGAACTGCGGCAGTTTTTTTGTACATGCTTTCAAGTGACTGAGCCTCAAAACGCTTGGGCTGAAACGCCGGCCGGCCTGTTTTTGCGGCAAAAGCTGCGAAATCAAACTGATTGGTTTCAGGCGGCGGATCAAACTCCCTTACCGGCTTTGGGTTCGCGCTGCTTGTGTCTATCGCCGTGCGCTTAACCACCTGCGGTGCAGGCTGCTGCAAATCACGCGATTTTTCAGCTGCATAAGCTTGCGCCCTCATCCCGGCTGAATACTGATTCTGTGAATTCGGTGCAGCAGCTTGCGACTGTGCTTTCACCTGTTGTGGCTGCTGATATTGCGGTTGATGCGGCTGCGCAGCTATGTTTTGCGGTTGAAACTGCTGTGGCTGAGCATATTGCGGTTGCTGTGGCGCAAACTGCTGATTCTGGTAATTTTGCGGCGCATATTGCGGTGCACCGAATTGCGGCTGAACAGGCTGATTCTGCGCATTATCTGTCTTTATGCCGAAAAGCTGCTCGAAAAAGCCGCGTTTTTTGGGCTTTTCCTGCTGAACAGGCTGATTGAACTGTGGCTGTGCCGCATATTGAGGTTGCGCATATTGCTGCGGCTGCGCATACTGTTGGGGTTGTGCAAATTGCTGTGTTTGTTGAGCGTATTGTTGAGGTTGCTGAGGTTGTTCAAACTGCTGCTGAAACTGCGGTGCTTGGTTTTGCACCGGCTGATTAGGCTGCATCTGTGGCGGCACTGCACTCTGTTGCGGTGCAACATAAGGCACAGGCTTATAATCTGGCGAAGAAGCATCCAAGACCGGCTGCCCATTTGCTGGCGGTTTCGGTATGCCCGGCAAACTTGCAGCCGGTTTCTGGCTTTGTTCTGCCGGCGCGTTCCGTCCAGATGCTTTTAAAAAAGCTTGATATTCAGGGCTTGAGCGGAAATCTGTATTATCTGAATCAGCTGAACCGGACGGATTATCTGAAGCAGACGCGCCCTGCTTAAGCTGCTCTTCAAAAGTTTTTTCAGGTGCAACCGGCTCAGACGGCACGTAAGGCACAGGCTTATAAGCTGAAGCCGCGCTATTCTGCATATTCGGCACGGCTGGTTTCGCCGATGACAAAGACGCAGCATCAGATTCTGGCTGGACAGCATTGGCTGCCGGTGCATCTTGATTTGGTGCAGGCGGCGGCGTAATAGACGGCAGATTCAGCCCGCCGCCCTGAGCGGCCTTATTAAGCATTGCATCGCGCTGATGCCAAAAATCATCTTCTTCGGCAGGTTCTTCTTTTTCAGATTTATCTTGAGCGGCTTTATCTTGTGCGCCGCCGTTGTTTTGCGGCTGATTGTGTTGATTATGTTCATCAGCATCATCGCCCTGATCTATAGACTTGAATACAGGTGCATTGTCAAAACTGAAAGGCTTGAACTCCGGCTTTTCCTCATCTTTTTCAGGTTCTTGATAAGACGAAGACAAAAGAGCCGCAAGAGCTGCATCAGTCTTGGGCTTCTGCTGAGATTCAATGGCTGCATTATTTTTTGCAACTTCTTCAGATGATAACTTTTCAGGCTTAAAATTAAACGCATGCTTATATGCATTAATCCGGTCGTTATTATTCATATTTTACATGATAGCAGTGACCGCCAGAATAGGCAAGGCAAAAAAAAAGCACTTGAACGATTTATATTCAAGTGCTTCCTTAGCTAAGAGCGGCGGTTACTCCAAACCGATTGAAACGTTTGAAGTGTAAAGCTCTTTTTCATAAGAACCGGCTCCGGCTGCATCAGCAAAACCAACTGGCGGCAAGTGAACAACACCGTCACCATAATCACCGGTTGTAATCTGCAACGGAGAAGAATCTTCTTCAACAGGTGATGTAACTGCCTTTGCAAGGTTTACGTCTTTGTTTCCGTTTGTGTAAGAATTCTTAAGAACACCGTCATACAATTCTGTCTGCTCGCCTTGTGTTGTTGTAACACCCCACTCGCATTCAGCTGATGATGTGCTTACGTTTCCGCGCAACGTAACATGCTCGCCGAGCGCATTGTCCTGAAGTTCAGTACCGCGGACAGATGAAGTTACTACAGAAGACTGGATTTTGAAATCATTAGCCTTGTTATCCATAGACTTAACATCAGCGCGCAAAGCACCTGCATCAAGGAACAGCTTTGTAGTTACCTTGTCTGAATCATTTGTCAGTTCACGGACGACAACTCTTGTCAGCTGATTTACAGTAACAGTTGAACCGCCCAGTTTCAATGAAGCTGATGACTTGAAAGCAGTCGAGATTACAGCACCTTCTGGAACTGTATCACCAGCTTTGAGGACTACCCATTCTCCGTCCGGCACAGCCTGCATTTCAACTTTTCCCGTAACTGAAATGACTGTACCATCCAGCGCAAACAAACCAATTGCGCAAAAGACCATCAGAAAAACTAAAGCAATCTTTCTCATACAACACTCCTTTTAGTGTCAAGTTCAAAACTAATAAACGAAAAAGACTTGATTAAATAGCACACTTAAAAAAAGGTTCACATTCATTATACATAACAAATGTCAAAATACAAGCTTTTTTTCAAGCTTTTTATGTAAAATCTACTAATAAAAATCGGCGTTTTGTTCTTTTCGCAACAGCTTATTAATTGTTCAAAGGTCGAGTTTTGTGCCGTTATTAATTTAGTAAGAATTTGTCATTGTCGGGCGTGACCCGACAATTTTTCTTTACAAAACTAATAATAGTTGTCATTAGATTGCCGTGTCTAGCATTGCAATGACACAATTGAACGAAACTCGAAATTGAACCTTATAAAAGCCGATAGATTTCAAAAACCGATAGATTTTGCAACGGACAGCAGATACTTCATTGTGAATTCCGCCTTGCAGTTTTCGTAAGAAAAGTGCGCCGTTTTGTTAGATAATGCTTTTTATGTAGATAAAGCTTTAGCAAAACGCCTTTTCATGATATATTTTAGCTTGAACTTTCACATAGAAAAAAAACTAGGAGGACAACTTGAAACACATTTTCGTTGTCGATGACAGCATAACCACGCTGAAACTTGCAGAAACTGCTCTGAAAGACCATTTTGAACTCACTCTGCTTACTTCAGGCACACAGCTTTTTGCGGCGCTCGCAAGACGGTTGCCTGATTTGATACTTCTTGATATTGAAATGCCTGACATTGACGGAATGACCATTCTTGAAAAGCTCAAAAGCGTCATAGGCTGGGAAAAAATTCCAGTTGTTTTTCTGACTTCACATTCAGAAAAGCAGGTCGTCATGGCAGGTTTCGAGCTTGGCGTGCTTGACTACATCGTAAAACCTTTCGATGTGGCGGCATTGCCCGAAAGAATTAAAAAGCATCTAAAAGTCTGAACGATATGAAAAAAAGAACAATTCCGTTTCTGCTGTACACATTTCTTTCTATATTACTCTTGTTTGCAGAAAAGCAATATCAGATTACGCTTCCGCCCAATACGTCGATAAGCACCACAAGGATAATTCAGGAAGCTTTTTCGAGATGCCAGCTGCAACCTGTGTTTTCCATAAACGAGCCGAGAATCGGGCTTATTTACACAGAAACCAACCGTACAGACGGAATTGTTCTCATCGGCGATGCATCTAGAAGCACAAACCTGCCTCTCGTGCGCGTCGACGAACCGATTATAGACATTTCTTTTTCAGTCATATCTACAAAAGAAAATGAATCTATTTCTGACTGGAGCAGCTTGAAAAACAAGACAGTCGGCTTTATTGCGTCGAACGACTACATAAGGCGTCTGCTTGAATCAGACAGCAGCATAAAACCGCTTGCCATAACCACAAAGCAAGAACTTTACACAGTGCTTAAAAAAGGGCTTGCAGATTATTGTGTAACTTACACGCATGACGCAGAAGTTCAGCTGCCACTGCCGGAAGGACTGTATAATGCCGGTTGCTGCGCCAAATTGTCTACATATTTATATCTGACCCCGGAATTCAAGGCTGAAGCAGGCTTTATCTCCGGCTCAATTTCAGACATGAAAAAAGACGGCACATATAAACGGCTTATCAACAATCTGCCGGGCAAAGACAAGGACACACCTTTCAAGATTCTTTTTATCACGTCTGACAAAAAAGACCAGAAAATCAACAAACGTCTCGACAGCATTCTTGAAGACTATTGCGCAAAAAACATGGGCGTAACTTACGAGACATTTTATCTGAAAGACAACCAGAATGCGCTTGACTATGCAAACATGAACCCGGAAATTACGGCACAGATTCACAACAAATTTTCGAAATATGCGCCGGGCATAATAATTACGCGCGGGCTTGAAACAGCACAGTTTGTGTCGAACAATTACGATTCAGTCTTCAAAGGAACGCCCGTAATTGTCACAGGAATTCCACAAAATTTTCCGGAAAGCTTCAACCAAATTGGAAGCAACTGCATACCGGTTTACGAATCAATTTCAACAAAGGAAACAGTCGAGACAATTCTTGAGCTTTTTCCGAAAACAGTAAATATCTTCATATTAAATGACAAATCTCGGATGGGGCTTTTCTGGCAAGAGCAGATGGTTTCTGATATTTCCGAAAATTTTCCGCACCTCAATATAAGGACAAACCAGAACATTCTCGATTCATCGCTGCCGCAAGTGATGAGCCTTTTGAGCAAGGGTACAGTCGTTCTTACGGGCTATGTTGACGGCTATCAAGATTCTTTTGACATTCTCGGACTGACAAACATGCCGATTTTCGGGCTTGATTACACAAGCTCTTTTGAATACGAAATCGGCGGGAAATATTCAAACGCAGAGCAGCATTTCAGCAAAATTCTGAACATCGTAGACAGCACGCTGAAAGGCATTCCGATTCCGGCTACAGCATCGCTTGTAGAGAATCCGCAGAACAACAAATGGATTTATAACTACAAGAATTTGCGCCGTTTCTTTTCGTTCCCGCTTTTCCTCAAAGACGTGAAAAACGCCGTAATCGAAAACAAGCCGCTGCCGTTCTACAGAACACGCACATTCCTCGTTGTTTCGATAATTCTTCTTGAGCTGCTTCTGATTGCGGCGATTACTGCAATTATAATAGACAGCCGCCATATTATGCGTCTAAAAGCTGAAAAAGCCATAGACAAAGAAGCTTCTGCAAGGGCAAAAGTCATGCAGCAAATGGTCTATGAAACAGCGGACAAGCTAAGCACGGCAGACTTGAACAACAATTTCTCTAATCAGCTTGCATCTGTGCTTGAGCCAGCCGCCAAAGCCGCCGACATGGACAAAGCTTATTTATGGAAGGTTTCGCTCACAGACCAAGCTTCTCAACCGCAATGCACGCTGCTTGCAAAGTGGGAACAGAACCAGTCAACGCAGAATTTGCCGCTCGGCATAACTATGAACATTGACACGTTCTTTACAGATTGGGGCATAATCTGCAAGACGCCGCGCCCGATTTACATGACACAGACGCACGCGACAGGTCTTGTAAAATATCAGATGGCGCAAAGCAGCGTAACCACACGGCTTCTGCTGCCAATCATGAACGGCACTTCACTTTGGGGCTTTACCGTTTTCGACAATTCGCTGCATGAGATAAAGCCAGACAGAAGCACTGTTGAAGCTTTGACCGCATTCACACAGCTTGTCTCTTTCAGAGAAATCGAACACAACGCGCGCAAATTCATGAAAGAAGCGCAAGAAGCCGCTATTTCAGGCACAAACGCAAAGAGCACGTTCCTTGCAAACATGAGCCACGAAATCCGCACGCCGCTAAACGCTGTGCTCGGCATGAGCGATCTGATTTTGATGGACAAAAACCTTTCGCCGCATATACGCGAATATACGCAGAACATAAATTCGTCAAGCCGAAACCTTTTGGGCATCATCAACGACATTTTGGATTTCTCAAAGATAGAATCCGGCAAGCTTGAGCTTGTTCCGGCAACTTATGAGTTTGAATCTCTGATTCACGATGTGCTTTCGATGGTGCGCATAAAGGCGCACAACACGTTCCTTTCGCTTTTTATAAGAATCTCGCCAGACATTCCGCGAAAGCTTATCGGTGACGAGCTGCGCATAAAGCAGATTCTTCTGAATTTGTTCACCAACGCAATCAAGTACACCAAAGAAGGCAGCGTAACGCTCACAATTTCAGATGTAATTTCTGACGACACGGTGGAATTCATCTTTGAGATGCAGGACACAGGCATCGGCATTAAGCCGGAAGAACAGACCAAGCTTTTCACGATGTTCGAGCGTCTTGATACGAAACGCAACAGAGACATTGAAGGCACGGGTCTCGGTCTTGTGATAACGAAGCAGCTTTGCGAGCTTATGGGCGGCTCGATTGATTTTGCAAGCGAATACGGCAACGGCAGCACGTTCACGGCGCAGATTAAGCAGAGAATCAGCGACAGCACGCCTATCGTAGATATTGAAAAAGTGCACAAGAAAAAGGTGCTTGTTTACGAGCCGCGCCGCCGCCACAGACGTTTCTTGACGGTGCAGCTTACAGATGTCGGCATAACTCCGGCAAGCTGCTCAAATTTGACGGAACTGACCGAGATTTTGGACAAGCAAAAGTCATTCGATTATATTTTCGTTTCGCCGCTTTATCTTGCACGCATACGCTCTCACCTAAAGCAGCTTGGCAAGCTTGATAAGAAGATGCAGTTCGTTGTCCTTGCAGACTCTGAATTTGAATTTGCCAACATGGAGGACGTAATTGTACTGCAAACACCGGTCTGGTGCGTTCAGCTTGCAAATTTCTTCTCGAATAAAGTGTATAAATATCATGTTCAGAGCACCGAAAACAGCCCGAACAACATTTATGCGCCAGACGCAAAAGTTCTTGTGGTTGACGACAACATCGTAAACCTTAAAGTTGCAAGCGGTCTTTTGGCAACACACGGAATCATTCCGGTTACGGCAACTTCTGGCTTTGACGCGCTGACTATGCTGCAGCAGCAGAAGTTCGATCTTGTTTTCATGGACCATCTGATGCCGGAAATGGACGGAATTGAAACGACACAGGCAATAAGGCGGCTTCAGAACGAAAATAGAGACGTGATTGTTGTTGCATTGACTGCAAACGCCATGAACAACATGAAAGAGCAGTTCTTGAAAGAGGGCATGAACGACTTTTTGGCTAAACCGATTGAAAAAGACAAATTCAACGAGATTTTGGCGCAATGGCTGCCTGAAAGCAAAATTACTTACAAAGAGCCAGAAAGCGCGGGAAACAGAACTGTAATGCAGATTCAAGGAGTTGACACTGTTGCAGGCATGAACTTAGCCGGAAATTCGTTGCCGACCTATATCGACATTCTTGAAACATACGCGAAAGACGCCGCCAAAAAGATTGAGCTTTTAAAGACGGCGCTCGCCGAAAACGATTTGCACAACTTTACGGTTCATGTGCATGCGCTTAAGAGCGCATCGCGTAGCATCGGTGCTTCTTATGCCGGTTCTCTTGCAGAAAAGCTTGAAAAAGCGGGCGCAGAAGGCAAGCGCGCGTTTATAGACGAAAACGCCGGCACTTGCTTTGAAACTGTGACCGAATTAATCGAAAACATAAAGGCGTTCCTCGCTTCCAGAACAGATAATGCGCAAGGCAATGCAACAGACAAAGAAGCTGGTTCTCAAGAATTATTAGACGAAGCTTGCCAAGCGATAAAGCAAGAAGCGGAGAATTTCAACATTCTTGCAGTTCAGTCTAAAATTGAAGAGCTTAAGCAATTCAGCTGGCAGCCCGAACAGCAAGCACTTATCGACCGCCTCTGGCAATCCGCCGAATCCTACGACTACGACGGAATAATCGCAGCGATTTGACGCTTGGAAGCGTCGGAAC
This sequence comes from Spirochaetales bacterium Spiro_07, assembly GCA_001603145.1. Taxonomy (GTDB): domain Bacteria; phylum Spirochaetota; class Spirochaetia; order Treponematales; family Treponemataceae; genus UBA1240. The sequence goes on along the minus strand of LVBI01000019.1, from coordinate 62,592 downwards.
TTTAAAGGGAAAGGGCAAACCCCTTCATCCGAGGCGCGGTTTTCCCTTTCCCTTAAACCCTTTCCTTTTCCGGCACGGCCTAAGGGCTCTGCCCTTAGGAATCCCGTTTGTAAACAGTTGCTTGTTTAATCTCCGCTTTTGAAGATTGAGCTATTATTATAGGGCTTGATGCGATGGCGCACTGTTTGTGATTTGTACAAAGGCGGAGGGCGCGACGGGTACACAAGCTGCCGGTTTTGCTCCGCAAAAGCGGCGCTTTTTGCCGATTGAACTTTGATTGTAGATTAATCTGCTGCAAAAAGAAAAATATTCTGTTTGTTGTCGCCGCGGAAGCGGCGTGTTAATAGTTTCCATACAACAAACAGCATATAGCGCATTATTGCGCGGTTCGGGTGCGCAAAAGCTTAATCTACGGAATGGACTTAATCTGGCGCACCGCTGCAAGTTTCCGCAAAGCGGAAACTTGAAAGACTATGTACATTCTGCGCCCTCGCGCCCCTGTACACCCGCCCCAAAAGTGCGTCGATGTGCACCAGTTACAAGATTCCGCTTCGCGGAATCTTGGCCGTTTCGCCAGATTAACCCACAATTTTAGATTAATCTGCTGCGAAACGCTTTTGCTCGATAATCTAATTCCGAAGATTATGCTACTGCAAAACGCGCAAAACGCATTTTGACTTATTCCCATTTTTTTGATATGCTCCATACAGTAACTTTTTAGACAAGCTTAAAAGAGGAACTTATTATGGAAGAAACATACAGCGGAACATTTGAGGCGGCTCTTGAACGCAGCCGAAAGCTTGAAGCAGATTTAACCGCAAATCCGCAGAAATACAAGATTCTTACAGGCGACCGCCCTACAGGAATGTTGCACATCGGTCATCTTTTCGGTTCGCTACAGAACCGCGTAAGACTTCAGAACATGGGCGTGCCGACATACATCGTCATTGCAGACTATCAAGTTTTGACCGACCACGATTCATTTGAGAATATCTCGACATATATCCACAATCTTGCAATTGATTATCTTTCTGCCGGACTTGACCCAGAAAAATTCAAGACTTACATTTTTCCGCACAGCCATGTGCCGGAATTGAACCAGCTTCTTCTGCCGTTCTTGACGCTCGTAACAATGTCTGAGCTTGACCGCAACCCAACCGTAAAAGAAGAGATTCAGGCTGCGGGCTTGAGCAAAATCAATGCAGGCATGTTCACTTATCCAGTTCATCAGGCTGCCGACATTCTTTTCTGCAAAGGAAACGTTGTGCCGGTCGGCAAAGACCAGCTGCCACATCTTGAGATTACGCGCCAGATTGCGCGCCGCTTCAACGAACGCTACGCCAAGAGCCAGATTGTGTTCCCAGAACCGCAGCCACTCTTGAGCAAAGCGCCGATGATTCGCGGTCTTGACGGCGGACAGAAAATGAGCAAGAGCCGCAACAATGCGATTATGCTCAGCGCAACAGAAGACGAAACCGCAAAGCTCATCAAAAAGGCAAAGACAGACGGCGAACGCACAATCACTTATGATCCGGAAAAACGCCCGGAAGTTGCCAACCTGCTCACGCTGATTTCTCTCTGCACAGGTGAAGAGCCGCAGGCAATTGCTGAAAGAATCGGCGACGGCGGCGGCGGAATGTTGAAACAGCAGCTTACAGACGCTTTGAACGAATATTTGAGACCGCACAGAGCAAGACGTGCAGAGCTTGAAAAGAACCCGGACTACATCAGACAGGTTCTCCGCAAAGGCATTGAACAAGCCAGAAAAGAAGCAACTGAAACTCTTGAACAAGTGCGTTCTGTAATGAACATGGTTATCTAATGGCTAAGAAATTCTTAAAGCATTTATTCTGGATAGTTCCGATCGTTCTCATAATCGGCTGCGCGGCTGCCTTTGGCGCTTATGTCTTTGCACAGACCAAGCCCGCAGACCCGCTGCCGCTTGACGAGGCGCAGCTTTCATACTATGAAAATGCAATCGCTCAAAAATACCCAGAAGCTTTGACAAGACCGCTCCCCTATCCTGTTACGGAAGCGAAGCTTTTTCTCTATGCAAAAGCAGGAATCGTCATTGACGCATCTAACGGCTGCGTGCTTTATGCGAAAAACGCCGACGACATAATTCCGCCTGCATCAATGACGAAAATCGCCGTGATGTACGTTGTTTTTCAAGCGATAGCCAACGGCGAAACGACGCTTGACACTGTTGTTGACCTTGTGCCTGCAGCTTGGGCAAAAAATGCACCGCTTCAGTCTTCTGTGATGGGGCTTGCCGAAGGTCAGCTTGTCACCGTGCATGAGCTGCTGCTCGGTCTTGCAATTGCTTCAGGCAACGATGCGGCTACCGCGTTGGCTTATCACCTTGAAGGTTCGATTGAAGCTTTCTGCGACCGCATGAACCGTGAAATGGAAAATCTCGGTCTTAAGAACACATACTTTGTTGATGCGTCAGGCTACAGCGAATTCAATTCGACGACACCGCGCGAATTTGCAGGGCTTGCCCGCGCTTATATCGAGAAATATCCAGAATCGCTTAAGAATTATCATTCTGCGCCTTATTTCACTTTTCCGCAGAAAAGCAATTACCCTGAAAACTACAAGGGCAACATTCCTTCAAAGACGATGTACGCCACGAACAGGCTGCTTCAGCATTACGAAGGCGGCATCGAAGGCTGCGACGGCTTAAAGACGGGCTTTATCTACGAATCGGGCTACAACATCTCGCTTACGGCAAAACGCGGAAACACGCGCTTTATCTCCGTTACGATGGGCGGCCCGGGAATCGGCACAATCGAAGGCAACCGCTACAGAATTGCAGATGGTCAGAAACTGATGAAGTGGGCTTTTGCAAGCTTTGAAACGCACCCGGCTTCATCAAGAGCTTCTGTGCCGGTGCGCGTCTGGCAGGGCGAAGAAAACGCCATCAACGTTGTTGAAGCGCAGAATCATGCGCTTTCTGTGCCGAACATAACCGAAGGCGCGGCTTCAAAAGTTGTGCGTAAAAACGTGATTTATGGGAATATCATCGCGCCGGTGCAGGTCGGCGACGTTTTGGGCAAAACCCAATATTCTGTTGACGGCGTGCTTCTTGAAGAGATTCCGCTTGTTGCAGACCGAACCGTGCTTGAAGGTTCAGCACTCAAAAAGCAGGCCGATAAGCTTGCGCAGAAACTTTTGAATAAATGAAAGGGGAAGGGAAAACCCCTACTTCAGAAGCGAGGTTTTCCCTTCCCCTTAAACCCTATCCTTTTCCGGCACTGCCTAAGGGCTCTGCCCTTAGGAATCCCGAGTGCGCATTATAATGTATAGCATCAATACATTATAATGTATGTCTCTCTTGCATTAGGTTGTACGTCACTGGCACATTATGCTGTGCTACAGAAGCACATTAGGCTGTGCCGGGTGCGCATAAGCTGTCAGTTTTTGTTCTACGAAAAGAGAAAGAGTTTTACGGCTTCTAGCTTGGCTTCTGCTGTTTTGCGGCCCATCTCGTAGACGCGCTTAAGTTCATCTACATTATGCTCTGTGCGGCTAATACCGAGGCTCTCTTCGGGGCAGATTACGAACACGCTGCCCTGCGCCTCTCTTTCAAAGACATAAGCTGTCTGGGCGTTATACGCTTCGGGGCGGTCTTTCATCGCTTTGTATAATTCAGGGTATTTGTGCAGCATCGCCTTCATCAAAGGCTGAATGCGGCTCGGCTTTTTCTTGTAATCGCGCGGCTGCGTCAGAATGACGACGTTCTTGCTGTATCCGATTTGCTCAAAATATTTGAGCGGAATCGAATCGCTTATGCCGCCGTCTAGATATTTGTGGCCGTCTATGCACACAGGCTTTGAAACGAGCGGCATCGAGGCAGAAGCGCGCATCCATTCAAGCTCGGCAAATTCGCCGTCTTTCATCTTAAAATAGACAGGCTTGCCGCTTTCTATGTCTGTAACAACAAGATAAAACTCAAGCGGGTTTTCTCTGAACGTTTTTCTGTCGAACACATCAAGCTCGTCGGGCAGCTGCCTGTAACAGAAATCTGCATTATAAAGATTGCCGGTCTTTATAAGCGAGCGTATGCTGCAATAGCGCGGGTCTTTCGCAAAACGAAGGTTGTAGCGGATTGCGCGCCCAATCTGCTTTGATTTTAGGTTGCAGCCGAAAGTTGCGCCCGCGCTAACGCCGATTGCGCCGTCAAAAGTTACACCTTGCTCCATAAAAACATCGAGCACACCGCAGGTGAACATTCCGCGCATTGCGCCGCCTTCCAATACTAATCCGTTCATTGATCCTCTCCTATTGAGTCTGTTCAGTTTCTGCCGAGCTGCGTGTACGGCACAATGTCATAACCGGCGGTCAAAATGGCGCAAATCAGCTCATCAAGATAATCATAAAGATAATCGTCTCTCGTGCCGTTGCGTATGCCTGTCTGAATCGAAATTGTAGCGCCGTCTTTAAGCTTGCTTGCAATCCATGAAGCCAATTCGCATGAGCTTTTGTAATGACCGGGCATATCATGCGCCATTTCAAGCGTAACCCAGTCAGCTGGCGCAATGCCTTGCTTTACAAACTCATAACCGGCTCTTTCTCCGGCTGAAATAATTATCTCGTTCGTTATATATTCCGGCGTATGCCAAACAGGCGACATATCTTTGCCGGTTAAATTGAAGAATTCGTCTTCGTTACGCGCAAGCCCTTGCGTAATAAAGTTCTCGTCAACTGCATAGCCGCTAGAAGCCAAGTCCATCGTCGTAAAAAAGAGCGAACCACACTGATGACCGCCAGCTACAATTTCCTGCACGCCGGTCGGAAAGCGGCGCATGAATTCGCCGTTGATGAAGAACGTGCCCTTAACCTTGTTGTGCGCAAGCGTTGCCAGAATCTGCGTCAAGCCGTCTGCGCTGTCTGAAGCATCAAATGCAAGTGCAACGGTCGGTTTCTTGGCAGAAAATGCGCCCGGCGCGCCAGCTTTTGGTTCATTCAGCAGAGGGCGTGTATAGCTTTGCCCAGAAACTGAGCGCACATAAATAGCGTTCTCGTAATAGCCGTTTTTGCTGTCATCGATGAACACACGCACGTTTTCGTTCTGCAAAGAAGGCTTCCGCTCAATCTTTTCGTTAGAGATGCGCCACAAGCCTGTTGACTGGTTGAAGCTCAAAACCCTTCCGCCAGCTTCTGCAAGCACGTTCTGGCCGTTCGCGCTAAAGCCGAATTTGCGCGCGCTTGAAAGGAACAATACATGCTGAACTTTTGTCTTGATGTTCCAGCTTCTTATGGTCTCGTCGCCGCCGACAAACAACGCTTCGTTGTTTGCCCAAAGATATTGATAGACCTTTTCCTCTTTATAAGCTTCAAGTGGCTTCCAAGTCTTTGCGTCATAAACATATAATGCACCGCCAGCGCAGAATGAAAATTTCTTGCCGTCTGGCGAAAGCGCCGGCTTTGAAGAATCAAGCGGAATAAGCAAAGACGAAATATCGTAGCCGATGCGGCCTGAAGTTTTTGTGCGTCCTTTCAGCATGCCGAAAGCAAGCGTTGCAAGCTTGCCGTGGTAAAGTTGCTCAACCCAAATTACAGGCAAGTTGTCAGCTGTCCAGAAAACATCAACTGAAACAGCCTGAGCTGGCAAGCTCACATAAGGCGCAACAAACGCTGTTTTGCCACCTGTCGCGCTTTTGAGGTCATACATCCACAAATTGGCGTTGTTCTGCACATAAAGCACGGCTGAGCCTGTGTTGTTGAGCCAGAATTTGTCGCGCTGCGGATTGAATTCAGTAGGAAGGCTGCATAAACGCTTGCCCGCGCCGACAACAGACGAATAAAGCGAGCGAGTATAAAGCTCGTTCTTCGGAATGCTGAACAAATCGCGGCCGCTTGCAAAGACGAGCGAACCGTTCGGAACCCAGTACACGCAGTTTATAGAGCCTACGCCGAGTGTCCTGTATTTTTCGTCAATCTGAGTTTTCTGAAAAAACATCGACGGCTCTGCAAAAAGCACTTTGCCGTCTTTCTGATAAACAAAGAAAGAACTGTCCTTAGACCATTTAGCCGGAACAGTCTGCGTGTCATAAGGCACATTCTCCGCGAGAATAGTCTGAATGTCGTCCTGCTCATCAACAAGCAGCAGCTCGGCGCGCGCAACGTCAGTTTTGCGCAAATATAAGCTCCAGTTGCCGTCAGGGCTTGAAAGGTGCAAGTCAGGCGGGTTATATACAAGCGGCTCGCCTTTGTCAAAAACCGGCGTCTTTGACGACCAGACGAGCGCATGGTTTTCAGCTGAAAAACGCGCCGTGCCGAACCAGTTTCTTATCTGCAAAGTTGCGCCGTTCTCAAGCAGCTCCATCCTTTCAGGAAAGCACGAAAGAATCTGCACACGGCTGCCGTCAGTTGAAGACTGAAAAAGCGCTTCGTAATGCGGATTCCACGGATTGTCGGCGGAAACTGTAAAAAGCACCGTATTCTGGCTGTTCAAATCCACTGATGAAAAATGAACTGCTCCGAAAATCATCGAAGGGAGCAGCGCACAAATTAGCAGCGAACCAAATATTTTCTTCATAAAATCTCCGTTAATTCAGTTAGAGCAATTAGAATCTTACTGACTGCATTCTTCAAGAATCTTTGTCAAATCGTTTTCAAGCTGATTCAGTGAATACTCAATCTTGAAAATGCGCTGCTCATGCACATCGTCAGCAATGCATTCAATGTACTCGTACAAAGGCCTTTCGCGCACTTCCGGCTTTGCAGAGGAAATAACCTCATTGCCGCACCAAGGGCAATAGACAAATGAATTTTCTATCGTTCTGCCGCAGCAGCAGCATACATTCTGTATTTTCATTATTTCAGCACCTCAAACGGATTAATAAGCTTGTTGTTCTTATAAACTGTAAAGTGAAGATGCGGGCCGGTTGAATAGCCTGTGTTGCCCACAAGACCAATCTTTGTGCCCTGCGTAATCTTCTGCCCCTGCTTTGCGCTTGCCGAATACAGATGAGCGTACAATGTCTGGTAGCCGTCTGCATGGCTGATGATTATGTAATTTCCGTAGATGTTTGACCAAGAAACAGTCTTTACAGTTCCGTCAGCAGAAGCATAAACAGGCGTCTTCACCGGGGCAGCCATATCAATGCCGGTGTGGAACGAGCTGACACCTGTAAAAGGGTCTGCGCGCTTGCCGTAGTTCGAAGAAAGCCGCCACTTGGCCTTAAGTGGATAAGCGAAAAGTTCGCCAAGCGCTTTTTTGAGGTCGTTGGCAGACATTTTTGCACCCGGAATGAAAATCTTCTGACCAGATTTAAGCACAGAGGAATTAAGGTCGTTCACGTCGAGCAGCTTTTCTACGCTCACTTCGTATTTCTTGCTGATTGTTTCAAGCGTGTCGCCGTCGGCGACAATATAGTTCATTCCATCTATTGAAGGAATTGTAAGACGCTGCCCAGACTGAAGGCGACGCACGTTCGTAATGTTGTTGACAGCAATCAATGTAGAAACGTTCGTAAGTCCGGCGTTCTTGCTGATTGACGTGATGTTGTCGTTCGGCTTTACGATGTATGTCGAAAACGTAACAGGCTCTGTGTAAAGCATAGCCTCGCTAGGCATGGCCGAAAGAATGTTGCCGCCCGCATCAACAGATTCTGCTGCCGGCGGCGTAAAGATAAAGCTGAGCATCGCTTCGTCTACAAGAGTGGCATCTTTTTCTGCAAGCATGTTCATTGAAACAGGCTTGAACATATAGCTGTCAATCATGTCGATTACAGGCGCGCTTATATATGCGCCGCCGCCGATAACGAGCAGCACGAGCATTGTAAAGAAGATGAGCTTTGCGTTTGCGCCCAAAGCGGCAATTGCATCAATAATGACTTTTGACACAGGCTTTGAAGAAATTCTGCCTGCAACAGGCACGGCCAATGTGTCTGAATAGATATTCGTGTTTCCGGCATAGAGCGGTGAATTATAGAAAGGCGCGCTGAATGCGGTTGTATAATAAGAGTTAGAACTATCTGATTTTGACTGAGCAGAACGGTTTCTTGCAGATCTTTTGCTTTTCAATGATGAAGACATCTGCACTTTTTGAGTTGTTTCGTTCTGCGGTTTGTAAAAAGAGAAAATTTCCATATCAAATATATCGACAGAGAAAGTTTCAATTATTAGAATGTTCGTATATGAATCTTAAATTTCGTTTTGTTCTTGTGGGCATCGGCATAGGCGTTTTTCTTAAGCTTTTCATATTTGATATTCTGAAAGTTGAAGGAACTTCTATGGAACCAGCCTTAAAGCCCGGAAGCCATTTAATAGAGAACAAACTTGCATACGGAATTATAAACCCGCTCGGCTCGACTTTTCTGCTGCAATGGGCAGAACCTAAAAATGGCGATATTGTTCTATATTATTACAACAATCATATTGTGGTTAAACGCTGCATAGCTTTACAAAACGAACCTCTGGAAATTATTGGAGATTCGGAGTATATTTTAAAGGTGAATCAAAAAAGCATTCCTTTAACAGAACAGCAGTATCTCAACTTGAAAGACATCAAGAAAGTGCCTGAAGGAAGAATCCTTGCAGTCGGCGATAACTACATTGAATCTATTGATTCACGAGATTACGGTTTTGTATCAACTGCAAACGTCTTAGGAAAAGCCCTATGGAAATGAACAATTTCTATTCGCGCGGCAGATTAACCTTCTTTGCAGTCTTAACTGCCCTGCTTATTTTCGGCATCATGTGTTCTTACGCGAACATTATGTTCAAGCCCGAAGATGCTGCATCGCCAAAAACTATGATACGCGAACGCGGCTCAATACTTGACCGCAACGGCAAAGTGCTTGCAATTCAGACTACAGTATACAATCTTTCGGTAACGCCTTCCGCCGTAAAAAAAGAAAACCGCCCTGCACTTGCGGCCGCGCTTGGCCCGATAATCGGAATCGAGCCGGCAGAAATCGAAAAAAAGATAAACGAAGCGCCGGGCAATTTTCTCTATCTTAAAAAGAAAATCAATCAAAGCGAGCATGACGACATTCAGGCTGAAATAAAAGCCAAAAATTTGCGCGGCTTGCGGCTTGAAAAGACACCCGCCCGCGATTATCCGGAAAATTCGCTTGCGGCGCAGATTATAGGCTTTGTGGGGAATGACGGCAAAGGCCTTGCCGGTGTTGAATATTCTCTGCAAGACCAGCTTGAACCGCTTGACGACAAAACTCAGATAAACACTTACGGTAAAAACGTTGTGCTCACAATTGACGCGGGGCTGCAATATAAGCTTGAGCAGCTTGCTAAAGAATCTATGGAAAGAACGCAAGCCGAAAGCATGATGCTTGTGGCAGCCGAAGCCAAGACAGGCGAGATTCTTTCATATATAAGCTACCCTGCCCCGAACTTGAACGCATACGGCTCTTCAACACCAGAAGAGCAGAAAGACCGGCCCGCAACTTATATGTACGAACCTGGCTCAGTTTTCAAAATCTTTTCAGTTGCTTCGTTCATTGATGCGGGCGTAATAAACGCAAACGATGTGTTTGTCTGCGACGGCGTGTTCAAAATTTCAGGCGCAAAAGACATAACCTGTCTTGACCATCACGGGCCGCTCACCGCAAGACAGGCGTTGCAATATTCATGCAACGACGCAATTGCCCAGATGAGTCAGAAAATCAACGACGAGTTTTTCCTTCAGCAGATTCACCGATTCGGTTTCGGCGCAGAAACAGGCATTCAGCTGCCGCACGAAGAAAAAGGCCTTGTAAACGACCCGCTGAGCAGCAGTTGGTCTGGTCGCTCAAAGCCGACAATCGCCATGGGGCAGGAAATTTATGTTACTGCGCTGCAAATGGTTCAGGCCGCATCTGCAATTGCAAACGGCGGCAAACCGGTGCAGCTTTCAATCATTTCAAAGATTCTTGACAGAGACGGGAACCTGCTTTATCTGCACAGACCAGAATTCAAGCAGCAGGTCATCAAAAAGGCAACAGCCGACTATGTTCTTAGCTGCATGGAAACGACTGCGCGCATGGGTACGGGCGCAAAGGCAAACGTCGGCGACATTGCAATCGGCGTTAAGACCGGCACTGCCCAGATTTACGATTCAGAGTTGCACACATACAGCGACAAAGACTTTACTTCAAGCTGTATGGCAATTTTTCCAATTGAAGACCCGGAGATAATTCTTTATATAGTCATTACTAAGGCTAAAGGCGAAACTTATGGCGGACGCATTGTTGCGCCTGTAATTCAAGATGCTGCAAACGTTATCATAGACTATCTCGGCATGCAGCGCGATAGGGCCGTCAGCGTTACACATTCCGGCAAGATTACAATTCCGCAGAACAAGCCGATTGTTATCAGCAAATTTGTACCGGACTTTTCGGGCTACCCTAAAAAGATGCTCATGCCGCTGCTGAACCGCAACGACATCAAGTTTATCATAAAAGGCGACGGCCGCGTTGTTTCGCAGAACCCTCCGCCGGGTTCGCCTGTTACGGAGAACATGGTAATTGAACTCACTCTTGAATACCAATAGAAAGCTTTTTGAGCAACGGTTTCCGCAGCTTGCGGAGCAATACAAGCCGCTTTTTGATTCGCCTGACTTGCCGTTGCCACAAGGAATAGAACTAACCCAATGCAGGAACGGCCAGATTTCAGCGACGTACAACGGTCTTGCGCTTCATTCTGCGTATAACCCAGAACGAGAAGCAGAAAAGCTTGTTTCTGAAGAAGAAGCTTGCAAAGCAGACGCCGGTGTCTTTTTGGGCTTCGGTCTCGGCTATGGCGCGGTTGCCTTTGCAAAGGCGCATAAATCAAAGACGCTTGTGCTTATTGAGTGCGACCCGGCTTGGTTTTTGCTCGCGCTTTCAGCGGTTGACCTTTCTGCCGTGTTTGAGCATCAAAGCCTTGTGCTTTTAATCGGCGCACCGCATCAGACGATAATTTCGGTCTTAGAAAAGATTGGCTTGCAGAATTGCTGCTTTTTCAAGACGAAAAGCCACATTGCCCACAACGAACAATATTTCGCCAACCTTGAAAGCCTGATTGAACGCAACCGCCAGAAAAAAGAGATTAACGACATAACTTTGGAAAAATTCTCGTCTTTGTGGCTCAAGAACATGTGCCGCAACATTGGCGCCGCTGCTGAACTTGACGGCGTTGCGCGCTACTTCGGCGCATTCAGCGGAATGAACGCGTGTGTAATTGCGGCCGGGCCGAGCCTTGACGAGATTCTGCCATACTTAAAAGAAATTCAAAAACGCACGCTGATTGTCTGCGTAGACACGGCCTTGCGCGCTTGCCTTAACGCCGGTGTGCAGCCAGACTTTATCGTGATTGTTGACCCGCAATATTGGAACATACGCCACCTTGACGGCCTTGCCGCGCCCGAAAGCCGCATAATCACAGAGCTTGCGGTTTATCCGCCTGTTTTCAGATTTCCGTGCAAGGAAAAGCTGCTCTGCTCGTCAATCTATCCGCTCGGCAAATACATTGAAAAGCAGGTCAAGCCGCGCGGCGAACTTGGCGCGGGCGGTTCAGTTGTTACCACAGCTTGGGATTTTGCGCGCCAGTGCGGCTGCAACCGCATTTTTATGGCCGGGCTTGATTTGGGCTTTCCAGACAGAAAGACGCATTTCAAAGGCAGCACATTCGAAGAACGTTCGCACAGGCTTTCGTTCAAGCTGCATCCGGCAGAGACAGACAGCTTCAACGCGCTTTACGGCGCTTTTCCGTATGAAACAGCGAATTACGAAGGCGGCAAAGTGCTGACCGACAAGCGCATGGCGCTTTACGCATGGTGGTTCGAAAGTAAGTGCGTAGAATTCCCCGATGTAAGCACATGTACATTATGCCCGAAAGGTGTAGGAATTCCGGGCATAACGCCTGTATCAATAGAAGAATTACTCAAGCTTGGCGACATTTCTGCAAAGAAAGCTGAAATCCTTGACAAGCCTAGCACGACAGACTTTGCGGCGCAGAAGCTTGCGTTTCAGACTGCGCTTGAAACAGCAAAAGACGAGCTGCTTGAAATGATGCACAACGCCAGAAAAGCACAGCGCATCTGCAAAGACGCGCTCGAAAAGCCGTCAGCAGCCGCTTCAAGCATAAACAAAAAGCTCACAGAGATTGATTCCGCTTTGATTCACAGCCAGGCGGCAGAGCTTGCGTCGCTCGTCTTTCCGGGCGAGAACAAGCTAAATCAGCTCACCGAAAAAGCGTCAAACCCGCTCGAAAAGTCGCTTATCGTCTATAAAGAAATCGAAAAAGCTGTTTCGCTTCACTTAGATTATCTTAAAACAATCAGATAATTCAGTTTTTCTTGCAAAAAAAGCAAAAAAAATTGAAAAAACGCTAAAGCCCGCCCCTGCATCTCCGATACATAAAATGTACGGCGTGTATCAGCGGAAATTGACATCCAGACGTTGATGCAACCGTAAAGGTTTGGTATAGACCGGTTAGCTGAAAAAGAACAAAACCTTTTTCAGCTTCTTTTTTTTTAAACTGATTGTTAGACAGGTTGCACGTCTTGAACGAAAATCAAAGAAAAATGCTTATAGGCTTGAGCGGCCCGATGGCGGCAGGCAAAAACCTTGCCGGAGAAATCTTAGAAAAGATGGGCTGCGCCGTAATCGACGCGGATGAAACTGCACACATTGCGCTTGAGAACACCAAGCAGCAGGTGCTTGCCGCTTTTCAGCCTGAAGCTGAACGGCTCGGCATAAATCTGATGAATGAAGACGGAACTGTAAACCGCAAAGCTCTTGCCGGAATAGTCTTTGCTTCCCAAGAGGCTTTGCAGAAGCAAGAATCGATAATCCACCCCGAAGTTTCGCGGCTGCTTGAAGAGTTTATCACGGCGCATCCGGAACAGACTTGCGTTTTGAATGCCACTGTGCTTAATAAAGTGCCGCTCGCCGCAAAGTGCGATTTCATCATTTATGTTGATGCGCCTTTCATCGTAAGGCTTATAAGGGCTAAGAAGCGCGACCATCATTCAGTTTTTCACCTGCTCAAACGATTTTCGTCACAAAAAAAATTATATGCTCAATATCAAAAATTAAATGTCGATATATACAGAGTAAGAAACATAGGTTCTTCAAGCAAATTGCACAAAAAATTGCAGCGAATTTTTGAAAGCCGTTGTTTCAAATAAAGAAGATACCGTTTCTTTAAGGAAGACTATTATTATGGAACAAATTAACACAACAATGAATGTTCAACCCATGACAGACGAGCAGACTGTTCAGCAGAACAAAAGTTCACTTTGGATTCTTTTTGCAGCAGGAATCTTTTTGTGTGTCGTTATTGGCGCTGCACTTATTTTATGGCGGCCTTCTGTAAAGGATCCTGTAATTTCGAGCGTAAACTCATCGAATACGTCAAATACATCTGCACAGTTGCAGACATCAGATACATGGATGAACCCGGCAACAACAGTTGTTGACACCACGATGGCCATGAACACAACTGACAATGCAGAACTTGCAGGCCCGACAACAATCGACCTGAACGCGCTGCCAGCTGCAAACGACCTTACAACAGTGCGCGATGATTCAGCCACCGCAAGCGCAGCAACTGCCGCACCTGTTGCAGCCGCACCAGTTGTTTCAAAGCCTGTAATTACAGAAGTTACAGAGCCGGTGGTAACAAAGAAGCCAGCACCTGTTGCAGCTGCTGCACCTAAAAAGACACAGACTGTAACAGAATACTGGATTCAGACAGGCTCTTTCTCAAGCAGAGAATATGCTGAAAATGCGCAGGACATCATCGCTTCTTATAAGATTGACAGCGAAATCTTTACAAAAGAAGTGAACGGCAAGACTTGGTACCGCGTAAGAATGGGTCCGTACAAGACAAAGACAGAAGCTGACTACTGGAAAACTGCAATCAGCTCTGATGATGTCAACTTTAAAGATGCATATATAACAGAAGTAAAAACACAAAAATAGCTCTTACATAGGCATCTATTGTTTTTCAACTTCTATATTACATTACCTCCTAGAACAGGCTGGCACGTGGTGTCAGCCTGTTCGCTTTTAAAGCAAGAAGCCGGTTGCTTGTGTAACAGCCTGAAACTTAACGGCAGATAATACGAAATCTGCAAAAAAAAGCGTTTTATTCACTTTTTTTGCCGGAAACTAACAAAAAAAATAATTTTTGAGTGATAGAATAAGTATGAAACACAAACTTGCAATACTTATTCTGTTGTGCGCATCTTTTTCGGCAAACGCTGAATTTCAACAGCTCGCCGTTTCTGGCGACACAACCATAACAAAAGAAGAAACCACGGCAAAGGCGGCGGCAAGCTTTAAGACAACCGCTTTTCAGCTAAACGCAAATTTCGAGATAAAGCCAGAAAAAAAGCTCAAAACTTTCGGCGCAAAATACTCCCCTATTCCGCAAGTCACAGTCTATTATGGGCAGCTGTCTTTCGGCGGCCTTTACACACGGATAAAAACGCCGTGCTTCACTGTGCCGGGTGCGCTATCGTCTGTTTCTGTGCCCTCCGCAGGCATAAGCGTAACAATGCCGACATCCGGCACAAGCATAAAAACACCGAAAGCGCTCTGTCTCAAAGCAAGCGCGGGCAATTTCAGCTTAACGTGCATGACACGGCACAAAGAAGCAAAAACCGAACATGACGAATATCTTTTCGGGCTGGACTACCACCCGCCGCGCACACGGCTGAATTTCAGTTTGACCGGCGGCAGCTTTGAAAGTCAAAAAGAAGCTGGCACGCGCTGGTTCTTGTCTGAAAGACCTTATGAAAGGGAAAAAATCAAATACGCCGTCTTTGAGGCAATCTACAACGGCTCATATTTCAAGCTGCACTCTGCAAACAGCGTGAGCACAACGCCGTTTGAAAAGCCCACCGGCAGCTGGCGGCTCAGCACAACATTGACAAGCAGATTCTTGCGGCTAGACAGCGGCTTGTTCTGGTGCGATGCAGACCACATAACGATAGAAGAAACTTTCTTGCGTAAGACACTTGTTTCGTATGTGCACCCGCAATTAAAGTCCGTAACGCTAAAGAACGGCCACAAAATTCGGGCCGGGCTTACATTCTCGGCAGCGCAATCTTATTCAGACGGCATGGCACCAGAATGCACAAATCGCGGCGACCTTGCTTTTGCCGCAGAATATAAGACAAATCTGCTTACGTTCAGCTTGAGCGCAAAATGCGAGAACGCGCTTCACGGTGCAAGCAAGCAAGAGATTGCAGAACTTGAAGAAAGCAGAAAAGCTGAAGAAAGCGGCAATGCCGACGGCGGGCACGGCGACAGCAGCGGCGGCGGCACCGAAAAGAGCACAAGCCTTTTTAAGCTTATGGACTTCGCCACGGCGAACAGTTTCTTGTGCTACACTGAGAAGACGACGAATGTTCTGGGCTTGGGCTTCAAGGCTTTTCCGCTGTTCTTGGGGCGGACGCAGCAGTTCAGCCTTAACGCAAACTTCAAAGTTTTTCCGCTGAACAAAAAGAAAAACAGCACAGACGCATCTGCCACGCTTACGTTCTGCCCGAACGACAAGCTTTCGTTTTTCATAAAGCAGTCGGCAGGTTTTTCAGTTGATGAAGAGTCAGAAGCCGGAACAGGAAAAACTAACATTTATTTCTTAGATTCAGTTAAGACAGAGATTAAGGCAAGGCTTAAATGCGTCTATAAAAACAGCAGCGGTTATCTTACGGCAAAGGCGACAATCAAAAAAGAGCTTGATTCCGATGACGGGCTTGCAATACTTTTCTATTGTGGTGCTACATTTTACATCAAACCGTAAAAAAGCGCAAATTAAAACACAAAAGTATTGATACGATTACGCTTTTTCGGTACACTTCATAAAATGTTATGATATTTGAAATTTCTGTTTTTTTCAGATTTTCAAGTGTTTATACGAAATTCTTGCAGATGTCAACGTTTTCTGCATAAAAATATTGAGAGGTATGAGCAATATGGATATTTCCAAGATGAGGAATATCGGTATCAGCGCCCACATTGACTCGGGAAAAACAACCCTGTCAGAACGTATTCTTTTTTATTGCGACAAAATTCACGCTATTCATGAAGTTCGCGGTAAGGACGGTGTCGGTGCTGTAATGGACAACATGGAACTGGAACGCGAACGCGGTATTACTATCCAGTCAGCATCAACACAGGTTCAGTGGAAAGACTACACCTTCAACGTTATTGACACTCCAGGTCACGTTGACTTCACCGTTGAAGTTGAACGCTCTTTGCGCGTTCTCGATGGCGCAATTCTTGTTTTGTGTTCAGTAGGCGGTGTTCAGTCACAGTCAATTACTGTTGACCGCCAGCTTAAGCGCTATCATGTTCCGCGCATTGCATTCGTAAACAAGTGCGACCGCACTGGTGCAAACCCATTCAAGGTTTGTATGCAGCTCCGCGAAAAATTGGGATTGAACGCACACATGATGGAAATCCCGATTGGTCTTGAAGACAAGCTCGAAGGTGTTGTTGACCTTGTAGCTATGAAGGCCATCTACTTTGAAGGCGATTCTGGTACAGAAGTGCGCTACGCCGAAATTCCTGCACACCTCAAGGCTGATGCAGAAAAGTACCGCGAAGAGCTCCTCGATGCAGCTTCTATGTTCAGCGACGAGCTTATGGAAGCAATGCTCGAAGAATCAGTTACAGAAGATATGATCAACGCAGCTATCCGCAAGGGAACACTCGCAGAACAGTTTGTTCCAGTTTTCTTGGGTTCAGCTTACAAGAACAAGGGTATTCAGCCTTTGCTCGACGGCGTTGTTAAATTCCTTCCTAACCCTACAGAAGTTAAGAACTACGCTCTTGACCTCGATAAGAACGAAGAAAAGGTTGAGCTTACATGCAATCCTGACGATCCTTGTGTTTCACTCGGCTTCAAGCTTGAAGACGGTCAGTACGGTCAGCTCACATATGTTCGTGTTTATCAGGGAACAATCAAGAAGGGTGAAGAGCTTTACAATACACGCTCACGCAAGAAGTTCAAGGTCGGTCGTCTTGTCCGCATGAACTCAGCTGCAATGGAAGATATCAACGAAGGTGTACCGGGCGACATCGTTGCTTTGTTCGGCGTTGACTGTGCATCTGGCGATACATTCTGTTCTGGCGGCTTGAACTATGCCATGACTTCAATGTTCGTTCCAAACCCAGTTATTTCATTGTCAATCACACCGAAAGACAAGAAAGCTGCTGATCAGATGGCAAAAGCTCTCAACCGCTTTACAAAAGAAGACCCGACTTTCCAGACTTACGTTGATCCTGAATCAAATCAGACAATCATCAAGGGTATGGGCGAGCTTCACCTCGACGTTTACGTTGAACGTATGCGCCGCGAATATAAGTGCGAAGTTGAGACAGGTATGCCGCAGGTTGCTTACCGTGAGACAATCACACAGCAGGCAGACTTCAACTATACACACAAGAAGCAGACTGGTGGTTCTGGTCAGTACGGCCGCGTTGCAGGTTTCATGGAACCGATTGCAGACAAAGACTACGAATTTGTTGACAACATTAAGGGCGGTGCAATTCCTAACGAATACATTCCATCTTGCGACAAGGGCTTCCGCGCTTCTATGGCTAAGGGCTCATTGATCGGATTCCCGATTGTCGGCGTTAAATGTACAATCAATGATGGTCAGTACCACCCGGTTGACTCTTCAGATATCGCATTCCAGGTTGCAGCACAGGGCGCATTCCGCGAAGCTTATGCAAAGGCAAAGCCGTGCATCATGGAACCAATCATGAAGGTATCTATTGAAGGTCCTACAGAATTCCAGGGAAATATTTTTGGCGCAATTAACCAAAGACGTGGTATAATCGTTTCATCAACTGAAGACGGAAACTTCTCACGCGTTGACGCAGAAGTTCCTCTTAGCGAAATGTTCGGATTCTCTACAGTTCTCCGCTCTCTCACACAGGGAAAAGCTGAATTCTCAATGGAATTCGAAAAATACGGAAAAGTTCCGAATGCGATTTCTGAAAAACTGATTGCTGACTATCAGGAAAAGAAACGCAAGGAACAGCAGGGCAAATAAGGAGTCACCAATGGTAAAACAGGAACTTATTGACCGCAGTCCAGTTCGCTTTTTTGAAAAAGCACTCAACGGCGGCATTAAACCCGGCGAAATCGGCGTTCTTGCGTCAAAAAAAGGCGTAGGAAAGACATCGGTACTCGTTCAGCTTGGTCTTGACGGTCTTCTTCAAGGCAAACAGGTTGTTCACGTTTCTTTTGATCAGCACACGTCTTATACAATGACTTGGTACGAAGACATTTTTACAGAAATGTCTAAGAAAAAGAATCTTGAAAAGGCAATCGATGTAAAAGATGACGTCATCAGAAACCGCACAGTTCTGAACTTCAATCAGGATTCTGTTTCAACAAAGCAGATTATCACTACTTTGACAGCTCTCGCTCAGGGCGGCATCAAAACTGATTATCTTATCATTGACGGTCTTGATTTCTCTAAGAGATCAAAGGCTGACTTTGAGTCTATCAAAGATTATGCTAAAAAAGAGAACGTAGTTGTATGGTACAGCTGCAACACAGAAGGCACAGAACTTAAGACAGTTCTTCCTGCTGATCTTGTTCCTCTTTTTGACGCTGTTGTTCTTTTTGAGACAAAGCCAGACAGCACACAGCTTAGAATCTTGAAAGTAAGAGACGAAACACCAAGCAACGCAAATCTCAAGCTTGATTCAAAGACTCTGCTTATTGCTGAAAAATAAGATTTTATCTTTGTTTGTTTAGAGCGCCCTCCTTTTTGGAGGGCGTTTTTGTGTTTATGAAAGAATACTTTACATGAGGTTGTTGTATGCAAACTGAAACAAAGTTTTTTAATATTAGAAACTTACAATTTTTAACAGTTTTTTTAATTTTTTTAGGCTGCCTGTTTTTATCTGACGAAGGCAGGAAACCGCTGATTTATAATGGCAGTGAACTGAAATACGAATCGACAGAAAAAGCAACCACTTTTTATACACCAAAGTTTCTGTTTAACAAAGGTTCATATAATATTAATATTGATTTTGGAGATACATCCGCTAATATATCCAAAGTTGAATTGTGGCGTCAAAGTGAAAAACTAAACGAATGGAAAATTTCTTCTGACATGAGTACTTTTTCTAACAACTTTTCACTTCCGTATGATAGTCAAGATGTGCAGTTTCGAATCGTCTTTGACAACAATCAACAATCAACAATCAACAATCAACAATCAACAATCAACAATCAACAATCAACA
>LVBI01000019.1:0-43329 GCA_001603145.1 Spirochaetales bacterium Spiro_07 | reverse complement strand
CAATCAACAATCAACAATCAACAATCAACAATCAACAATCAACAATCAACAATCAACAATTGTAAATGCTAAAATTGAAAAACTGTCAATAGCTCCAGAAAGTTTTTTTTACAGCGATACATATTTTATAATTGTACTGTTTTTACTTGTAGTAATTTTTGCACAGCTGTATTTTACAAAAAATATACACAAAATCTCCCAGAACCAAATTATAGATTTATACCTGATTTTGGGTATTGCCGTTTTGTGTACATTTCCTTTTTTTGGAACAACCAATATCTATGATAAAGTAGACATTGCTTATCACCTAACAAGAATTGAAGGCATAAAAGACGGAATTTTAGACGGACAAATAGGGGCTTATATATTACCGCAAGGGGTAGAAAATTACGGATATTTGAATGCCCTTTATCCTTATTTCTTTCTATATATCCCGGCTCTGCTTCGATTATGCAAAGTATCTCTTCTCTTTTCGTATAAATTTTTTATATTGCTAATAAATCTCGCAACAGCATTAAGCGTATACAAAGCTTCGAAAACAATAACAAAATCACGATTAAACATTTTTTTAGCAATAATTCTTTACGTATTCATGCCTTTCAGACTTAACAACATTTTTGTACGTTCTGCACTAGGTGAAGTTTTGGCAATTATTTTTTGGCCGATGGTAATTGCAGGGCTTTACAACACAATTTTTGGAGATAAAAGAAAATGGTATTATTTGGCAATAGGAATCAGCGGAATGATTCAAAGCCATATTTTATCAGCTATGCTTTCGGTTATTTTTTGCATACTGGCAGTGTTTTTATTCATAAAGCAAATATTGCAATCAAAAGCATATTTACAAATCATAAAAGTAATATGCATAACAGCTTTGTTGAATATATTTTTTATCATTCCATTTCTGTACTACTATACAAAAGCAGATATAAATTGTTCTCTAGTAATTTTAGACATAACAAATTATTTTGAAATGTCAATAAATCCGTCGAATTTTTTACTAACCTTTATTGAAAACCCTTATTTTGATTTCAGATATTCTTCAATTGGGCTGCAATATTTTTTTGTTATTGCAATATGCTTAGTTTATTTGTTTGTTGAAAAAAATGAAAGCAAAAAAACAGACCATCTGTTTTTCATATTTTTATTTATTTTAGGAATTTTTATAGCATTTTCTATTACTCAATACTTTCCGAACAAATTTTTATCACAAAAATTTCCATTGTTGAATAAATTCTTTAAGACAATTCAATTTCCATTTCGGCTTTTTATTCCGGTATGTGCATTTTTGACATTTGCTTTTATTTACAGTTCTGAAAATTCACAAATATTAAAAAAATGCAATAACAGTCTTTGTGTAATTATTTGTGTTTTTAGTCTTTTACCGTTAATTTCTTTTGCTGTAAAAGGTGAACAGTTTCCATATCAAAATTATTTAGCTATTGTAACAAAATCTCATAACCAAAAATTAACACCACCAATGTTTTACGTTTTTGAATATGCCAACCTTGAATTTGCGTGTGCTTATGATATTGCTAAAAAAACAGATACTATTAGTGCAACATTTTCCCCTTACCCTGTTCCGTCTTTGGCGGACAGTGTGAAAATAGGCAATTTCAGCAAGCGGGGAACAAAACTGAATTTTGATTATACTGCCAGCGGCGACGATTTAACGGTGGAGTTGCCTTTACAGTGGTACAGCGGTTATAAAGCTTTTAACGAAAACAGACAGCCGTTGCCAATTACAAAAAGCAGTTTAGGAAAAATACAAGTCCCACTTGTTGGTGATGGTACAGAACATAAAATATTTGTACAGTATGGTCCTATACCTCTTTTTGTTGTCGCCAATATTATTTCTGCAATCACCATTTGTTGCATGATTGTTTTACTAATTTATAAAAAGAAAACATGTACAAATATTGCTGAAAAATAAGCTGATGAAGAGATTCATCTAAAACAAAAAAGCTTCTGCACTCCGCAGAAGCTTTTTTTATTTAGGGCATCGCTGTATTGCTCTGCCCCAAGCCCACCTTACACCAGCTTGTAGTCGCCGCGGCTGATTACGACGTGGTAGCCGACGGATTCGATGCGCCGTTCAAGGCAGTGCCTACATTCGGCGGCTTCTTCGCCGGTGCAGACTTTGCCGTCATAGAGTGTGTACTTTGACCTTACGTCAACAGGCGAAAGATTCGGCATCACTACATTCGCACCAGCCAAAATGCCCTTCTCTCTTCCGGTGGGGTCAATCGTTGCAAGCGCGGTCGTGGCGGGCAGCAGCACATTCTTTTCCATTATCCTTAACAGGCTTAGCAAAAACAGCGTCTGCTTCAATGTTCCGGCTTTTTCGTCTGCAAAGCGCGTCTTTTGGTGCGGAATGAACGGCCCGATGCCGACCATCTGCGGCTTTAAATCGTGGATGAAGAGAAAATCTTCGGCCAAAGTTTCTGCCGTCTGAAACGGGCTGCCGACCATAAAGCCGCAACCCACCTGATAGCCGATATCCTTCAGCTGATACAGGCAGTTTTTTCTATGTTCAAGCGAAAGCTCCGCTGGGTGAAGCTTTCTGTAATGTTCGTCGTTTGCTGTTTCATGGCGCAGTAAATATCTGTCTGCACCGGCATCAAAAAAGCGTTTGTAGCTTTCGTATTCTTTTTCGCCGATTGAGAGCGTAACTGCGCAGTCTGAAAACCGGCTTTTGATGCTTCTTACAATGTCTTCGATTGCTTCGTCTGAATAAAACGGGTCTTCGCCACCTTGAAGCACGAACGTGCGGTAGCCAAGCTCATAGCCTTGTTCGCAGCACAAAAGGATTTGCTCTTTTGAAAGGCGGTAACGCTCGGCGCATTTGTTGCTGCGCTGAATGCCGCAATAATAGCAGTCGTTCCGGCAATAATTTGTAAATTCAATTAAACCGCGGATATAAATCTCTTTGCCGTAGATGTCATCAGCTATTTTGCGCGCCTTCTTGGCGGCATAAAGCTCGTCGTCGTCGCTGTGGTTCTGAATAAGGCTCGTGAATTCGTCTTTTGTTAGAATTGAATCTTTTTCAAGCTTGTCGATAAGTGATTTCATTTTGTTTTTCCGCGGAAAAAAAGGCTGCCCAAGAAACTTCTCAGGCAACCTTTTCAGATTACACGGACAAGCCGTGCAATGACATTAGACTTCATTAGAAGACGATTACAACTTCGCCGTCTGGGTAGCGTGCTGAAACAAAGTCTTTGATTCTCTGGCTCTGAAGAGCTTTTACAAGCGCCTTGATTGCGGCATTGTTTTCGTTTCCGGCTTTTACGGCAACGATGTTCACATAAGGAGAATCTTTGCCTTCAACAACAAGACCGTCTTTTGTTGCGCTCAAACCAGCTGGAATAGCGTAGTTGCCATTGATAACAGCTGCATCAACATCGTTAAGAACGCGCGGCAGAGAAGCTGCTTCAATTTCACTGAACTTGAGCTTCTTTGAGTTTGATTCAATGTCGAGCGGTGTCGCTGTAATTCCGGCTGAAGCCTTGAGCTTAATCAAGCCAGCTGACTGAAGAAGAAGCAAAGCGCGTCCTTCGTTTGTCGGGTCGTTCGGAATAGCGATAGTTGCTCCTTCAGCAAGAGCAGAAACGCTTGTAACCTTCTTTGAGTACAAAGCAACAGGCTCAACGTGAATTCCGCCGGCATTTACCAAATGATAGTTCTTTTCTTTGTTGAAAGAATCCATGTAAGGAATGTGCTGGAAGAAGTTTGCGTCAATCTGACCTGACTCAAGTGCTTCGTTCGGTGTTACATAATCTGTGAATTCAACAACCTTCAATGTGATTCCCTGCTTAGCAAGATCATCTTTTATAAGGTTGAGCATTTCTGCGTGTGGCTCTGGTGTTGCACCAACTGTCAAAACTGAAGCGTCGTCTTTTTTTCCGCTTGCGAAAACAGCTGCACAAAGCAAAACTGCCGCTGCTACTGCAAATAATTTTTTCATTCTTTTACCTCCGAAGAAAAAATATATATACAAAACCCAATTAACACTTTTTAGTTACCTTGAGTTTTTTGCCTACCTTTTAGCCATCAGCCTTGAACTGATTTTCGTTCCTATAAACTGAATGACTTCAACAAGCACCAGAATTACGACAACAGCCGCAACCATTATATCCGTGCGAAACCGCTGATAGCCGTAGCGGATTGCCAAGTCGCCAAGACCGCCACCGCCGATTGCGCCAGCCATTGCAGAATAGCCGATTAAGTTGATAATCGTGAGCGTAATGCCGGAAACTAGCGACGGCATTGCTTCTGGCACAAGCACCTTGACGATAATCTGCATATTCGTTGAGCCCATCGCCTTGGCAGCCTGAATTACGCCCGGATCAACTTCCTTGAGCGAAGTCTCGATGATTCTTGCTACGAACGGCGCGGCCGCTATTGAAAGCGGAACAATCGTCGCCCTCGTGCCGATGCTTGTTCCCACGATTATTCTTGAAAGCGGAAACAGCAGAATCATCAAGATGATAAACGGAAATGAGCGCAAAATGTTTACGATGCGGCTCAAAACCTGATTGAGCACCGGTTTTGGCATTATGCCGGAAACAGGGTCTGTAACGCAAAGCAGAATTCCGAGCGGAAAGCCGAGAATCAGCGAGAAAAGCGTAGACAAAAAAACCATCGCAAGTGTCTGAAGTGTGGCACTGCCAACAAGTGTAACTATCTGTTCCATTTTACGCTTCCTCCTCTACAATGATTCCAGATTCTTTCAAATAGGCAAGCGCTTTCTTCACTTCGCCCTCTTCACCAGAAATGTCTGTTATCAGCGTGCCGATGTCTTCTGCCGGCAAATGCTGAATGCCGCCGGCGCGTATGTTGTATTCAATGTCGAATTTCTTTGAAAGGCGGCTCATTACAGGCTCGCCGGTCGCACTGCCGATAAAGCGCAACGTGTATTTGCCGCCGTCTTCAGACCAGCGCAGAAGCGAAGGCTTTTCTTGCTGCACGGCGCTTGCGTCTGCACTTATGTGCGAAAGGAAATCTTTCGTCACTTCAGACTTCGGGTGCGAGAATATGTCTGTTACAAGCCCCTGCTCCACCACTTTTCCGTTGTCAAGCACGGCAACCTGCTCGCACGCGTCGCGCACAACTTCCATCTGGTGCGTAATCATCACAACAGAGAGGCTCATCTTAGCCTGAATCTCCCTGATGAGGTTGAGAATCGAATGAGTTGTCTGCGGGTCAAGCGCGCTCGTCGCTTCGTCACAAAACAGAATGTCTGGCTGAATTGCAAGCGCGCGCGCAATTGCAATGCGCTGCTTCTGGCCGCCAGAGAGCGTGCTAACCGGCGCAGAGCCTCTGTCTTCAAGCCCGACAAGCTTGAGCATTTCAGCTACGCGCTCTTTTATCACGTTCGGGCGTGTCTTGCAAATCTCAAGCGGATACGCAATGTTCTGCGCCGCCGTTCTTGAGCTGAACAAGTTGAAGTTCTGAAAAATCATGCCAATTTTCCGTCTGCGCTGAATCAAATCAGCTTTTGAAAGATTGTCAACGCGCTCGCCGTTGTAAAAAACCTTGCCTTCGTCCGGCGTTTCAAGCAAGCTGATAAGCCGCACAAGCGAAGATTTTCCGGCTCCGCTTCTGCCGATTATTCCGTAAATCATGTTCTCCGGGATGTCGAGAGACACGCCGTTTACAGCTGTAATGCTGCCTGTGGAACTTGTGTATGTCTTTTTTAAGTTTTCAAGCGTTATATTCATTATAACCCCTATAAGCTTATCGTTTTCTGCACGCCATTTTACACAAATATACGGAAAAACTCAACGATGTGGTTTCGCGTCGGACTAATCTACCTAGTGCGTAACCTTAAGAGAGATATACTATTTATTACCTACTTTGTCAATAGGTAATGAACGGCTCTATAAAGTTTCATCGCTACAGCTTTGAAAAATTCGCGTCGTAATATTTCATGCGGTATTCTTTCGGGGTAAAGCCTGTTTCTGCGCGGAAAGCTTTTGTGAAGTGGCTTTGCGAACAGAACGCAAGCGAAAGCGCAATCTGCGAATAGGAATAATCTGTTCTTGCAAGCAAAGACTCAGCCGTATAAATGCGCATCCGGAGCAGATATGCGCCAAAGGTTTCGCCCTTCTCTTTTTTGAATAAAGTCGCAAGGTAACACGGATTCATGCCAAGCTTTTCGGCCAAATCTTCTAACGTGATTTTCTCGTTAAAGTGCGAATCTATATAATTCAGGCAGAACATAATCGGCTTTGAATAAGCTGTGCCGTTTTTGATTTTCTGCACCATGCGGACGTAAGTTGCCCAGATTTCGCGGTTAAGCTTTTTTATTTCATCTATGGAATTTGTTACATCGGCTTTTTGAATATAAAGATCGCTGACAGAATAAACTGTTTCTTGCGGAATGCCAGCCTCAATCGCGTAGCGCGTAAGAAGCCCTGTGTTCACTATAAAAAGATAGCGCATGTTCCGAAGCGGATTTTTGGAAAGCGTACCTTGAATATTAGAATCCAGCAATCTTGCAGATTCATCAACTGCGCGCATATCGCCCTGCATAAGCAGATGAAAGCGTTTCGATTCTTCAAGATAAGTTGTGTGCATAAAGCCACGCTCGGCGTTTTCGTGAAGAAGCCCGCGGATTTCGTCCATGCTTATAAGCTTTTTGCTTGAAACATCTTTTTTATCCATATAAAGATTGTAACATAAATATAAAGATTTTTATATATTTCTTTGCCACTTGAATTATAGTAAACATAACGAACAAAGCTTAACCAGCAAAAATAAGGAGCGGAGAATCATGCCAGCGAAAATTTATAAAAAGTGTGAATTCAACGAAAACTACATGGGCATCAGGCAGACAAAGGCTGTGCTTGCAGTATTTGCGGTTATCATCATTCTGCATCACATTTCACTTAAAACTTTTGCGCAGCTTGACAGCGCAAATATAGCAAATTTTGTTTTTAACCCGTTCAGAGGCGTGGGTTATCTTCTTGTGGCTTATTTCTTTTTCTGTTCAGGCTTCGGTCTATACAAAAGCTTCTCTAAAAAAGAAGATTATCTCAAAGGCTTTCTCAAGAAACACCTCACCCCGATATGCGTAAGCTTTCTTGCTTCAGATGCTCTTTTTCAATTCGTAAGAATCAAAAGAGAAGCTATCGCTTTTCCGGCAAACACATACAGCTGGTTCATCTTTGCGATAATCGCCATGTATATCAGCTTTTTTGTTTGCTTTAGGTTTCTGAAAAAATTTGCAGTGCCGGCTCTTGTGGCTTGTGCAATTCTTTGGTGCGCAATCTGCAAAGTGCTGATTTTCGATTCATACTGGTACAACGCTGTGTTTGCGTTTCCGTTCGGCGTGATTTTTGCAAAGCATTTTGACACAATAACTGAACAAATTAAAAAACGCTATTTGGCATATCTTATAGCAGCGTTGGCCGCAAGCATTTTGCTTCATTTTCTTGCGGTGAATGATGTGCGCCTTTTCGGGCTGCTCGGTTCAGTCATGAGCTTTTCGGCTGTAAAAGAAGCGCAGGCAGTACTTCAGATTATCAGCGCGCTTGCATTTTCAGCATTAATTATGCTTTTGAGCATGAAGCTTGAAATACAAAGCAAAGCTCTTGATTTCCTTGGCGGCATGACGCTTGAAATTTATCTGATTCATGTCTTTTTTGTGGAAATTTTCAGCAAGAAATTTATAAACTCATATCAGCCGCTTTATTATGTGGAAAATCCGTTCCTTTACACGCTAATCGTAATCGGCCTCACCATTCCGGCAGCATGGGCGGTTAATTTATTCAGAACAAAACTATTTCCTAAGATTTTCACTGCCTGGGCGGAAAGCGTTTTTAAAAAGCTTGTAATCGCCGCTGCAATTATCTTTGCATTAACGACGGCATACTTTTCGATTTCAAGCCATTCATTTTTTGCTGAAACAAAAGAAAAAGTTGAGAAATACAAAAATCAGTTTATCACTTTCACAGAAATAAACGGAAAAAACATGGCAACATACGTTACCGGCAGCGGCGACCACACAATATTGCTTCTCAGCGATTCGACAGATCCATGCCCGGCAATGCTGCTCCGCCCGCTTGCAGACAAACTGGCTGACAACTTCAAAGTTATTCTGCCTGATTTATTCGGCTACGGCTTCAGTGACAAAACCGGAAGCCCGCGTTCTGCTGAAAATATTGCAGCGGAACTTCATGAGCTTGTTAGCAAACTTAACGACGGCAAGCCGGTCATTCTGTTTTCATTCGGCACTTCGGGCATCTGTGCAGAAACATATTTGAAGAACTACCGCAATCAAGTTGAAGGTCTTGTCGGCTTTGATATGGCGACATGGGAAATTCTTAAAGAACATTTTGATATGCCTTCGTTTACAGATGAGCAGATTTATTATGAGTCAAAGCGTTTCGGCAAGCGCACAAGATTAAGAGGGCTTTATCTGAATACGAGCGGCTATATTCAAGTTGACGTGAACACTATTATCGAAGCGTTCAGAGCTGGCGTTATGGGCTATTATCTTGACGAACTTTCAGCAATGTACATGAGTGCATACGCCAACAAAGCAAGCACAGATGCTCAGGCTCATTTTCTTATTGACGGACGGAAGCTTTCGGGCTTCAGCCTTCCTGAAGATTTGCCGGTGCTTTTCATAAGCTCAAGCCGCAGCAATAAGAACGCAAACCCGAAACCGCTTGATATGTACAAAGAGCTTATCACAAATCAGTCTTGCCAAAAAGCAGATTTGATGGACGGCGAAGTTTATTACATCTACTACCGCCCCGACATAATCGAACAACGAATCGTGGACTTTATGAGCGGCAAGCTATAGCTTGATAAGCAAAAGGGGCTTGGGCGAACCAGCCCCAAACGCAGCCGTAACTCAAGCTTTACAAATTGCGCTTTATAACTTAAGCTGATTTTATGAAAAAGCTTATAGGAATTGCAATATTTTTTTTGTGTGTTGCGGCTGCTTTTGCGGAAGCCCCGGAAGGTTATTCTTCTATAGAAGATTATACGCTCACTTATTTTAAGAAACTCAACAAGACGCAGGACAAGCTCACTTATATGAACAAAAAGAGAGCGCTTGCAAAGGTCGGTACGGAGACCGTGAACGGCAGCATTTCTGGCACGCTTTTCTATGACGTGAAAATCAAAGGCATGGGCGCGGTAATCACACTGCGCTACACAAATTATTGCGATGAATCTGGCTGGATTTTTGACGGCGAGATAATCACGCACTCAAACATGGCGCAGAACGGCGAATTTTCGGGCACAATCAAAGTAACAGGCGACACCCCAGCCGAAATCTGCTATGACAACATGCGCATGGCAAAAGCCAAGCCCCAAGCCGGCTATTATCTGGTGACTTTGCCCGAGACGCCGCCCCAAAAGATTGACTACACACTTTACCTCAAGTCTAAGGAATAAGCACATAACAAATAATAATGGGAAAAGTAAAAACTTTGCCAGAAGAAGCATTAGAGGACGGTTCTCTTTATCTTGATAAAAGCCGGATTTTGCAGACACAATCGCAATATTCGGTCGAATGATGCAAACAAAGGCGGCAAGATTATTTGTTATCCGCTCACCAACAAAATATAGAATTATATTAAATCGGAAAATACTATCGAAAATGAGTTTGAACTAATAATCACCTAACATGCACTCCTCGCTTTTGTGCAACAGCCAAAAGCAGTTAATGTACATATGCTATCGAGCACATCGCAGAGTTCAAAACTGCGCGATAACGCGCTACATACTGTTTGTTGTACGGAAACTACATACATGTCGCTACGCGACACAACAAACAGTATGTTTTTGCTCCCGTTCCGCGCCCTCCAGCTCTTGTACATTCTCTCCAAGTATTGCCGGTGACGAAACACAGGTCGGTTTGTATTTTGCCCCACAAAACGACAACGGCAAAATCAGCGAGAACGAAGCTGAATGGGTTAAAGCTGACAGTTCAAGTTTCTTTAAGAACACTCATACCTATCTTGAACTGATTCTGCCAGCCACACTTGAAAGCGGTAAGTCATATTTTATAGTCATCAGGACTGCATCCGGTCATGGGAATGTCATAAACAAGACTGTAAAAGAAATGATTTACGACACGCCTGTTAAGGTAAATTGATAAAACGAAAATTCTGCCCCAGAAAAGCTGAATTGCACCAGCTCTTCCGGGGCTTTTTATTTCAGTCAGAACTAAATCTGTTTCTAAAAATCGAAAAGAAGCTAATTACCAACCCAAACACTTTCCAGTACGCTTAAAATACATTTCACGCTTATATTCGTCTGCAAGGTAATCAGGGCCATTGAGCCACATGTCTGTTTGTTCATCAAAGAGCATTCGGGCAGTTTCAGATTTTATAAATTTGTCAAAAGCACTGCATCTTTCTGCATCCAGATTCCATTTATCTTGAGCCAACCTGAACAGCCGGACTTGAATTAAAAACAAATCATCTTTTTGAGTTATTATTCAGCTTCCTTTTGTCTATTATAGAATCTTAAAGGCAACAAGGAAACCAAAATGAGACATTAATTCTTGTCTTGGTAAAACGATTTCAGCTTTTGCTTTATAAGCTCGTAGTTTTCTTTTTTGTGCGGGAACGAGCAGTTGATGCAGGATTTTACGCCTTTTTCGGTGTAGTAGAAGTTGCCGCCGCAGTTTTTGCCCATGGCGTAGAGCGGGCAGTAGCAAAAAAGGCAGTTGAAGCTTTCAGCATCGTGCGCGCCTTCGCCTTTGTGGCACGGAAACATCTCGCACAATCTGTTCTGAAAGAACTTGTAATGCTTTTCTTCGGGTTGCTTTCTGTTTTTGATTATCACGACCGTCATATAGCCCGAACCGGCATCAAAAAGCTCAACATCGCGGCAGACAGCTTCATTTGCAAGGCCACAGTTTGACACCGCATAAAAGTCAAAATCAAGGTGCTTTTCGTTTTTCTGCTTCAAGATGAACTGCTTGAGCGTCTCAAGGCGGCTGCCCGACTTCATAAAGACAAGCGTGCCTTTTAGCGCAAAAGCTTCTTCTGGCGAAGACGAGCCCGGAATTATGTGAATCTCTTCGTCTGGTTCGGCAAGCGTTATGCCGAGCCTGGCCGCCGCCGCGCAAAAAGACGTTACTCCGCTGACAATCTCTGTCTTGTAGCCCTTCTCTTCAACAAAGGCGAAAACATGCATCAAAGTGGAATAAACTGCCGGATCGCCGATTGTCAGAAACGCGACGTTAAGCCCTTCATCAAGGTAACGGCAAATTTCTGCGGCGGCGTTCTGCTGCGCCTGTTTGATTGCGGCTGAATCTTGAATCATCGGAAAATCGAGGAACACGCATTTTTTGCCCTGCCCTGCCGCTTCAAGCTCGTCAAGCAGCTTTTTGGCGACGGCGTATGCAATGCATTTTTGCTTGTCTTTGTTCGGCAAAACCACGATGTCGCTCGCGCGGATTTTTTCAACCGCTTTCAGTGTCATAAGCTCCGGCTCGCCCGGCCCTGTACCGATGCCTGTCAATGTTCCGGCCATTACTGCTCCTTTTTTCCGGCTAAAGCGCACGCCGCCAGAAACCGTTTTGCAAATTCCACGTCAGAAAGAAAATATAGATGCGGAAAGCCCCACCAATGATTTTCGCCGCAATGCACACAGTTCCAACTTTTTGCGCCGCCCGGCTTTGTCGCGGTGCAGCTAGCGCCGTTGTCTGTGCTGTCAAAATAATGAAACTCGTGCGCTTTTATAGCTCGGTCTTTTGCGAGGAAACCGCCGGTTTCGTCACCGCTGTTCACGCTGATTGAGATGTAACCGAACCTGACGAGCTTGTTCATAAAGCGGCAAGTGCCTTTTATTGCGCCAACCATGCTGTGCAGCTTGCCGTCTTGCGTTTCAATCGATTCATGTAAGTACATAAAGCCGCCGCATTCGGCAATTGAAGGCAGCCTCGCATTCAAGGCCGCAAGCACAGAATCTTTCATGCTTTGATTTGCGGCAAGCTTTCCGGCAAACTGTTCTGGGTAGCCGCCGCCTAAAATCAAACCCGAAACATTTTGCGGCAAAGCTTTGTCATGCAGCGGCGAAAACTCAACGATTTCTGCACCGAGCTTTTCAAGCAGCTTTATGTTGTCATCGTAATAAAAGCAGAAAGCTTCGTCTTTTGCCAAAGCTATGCGAACACGGTTTTGCGGCCGAGCTGGAATTTGAAGCAGGGGCGCTAAAGGCTCATGCTCAAGCGGCGGCGCTTCTTCTGCAATTGTTTCGATGCGCTTTAAATCGACAGTCTTTGCAAGCTCGGCAGCGGCTTTGCTGACCATCTGCTTTATGCCGTCAATCTCATCGGGCAGCTTTAGCCCGAGATAGCGGCTTTCAATCTTGATGTCTTTTTGAAACGGAAAATAGCCGAGCACAGGCACAGCAAGCTCGGTTTCGATTGCGGGTTTTACAGCTTGGTAAAAAGCGGCGCTCATATTGTTGAGAATCACGCCTTTTATAAGGTGCATTTTATCGAGCGCAAGAAAACCGGCAATTTCCGCAAGCAAAGACCTGCCCATTCCCTTTGAGTCAACAACCAGAACAATGGGCGCGGCAAGCACACTCGCAAGATGGTAGGCAGAAGCCTCATCTGTTGTGCCGATGCCGTCATACAAGCCCATTACGCCTTCGATTACCGAGATTTCGGTATTATCAGTGTTGCCAGAGCCGGCGGCTGAATCTGCGAACAGCGACTTTACAAGCTCTTCGTCTGCGAAGAAAAGGTCAAGGTTTCTTGAAGGCACACCCAAAATCTTTTTGTGGAACATCGGGTCGATGTAGTCTGGCCCGCATTTGAACGCTGAAACTTTTTTGCCGGCCGCCGTCAATGCTTGCATCAGCGCGATTGAAACAAGCGTCTTGCCGCTGCCGCTTCTTGGCGCGCCAAGCACAACGCGCGGCTTGTTCTGCAATTTCATGCTTACACCTTCTTGAACGTAAACGCAAAGACAAAAACAGGATTGTTCGCAAAAAGCAGATGATGGCTTCCGGCTTTGCGCGCCTTTGCAATTGAGACTTGAACGATTTCATCGTCGGTAACAGGATAATCTGACAAAACTGACTGCATTTCTGCAACAGTTTCAAGACTGACCGCCGTCATCACGATGCGCATTTCAGGGTTTTCCCGATAAAGCGCCCGCAATATGTCTTTGAGCTTGCCGTTTGTTCCGCCGATAAACGCATGGGTCGGCGCAGGCAGCGGTTCAAGCATTTCTGGCGCAGAGCCGCTTATCACGCTCACGTTTTCAGTCTTGAATTTTCCGCAGTTTTGCTTGATAAGCTCAACAGCTTCGTCTTTTGCTTCAACTGCAAAGACTTTGATTTTGTCTGAAAGGCGCGCCGCTTCAACGGCAACAGAGCCTGTGCCGCTGCCAATATCATACAGCACAGATTCGGCGCAAAGCTTGAGCTTGCAAATCGAAACGCTTCTTACTTCTTCTTTGGTCATCGGCACTTCGCCACGGATGAATTCATCATCTGAAATGCCTGGCGTTATAACTTTTGTCAACGTGGTGTCACTCAATTTGTTTTTCCTTTTCACGTTTTGGAACGAGAAAACCTGAATAAAGCCCTTTTTCTGAAACTTGCAGACATTCTTCAAGGCTCAAGCTGCACGTTTTTTCGTCTTTATAAGAAAGCTGATACCCTAATTGTACTATGTAATCTGAAATTTTTGGGTCATTCTTTTTCAAAAGCATGACCTGCTCCGCGATGCTTCTTACATCTTGCGCCCCGGAAGTGATGAAGAACACTGTTTCGTTGTTGCGCACAGCACCGCAAAGCTTGGGCAGCCACTCGTCTTGCGCCGTGCCGTGCATACTGATGATGCTGACATTCTGCCAGCTTATCTTGAATTTTGAAGCTAGGCACGAAAGCGACGAAACACCCGGAAGGATGCTGATATTGCCGAAGCCCGAAGCTTCAAGCCCGCGGCATAAGCTTTCTGCGCCGCTGAAAAAGCCTGTGTCGCCAGAAAAAAGCACAACGGCGTTGCACGCACCAGCTTTTTCAGCCTGAATCTGGCGCAAAAGCGGCACAATGTCTTTTGCCAGATAATACGCATATTTCTTGCCGCCGGTCTTTACGCTTTCTATCATGCGCGGCGCACCAAAGACATAATCAGCTTTCAAAAGCGCGTTCTGCACTTGCAAAGTCATACTTTCTGTGCTGCCCATGCCGATGCCGGCTAAAGTGATGCAGAGCTTGCAAGAAATTTGCAATTTCTTAAGCAAGACCGGCTCAAGCGCTGCAGCCAAAACTTTAAGCGAATTGACTGCTGCATAGTTTTCTGGCACGGCGGCGGCAGTTTGATTTTCTGGCTTTTTGATGATAAAGCATTTGACAGCTTGACTGCGGCATGCGGCAATTTTTGTGTCTTCGCCGCCAGTCTTGCCGCTTTCTTTGGTAACAAGCACCGAAACATGAAAATCTTCGATTTGGGCTTCGTTCATTTTTTGAGAGAAAGGCCCTTGCATGGCGATAATCTGGCTGCCTTCAAGCCCCGCTTCGTGGCAGAGCCTTATGCTTTCTTCAGACGGCAAGACACGCGCCACAAGACGCTTCCGCAATTCATGGTCTTGGCAGAAAGTGTGCAAGTCTTTTGAGCCTGTCGTAAGCATTATTTTTCCGGCCGTACTTTTAAGGCTTTCTGCACAGCTTGCGGCAGAATCAAAATAAGTGCAGAAACCGTCTTCTTTATGGCTTATTTCGCGCTCAAAACGGAAAAGCGGAATGGCGCTGCTTTCTGCCATGCACTGCATGATGTTCCTTGAAACGGCAGTGGCAAAAGGGTGCGTTGCGTCAATAACGGCGGCATAACCGCCTTTTGCAAGCAGTTCTTTCATGGCCGGTTCAGCAAGCCTGCCCTGCTTTACGTTGATAAACCGCGATTCTTCGAGCAGTTCTTCGCCGTATTCTGTTGCGACGCACACATCACATTCAATCTGATTTTCAGCAAGCATTTCGGCTGTCTGCCGCCCTTCGGTCGTTCCGCCGAACACGAGAATTCTCTTCATATTGAGTACCCGCGCCTTGTTACAAGCTTGCCGTCAAAGACAAAAGTCTGAGAATTGCCCACAAAGACTGTGGTGAACATGTTCACCTGCCTTTCTGCAAGCTCGGCAAGCGTGCAAATATGAACCGCCGTGCCGTCTCTTCCGATGTTCTCAACATAACCGCAAGGCAGGTTTGGAGAAGCACCGGCTTCTAGCATTATGCTGCACGCTCTTTTAAGATGGTCTTTGCGTGTGCGGCTAGACGGGTTGTAAATAGCAATTGCAAAATCGCCTTTGACGGCGCAAGCAAGCCGCTTTTCGATTATCTGCCACGGCGTCATCACATCGCTCAAGCTTATAACGCAATAATCGTTGCTTAGCGGCGCACCGAGCAAAGCCGCACCGCTGTTTGCCGCCGTTACGCCCGCAATTACGCAAAGCTCAATCCCGGCATATTGCGCGGCTTGCTGCTTTTCAGCCTGCTTAAGCTCAAACATCAAAGAAGCCATGCCGTAAACGCCGGCATCGCCGCTGCAGACAAGCGCGATTTTTTTGCCTTGCAACGCCTGTTCAAAGCAGAGTTTGCAGCGCTCAACTTCGCGCGTCATCGGTGTTGAAAGAAATTCTTTATCTGAAAAATGCGGCTTCAAAAGCTCTATGTAAACTGAATATCCGACAATCACATCGCACTGCTGCAAAATCTGGTGCGCCTCAACAGTCATTTTCTCTGTTTTACCCGGCCCGATTCCCACTATATAAATAGTATTTCTCATTATTCAGCGGTGCCTCCATTTTGAAATTACAGGCGCTCTTTTTGCCACGGCGAGCGTCATGCCGTTTCCGGCTGTTTTCTTCATTATAAGCTCCGCGCCTTTTCCGGCACAAAGCATGGCCGCCCTTTCGCAGACATTTGAAACACCCGTCGTTTTTTCGACAAACTCAGATTCTGAAAAGCTGCCCTCTGCAAGCTTTAATTCTTCCGCTGAAAACGTGAAAAACGGAACATGATGATATTGCGCAAGCGTCATAAGCCCAAGCTCGTCTTTTTTCAAGTCGATGCTTGCAAGCGCAAAAAGAAAATCAATTTCCGTAAAATTAGAAGCGAGAAACTGGTCAAGCTCCTCAAAAGTCTTGCCTTTCTTGCAGCCCATTCCGGCGCAATAAAGGCGCGGAACAAGCAGCAGCTTGCAGTGCTTGGCTTGATTTGCGCCCTGCAACTGGCCGCAGTTTTCTTCCAGCTCAATCAGAATATCTGCAAATTCAGGCCGCGCCTTTTCAGACAGAATCTTTATGCAAGGCGGCACGTCATCTTTTGAAAGCTGAATCGCGGGACTTGCCCAGAGCGTGACAGCCTTGCCGTCAAGCACGGCGGCCGAAATCTGCTTAATTCCGCTTTTGTTCATAATGCGCAGGCCGTTATCTTTTGCAAAGACATCGACTGCAAATTCGGCTTCTACGTCTGTAGCGGTTGTAATCACGCTTTGCGCGCCGATACGCCCGGCTATAAGCTCTGCAATGTCGTTTGCGCCGCCTATGTGACCACTAAGCAGCGGCACGACAAACCGCCCAAGCTCGTCAACCACAAGCACAGGGCTGTCGTTCAGCTTGTTGTCAGCAAAATCTGCAATTGTGCGCACAGCAATGCCTGCCGCCCCGATGAACAGCAACGGCAGACGCTTTTTGAAAGCAGATTCTGCCCATGTTTTCAGACTTTCGTCTGAATTGCGCACAAGCCAAGTGATTTCAGGCAGCGCAGCTTTCAGTTTATCAAGCAGAGATTTTCCTTTTTGCGTAAAAAAACAAGCACAGATTATCATTCAGCTTTTCTTGACCTTTCTGAATTCAGTTTCAAAATCTGCGGAATAAAGGCGAGACTTTGCGTAATTTGCATGGCTGATTGCGTCACCCACCAAAATTACGGCCGTCTTTTTTATGTTGTGCTGCGCCGCAACGTCGGGCAAAGTCTTTACGGTGCAGACAAACTTTTGCTCGTCTTGCCACGTTGCTTTATAGACGATTGCAGCCGGTGTTTCAGGTTTATAGCCGCCCGCAATCAGCCGCGCCGAAAGTTCGCCAATCATTCCGGCACTAAGATAAACCGCCATAGAAGCATTGTGCGCCGCGAAGCTTTCAATGCTTTCGGTTTCCGGCACACTTGTCTTACCGGCCATTCTTGTAATTATAAGCGACTGCGAAACTTCCGGCAGCGTAAACTCAAGGCCAAGGCTTGAAGCCGCGCCAAAACACGCGCTCACGCCCGGCACAATCTGATAGTTGATGTCAAGCTTTTCAAGCTCATCAATCTGCTCGCGGATAGCACCGTAAAGGCTCGGGTCGCCGGTATGAAGCCGCACGGTCATAAGCTTCTGGCTTTCGGCCTCTCTTATCGTTGCAAGCACTTCTTCAAGCGTCATAAATGCGCTGTCGTAAGTGCGGCATTCGGGCTTTGCATAGCCGAGCAGCTCTTTGTTCACAAGCGAACCGGCGTAAATTATAACATCAGCTTTTTCAAGCAGCTTCATGCCGCGCACAGTTATCAAGTCTGGCGCGCCGCAGCCTGCACCAACAAAATAGACCAATCTAGCTCTCCTCTTTTTTGCATTGTTCAAGCAAACTGTCTGCATTTGTGCTTTTTGCGAGCAGCCCGAACTGGTTGCAATAAACCATGCAGCCGATTTCGAGCTTTCCGCCGCCGCGCTTTTCTAAAAAAAACATGATTCTTTCTATTATATATTGCATAACTTGCTCAAGTTTGTTTTCGCTTTTTATATGCGCAAGCGCCTCCTCGGTTACGGCGCAATCGAGTACGTTTTTTATTGTGCTCAAGCTGCATCCGGCTTTTACGGCGGCAGCGGCGAGCAGCTCCATACGGCAGTCGCCCTCTTTTGAGTGCGTGTTCATCATTCCACCTGAAACTTTGACAAGCTTGCCGATGTGCCCCGTAAGCAGCAGCTTATCAAAGCCGAGTTCCGCCGCCATGTCGATTGTATCGCCGATAAAGTTTGAGCATTTAACGCTGCGGTCTAAGTCATAGCCGAAAGTTTTCAGCATGAATTCCTGGCCGTAATTGCCGGGTGTAACTGCCACAGCCTTATAGCCGAGCGCCTTTTTTTGATTCAGCTCAACGCGGATTGTGTCGAGCAAAGCCTGGCTGCTCATCGGCTCAACAATGCCGCTTGTGCCCAGAATTGAGATGCCGCCTTCTATGCCGAGCCGTGGGTTGAAAGTCTTTGAAGCAAGCAAAACACCTTCCGGCACAGAAATTTCGATTAAGATTCCGCCGTGAAAATCGCAAACGTTGCAGACTTCAAGCACTTCTTTTTCAATCATTCCGCGCGGAACGTGATTGATGGCGGCTTCGCCTACAGGCTGGTCAAGCCCGGGCTTTGTAACTTTTCCGACACCCAAGCCGCCTTTTATCTTTACATAAGGCTTTCCGTCTGTTTCGGGCAAAAAACTTACAGCTGAAACTACGTGTGCGCCGGTCGTCACATCAGGGTCGTCGCCGCCGTCTTTGATGACAGCGCAAGAAACTGAATTTTCAGCGCGCACGATGTCGACAATCTCTGCGTCAAAAGTTATGCCTTTCGGGGTTTCAATCTTGATTGAGCGCTTTATCTTGCCTGTGAGAAGCATGAACGCGCCGGCTTTTGAAGCGGCGGCCGCACAGCTGCCTGTCGTAAATCCGAATCTCATCTTCACCTCTAAGCTTTAAGCCCATAAAGCAGCGCATTGCAGATTGCGGCGGCAATTGAGCTTCCGCCCTTTCTGCCGGCGCTGATAATATAAGGCACTTTGCCCGAATTAAGGAAAAGCTCTTTCGAGGCTTCAACATTTACAAAGCCAACAGGCACGCCGATTACGAAGCGTGGCGTAAAAATGCCCTGCTCCATCATTTCGTAAAGCGAAATAAGCGCAGTCGGCGCGTTTCCTATGGCAAAAATCACTGGCTTGCCGAGCTTTGAAGCGCGTTCCATGCTCACCGCCGCGCGCGTAATGTTGCGCTTTTTAGCTTCTTCCGCAACGTCTTCGTCTGCCATAAAGCAATGCACCTCGCCGCCGAAGCGCTCCAAAGTCTTTTTGCTGATTCCTGCTTTTGCCATGTTCGTGTCTGTCACAATGTCCGCGCCTGCAACCAGCAACCCGCGCGCGGCCGCCACTGCATCAGCTGAATAGCGCATCGACGTAGCATAATCAAAATCGGCGCTTGCATGAATTACGCGCATCGTTACCGGCTTTTCGTCTTGCGGCAGAATTATGTTCCTGGCCTTAAGCTCGGCTTCGATTATCTCAAAACTTCTCTTCTCTATTTCAGACGGAACAACATATTCAATCATCAAGCACCTCTATCAAAATTATAATACAACATCGATTATTTTTTAAGAGCGGCTTGAATGACAAAACATTGACTTGAATAAAAAGTGCATTTTTATTTGCAAGAGCACAAATAGTGCAATATAATTATTCACAGAGAAGCCGGTTTTTTGGAGACTAAATAGTTTATGAAAGACATGAAAAATGATTGGCGATATATGAAACAAGATCGATATCTGCATGACATGAAATTTACATTTAAGCAATATGATATTCCTTATCCTGCACATGATCATTGTGAATTTTGTGGAATAAAATTTGGTGCAGACGGTGAATTTCATATTAGAATTTTAGGGAGGAACCATGTCTGACTATATTAAATCCACTGTTTGCGTTTTAATTTCAATTGTAATAAGTTTTATTTGTTATCGATTTCATGCATGGGATATTTATGAAATTTGCTTTATCGTTTTGGGTTTAATTTTTACGATTGTATTAAGAAAGCAATCAAAAAAAAGAAACGTAATAACTGTCTGTATCATTATATTAATAAAACCTTTTTTAGTTTTAGCTGATCAGTTGTATGATGGAATGTCATTGCTGATGGGAATACCAGTAGATATTTTATTTACTGGAATTGGACTTTTAATTGGTTTTATTATTGCAAAATTATTCTTATATATCTTTGGTAAGATAAAAAAATAAAAGTTTTAAACGAAAATAATAATATTTTTTTTACCTCTTCCCATGAAATCGGATTTTGGGAAATGTTCTTTGACAGTTAAGATGCGGCTCAAGGCTGCATGGAACTTTGAGCTGTAGAGAAAGTGTATTCTTAAAATTGAGTGCACTTTCTTTACATAATTTGTGCATTGCTTATTTCCGGTTAGGGATTGGAGCACCTGCGAAGCAGTACCGCTTGCGGTATGGAGCGACAGCGGAAGTGCGGAAAGCCCGGCCTGCCGTAAGGCAGGCAACCGCCAGAACATCAAGTACAGTTTTGATGCATCGTGCGCGGGAGCGCACTAGTTAATAACTTCTACTAACGCAAACGGAGCGCAGCGACGTACAAGGCAGGAAACATCCTCGGCTACAGCAATGACTGCATAGCAGACGCAAGAGGCGGAAACTACATAACATCACAGAACTATAAATACGATAACCTCTATCAGCTTATAGCAATTAACGGAAGTACGGAATACAGGAACTCAGGAGCAACTGCAAATCCGACGTTTGTAAGTACATACAGCCAGACATACAACTTTGACAGCCTCGGAAACAAAAATCTAAACCACCGCTGCTATGCTTTCAAGCAGAAGCTGGTTTGCGGCGTGGCTTTTTATGCCGATGCGGTAAAAGCCGCTGCCAAGCCCCGGAAAATCGCTGCAATCTCTAATGAGAATGCCGCAGTTTATTAGCTTTTCGCGAAGTTGGTTCTCTTTTTGCGAATAAAACAAAACAAAGCACGAGCTTGAGCTGAAAACTTCGAAGCCTAGCTTTTCAAGCCCTGCACAAAGAAAGAGGCGCTCTTCTTGTATGAGTTTCCGCGAACGTTCTAGATAGCCGCCGTCTTGCAAAGCCGCAACACCGGCAGCCTGTGCAACAGACGACACGCTCCACTCTGCAAGCTGTAGCCGCGTTTTTTCGATGACGCTTTCATCTGAACAAAGCAGATAACCAAGCCGCAAGCCCGGCAGCGCATAAGTTTTGGTGAACGCATCAAGCACCATCACTTCAGAGTAATCAGCCAGCCGCGGCACAAACGAGCAAGTATCATAGCCGTCAGACAACGCCATAAAACATTCGTCTATCAAAAGCTTTGTGCCAGTTCCGCGGCAACAAGCTGCGAGCCTTTCCATTAAATGCAGCGGCTTCATGCTTCCGTCGGGGTTGTTCGGGTTTGTCACAACCAGAATGCCGGGCTTCTGCGCTTCAACGCATTTTGCAAGCTCTTCAAGCTGCTTTTCATCAAGCTGAAACTTTGACCGCCGCGAAAGTGTGAAGAAGCTATATTCAATGCTGATGCCGCATTCGCGCAAAGACTTGAACGCGCGTTCATAGCCCGAAAAGCATGGCGCAAGCAAAAGACCGCGCCGCACTTTTAACGCGCGGAACAGCGCCGGAATAAGTTCCGATGCGCCGTTGCCGAAAAGAATCTGGCTTTCGGGAAGCTTCAATTTATCTGAAAGTGAGGCCGCAAGTTTTCGGCATTTCTGGTCTGGGTACTGCTCAATAATCGAAGAATCGGCTTTTAGTGCTTCTGCAACGGCGCGCCTTACGTTTCCGCTTGCACCTAGCGGGTTTATGCTGACAGAAAAATCAAGCTTGATTTTGTTGCTGTAAATGTCGCCACCATGCATCAGCACGCCTCCGCACAAATAATCAGAATCATAACCGCAACGCAAAGAGCTTCGCAAATAAAAGCCGCCGCATACATCAGCTTGTTCGCGCGCCTTATGTCGGCATGCTCAATTTTGCGCGTTTCATCACCAATAAAGGGCTTTTCTTCAACAATGCCGCCGTAGCTTGCAGGGCCGGCAAGCTTAAGCCCAAGCGCACCGGCGCACGCGCTTTCAGTCTGCGCCGAGTTCGGGCTTTCGTGGTTGAAGCGGTCTCTTCTATATATATGCAGCGCATTCTTAAAACTGAAGCTGCGCCCCAAAAAGGCACACGCAAAAATCATGAGGAATGCGCTGATACGCGAAGGCAGAAAATTCGCCGCGTCATCAGCTTTTGCCGCAAACCAGCCGAAATCAATGTACCGTTCGGTTTTATACGCAACCATCGAGTCAAGTGTGTTTATGGCTTTATACAAAAAGCCGAGCAGCGGCCCGCCAAACGCAAGATAAAGCATGGGCGCGATAACGCCGTCAGACGCATTTTCAGCCACAGTCTCAACGGCAGCTTTTGCAACTTCTTCTTCGGTCAAATTTTCAGTGTCGCGCCCCACAATCATCGAAACAGCCTTGCGCGCCTCTTCGAGCGTGCCGTGCTCAAGCTTTTCATACACTTTAATGCTCTCAACTTTCAGACACTTAGCCGCAAGCAACTGATAAGCCATTATTGATTCGATTATGCAGCCGAGAATTGCGTTAATCTTGTAGCCGCCGAGCAGCACCAGAAAAGCGCAAGCTTCAACAATAACGCAGACTGCAAGCACAAGCAAAAAGCCGCGCAGCCGGTTGTGGCTTTTGCCGTAAAGCTTTGCTTCTAAAAAACTGATTAATCTGCCGATTTCGCGGACAGGATGCGGCAGCCAGTGCGGGTCGCCAAAAATGAGGTCTAGCATGAAACCGGCAAAAAACGCCGCAAGATGATATTCCATAATATGCGCTTCCATTAGCATTACAATCTCCTGCAACTTTTAAAGACAAGCTTCGGTGCGGCGTTTCCCGCTGTTCCGTCTGATGTGCCGT
The DNA here is from genome assembly GCA_001603145.1 of Spirochaetales bacterium Spiro_07. Taxonomy (GTDB): domain Bacteria; phylum Spirochaetota; class Spirochaetia; order Treponematales; family Treponemataceae; genus UBA1240. Next base: position 20,606 of record LVBI01000019.1, on the reverse strand, counting down.
CCGATTCTGCTGTGCGCCGCTCAACCTCGCAGACAAAGCCTTCGCCATTGGCACACTGAAAATCAAAATAGCTGCCGCAATTATAGGCTGAAAGCACGGCCATTATGCTGCCGCCGTGCACGATGAACGCAACACAATCAGTATCATTGCCAGTAGCGGCGATTAATCTTTCAAAAGCAGAAACTGTGCGGCAGACAAACTGCTCCCTAGATTCGCCTTGCGGAAAAGGCATTGTGCCGCTACTTTCAATCCATTGTTGATACTGAAGCGTGCCGCTCAGCTCGCTGTAGGACTTGCCTTCAAAAAGCCCAAAATCAATTTCTCTTAAGTCGTCGTCAAGCGTCAGCTCATTTTTTGGGTAAATAATCTTTGCAGTTTCAATGCAGCGCTTCATCGGGCTTGCAAAAACTTTGTCGGCGGCCGGATATTTACCAGCGGTGGCGTTTTGAGCAATTGTTTGTCTGCCCTGATTGCAAAGCGGCTCGTCTGTGCGCCCGATGTAGCGTTTCTGCAAATTTCCGGCTGTTTCGCCGTGACGAATAAGCAGCACCTTCATTTTATGCGCTGTGGGATTCCGCATGTTATACGCACCACCTTTTCAGCCTTTGACGCAAGCTTAACGAGAATTCTGCCAGTAAGTTCGCGGTAAAGCCGTTCTGCTTTATCAAGCGGAACGATGCCGCAACCGATTTCGTTGCAAATTATTATTGCGTCGGGCGCATCTTCGGCAAGCTGCATTATTTTGCGCTCAACATCTTCTGCGCTACAGCCGCCGTCAAGCAGCCGCTTTATTATCAGATGAAGCCCGTTGAGAATTCTGCCGCCGTCCAAGCTTGCATCCGCATTCATAAAAGCTTCTATATTATCAAAGACTTTCACTGAATTGTGTTGCGACATAACATAGCCGAGCTTGCCTTGCGCGTAACCGCCGATATAAAGTTCCATAAGCTTCCTCCGGTTCAGCCCAAAAAGATGCAGCAGATCGAAACGGCCGCCACTGCAATAAATTCCGCAACCGTAACGAAAAAGCCGCACAAGTCGCCTGTTATGCCGCCGAATTCGCGCCTGCTCATAAAGTAGAACCAAACGAAAAAAAGCAAGACCGCCGCCAGCACAGCACCGCAATAGACAAAGCTGAAAGCCGAAGCACAAACCATGAACGCAACCGCGCCCGCAAACTGCAAAACAAGGCTTATCAGCACAACTTTTTTGCTTTCAACAGCCGAAGCGTCCGCAAGCATTCCGGTTTTTTTGGCATTCGGAAAGCATGTAACGGCTATGCCGCTAAGCGCACGCGAAATAAAGAAGCATGGCAAAACGGCGGCGGCGGCTTTATTGTTGTCAATTTCAGATAAAAAGGCCGCACCAAGCAGCACAAAAATCAGCAGGCTTATAACCGCAAACGCACCGATGTGCGGGTCTTTCAAAATTTCAAGCTTTTTCTCCTTCGGCTGGTACGAATGAAGCGCGTCCATCGTGTCCATAAAGCCGTCAACATGAAAACCGCCCGTCACCAAAAGCGGCAGCGCAAGCGCAAATAGCACAAAAAACGCTTTGCCGAAAGTTCCGGCTTGAAAAAAGCAGTACAAAATCCATTCAAGCACTGCAATCAACGCGCCAACCCATGGGAAAAAGCACAAATGATATTTCATGTCGTCGCTTGCCCACTCAAATTTTGGCATCGGAATTTTGGAATAAACAGAAAAAGCGACGATTATCGATTTCAAGATTGTCTTAAAAAATTTCAAAAGCTTCATTTTATTTTCACCGGAATTCCTGCAACAATTTCTATAACTTCATCTGCATGTTCTGCAAGGCGGCAGTTTATCTTGCCGAGCGCCTCAATATATTGCATCGTGCTTTCGTCGTAGGCGTTTCCGTCTTGAAAAACTGAATTGCTCACAACTACCAGAAAATCAGCAGCTTTTTCAAGCTCAAGCACATCGTTCACGATTTTTGTAGCAGTTTCGTCTGCGCTTTTTTGCGCGCCAGAATCTGAAAACATTTCGTTCGCGGCAAGATTCGACATACATTCAATCAGCACGGCCGCATTTTTGTCCGAAATTTCAGAAGCAGCAAGCCCTACACTTTCAGGCCTTTCTATTACGGCAAAGTTTTTGCCTTCGCGCAATTTCTGATGGCGCGCAACTTTTTGCCGCTCTTCTTCGCCGAAAAGCTTCATCGTGGCGATGTAATAACGCACCGCAGCCGGAAACTTTATTATGCAGTCTTCGGCATAGCTTGACTTGCCTGAGCCGCTGCCGCCGTAAACAAGCTTCATCATGCGCCGAACCTCGTGTATTGTTCGATACCTGATACGCCAGAGCCAGAAACACCGAAACGCAGGCTTTTTTCGTAAACATCGATGATTGTCTGCAAAATTCCGAGCATCAAAACTGCGCCTGAACCTTCGCCGAGCGCCATATCTGCATCAAGCGGCGCATCAATTTCAAGCTCTTGCATTATAAGAGCGGCGGCCGGTTCACGGCTTTTGTGCGACGGAATCAGATAGTCTGTAACACCTTTTTCGAGCCTCTCTGCAACCAGAGCGGCCACCATGCTTATTACGCCGTCTAGCACAACAGGCATTGCAAATTGCTTTGCGCCAAGACAAACGCCAGTCATTCCGGCTATATCAAAGCCGCCCACAGACGCAAGCACTTTAAGCGGCTCTGCTCTGAACGGCGCATATTTTTCGATTGCATGCTGAATCGCATTGATTTTGCGTGCAATGCCTTGGTTGCTCAAGCCCGCGCCGCGCCCTGCTGTTTCAGCCGCATCTTTGTCGAGCAATAAAGACGCAACGGCGGCAGAAGTCGTCGTGTTGCCAATGCCCATTTCGCCAATGCACAAAATCTCATAGCCGCGCTCTTTGCAACGGCGCACAAGCTCAATGCCGGTTTGCAACGCTTTTTCAGTTTCATCTAAAGTCATCGCGCTTTCTTTCAAAAAATTGCGTGTGCCTTTTCTGATTTTGCGGTCAAGCAGACCGTGCGGCGCTTCATCTGAATCTATGCCGATGTCAACGGCTATAATTTCTGTGTTTGAGCGGCGCGCCATTATGCCGACAGCGGTTTTACCCTGCGCTATGTTTTCCGCGCAAATTCGCGTAACACTTTTATCAGACTGGCTCACGCCTTCTTCGACAATGCCGTTGTCGGCGCAGAAAACTATGCACGCACTTTTATCAGCTTTTGGGTGCAGCGTCTTTTGCGCCGCCCCGATTTTGGCGACAAGCGTTTCAAATTTGCCCAAGCTGTCGAGCGGTTTTGCTACCGCATCCCAGTTTTTCTTTATTTGGCTGAAAAATTCGCGGTATTCGGCATTTTCTGTCATAAGCCAGCCTCATAATCTTGCTGAATGTTTGCATAAGCGAGCATCGAATAAACCGCTTCCATGTTCAGATGCTCGCGAAGCGTGTCTGCAAGCAAATCGTATTGAGACTGCTTAAAGCTTGCATAGTCTGTCTTTGCTTGCTGAAGCTGCACATTTTTTCCGGCGGCGGCAGCTTTTGCAACCGCAAAAGCGATTCCGTCTGCATCAAAAAAGCCGTGAATGTATGTGCCGTAGACATTGCCGCAGCATGCGCCCGAAACAAAGGCTTGAGCATTTTTGCCAAGCTCCGTCTTGCCCATGTGAATCTCGTAGCCGGCAATGCTCTTGCCGCCAAGCTCCGAAAGCTTGCCGGGCACATCGCCAGTGACAAGCTCAACCTGCTTTCGGGTTTTGTCTTTTTCAAGCACAGTCGAAATATCGAGCAATTCCATGCCGCGTATGCTGCCGCCAGCTTCAACGCTGTGCGGGTCTTGCACATCGTTGCCGAGCATCTGATAGCCGCCGCAAATGCCGAAGACAAGCTTGCTTTCTGCAAATTTTTTGACGGCGGCTTCCATTCCGCTTGAGCGCAGCCACTTCAAGTCTTCAATCGTGTTCTTCGTTCCAGGAATTATGAGCATATCCATTTTTTCGGCTTCGGCCGCTTCGGTTATGTAATGCACGGCTACGTCGTCAAGCAGCTCAAAAGCAGAAAAATCTGTAAAATTCGAGATATGCGGAAGCCGCACCACACCGATGTTGACGAGCTTCGCTTCGTGCCGCTCAAATCTGCTTGAAAGGCTGTCTTCATCATCAAGCGAAATGCGCATATAAGGCAGCACGCCCGCAACCGGAATTCCGCCTTTCTCTTCGAGCATATCGATGCCCGGATCAAGCAGCGTCTTGTCTCCGCGGAATTTATTGATTATAAGCCCCTTCACCCTTGCTTTTTCAGCTGGCTGCAAAAGCTCAAGTGTGCCCAAAAGCTGTGCAAACACGCCGCCGCGGTCAATGTCGCCGACAAGCAGCACAGGCGCATCAAGAATTTCTGCAAGCCCCATGTTCACAATATCGTTTTGGCGCAGATTAATCTCGGCAGGGCTGCCCGCACCTTCAATCACAATGATGTCAGAAGTTTCTTCAAGCTTGCGGAAAGCCTTAACGATGTCGGGCACAAGCTTCTTTTTATAAGCAAAATAATCGCGCGCGCTCATGCTACCGATAACTTCGCCGTTCACGATAATTTGCGAACCTTTGTCGGTTGTCGGCTTGAGCAGAACCGGGTTCATGCAGACTTCGGGTTCTCTGCCGCAAGCTTCGGCCTGCATAACTTGAGCGCGCCCCATTTCAAGCCCTTCTTTTGTAATGAACGAATTCAGCGCCATGTTCTGCGACTTGAACGGCGCGACACGCCAGCCGTCTTGCTTGAAAATTCTGCAAAGCCCTGCAACCACAAGGCTCTTGCCCGCACTGGACATCGTGCCCTGAACCATAATCACTTTTGCAGTTGATTTATTTCGTGTATTTTTAACTGAAGCTACCGCGCGCTCGTTTTTTGTTTCATCAAAAATTTCTGGCATAAGATGCATTGTGCCGTCAGCCGGGTCGAATTCAGCTTCTTTTATGCCGTAAAGCTTTTGAATGAAAGAGCCTGAAAAGATTTCGGCTACACTGCCTGTTTTTACGATTTTTTCGCCGTCAAGACAGGCAACAACGTCGGCAACCATCTTGACCAAATCAAGCTCATGCAGCGACATGATTATAGCTTTGTGCTTTTCATGCGCAAGGCAGCGTATAACTTTGAGCAGCTCAAGCTTGTAATACATATCAAGATACGATGTCGGCTCATCAAGAATGATTACGGCTGTATCTTGGCAGATAGCGCGCGCAAGCATTATAAGTTGGCGCTGGCCGTCGCTCACTTTTGCAAAGTCTTTTGACGCAAAGCTTTCAGCGTGCACCAGCTTTAAGGCATTATCTACGGCACGCCAATCTTCTTCAGAAAGAATGCCGAGCCTGCCCGTATGCGGATAACGCCCGGTCGCTGCAACTTCGCGGCAGGTCATGCTTTCAGGGTGAATGCGCTCGGTCATCACCATTGAGATGCAGTCTGCAACTTCAGATTCTTTCATGCGCGCCATGTCTTTGCCGAGCAGAGAAACTGAACCGCCCAGAATTTTCAGCTGTCGCGTCAAAGTCTTTAAAATTGTTGATTTGCCTGAACCGTTCGGGCCAATCAGCACAGTTATTTTGCCCGGTTCAGCTTTGAGGTTTATATCTGAAATCAGTACCTGCTCATATCCGGCAGCGAGGTTTGAAGTTTCAAGCATTTGGCCGCCTTCCTTGCTTTCTTATCATCATGTATATGACAACCGGAACGAGAAAAAACGCCGTAACGGTGCTTATGCTGAGTTCAGTCGGTGCAAAAACTGTGCGCGCAATGCCATCGCAAAGCAGCGTAATCACTGCGCCGCCCAAAAAACAACCCGGAATTATCACAAGAGGCTTTGCAGTGCCGAACGCAGTCTTTATAAGATGCGGCACAGCTATGCCGACAAACGAAACCGGCCCTGCAAACGCCGTTACGCACGCAGAAAGCATACTTGAAAGCAGAATCAGCAGCACGCGCAAAAGCCTTATATTCACGCCCATGTTCCGCGCATAATTTTCGCCAAGCTGATATGCGCCAATCGGCTTTGAGAGGAAGAAGACCACAGCACAAACGGCAAGAACTATAAAAGCCATAAGCCGCACTTCGTTCCAGTTTGTGCCGGAAAAGCTGCCGAGCGACCAGTTGTGCAGATTGACTATGTTCGCGTCGCTCGCAAATGTAACGAAAAAGTCTGTGGTGGCAGAGCAGATGTAGCCTGTCAAAATGCCGCACACAATCAGCATAGACATGTTCTGCACCTTTTGCGAAATCAGCAGCACAAAAACTGTGGCGCACAATGCACCGGCAAAAGATGCGGCGACAAGCGCAAAAGAATTGAGGATTATTCCGTTTTTAAGGCACATAATCATCGCCATGGCAACTGCAAGCTTTGCGCCCGAAGAAATGCCCAGAACATAAGGCCCGGCTATCGGGTTGCCGAAAAACGTCTGCAACAAAAAGCCCGAAACAGACAAAGCGCCGCCAAGAAGCAGCGCCGCAAAAAGGCGTGGAAACCGAATGTTCCAGATTACGCGCGAAGCAGCTTCTTCAGTGCCGCCGCCAAAAAGAACGGCTGCAATCTTTGAAAGCGGAAACGAAATGCTGCCTATGAGCAAGTTCCACACAGAAACCGCAATGAGCAGTGCAATCAAAATCATAAAAAGCAGCATGTACTTCGTTTTCACGCGCCGTAATCCTTAGTTCAGTTTTGTCAAATAAACAAGCTCCACATCATCGCCGGTGAAAATCTTATTCAGCTCGGCAATGAACGAAGCGATTTCTGTAGTTTTTTGCGTAAAGCTCGGCGCAGTGCAATAGACTTTGCCGTTCTTCACAGCCTTAAAATCAGAGAAAAGCTCATTTTTGGCTACAAGTTCATCAGTATTAGTAAGTTTTCCAGCGACAGACGTATTATAAATAAGCACATCGGCATCTACAGCAGCAAGATAGAAATCTTCAATCTGCATGTTCATCGTAGATGAATTCTTTTCGTTTTTCAGCGTTTCATCGAAAACATAAGTGCCGCCTGCAAGCTCTATCATCTTTGTTACGTAATCGTCAGGCGTGCGCACGTTGACAGCACCGCTTGAATTGACGTAGAAAAATGCTGTGCGCACACCAAGCTGCTTGCCTTTAAGCACTTTCTTAATCGATTTGAGCTGGCCGTCAAAGAAATCAGCTGCTTCTTTTTCGCGGTCAAACAAAAGGCCGTAAAGCTTTATCCATTCAAGCCGCCCGAGCGGATGCTTCTCGTTGCCGGAATATTCAACAAAAACTGGAATACCAAGCTCTTCAAGCTTTTCTTTTATTTCGGGCTTATGATAAATCATTGTGTTTTCTAAAGCAAGGTTGCAGTTCTCTGAAATGAGAAGCTCAAAATCTGGAGCGCTGTATTTGCCGGCATAAAGCAGGCTGCCGCTTTTCATGGCAGATGCAGCCTCTTCAACGTACCAGTCTTTTTCTTTTGTGCCTGAAAAGCGCAAATCTTGCATTGCGCCAAGCGCAGCCATAAAGTCCATTGCGCCGCTTGAAACGAGGTAAGTCTTGTCGAAAGGCTGCTTGAGCACGGCAACATCAGCCGGAACACCGGCAGGAACGGCCGCATTTTCCGGCACAAGCAGATATTTTTCTTTGCCGTTTGCCGTTATAAGGTGATAAGCTCCGGCTTTTTGAACGCTGAACTGAACGGCATATTGCGGCTTTTCAGTTTCTTTAAAGACAAGCGTGCCAAAATCGACGTTACCGCCCGAAACAGGCTGCGCTTTTTTGGCACACGAACACAGGAATAGGACTAAAACTGCAAGAAATATCGATTTTAGTTTCATTTTTTGTCCCTTAACGAAGCATTTTGTCTTTTAGCGTAACGACTACTTTGTGGTCGTACCAAGTGCCTTTTTTGCCAATCAAGGCAAGGTCAAATTCTTTGTCGAGATTTTTTACAGGAACATCAAAAGCATAGACGTTTTCAGAAAAGCCGTCGCTGTAAGTTACTTTTTCTTCAACAGGCTTTAGCCATGCGCCTTCATCAGACGGCGCATCAGCTGCCAAGCCGCTATATAAATTTAAGATTTTCTTTCCAGAGAGGCGAACATGGAGCGTCATCTTGCCGTTTTTCACGGTAAGAACGCCCATGCCGTTATCAGCTTCGTTTACACGGAACATCGAGCTGTCTGTTTTGAATAAGACTTCGTAAACGCCGTCCGCTAATTCAGTTTTTTTTTAAGCGAATCAATTGCAGCGGCCGTGTGGTCAACATACATCTGCTGAACTGCACCGATGCTGCCGAGACCTGCAATCTGGCAATCGATTTTGTCGAAATTGCCCGAAGCTTTGAACATGCTCTTCCAAGAATCTTCGTCGTCACCGGCCATGTCGTTGTTTGCATGGTCTCCGGCAACAACCATAAGCGGGCGGAGCACAACTTTTTTGTAGCCAGCCTCTTTTACAGCTTCAATCACGTTTTCGCAAGCTGTTTCTTCCGGCTCGCCCTCAACAGTTCCGATAAACACATTCTTGTAGCCGAGCTTTTCCATTTGAGAAGCCATCTGGCTGTAGCTGATTTTTGCCGAATGTGAAGTTCCGTGCCCCATAAAGACAAACGCCGTGCCGTCTTTTTCTGCCGCTTCAAGCGAAGCAAAGCCCGCGCTCTTTACGGCTTCTGCTGTTACGGCAACTGCAACAGCTTTTTTGTCTTCGTTAATCACAGAAGCGTCGCTGCCCACCTTGCCGAGAAGCGGTTCTGCAACCGCAACAGACTCGAACTTATCTTTATAGTCATCTAATGCAGAAACAAGCTCGTCGTATTCTGCGCCGTGCATAAGGTGCGTCGGCTGAACGACGAGGTTCTTTACGCCGTTTGCAACAGCGCGCTGCAAAGCTTGTTCCATGTTGTCGATTTTTTCGTTGTCACGCGCCTGAATATGGTTGATGATAATCTGCGCTGTGAAAGCGCGGCGCACAGCCCAGTCAGGGTTGGCTTTTTGAATGGCTTTTTCCACGCCGCCGATATCGGCTGTTCTGCTGTCATTAAAAGATGTACCGAAGCTTACGACGAGAATCTCGTTTTCGCCGATTCCGTCTTTGTTGAGCGGGTCATCTTTAGACGCATCGCCTGTGTCGCGCCCAAAATAGTCAGGGTCGGCGTTTTCGCCTTCAACAAGCTCTTTCTGTGCTTTTGTAAGCGCGTCCCAAGCTTTTTTGGCGGCGGCGCACTGTGCGTCTGTTTCTGGCGTCCAGTTCTGCACATAAATCGCATCGATTAATGCGGCAACTTCATCTGCCTTTGCTTTATCTTTTTCTTTGCTGCTGCAACCTGCAAGCAGCAAGACCATCGTTGGAAGTGCAAGCAACTTCAATAAATGTTTCATATCAAGTTCTCCTAAAAACAAAAAAGCCCTGACCTGCCAAAACGGCAGAGCAGAGCAATTAGTCAAAGTTTAAAATACGCCCGTAAATGCGCTTTTATCAGTACGACCAATTACTCGTGATCTGGGATTGTTTGGCAAATTTCTCTAGCAACGTCATTCCGAACTTGGTTCGGAATCTCATAGCAGATGCTGAACTAAATTCAGCATGACAAGTCCTTTCAAACAGCCCCGGTACTATTATAACCGGCAGGTTTCCTGACTTTAAGCTCAACACATTTGCCGCGCCTTCCCAAGCATAAAAGCTCAGTGACATTTTATAAAGGCAAATGCTCCCTTATTACAGTGACGAGATCGCACAGGACTTGCACCTGTTTCCCTTTTAACTGCTTCTTGCGCCGAAGCGCAGAGCAGCACCAGCTACTAAAATATTCGTTATTTTCTAGAAAATATCACTTATTTATCTAATTATCAAGAAGCGCTTTAATGTCATTCCGGACCTAATTCGGAATCCACTTAACATAAAAGCCAAAAAATTGCTATTTTTTGCACAAATCTGCAAGCGTAATGCCGTCAAAAAAGCCGTTAATCATGGTGTCAAGCTTTTGCCACATAGGCAGGGTACGGCAGCCTTCTTTTTTTGGGCAAGGCTCTGCGCCACATTCAAGACATGCAACTGGCGCAAGCGTTCCTTCCGTTACTTTGAGAATTTCGCTAATTTTATAGTCTTCCGGTTTGCGGCTGAGCTTATAACCGCCGCCCTTGCCGTGAACGCCGTCAACCAGATTATGCTTTGAAAGCAAAGTCATGATAGCTTCTATATATTTTTGCGAAATATCCTGCCGGATGGCAATTTCTTTAAGCGGAATCCGTTCATCATCTGTATGCTCTGCCAGATCAATCATAACGCGCAGGGCGTAGCGTCCTTTTGTCGAAACTATCATAATCTATTTCCTTACTTACCTAGCAGTTTAATAGATTTTCTGAATTTTGTCCAATTTTCTTTTTCTTTTCGCAACAGCTCAATCTACAAACAAAGCTTGTTCGGCAAAACTCTTTTCGCATCAGCTTTTTCTACAATCAAAGATTATTCGGCGAAAAGTGTCTGTTTTTGCAAGAGCAAAAACAGACAGCCCATGTAGCACAAAAACCAGCAGCTTATGTACACTGCCCTAAACAAGCACTTCCTGTACACCCAGCCTTCAAGATTTGACGCAAGGCAAATCTTGGCGTTTTGCTAAATAAAGCTCATTCCGTAGATAAGGCTAATGCAAAACGCGCACCCGAAACGCAAAACCCCGGACTTTATCTGGAGGGTCAAAAGTTCCGGGGCTTTTTATGCATTGCAGGGCTTCTTTTTGACCAATGCCCTGCTTAATGAGTACCAATCTTTTTATTTTGCCGCTGCGTCCAAAGCCTGTTTCAAGTCGGCGATGATGTCGTCGATATGTTCTGTACCGATGCTCAATCTTATTGTGCTCTGACTGATACCCTGGTCTGCAAGCTCTGCATCTGTAAGCTGGCTGTGCGTTGTTGTGGCCGGATGAATCACAAGCGACTTTACGTCTGCAACATTGGCAAGCAGGCTGAAAATCTTAAGGTTGTCGATAAACTTCCAGGCTGCATCTTTTCCGCCTTTGATTTCAAACGTAAAGATTGAACCAGCACCGTTCGGGAAGTACTTCTTATAAAGCTTGTGCTCCGGATGGTTTTCAAGCGCCGGATGGTTCACTTTTTCTACGAGCGGATGATTTTTCAAGAATTCAACAACCTTGAGAGCGTTCTCTACATGGCGCTCAACGCGAAGGCTCAAAGTTTCCAAGCCCTGCAAAAGAATGAACGCATTGAACGGACTGAGCGTCGCACCGGTGTCGCGCAAAATTACCGCGCGGATGCGTGTAACGAATGCGGCTGCACCGACAGCTTCTGTGAATTTTACGCCGTGATAGCTTGGGTCGCCGTCGCTTAAAAGCGGAAACTTGCCGCTCGCTTTCCAGTCGAAATTGCCGCCGTCTACGATTACGCCGCCGAGCGTTGTGCCGTGGCCGCCCAAGAATTTGGTGGCTGAATGAACGACAATGTTTGCGCCGTGCTCAAGCGGGCGGAAGAGATACGGCGTGCCGAAAGTGTTGTCAACAACAAGCGGAATCTGATGTTTGTGCGCAATCTTTGCAATTTCATCAAAATCAAGAATGTTTGAATTCGGGTTGCCGAGCGTTTCAATGAAAATCGCCTTTGTGTTACGCTGAATCGCCTTTTCAAAATTGGCAGGATTGCTACCGTCAACAAAAGATGTGTCTACGCCGAATTCTGCGAGCGTGTGTGCAAGCAGGTTGTATGTGCCGCCGTAGATTGTCTTTGCGCTTACGATGTGGTCGCCTGCTTTGGCGAGGTTCTGAAACGTGTAAGTAATTGCAGCCGCGCCAGACGCAACTGCAAGGCCTGCGACGCCGCCTTCAAGAGCTGCAACTCTGTCTTCAAAAACACCCTGTGTTGAGTTTGTAAGGCGGCCGTAGATGTTGCCGGCGTCGCTCAAGCCAAAGCGGGCGGCTGCGTGTGCAGCGTTGTGAAATACATAAGCCGCTGTCTGATAAATCGGCACGGCGCGTGAATCTGTTGCCGGGTCGGCCTTTTCCTGCCCTACATGGAGCTGCAATGTTTCAAAATGATATTTCTGGTTTGACATAATTATTCCTCTCTATTGTTTGTAAAAATTAAAAAAGTGTCATTCCGAACTTGGCTCGGAATCTGCCTAAATGCATATAAAATCAATCAGCGACAACAACAGAGATGCATGACTCCGTTTCTAAAATTTTCACGAACAAGCTTTTCAAAATAGATTTTCATATTAATCTCCGAATAATTGTTACCTACTAACATCATAGGTTATGAAATAATATTAATTCGAAATACCTACTATGTCAATAGGTTTATCAAAGAAATTGAAAATTTAAGAAAAAAAGCGAAAAAATCCAATCATTGAGCGAAGCCGAAATGACCTGTTCACCGTGTATTAGTCCGATGCGCTGACTGGTTAATTCAGCTTTAATTTAAACTTCTTTTATAAAGACGCCGCCCTCGTTCTTAAAGCCCATCTTGTTCAAGTATTTTATATGGTGGTTGGCTTTTTGCTGAAATTCAAACCTGCTGAAGCCCTCTTCTTTGAGCGCGCCAAAAAGATGATAGCCGACGGCATAATCGCGGTATTGCTTCACAGTATAATCGAGAAGCACGCAGAGCTTGCCGCTTTCAGCCTGAACAGCCGCAAACAGGCCGACAATCTGATTCTGGCAGAAGATAAGGCGCACAAAATCAGCTTTTTCAATTACTTGCGGAAAATCTGGAAAGAAAAGCTTTATATCTTCCATATTATCGTTGATAAAGAACTGCGCAGCGCCTTCTTTATAAGAAGACTTTATCACGCTAAATTTTTCGCTGTGCCTGAAAAGCTTGACCAAATAATAGCAGTTTATCAAAAGAAGGCAGGCGTTCATCACCACGGTCGGGTAAGCATGAATCAGCACACCGTACAAAATGCAGAATACAGACCCGATAGAATTTACGATTCTCAGCTTGATAACCGTAGCCATCAAGAACGAAATCAACACAAAAGCCGAGCCAATATAGCCAATCAGCTCCAAAACGAATTTCTGGTCAATGTTCATGCTGTATTATAGCCCAATAAAAACACTCATGAAACCCTCTGCACAATTAATTTGCATCTGTTTTAAGAAGTTTCAGAACGAAAGGTAATTGCAAAGATTTTTTAATTATTTTGTGGAATTTGGCGTGAAACAAGAGAATGAAGCAAATCTTCTATCGTTCGGCGATTAAAGTCTGACAGTGATAAATATTGCCGAAGTACATTGCGCGCTTGAAATGTCTGCATTTCATCAAGAGTTTTGCCTGTAACAAGATATTCAACTGTAACACCAAGAGCCTGCGCAATTTTTACAGCATTCTCAACACCAGGCTGCGATTCTTTGCCAGAAAGATACTTCGTTAGTGTACTACGGCTTATGCCTGTTTTAAAAGCAAGCTCCTTTATCTGAATATCCTGATACTCGATTTCGCTTTTTACATTTTCTGCAAAACTCATGTGAAAAGTATAGCCATAAATGGCACTTTTTTTACTTGAAAAAGACCATATATTGTGTAGAATATTAGTTACAAGAACTATATTTGGCGCATAACAAACGACTTTTAAGTCATATATTACACATTATTTGATTTCAGACTATTCAAGGAGAACTTCGTATGAAAAGAATCAGATTATCATTTTCAGTATTAATCGCGATACTCGTAATGCTTGCCGTCATTTCATGCGGTGGTGGCGGAGGAGGCGGCGGCGGTGGAGCTGCAGGAAACGGAAGCACAGGCAATAACAACGGAACAGAAAACAATTCTAGCACCAGCGGAAATGGAGGAACAACAGCCGGAGGAAATAACGAAAACTCTGGTAGTTCAAACGGAAGTTCTACTTCTCAGACAACGCCAATAAATGCTGAACTTGCTAACTATATCTATTTTGCAGAATCCAATTGTTATTGTGGAAATGATGGCCTTTTATTCAGCTACAATGTCAGCAGTATTCAAATTCATGCTTTCGACGGGAAAGGTAGTTCTGATACAGAAGGAAGATATTATTCAATAAGCAAGCTGAGTAAAAATATAGATGGTTATTCACCAGCTGAAATTCTTTCAGACTGTATAAATCATATAAAATATTCCTCTACTCAGTATTTTGGAAAATTAGAATATGGAACAAGTAGTTTTACTAATACTAAAGAAACATGTTGGGAATCATTGCCATATAAATTTATCGCTGGAACTGGTGCACAAGAAGGAGAGGGTTTTTATATTATTTGTCCTGCATCTAATCTTGATAATTCAGGATCGAAGACATATATAACTATACGAGAAAACGGGATGCTATACTTTTATGAATGTTATGATACACCTGTTTCTGCTGTCTATTATCCAACATACCGACAAAGAATTCTTGCAAATAGTTATGTCATTGCTAAAGATCCAGCTTATGAATGGTACACCCATATGACACCGCAAGAACGTATGCGATTTGAAGATTTTTATGGTAACAGGTTTAATCAAATTGAATTTTCAGCTGATCAAAAAATAAAGGTAAGTCTTAATACAGGTTATAACAGGTGTCTAGTTGGAGGTACTGACATCAGAGGATCCGATTTCATGTTTTATTTGCCTGCTGTATGTAACACTTTCGAAGAACTTAAAGCCTCAATCCTATACCGAGAAACAAATCCTTTCGGTGATTATTTTGGAGATTCTACAGCCAGAAGAGATTCTTTGTTGATTTCAGCAACACAGTCAGTTTTAGTTGATCTTGCAGAGCTTCTTAAGACATATAGCAGAGATGTTGAATTAGATTGTGGTAACGCAGTAATTCCTCCAAATATATTCAAGGAATGCACATGTATAAAAAGAGTATATGTTAATGATATTTCAACCATTGGTACGAATATATTTCCAGAAGGGACATTAATTCTAGATAGTGGGAATAGACCTAATACTATGGGGCTTTAGTGTAGAAGATCCTGAAGTGGCTGTTGTCTCTTGATTCGTATGAAGAGGTTTGAGTTTTGGACGGCGATGTTTTAGAAAAAGCCTACAAAGAAAGGCTTGAAGAAAAGATTATCTCTTATCTGGCAGAAACTAAAAACCTCGATTTGCCAACTGCAATGGATATTTACTATCACAGCCGCCTTGCTGATAAAATTGCAACCGGTCAATATGGTGTGCAATATCTTGATTACAAAGTGGTTGTTCAAATTCTTGCAGAAACAGAACCAGAATTATTCTTTTCGCATTAGCATTTTCTACGGTTAAAGCCTAATCCGAGAAAAACGCAAGGCTTGTAAAAAGCTAGAATCGTAGATAAAATCTAGAAAGAAGCTGTTTCAGAACACGGCTTTTGAAGCGGCTTCTTTTTTGTTTCAGGAGCTTTATATGACTTTATCTCGTTCAAGCGGCATTTTGCTTCACCCTACTTCTTTGCCATGCACGCCCGGCATCGGAACAATCGGCAAGCAGGCGTTCCGCTTTATAGATTGGCTTAAAGACGCAAGGCAGACGCTTTGGCAGATTCTGCCGCTCGGGCCGACCGGCTACGGCGATTCGCCTTATGCATCGTTTTCAACTTTTGCGGGCAACCCGCTGATAATAGATTTGGACATTCTCGTTGAGCAGGGTTTTCTGACTCAAGATGATGTTGCCGCGCCCGAATGGATTTCTTTCAGCGGTCACATTGATTTCGGCTCGGTCGTTTACTGGAAAATTCCTTTATTGAAGAAAGCGGCCGCAAATTTCTTGGAAAAGGCGAAAAAAAGCAAAGGTCTTGCAAAGCGCTTTGAAGCTTTTAAAGAAAAGCAGAACTATTGGCTTGAAGATTACGCCACATTCATGAGCATCAAGGAATTTTATGACGCAAAGGCGCAGCAAGAAAACCGCTTTGGCGCAATGTGGAGCAATTATTGGCCGCAAGACCTTGCAACGTGCAAGAAAAGCGCCGTCTCAAAATGGCAGCAGAAACATTCAGCCGAAATTGAGACGCACAAGGCTATTCAGTTTTTCTTTTTTGAGCAGTGGACAGCTTTGAAAAAATATGCCAACAAGAACGGCATCTCGATAATCGGCGACATTCCGATTTTTGTTGCGCCTGACTCTGCCGATGTTTGGTCAAACCAGAAACTGTTTCAGCTTGATAAAAGCGGCAAGGCCACAGCTGTTGCCGGCGTTCCACCTGATTATTTCTGCGCAACTGGCCAGCTTTGGGGCAATCCGCTCTATAATTGGAAGGAACTGAAAAAGACGGACTACGCCTGGTGGATTCAGCGCATAAAGGCGATGCTTTCGCTCGTTGATTATGTGAGAATCGACCATTTCCGCGGGTTTGAAGCTTATTGGTCTGTGCCGGCCGGCGAAGAAACTGCCGTAAACGGCAAGTGGGTCAAAGGCCCGGATCATGACCTTTTCAACGCAATCAAGGCGCAACTCGGCGATATTCCGATTATTGCTGAAGATTTGGGCGTTATAACTGACAAAGTTGCAGCTCTTAGAGACGATTTTGACCTGCCCGGCATGAAAGTGCTTCAGTTTGCGTTTGACCTAAGCGAAAAAGAACGCGGCGGCCTTGTAAACGCGTTCCTTCCGCACATGTATAAGCAGAACTGCGTTGTCTATACAGGCACGCACGACAACGACACGCTGCAAACGTGGCTAGACAATCTTTCGCCTGAAATGAAAGACCTTGTAAAGCATTACAGCGGCGTAGAAGACGAAAGAAAGCTTTGCGCCGAGCTGATACGGCTTGCGATTGCGTCAACCGCTGCTTTTGCGGTTATTCCGCTGCAAGATTTGTACAATGTCGGCAAAGAAGGGCGCATGAACACACCAGCCACAACCGGCGGTCAAAACTGGCAGTGGCGCATGGAAGAGTGGCAGTTTTCAGCTGAAAAAGCAGACTGGCTTAAGAATTTGTCTTGCCTCTACGGCAGAAACCTGAAAAAGTAGCAGTTTTTTGCATGGCAGCACAACCCGAACTGTGCTGCCATGCAAAGTTCGGCGGTAGCCCCGTCATGCCGAATTTAGTTCGACATATAGTTGAGATTGCCGGGGCATTCGCAGCCTGAACAGTGAACCCGCTATGCAGTGATGTCGTTTGTTTCGGGCTTCAAGCCGTCTACAAAAAGCTCGTCCGGAATTTTTGCGGGGTGCTGTGTCTTTGCGTTGACACTTGCCCAAGAGACTTCGGCTTCAACACAGATTGAGCCGTCTTCTTTTTTGATTACCTGCTTGAAAGTGCCGGAAACTGCGCCAGTTTTCAGCGGCGCGGTTTCAATTATAAGCTTGTCATCAAGAAAAGCAGAAAACTTGTAGTAAATGTCGATGTGCGTAACGTAAAGATAAAAGCCGGATTCAACGCATTTGTTGTAATCAAAGCCGATTGACCGCATGAATTCGGTACGGGCATATTCAAGATAATTCAAATAAACTGCGTTATTTACATGTCCATAAGAATCACATTCATAAGAGCGGACTGTGTGACAAGCTGTTGTTCTCATTTTTTCCTGCCATATAAAAAAAGTCTGAAGTTGTCTTAAAAGTTTGAAAATTGTCATATTCGGGCTTGACCCGAATATCTTTCTCTGATTCTTACAGGCATTTAAAGATTACCGCGTCAAGCGTGGCAATGACATTTGATAACTTTAAGACAATTCCAACTTTAATATGACACATTTTGCAAAAATTGTCACGAAGTAATTTTGCAGATTGAGTGCGGTAAGGCCGAATCAGCCGTTCAAGACTGAATCTACAAGACGTTTAAAGTCATAGTTGATTTTTACGTTTGAAGCAGCGTCTTTTTCTTCGTGAATGCGGTAAACGCCGTTCTCAATGTGAATGTTGTCGATTTTATGCTCCGGTTCTGTGAATACAGGCGTCATCTTGGCTGTGGTGCTTTCAACAATGCGGTCTGCAATGCCTTTGCGCTCAAACGAGCCGCGCTGTTCTGGTTCTTTATTTGCAAAAGCCGCAAAAAGCTGGGGTGCGCTCTGCAACGCGAATATGCTTGTAACTGTTTCGGTTTCTACAGCCGGTTCAAGTTCTTCAATTGTTTCATCATAAAAAGATGTGTCCATGTTTTTTTCCTTTTGCTGTTCAACAGCAGACTGAATGTTTTGTTTATCGGTGCTTTGCGTACCCGGTTTTATGTTTTTCTTCAAGTCCAAAGTATAAAGCGCAGGCTTCTGCGGCAAGTTAGAGCGGTAATCATCGCTTCTTGAAAGCAGGCCGTGCTGAGAAATATCAGAAAGCTCTGCAGACGGCGCTTCTTGCTGAACGAATGTGTGCAGACCGCCGCGTTTTTCTGCTTCTGTCTGGTTTTGCATCACCTTTTCTTTGAAAAGCGAAGAAAGGCTGCTCTTTCTTAATGGTGCAGACTTAATCTCTTCGGCTTCTTTCTTATGCTCTTCTTCAAGATATGCGTTTCCGGCAGAAAGTAAGCCGTGCTTTGCTTCTGAAAGCGAATGAGCGGCAACAGCTTCTGCGCTTATTTCTGGCACATCGTCAGCTTTCGCGCTTGCGGTTTCTGCGGCAGCTGCTTCTGCAACTTCTTCATGCTGTTCGTGCTCAAAGAGCGGCTGCGTGTATTCTTCGATAATTTCCTGCCGCTGGTGAATACGCTCATCAATTGCGCTGAGGAAAGCAGCCGTAGATTCTGTCGGAATCGGTTGAGCGGCGGCCGGTTCTGCTTGAATGTTGTCTGTCTCTTCGAATTCAGATTCATCAAAAGCAGGAATCTCAATTTCAAGCTGTTCAGCTTCTTCTTCAAGAGCGGCTGGTTGCGCCAGCTGCGCATCATCCTCGATTTGTGCGGCATCATCTGCAAACGGTGAATCATCTTCAAGCTGAAGCGGCGCGGGCTGTGCATAATCTTCGAGTTGTGCATCGTCTGCAAACTGCGGCTCTGCTTCGAGCGCGGGCTGTGCACTAGCCCCAAGCTGTGCATCGTCTGCAAATTGCGCGTCAGCTTCGAGCGGCGCGACCTGCACACTAGCTTCTGGTTGGGCATAAGCTTCAGTTTGCGCTGCGTCTGCATATTGTTCAGACGGCAAAAGCGGCTGCACGGCTTCTTCAAGCCCAGCCTCCGCAAACTGCGGTTCTGCTTCGAGCGCGGGCTGTGCATCAGCCCCAAGCTGCGCATCATCTGCAAATTGCGCGTCAACTTCAAGCGGCGCGGGCTGTGCACCAGCCTCAAGTTGTGCAGCTTGTTCGCTCTGAATCTCTTCGTTATAGATTTCGTCAAAAAGTTCGTCTGCTGTTTCATCTGCGCCGTTTGCACTTTCTGGCGTTTCTTCAGTTTCAAGCGAATCTTCAAAAAGCGTGTCGCCGAATTCTTGGCTGTCGTAGTCAAATTGCGGCTCTGCATTTTCTTCAGCAGCTTCGGCAATTTCTGTGTGCTTCGGTTTTTCAGCTGGAACAGATTCTGCCGCAAGCATTTCAAACACGTCGTCGATTTTCTCAATAAGCGATTCGTCTTTTTTAGGCTCTTCCGCCCTTATGCTCACTTCTGAAGCGGCTTCGGCTGCAAGCATTTTGTCTTCTTTTGCCAGAGACGGTCTTTCTGCATGTTTTTCGGCGGCGTTCTTTGCAATGCAGCAGATAATGCTGATAAAGAAAATCAGGCTGATTGTTGCAAGCACTATTATGTTTCTGATTCTTTCAGGCATATAAAGAATGTCTTCTTTGAAGACTGTGCTAACAAAGCCGTTCTTGTTTTCAGCTGAAACTAGCAGATATTTCGCCCGATTGCCTATGCTTTCAGGGTCTTCAAAAGCGTATATTTTCTGGCTGGAATTCCACGAAGAAACTGCGGCGTTCTTGCAAACAGTTTCAAGACCTTCCGGCACAGAAAAAACAAAGCCGTGAATGTCTTCTTTCTGCGTGCCCCAAAGGTAGATGCCGCTTTGCGCGCTAAGCCGGTCGGTCGGAATAAAATAACGGAGCATTGACGGTGCATCAACATAAAACGCCACTGTGCCGACAAAAGCCATTTCGTTGTCGTAAAACGGATAAGAGAAGATAAGCCTGTTGTTTTCAGAATCATGAAGGATGCGGCTTTTGTCTTCTTCAGAAGCGGCTATATCTTCAAATGGAATATCGTTTTTTGGGTAATTTCTGTAGCTTGCAGGCTCATCGTCTTTTCTGGCGGCAAAATCTTGCGGAAAAGTGCTGTAATATATAGTCTTGCCGTTCTTGCCGATTATGCGCAAACCTTCAAGGCCGGGCGTTTCTGTGAGCAAATCTGAAGCAAGGTTCGCGCGGCTTTTGACAAGCATTTCGTCCTGCTCTTTTTGGGCAATCACACGGATTTCAGGGTTGGCGGCAAACAGCGTAAAAAGCGCATCTTGCGTGTCAATGTACTTGCCTACAGTTTCTGAAAGCAAGTCGTTCCGCTCTTCCAGGCGGCTGTACACCATCGGCTTGTAGAATTTATCTTCTATAACAGACAGCAGCCCGAAATGGGCAACAGCTGCAAAGACTGCACAAGTCAAAGAAGAAATAATTAATGTTATTAAGACCCGCCGAGCGCCTGACACGAATTCCCCTTATGTTCTGATTTTTCTGATTTGAAAAAAGCCTCGTTAGATTTTCGGAAAAATACATGCAAACTTAAGGTCAGATTTTGTCTGGCCGCCGCATCAGACGGTTCAGACAGGCGTAGAAAAGCGCAAAATTCA
>LVBI01000018.1 GCA_001603145.1 Spirochaetales bacterium Spiro_07 | reverse complement strand
TCGTTCCATGCAAAAATGAAGAAGAGTCAATTCCGTTTTTTTATAAAGAAGCTGCATCTGTCTTAGACCGGCTCGCCGAAAGCCACAACATAAAAGAAGCAGAATTTGTCTTTATTGACGACGGCTCTGACGACAAGACCCTTGAAACAATCAAAAGCCTTGCAGAAAAAGACCCGCGCGTTCATTACATCAGCTTTTCGCGCAATTTCGGCAAAGAAGCCGCGCTTTATGCAGGCTTGAGCCGCGCCAAAGGCAAATTCGTAGCAACGCTTGATGCAGACTTGCAAGACCCGCCTGAGCTTTTGCCCCAGATGTTCGATGCAATCTTAAAAGAAGGCTTCGACTGTGCCGCCACAAGACGCGCCACAAGGGCAGGCGAGCCTATAATCCGCTCGTTCTTCGCGCGGCTCTTCTACAAGATTATGGCCAAGCTTTGCGATATTCAGGTTGTAGACGGTTCACGCGATTTCAGGCTTATGACGCGCAATTATGTTGATGCCGTCGTTTCGCTTTACGAGAAAAGCCGCTTTTCAAAAGGCATTTTTCCGTGGGTCGGCTTTAAGACAAAATGGTTCTCTTACGATAACATCGAGCGCGTCGCCGGCAAGACTAAATGGTCGTTTTACAAGCTTTTCCTTTATTCGCTCGACGGCATTACAGCTTTTTCAGTTAAACCGCTGATGCTCGCAAGCGTGCTCGGTTTTTTGTCTGTAATTGTCTCGTTTTGCTTGATAATCTTTATAATTGTGCGCAAAATCTTGTGCGGCGACCCGGTTGCGGGCTGGCCTTCGATGGTGTGCATAGTTCTCTTCTTGGGCGGGCTTCAGCTGTTTTCAATCGGAATACTCGGGCAATATTTGTCGAAAATCTACATCGAAACGAAAAACCGCCCGCTTTTCATTGTGCGCGAAGAAAAATAGCCTCGTTTGTCATTATTTGCGCTGAATAATAACTATATTTGTCATTATCTGCATAGAAAAAGTACCAATGTCTGTCATTATCGGGCTTCTGCCTGTAGCAGACAGGTGCCCCGATAATCATCCAAAAAAGTATTTGCATTTTTGAGCATTTTTTGTTATTCTCATTGCATGCTTTCAAACTCGAAAGCCTTGCTCCATTAGCTCAGTTGGATAGAGCGGTTGCCTCCTAAGCAGCAGGTCGTACGTTCGAATCGTATATGGGGCGAAGAATAGGAAAATGGTCATTGAGCGAAGTCGGAATGACTGTAATGTGAAAACTTATTTCCTTGGTGTTAAATCTTTCAGTAATGAAGGAAGCGTGTACACGTCTTTCACGCCGCTGACGAGAATGCCGCCCATGCCCATCTCAAGCGGAACAGCCAAATCAATATCATAGCGGTCGCCAACAGAAAGGCACTCTTCAACACAGACAGACAAATTCTTTGCGGCTGTTTCATACGGCAGCCGGTGCGGTTTTGAGACAAAGCACGTGTCCAGTGCAATAATTTCATCAAAAAAGCTGATTACGCCCAAAACTTCAAGCGTCTTTTTCGCTGGCGCAAGTGGATTATTCGTTACAGCGGCAATCTTATAATTTTGCGCTAGATCTTCCATTGTTTTTACGAGCGTGCCGTCATATTCAAGATAATCAGCCGGATTTATAAGCTTTTCGCGCCAGCGTATGCTTTCTTCAATCGGTATGCCGAAAGCGGCGAGCGTGTTGCCGAAGCTTGTTTTTGCGCCGCCGTGCTGCTTTGCATATTCCTGGCGGTAAGCGTCAACTTTGGCTTTTGCGTCTTTGTAAGGCAAGCCGCGGATTTCTGCAAAATGGCGCAGCTGCACGTCAACCTGTTCATACGCGTAGGCCGCGTTTGTATAAAGCGTTGAATCAATATCAAAAAGAATTGCTTTTGTTTCCGGCGGAATGTGATAAATTTTCATCGTAAAGCCTTGCCCTACAAGCTTTTGCGCGGCTCAAAGACATGCGCCGTCTTTACCAGTGCTTCTGCGCCTTCTTCAATTGAACTGAAAAAGCCCATGCCTGTAAAAGCCGTAATTGCATCGCCCATTAATTCTGCATCGAGCATTTGCGTTGTTTCAATGCAGATGCCGAGTGTGTCAGCCTTGAACTGGTTCCAATGCACGTTGTGAGCTTGGCCGCCTGTTACGCGCATTGATTCAATGGAAAAGCCGGTTGCTTCTTTGAGAATTGCGATGCCCTGTTTGATTTCAGCCGAAATGTCGCAGAGAAGCTTGTAGCCTTCGCAAGTCTTGTCTGCAAGAATTGTCTGCACTGCTTTGTCAGGTGATAAATCTCGATATTGTGAGTTTTTCTTGAAGTTGGCAAACCGTGCGCCTGAATCTGGCAGCAGCACAGAAGCGTTCCACAAGCTGCTGATGACAGACGGCAGCGTGCGGATTTTTTTGTGACTAACAGGCTTATCAACGCAGAGATTCAGCCCTTCGCTAGAACCGGCCCTGTCGCAGAGCCTGCCAGCTTTTAGCGTTGCAGTTCCTATAAGCGCGGCAACAAAATCCGGCGTGCCGCAATAAACGCGCACGCTGCGGCTCAAGCCGAGTTTTTCAGCGGCTTCTGCTGTAAGCGAACCTGCCATAAAGCCCGGCGCAACGAAAGGCGGCAGTTTCTGCTTGTCGATTCCGCATCTTGAAAGAGCGTCATCGTTCCAATAAGCAGCTTCAAAGCGCTTTTCGGGCAGAATCGTAATTGCCGTGTGCGTAAGCTGATAAATTAGATATTCAGGCCCAGAAAAGACCAAGCCCGAAGCGTTCCACTGCTCTGCAAGCTGCTCTTTGCAGAAGAGCAGGCGCGGCAAGAAAAGGCTTCTGCCCGAAAGAGTTGCGTATCTTTCAGCTTCTTCCGCCGTGCCGTTTGGTTCGTTCCACAAATGAATGAATTTGTCTGACGCGATTGTCGGGCCGTTGCCCGAAATGCAGATGGCGCTGATTTTAAGCTGATCGGGCGCAGATTCTGTTGCAGTTTTGCGGAGCGAATCGAGCGCGTCTTTTAGTGCGTCAAGCCAGCAATTTGGTGAAGATTTGTTTTCAAAGCGGATTCTTGAAAAGGCGAATACGTCTCCTCTGTGGCTTATCAAAGCTCCTTTGAGAGAAGACGTTCCGATGTCGGCGCAAAAAACAGCTTCTTTCACGCTATTCGGTTTTTACAAGCTTGTCGATTATCGTGCGGTTGTCGAGTAAGTCGCTCAAAGACTGGTTGTGGTGCACTCTTGAGATTACGTTTGCAAAAAGCCCTGTAACGTTCGTGTTGATGTACCATTCGCACTTGAGAAGCTCTTCGTGATAAACGGCGTTCGTTCCGATTATGCGGTAGAAATAGCCTTTCTGATAAGCTTCGTTGAACTGCTCGATGGCATTGCCTGTAAAGAAAGGCAGGCTGATTGCGGCAATTACTTGCTTTGCGCCCTGGTCTTTGAGGAATTCCATTGCCTTGAGCAATGTTCCGCCTGTGCCGAGCATATCGTCTGCCATAAAGACAGTCTTGCCGTGAACGTCGCCAAGCAACTTTACGGCTTTGATGTTCGTTTCGTGCGCGTTCTGCGTTACAATCGAATAATCGCGTTCTTTATAGATAAGCGCGAGCGGCTTTTTAAGCCCTGTTGCGTAGAACTTGTTTCTGTCAACCGCGCCAGTGTCAGGCGAAACTACTACAAAGTCGTCTTCTTTTGAGGTCAAATCGACAATTTTAGAAAGTTCGCGGATAATCTGATAACTTGCGTGAAGGTTTTCGATATTTGCTTTGTTGAATGAATTTTCGATTTCGCGTGAATGGATGTCAAGTGTGATGATTCTTGAAACACCGAGGTTTTCGTAGATGTGGCCAAGAAGGCTTGCTGTAAGTCCTTCGCGGCCTTTCTTTTTGTGCTGGCGGCTGTATGGATAGACTGGAACTACAAGCGAGATGTTCGACGCGCCCGCCTGCCGTACCGCGTCAATCGTAACAAGCAGCGACATTACGTGGTCGTTCACCGAAAGCCGGATTTTGTTCTTGCCGCCGTTCAGTGCTATTTCCTGATGGTTTTCAACATCTTGGAAAATGTAGATGTCTTTTCCGCGTATGCACTCTTTGATTTCAGTCTTGAACTCGCCGTTCATAAAGTAGGTGAACTGCGTGTCAATCTTGAATTCAGGCAGGCGATATTTGTCGACCGCGCCTTTTATGCATGCTTCTGACGTGTGCACATCGCCAAGAAAGTTTATTTTTTGCTGAAGCTTTTCTTTATCGAGCTCGTACCGCTTGGCAAGCGCTTCGTTTTTCAGCTGAAATCGGTGCTTGTAAATGTGCTTCAAGTGCACAATTACTTCGTTGGCAAAAGCTTCGCCGCCCGGGCAGGCAACGATTCCAAGATTCGTCGGTAAAGAATAAGTCATGTGGGGCATCCTTGTTTAATCCGTAAAAAAATCTATACCTAATTAGTTGTAGCGCATAGATTTACTGAATTATCACCTATAAAAAGCAGCCGCGTTCTCATTGCTTTTTGCGTGCTTGTTTTTTACAAAGAACTGTATAATTTTTACCATGTTGAGCCTTTTTCGTCAATAATCTTAAGCCGCGTCGAAGCCACGCCTCAGCCAGCGTTTGGCAAAACCGAAAAATTGTAGATAACACTTGCTGCAAAACGAGACGATAAAAGATTATGCTTGAAAAGAAAATCTATTCTTCGGTGCTGATCGGAACGGGGCGTATAGGCTACAGCCTCGGGCTTGACAAAAAGCGCGAACAGCCTGCTTCTCATTCTATGGCGCTTAACGCTGAAAAGCGCATAAAGCTTGTTGCCGGTTGCGATACGAACAACGAAAATCTTGAGCGGTGGCACAGCGCAAACAGACGCGCCGCCGCGTTCAGCAACATAAAAGAGCTTTTGGATTCTCAAAAGTTTGACATAATCACTGTAGCGGTCAATGAAGACGCGCACCTTGAGGCGGCGCTTGCTGCAATAAAAGCCAAGCCGCGCCTGCTCATCTTGGAAAAGCCTGTTGCACTTAACATGGCTGACGGCTTGACGATTAAGCGCGCCGCAGAAGAAGCGGCCGTGCCTGTGCTCGTCAACCACGAAAGGCGTTTCGCAAAAGACTATGCAAAGGCCAAAAGCCTTATCAGCTCAATCGGCGATCTTCAGTCTGTTCATGCGTCGCTCATGTCTGGCTTGCGCGTCTATTCTGAAAAAGAAGAAGCAACCGGCGCGTACAGCTTGATTCATGACGGCACGCATCTTGTTGATATTGTGCGTTTCTTGTTAGACGACCCTGTGCTCGAAAAGCCACAAATTTCAGGCATTTTCAAAAGCGAAGACGGCGCGGTGCGCAATGTTTCCGCGCATTATCAGACAGCAGACGGCACTGCCGTCAATTTTGATTTTTCTGGCCGCAGCAAATTTTTCGGCTTTGAGGTTGTGCTTACAGGCACTTTGGGCAGAATCTCAATCGGAAACGGCATCGCAAAGCTTGAGAAGCGGCGCGCATCAAAGCTTTACACCGGCTTTTATTCATTGACAAAAGAGAATGCGCATTTTCCAAGAAAGACATGCTATTTTTCGAACATGGTGAAAAATGCCGCCGACTTTTTGGACGGAACAGAGCCACTCAAATCTACGATTGACACGGGCCTTGCCGCGCTAAAAATGCTAGAAGAGATTAAAGAAGCGCTTTAGTCCTGCCAGAGGGCGGGGTAGTTGGCTTTGGCAATTGCGGCGGCTTCGCTGTCAAAAAGCACAAGATAAGCATCAAGGTTGCCAGCATATTTCGAGATTATGCTTACGGCAACATCGATGGCTTCGGCTTTTGGGTAGCCGTAAACGCCTGCGCTTATAAGCGGAAAAGCGATGCTCTTGCAGCTGTTCTGAATTGCAAGCTCGATTGAGTTTTTGTAGCAGCTTTCAAGCAGCTGCCTTGCTTCGGCTGCGTCATGCTCGTAATATACCGGCCCGACAGTGTGAATTACATGCCTTGCCTTGAGGTTGTAGCCTTTTGTGATTTTTGCCTGACCAGTTTTGCAGCCGCCGAGCGTTATGCACTCTTCAAGCAGCCTTCTGCCGGCTGCCCTGTGAATTGCGCCGTCAACGCCGCCGCCGCCCAAAAGCGAATTGTTTGCAGCGTTTACGATTGCATCAACGTCAAATTGTGTGATGTCGCCTTTTGTGATTACAAGTGCCATTATTCAGCCTCCTCAAAGCATCTGATTAAGTGAGGGCTGCCGCCTTTTGAAATATCTGCAAGCGGCGGCATCTCTTTTGTGCAGCGCTCTGTGGCGCGCGGGCAGCGGTGCGCAAACGGGCAGCCAGAAAGCTCTTCAATATTCGTTTTGACTTCGCCCTTTGAGTTTGTGCCAAAACTTTGCGCGCTCTCAAAAAGCAGCTGCGTATAAGGGTGCGCCGCCGTCTTATAAAGGTCGCATGCGTCAGCTTCTTCCATAAGACAGCCGCGGTACATTACGCCGATTCTGTCGCAGAAGTAGCATGCAATCTTAAGATCATGCGTTATAAAGAGATATGTCAGCTTCCGCTTTTCGCGCAAATCCTGCAGGAGGTTCAGAATCTGCCCTTGAATCGAAACGTCAAGCGCAGAAACCACCTCATCGCAGATTAGAACTTCTGGCTGCATTATAAGTGCGCGCGCAATCGAAATGCGCTGACGCTGCCCGCCCGAAAATTCAGCCGGGTGCCTGTAAAGATCGTCCGCCGAAAGGCCGGTTTCTTCAAGAATTGCGGCCGCCTGTTCCTTTGCAACCTGATGGTTCTGCCAATGCGCAGACCAACGCCAGCCGCTCGTGAGAACCTGATAAATGTTCATGCGCGGGTTGAGCGAGCGGGCAGGGTCTTGAAAGATGTACTTCACCTTTTCGCGGTAATCTTTCAGCTCTGCGCGCGAAAACTTTGCGGTGTCGCTGCCTTTATAGCTTATAATTCCGCTGTCGGTCTTGTACATTCCCACAATCATTCTTGCGGTTGTGGTCTTGCCGCAGCCAGATTCGCCCACAAGGCCATAAGTCTGATTTTTTCCAATCGAAAAAGAAACATCGTTCACGGCGTAGACAAATTTGCCATAGTTTGCAAAAAAGCCCGCTTCAAGGTTGAATCTTTTCTTGATGTGGCTCGCCTCAAGAACAATCTTATCATCAGCTTCATGTGCGTTCATAGCATTTTCTTCCTTTAAATGATTCGGTGCAACATTCTCCGCAAGCTTGTGCACATCTTGGCGCGAAAGGGCAGCCCGCCGAAGGATGAGCCGGATCAGTCACCTTGCCGGGAATTGAGATGAGGCGGCTTGTTGAGTAATGCGCCCCGAACGATGGCGCGGCGGCAAGAAGCGCCTGCGTATACGGATGCACAGGGCTTTTTGAAATCTGTTCCGCCGTGCCTTTTTCCATAATCATGCCGCCGTACATAACAAGCATCTTGTCGCTGATGTGCGCAACAAGGTCTATGTTGTGGCTTATGAATATAATCGAAATATTGCGTGTCTTCCGCAGTTGAAGCAGCAGCGAAACAATCTGCGCCTGAATTGTAACGTCGAGCGCGGTTGTCGGCTCGTCTGCAACCAGAAGTTCGCAGCCTTGTGCAAGCGCAAGTGCAATGCCGATGCGCTGAAGCTGGCCACCCGAAAATTGGTGCGGATAATTTGAAAGCCGCTCCTCAGCATTCGCAAGACCTGTCTCTTTTAAGAGCGCGGCCGCTTTCTGCATTGCGTCAGCTTTTGTAATTTCCGGCTCTATTACGCGGAAAGACTCAAGAAAGACAGAGCCGATATTTTGCAGCGGGTCGAAAGAACGGCCAGGTTCTTGAAAAATCATGCCGATTTTTCTGCCGCGGTAATATTTCAGCTCTTTGGGTGAAAGCGAAATCAAGTCTTTGCCTTCATAAAAGGCGTGGCCTTTGACCGTGGCGTTTGCACCCAAAAGCCCCGGCACTGCAAGCGTTGAAACGCTTTTGCCCGAGCCTGATTCGCCGACGATGCCGAGAATTTCGCCTTTTTCTATGCTGAATGAAATGCCCCTTACGGCGTGAATGTCTACATATTCGCGGCCGCGCAGCACGTTGAACGTAACTTCGAGGTCTTTAACTTCAAGCAATGTTCCGCTCATTTTTCGCCTCCGTCAGTTCCGTCCGCTGCGCTTGGCGCGTCTGCTGTTTGCGCTTTCGCTTCCGTTGCGTTCTTTTTCCGTTTAAGCCACTTAATCAGCCTGAACTGCGGAAACATGTTGTGGTACGGGTCAAAATAGTCGCGCAAAACGTCGCCAAAAAAATTGAACGCAAGCGTGACGATAAGCAGCAGCAAGGCCGGATACAAAAGCCACGGATAATGCTGCAAATTGTTCAGCGTTGAAATGTCTCTGTTTATGAGCGAACCCCAGCTTACGGCCGGGTCCGAAATGCCAAGCCCCAAATATGAAAGCGTCGTCTCGCTCATGATGAAGCCCGGCACGCTCAAAGCGGTGCTGACAATCAAAAGGCTTGAAATCTGCGGAATGATGTGCGCAAAAATTATGACCACAGACGGAATGCCTTCGAGCTGCGCGTTAAGGATGAATTCTTCTCGTTTTATTGAATGAACGATGCCGCGTATTGTGCGCGCCGTGCCAGGCCAGCCGACAAGCGCGAGAATCACGGTGATAACCATATAAGACTGCCCAGAATCCATTGAAGACGAAAGAATCGAGCGCAAAAAGAGAATCATATAAAGCCCCGGAATGAGCATGAAAAATTCGCAGATGCGCATAATTGCCCAGTCCGTTGTG
Organism: Spirochaetales bacterium Spiro_07; assembly: GCA_001603145.1. GTDB lineage: Bacteria > Spirochaetota > Spirochaetia > Treponematales > Treponemataceae > UBA1240. Next base: position 61,597 of record LVBI01000018.1, on the reverse strand, counting down.
CCGCCGTAATAACCTGCAATGCCGCCGAAAAGTATGGCGAGCACAAGCGAAATTGCCGTGGCGATAAAGCCTATTGTAAGCGAGATTCTGCTGCCGTAGACGATGCGACTGAAAAGGTCGCGCCCAAGAGAGTCTGCGCCGAGCAGAAAAAGAGGATAGCCGTCTTCTGTGCCGAAAAGGTGGCGGTCGCATTTGAAACCCAGAAATGTGTACTCTTCGCCTTTAACGAAGAATTTCACTTTATGATAAAGCCCTTTTACCCTTGCGTATTTCCAGCCTACAGAATTGATTACGCGGCATTCCTGTGCCTTTATTCCGCCTGAAAAGCGCAAATTAGCCGGGTGATAAGTCTTATCCGGAAACGAAGTTTGTGCCTTATAAGGCGCGGCGAATGGCGCGAAAATCATTATCACATAGAGAATGCAGAGCAATATGAAAGAGATATGCGCCAGCGGGCGTGTGTGCAGATATTTGAAGAATTCTTTCATAGCTTATTCCTTTCCGTAGCGGATTCTTGGGTCTACAATTGCAAGCAGAATATCCGCAATTACCATTCCTGCCAGAACGAGGAACGAAATGAACATGAGATTGGCAAGCACAAGGTTGATGTCTTCTTGAAGAACAGCCTCATACATAAGGCGCCCGATGCCCGGATAAGAGAAGATAATTTCAAGCACAAGCGAACCTGAAAATAGGCTTGCAAGCAAGTTCGCGCTGCCAGTGATGTACGGATTCAGCGTGTTTCTGAATGCATGCGCGAGATACACCCGCTTTTCAGAGATGCCGCGCGCGCGCAAAGACGTGATGTAAGGCTGACCGAGCTGGTCAAGCATTGTCGCGCGAATCATGCGCAGCGTGCCGCCGATGCCGCCGAGGAAAGATGCGAGCAGCGGCAGAAAAATGTGGTGCATATAGCTGAACACGAATTTTACAGGCGCTTCTTTCAGCGGAAAAGGCGGATAAGCCTTAATCGGAAAAAGCCCAGTTACGGCGGCAAAAAGCTGAAGAAGAATCAAAAGCAAAATGCCCGGCACTGCATGAAAGAAAAGCGAAAAGAACGTAACGGCAACATCTGCCGCCGTGCCTGCCTTGCTTGAAAAATACACGCCGAGCAGAAACGAAAAAGTCGTGATAAGCACGAGAGAAATCAGATTGAGCGTCAGCGAATTCCATATACGTGAGCTTATAAGAAAAGAAACCGGCGCGCGCGAAATTAAGCTTGTGCCCAAATCATGGTGAATGACGACGCGCTTTAACCAGCTGAAATACTGGACGTAAAACGGCTTGTCGAGGCCAAGCTCATGGCGCGTCTGCTCGTATTTGTCAAAATTCGTGGAATTCTGCGTCTGCGCGCTGCCAGCCGGCCCTTCTGCAGAAGAAAAGACCTGCTGCATCATAAGGCGCGTAACAATGTCGCCCGGCGCAAGTTCCATTAAGCCGAACACGGCAAAACCCAAAAAAAACAGGATTAGCACCATCGTTATAAGCCTTGAAACGATGAACGAGCCGAGCGGCGACTTTTTTCTGAACTTGAACCACGGCGAAGCGGTCGCAAACATTATGCGCTTAACGGCGGCGCCTTTTTCGGTGTTTTCAGTTTTGTTTTCATTGTTTGAGGTAGACATATTCTGTTGTAGCCCCTCCCATAGGGTCATAGTAAAGGTTCGTCTGATCCCATCTGTTATTCAAAGCGTAAAAGCTTATAGGCCGCATCAAATAAATGAGCGGACACTGCTCAAGAATTATAGACTGATATTCGTCCCAGATTTTCTTAGCCTTGTCGTGGTCAATCGTGCAGCAGCCTTCGTTATAAAGATAATCGATGCGGGCTTCCCATTCGGTTGCAGGGCTAGGCTGCATCGGATACCAGATGTGCAGCGGCGTGTTTGAAGGCCAGACATTTGAGCCCTGCGATGGAAAAATCGGCGTGCCGAGGCTTATGAACAAAGACTGCCAGTCATAAGTTGAAGTCATCTGCTCAACAAGCTTTTGAAAATCAGTTGTGCGCACGTTAATCTTGATGCCTTCTTTCTGGCATTCGTCTACTATAATAGAAGAAATATCTGAAGAAACAGTACTTTCCGCTGTAATCGTAAGATCAAACTCAACGGCCGTGCCGTTCTTGTCGCGCAAAATGCCGTCCGCACCTTTTTTCATTCCGGCTTTTGCAAGAAGCTCTGCCGCTTTCTTGTGGTCAAAAAGATATTGCAGCGTTATGTTTTCGTTATAAAATGCGTTCGGCTTGGGGAACAAGTAAAGGCACGGCTCTGCAAGTCCGTTATAGACTTGCGAAATGATTCTGTCTCTGTTCAGCAAGCAGCTCATGGCCTGGCGGAATTCTTTGCATGTGAACCATTCATAAAAAGGCTTGTCTTTGTTTATCGGGTTTTCGTTAAAAGTCCAGAACGAAGCTCCGAAAGTTCCGCCGTTATTATAGATTGTGTATTTGTCTTCTTGTTTTCTAACAAGCTCGCTGATTTCTTCTGTCCTTGGCGTATAATCTTCTTGAGAGCCTTCTTTGAACATAAGATACTGCGTGTTTTTATCTGGCACAATGCTCACAAGCATTTCGTCAGGGTAGGGGATTGTGTTTCCGTTTGAGTCTTTCTTCCAATAATCGTTATTCTTCTTATATACAAGCCTCTGACCGGCAGTGTATTCAACAAGAAAATATCTGCCCATTGATGGGATTGTCTTAGGGTCAGCTGAAACGCTGAAGATTTTCTTGAGCCCTTCAACACCCTCTTTGTCTTTGACCGGCTTGAAAACATGCATCGGCCAGAAATCGGTGTTGCAGTGCAAAAGCGGGTCTGCAATAATGCGCGGAAAATGATAGACGAAAGTGCGGTCGTCAATCTTTTCTATGTCGACATGCTTTATTGAGCCGTCTTCCATTCCGAGAAACTGCCCTGTATATGCTGAAAGGTGAAGCTCCTCTTCGCCTTCAATTTCGTTATACCAGAAAACTGCGTCATCGCTCGTTACCTTGACTTTTTTGTCTGAACCGTAATAAGACCAGTAAAGATCGTCGCGCAACGTAAAATAAACATCCATCGTGCCTTTGTCTTCGTGTACCTCAATGCGCGGCGCGGCAATTTGTGGTTTCCATTCTTTTATTGATTGGTCGTAATCGATAAGATAATCTGTAAGGCAGCTCAAAAGCGAAGTTGTTTCGCCGTCTCCGTCTGCCACAATCGGGTTGAATGTTTTCGGGTCAGACAATGTGCTGTCTCTCCAAGTGCCGCCGCTTTTGCCCGCAACGAATTCCTGTCCTTCCCATGGACGATATTTCGTCTGTTCAAGCAATTCCGCAACGCCGCTGGTTCCGGCGTTCTCAATCTCTTCTAGTGTAAGTTCTTCTGTTTTTGTGCAGCCTGAAAGCAGCACCGCCAAAACAAAAATTAAGCCAAAAACAAAGCTGATTTTTCTCATGATTCTATAAGTGTGACGTGAGTTTTGTTGTAAGTCAAGGCGTTTTGCATCACTTTTCGCAGATTAAGCTTTATCTGTAGAATGGTCGAATGCGAAAAGAACAAAACGGCCAAGATTTGCCTAGCGGCAAATCTTGTAACGGATGCACAACGGCTGCTTGTTTGGAGATGGTGTACAACTGACGCGCTTATTGTGCTGTGCTGCTCTTGTAGATTAATCTGTCTAAATCTTTTACTTGTTAAAATGAGTGAAAATATATATCATAAATAGTTAGTTTATCAAATATTGTTTTTTAGTGTTTTGCATTAAGAAACGGAACTTAATTCTGCGATTTCTTTCTATGAAAAATATGGCATATAAACATTTTAGAATAACGATTAAGGTTGCATTAATCTGCATCGCTGCGCTTATGATTTTCTCTTGCGGAGGCGGCGGTGGTGGCGGCATGGTTTCCTTTCAAGATAATCCCGGAATCCACAATAACGGCGATGCAGGCGGTTTTGGTACAGGCAACCAGACAGGCAACGGCTTTGGCGGAGGTTCTGGATTTACGAGCAGCGAGCTGCTTATAAGTCAGATGGCCGCGATTCCTAATATAACGAGCGTAAGAATCGAATTAGTTATAAACGGCGTGACGCAAGAAGCAATCATAGCGGATGCGACCTCTACGACAGATGTCCTTCCAAAAATCAAAATTGGCGATAAAGTTTCAGGCAGAGCCTATATATATTCTGCATCAGAAGAAAGCCCGCGCGTTGCCGAACTCGATCAAACCGAAATTGTTCTTCACAATACACTGAAATTCAAAGTGCCGTATAATTATGAATGTTATGACTATACCAACACTTTAGTTGCTTCCGGCACATATTATTCAAGAGACGGTATTAACCTTTCGGCGCAGACAACATCGCCAATTACTGGCTGGGAGTGTCAACAAGACGGTACAAAACATTACGGTGGTCATTTAGGCGGTTTACGCGGCGACATTACGCTTAATGCGCTATATGGTTCTCCAGACTGTAATATAGACGTAACTCCGGCAAATGGAGCAATACAAGTTGCAGCCAGCATATACAAAATTACAGATCTTACGCAGAGCTTTGGCTTTACATTGTCCGGTTATTCATCTTTGCCGTCAACTGCAAGTCTTTCATGGCAAGTGAACGGAACGGCTGTTTCTGGTGCAGCACCAGATACTTGCTCTGCAAGCCCTAATGATGCACTAATTACCGATACGTCAATTGGTACTAATACAGGAAATGCTTCGAATATTGTTGTTTCATGCACAATAAGCGGCTTGCCATGTCAACCGGCAGTAACAGTAAACAAAACGATTAAAGTCTTTAAGCCTGTTACATTGACTGGTTTTGATTTTAATGTTGATTATAATATGTACACAGGAACAGAATATCCTGTTTATAATACTGCAACACCTATTAATTTCTCTGTCTTTACAGCAGCAGGTCTGCCTTTAGGCACTGTATATAACTGGACAATCACCAATCCTGTGGACGGTACGGTTGTTACAAGACAAGGAGTGGGGCTGGACAGTATCAATGTGACACCGGCGGAGATGGGCAGCATTGGAAATAGCGAATCAACCGCAACAAACTTAACTGTAAGCTGTACAATAAGCCACCCTGACAATGCTATTCCGGGAAACACAGTAACGGAAACTCTGTCACCAGCATTTAAGGTCTATAAGGTTACGATTCCGAATATAACGGTAACGCTGAGCACGCCGCCCACAGGTCTTAGTACGGACTCAAATGGCGCGTACCTTATAACTGCGGCCGATTTGACATCAAAGAATTTCGGTTTCTCGGCAAGTCCTTCTTCGGGCATACTGCCATCGGGTGTAAAATTTGCATGGAAGATAGGCACAACGAATCTTAACACGCCGAACACAGCAGACCAAAATATAACAAAGAATCTTAACGACATGGGGATTACGTCTGTTCCATCATCAGAGCAGACTCTCACAGTGGAATGCACTGTGAGCCATGATAATCTGCCAGCGGGCAGCAGCAAGAGCAATTACGTCACAGTCAAGATTGTTCCCAAACCCGTAATCCCTGTGTGCACTTTAAGAATGACAACAACTGCACCAATAAAAACATATACAAGCTCCGGTGGCACTCAAAGAGGTTACCCAGGTAATAACGGCGCTAGTAATTCTTATACGTTTACGGTGGAACGAACAGATGATTCGTCTTTGCCATTCCCCGATGGAACAACATTTGAATGGGTTATTAAGTCCGGCACAGGAGGCACATCTTGGAATATAAGTGGCCCTTATGGACCGTTTACAAGTTCATCTAAAGCTTTTGGCACGAGTGATTTCGGTGTTTATAATGGAACAAATGGCGGAATAAGCAGGGGTGTATGGTGCACGATAAGGATGCCTGGTGCTGACGATGTTGTTAAAACGTACTCCATAAGTTTCGTTAGAGGTTACTAGAAAAAACAGGACTAGGCAGATGCATAACTTTCAAGAGGGTTGCAAACTGGCTCGCATCCTAAGTTTATGCACAATGGCGGCTTGTTTGAGGCGTATGTACAAAGACGCAAAAAAGTCTATGTCGCAGCATAATGTACGACACTGGCACAGCATAATGCGACACATCGGCACAGCATAATGCGACGCACTGCACCATTATGCTGGAGCATACTGCACCATTATAATGGTGACATGATTCCCCCTTATAGGGGTGACGCTGTTCCCTCTTATGCTGGTGCACAACGACTGCTCGTTTTGGGCGGTTGTACAAAGGCGTAGGGCGCGGCGATGTACACAAGCGTCTGTTTTTGCTCGCGCAAAAACAGACGCTTTTCGCCGATCAAGCTTTGATTATAGATTGGCTGTTGCGAAAAGAAAAACAGTGCATAGCGCATTATTGCGCGGTTCGGGTGCGCATAAGCTTGTTCTACGGAATAGCTTAATTTAGTGCACCGCTGCAAGTGCGGTTCGCCGTTGGCATGTGCTAAAGTTTTGAGATTGAACTGGCGAACACGCCAAGTTTTGCTAGCGCAAAACTTGATGGCTGGATGCACAATAGCTGCTTGTTTGGAGATGGTGTACAGGGGCGCGAGGGGCGGCGGAGTGCGGTTCAAAAACATTCAGTTTGTTGCGTCGCGAAGCGACACGTAAATAGTTTCATTGCAACAAACTGTATGTAGCGCGCTAGCGCGCGGTTTTGAACCGTGCTACGGCGCCCGACAGCATGTGTGCATCAGTAAGATTCTCGTGTCGAGCACGGGAATGACAGGACCGCTGCGAAAAGAAGATTGCTTCGTCGCTGCGCTTCTCGCAATGACGAAGCTGTTGCACAATGACACATGGGGCTATTGAAGCTGTTGCGAAAAGAAAAACAGTTGCAAAATCCCAAAGATGGTATATCCTTTATATTGTACATAAAGCGATAACACATTAGAGGTAGACACAAGATGAAGAAGCATCTTTCACTTAGTTCTGAACTTTTGATAGGCACAATCGGAACGATGCTGATTGCGGCGCTTTTCCTTTGCATTTCATTCACTTTGCTTACAGGAAATATACTCAAGAAGTCAACGATAAATTCCGCCGAACAGGCAATGGAAACTTTAAGCGAAGAAGTTGCCGGAATTCTGGGCGAATACAATGACCTTGTAATCAATCTTTCAAATGTCATTCCGGCTCTTGATAGCCGCGACCAGATGCGTTCAGTTATTAAAAGCATGGGCAAAAACATGGCAGAAGAAACGCTGCTATATTATGCAACAGCCGAGCAGATTTGGGACGGCGGCACGCTTATCTCTCATACCGGCTGGGAAGCACCTGCCGATTTTGATATGCAGTCGCGGCTTTGGCATAAAAATGCCGTAAACAACAGGAACAAAATCTGCTACACGTCGCCTTTTACAGATGTGAACACAGGCAAGATTATCGTTACGGTGAGTTACAACGTTCTTGATGAAGAGGGCAAGCTTATCGGTGTTGCCGCCGCAGACATTGTTCTTGATGCGCTTTCGCGTGCCGTAAAAGAGATTAACCTTTCGCCGAACAGCAAGATTCATATAATTACATCAGACGGTCTTTACATTACGAACGATGATTTTACCGACATCATGAACAAGAATTATTTTGACGCAGTTTCTTTCAAAACTTATACGGCTAAGAATTATCTAGACGGAAAATCAAAAGTGTTTATCGAAGACGGTCAGTTCTACGGCGTTCATCCAGTAAAAAATACGGATTGGTATATCGTTGCAGACGGTCCTGTTTCAGATTTTTCAGGCGTATATATGCGCATGATAAAAGCTGTCATAATTGCGCTTGTTGCAATTATTGTGCTTATGATTGCCGTCGATGTTTATCTTTCAAAGAGAGTTTCAAAAAACTTCAGGGAACTTGCCAACGGCTGTACGTATATCGCGCAGGGCGATTTTTCGCGGAAATATCATAGCTATTTTACGACAGAAGCTTCTCTGCTTGCAGACGGCTTCAACATGTTCTCAGAAAAGTTGCAGAACATCATCAGAAGTATGCAAGACTCAAAAGTTTCGCTCACTGAAGCAGGTGAATCTCTTAAAAGCGGAACGCATGAAACGTCGCTTGCAATTTCTCAGATTACAGGCAGCATCAGCAGCCTTGAAGGCAACATCGCTTCGCAAAATTCTAGCGTGGAACAGGCTGCAAAAACTATTAACGGAATAATTGGCAACATTGATTCGCTTGAAAGCCTTGTTGCAGCGCAGTCAAAGGTTGTGCACGAAGCTTCTAGTGCTGTTGAGCAGATGATTGACAACATCAGCGAGGTCAACAGCTCTGTTGACAAGATGGCCTCTTCTTTTGGCACACTTGCAATTGATGCTGAAAAAGGTGCAGGAACGCAGAGCAAGCTGCAGGAGCAGATTGCAGAAATTGAAAAACAGTCGCAGCTGCTTAACGACGCGAACACGGCGATTGCAAACATTGCCGCGCAGACAAACTTGCTTGCTATGAACGCAGCGATTGAGGCTGCTCATGCGGGCGAAGCGGGCAAGGGCTTTGCAGTTGTTGCAGACGAAATCCGCAAGCTTTCAGAAACTTCTACAAGACAGTCAAAGACTATCGGCGACCAGCTTAGCCATATTCAAGATGCAATCAACACTGTTGTTGTGGCAACCCAAGAGGGTGTGCAAGGCTATAAAAAACTTGCCGGCGAAATCCGCATTACAGATTCGCTCGTACAGCAGATAAAGGCTGCCATGACAGAGCAGCAGTCAGGTTCAGCCCAAATTACTGGCGCGCTCCGCAATTTAAACGAAAGCACTGCCGAAGTGCGCGAGGCTTCAAAAGATATGTCTAACGGTAGCCGTGTTATCATCGATGAAGTGGGCAACTTGCAGCAGGAAACTGAAAAAATGCGCCAAAGCATGTCAGCAATGTCGCACGGTGCAAGCCGCATTGAACAGATGGGCAGCTCGTTAACATCAATCTCTTCTGTAATGGAAAAATCAATCGACGAAATCGGCGTGCAAGTTGATCAGTTTTCGGTCTAAGCGTTTTGCAGTAGCTCAATCTACGGAATTAGCTTAATCGGGCAAAACGGCCAAGATTGCGCGTGACGCAATCTTGTAACTGTTGCACAATGGCTGCTTGTTTTGGGCTTGTGCACAAAGGTCTTGCTTGGATGGGGCGTCATGCTGAACTTGTTTCAGCATCTGCCGAGGTGTGATTGGGCTTTATCTATGGGATTAGGCTTATCGGCAAACCCTGCAAGATTTGCCTGCGGCAAATCTTGTAACGGATGCGCAAGGCGAACTTTTGTGCGGATGTACAAAAGCTGCCGGTTTTGCGAAGCAAAAGCGGCGCTTTTCGCCGATTGAACTTTATTCGTAGATTAATCTGATGCGAAAAGAACAAAACGGCCAAGTTTTTGCAAGCAAAAACTTGTAACGAATGCACAATGGCTGCTTGTTTGGGGCTGATGCAAATGCTACCGGTTTTGCTCGCAAAAGCGGTGTGTTAATAGTTTCCACACAACAAACAGTATATAGCGCGATATCGTGCGGTTCGGGTGCGCAAAAGCTTAATCTATTAGATAGGCTTAATCTAGCGCACCGCTGCAAGATTTGTGCAGAGCGCAAAACTTGAAAGACGATGTACACGTATTCCGCAGCCCGAAAGCATATGTGCAAAAGCGACTATTTGATTGTAGATTGACTGTTGCGAAAAGAAGTTTTACAGAGATTTTACTTAACGCTACACTTTGGTGTAGTCAAAATTTAGTTTGATGGATTGACAAACTTTTCAGCCATATTTATAGTAGTAGGACATAAAGAAATAGATAAAAAAGTCTTCATTTTTGTATTGTTATTATAAATAAAAACGTCTTGCTATCATTAAAAGTAAAACTTTCGGCAGAAATAAAGCCGGAAAAACAGAGAACTAATATTGTCGTTTCAGATAATTGATGGTTTTTAGGCAAGAGGTATACATAAGATGAAGAAACATCTTTCTCTCATTTCGGAACTTTTGATTGGCACAATCGGCACAATGCTGATTGCGGCTCTTTTTCTTTGCATTTCATTCACGATTCTTACGGGCGGCATTCTTAGAAAATCAACTGTAAGTTCAGTAAGCCAGACAATGGAAACTTTGAGCGAAGAAGTTGCCGGCATTCTTGGCGAATATAACGACCTTGTTACGAACCTTTCGACGACAGTTTCGGTCTTGAACAACCGTGAGCTGCTGACGCCTGTAATTGAGCAGCTTGGCGACAGGATGATGGAAGGCTCGATGCTCTATTATCAGACCCTTGAGCAGCAGTGGGAAGGCGGCTACCTTATTACGAACATCGGTTGGCAGGCGCCGCCTGATTTTGACGCGAGTACGCGAACATGGTTTCAGAATGCGGTGAAAAACCACAAGGACGTTGTTTACACAGACCCGTACACCGACATGAATTCAGGCAAAATCTGCGTTACGATGAGCTACCGCGTTCTTGACAAAGAGGGCAAGCAGCTCGGCATTACGGCGGCAGATATTGTTCTTGACGACCTTTCAAAAGCCGTAAAAGAGATAAACCTTTCGCCGAACAGCAACATTCATATAATTACAGCAGACGGCCTTTACATTACAAACGATGATTTCGCCGCCATTATGAACAAGAACTATTTTGACGACGTTTCTTTCAAAACTTATACAGCAAAAGATTATCTTGACGGAAAAGCCAAAACGTTTATAGAAGGCAACACGTTTTACGGCGTTCATCCGGTGAAATATACGAACTGGTACATCGTTGCAGAAGGCCCTGTTTTAGATTTTACAGGTGCTTATATGCGCATGATATACATCGTTATTGCCGCGCTTATCGCAATCATCGTGATTATGATTGTAATCGACATTATTCTTTCAACAAGAGTTTCAAAAAACTTCAGGGAACTTGCCGACGGTTGTTCGTATATCGCAAAAGGCGATTTCTCAAGAAAATACAGAAGCTATTTCACTACAGAGGCTTCTCTGCTTGCAGACGGCTTCAACCTGTTTTCAGAAAGACTTCAGAACATCATCAGCAGCATGAAACATTCTGGTCAGTCTTTGAGCCGTGCAGGTGAATCGCTCAAGACAGGCACGCACGAAACTTCGGCGGCAATCTCGCAAATTACGGGCAGCATCAGCGGCCTTGAGGGCAACATTGCCACACAGAACGCAAGCGTTGAGCAGACAACAAAAACTATTCACGGAATAATCGACAACATTCATTCGCTTGAAGACCTTGTAAGAACGCAGTCAAGAGTTGTGCAAGAAGCTTCCAGCGCCGTTGAGGAGATGATTGGCAACATAAGCGAAGTCGATCGTTCAATCGACAAGATGGCGTCTTCGTTTGGTGTGCTTGCCAAAGATGCCGAAAACGGCGCGGAAACACAGGGCAAGTTGCAGGAACAGATTGCAGAAATCGAGAATCAGTCTAAGCTCTTGAATGACGCTAACACAGCGATTGCAAACATTGCTAGTCAGACAAACCTGCTTGCGATGAACGCCGCGATTGAGGCTGCGCACGCCGGCGAGGCGGGCAAAGGTTTTGCAGTTGTTGCAGACGAAATCCGAAAACTTTCAGAAACTTCTACAAGACAGTCAAAGACTATCGGCGACCAGCTAAAGCACATTCAAGACACAATCGACGCTGTTGTAGTTTCAACTCAGCAGGGTGTTCAGGGCTATACAGCTCTTGCAAAAGAGATTCGCGTTACTGACGATTTGGTTCAGCAGATAAAGGCTGCGATGACAGAGCAGCAGGAAGGCTCAACTCAGATTACTGCTGCATTGCGCAACCTGAACGAAAGCACTGCCGAAGTTCGCGATGCATCAAAAGACATGAGCGAAGGCAGCCGCGTCATCATCGACGAGGTTGGCACGCTTCAGCAAGAAACTGAAAAGATGCGCCAGAGCATGACGGAGATGTCGCACGGCGCAGACCGCATTGATCAGATGGGCAGTTCTCTTACAGAAATTTCTCTTGTAATGGAAAAATCAATAAACGAGCTTGGCGAGCAGGTCAATCAGTTTGAAGTTTAAGCGTTTTGCAGTAGCTCAATCTACGGAAAAGCTTAATCGGGCAAAACGGCCAAGTTTGCGCAGAGCGCAAACTTGTAACGAATGTACAATGGCGGCTTGTTTGAGTCGTGTGCAACGGCGCGCTTTAGACTGCTGCACAGGGCGAGATTGCCGTGTCAAGCACGGCAATGGACACGATGGGGATAACTGGAGCGCGCTTGAAGCTCCGCTACGAGTCTGCGTCGGTGTTCGCTTAGGCTATTTAATCTTGAACATTCCGACGTTGTTTTTCAGTGCTTCAAGGTTGCTCTGGTTTTCGTTACTCAAGTTCTGGCAAGCTTCTACAGACTGTGTAATCTGCCCCGAATCAGCCGCCATTTTGTTCATTGAATCAGTAATTTCCTGCGTTACGCTTTCAAGGTTTTTCATCTCGTCACCGATCTGCTTGCCGCCACTGAGAAGCACGTTCGTGTTGTTCTTTACGACATCTGCCGAAGATTTAATCTCGTTTATAGACTGAAGCACCTGAACGTTACCGGCATTCTGCTCGTCCATTGCATTTCTTATTACTGCTTCCTGCTGCTGAACCTTGCCCGTCAAATCAAAAATAACTTCAAACTGGTTCTGTACCGCCTTTGTGTTTTCAGAAACATTCTGAATGATTTCCTGCAATTCGCTAAGCTGCGTTCCGATGTTCTTGCCCTGTTCATTTGACTGCTCTGCAAGCTTTCTGATTTCATCTGCAACAACGGCAAAACCTTTGCCCGATTCACCGGCGTGTGCAGCCTCAATTGCGGCATTCATCGCAAGAAGGTTAGTCTGTGTCGCAATGCTCTGAACAACAGAAGAAGCTTCCATAAGGCCAGCTGATTTTTCGAGAATATGCTCTGCAAGCTCGGCAGACTCATTAATGCGCGTTCTGCCTGTTTCAGACTCAGCGCCGAGAGTCTGCACGGTTTTTGAGTTTCCTTCGAGAATCTGTGTTACCGAGCGGATATTTTCTACCATCTCTTCAACTGCACTTGAAGAATTTGAAACGCAGTCCACCTGAATATTTACATTTTCATTCAGCTCATTGATTTTTGAAATCATGGTCTGAATGGTTTCATCACTTTTAGAAACACGCTCAGACTGATAGCCGGTCCGCTCTTTGACCATGTTGATGTTTTTCATGATTTCTTCAACTGATTTCGAAGTAGCGGTCATACTTGAGTTAACATTTTCTGCCGTGTTAAGTGAAATTTCAACAGATTTTTCAATGTCTGCCAAAAGCTTATGCGTTTCGTCTTTAAATGCATTCAAGTCATTCGTCAAAAGACCGATTTCATTGCGCGTCGTAACCGGCAATCTGTTGCCGGTGTAATCTTTTTCTGCAACTTTCTGCGTAAAAAACTGAATATCTTTTATTTTTGCGTGTATACCACGCATCTGAAGAAGGCTTGTAATAATAATGAAAATTGCACCAAAAATGCCTTCCGGGAAAATGTATTTCCACACCAATTCTGTATTTGGAACATCCTTCAGGGCTGAAGAAAGAACCGGCGTGATTGTAATCATAATAAAGCCGGTTGCACCGCATGTGCTTATCAAAGTGGAACGGATTATAAGCGACATAGCCTGAAATTCCTTGCGGAAGGGCAGAACCTTAAGCAGACGTTCCAGATTTTGAAGGAAAAGAGTGTAGAAAGACTGTGCAATCAAGAACACATTTCCGAAACACGTCGTATAAAGCGGTGCAACATCAACGAACACATTCTTGCTGGCAAAAGCTTTTTGAACTATAAAGGCACTAAAGAATGCGTTTAAAACTCCTGTCACTAACGCTACAGACTGGAATCTTCTTGCAACTTTATTTGTCTTGACAACAGATTCAGGGTCATCCGGGTTATAGGCTTTGAGCAGCTTTGTCTGCGAGAACCACCAGAAAAGAATAAAAGAATATACCAAGCCTATACCAATAATGGCAACAGGGGAAGTAAATCCAATCAGAGTTTCCTGAACGTCAAAAATGCGTAACCGGACTAATGTAAGCCAGCTTACAAAAACTGGAACAATGAAAACACAAATATAATAGAAGAAAAGCTTTTTTGTAATTTCAATTTTTGAATTGACTGCTTCTGTCATGGCATGATGCTCCAAAAATATAACAAATTGTTATTGGTTAGTATAAACTAATCAATTACTTTTTTCAACTGGAGAAAATAGATTTTTTTTCCCTATACTGGACGCCGTATGAGATAGATGCATTTGTTTTGCCGTACCGCTGAAGCTGTGTAAAATTAGACTGATTCGTGTGGAGGGTTTCATATCCCGACGCTCTGTGTCGGAGTTCGTTGATTTGACTTATTAAATTAATTAGAAAAATTGACAAAATAATCGCTCTGTTGTATAGTATTTCAAGTAAAAAAAGTTCTTATTTCTCTGTTGTTGCTATAAATAAAAACGTTTGCATCATTAAAAGTGAAAATCTGGCAAGAAAAGCCGGAAAAACATCAGACGGTATTTTCGTTTTTGATGTAACTATAGGGAGTATTTTATGAGTGGCAAACGGACTCTGGCAATTTCTACAAAAATTACCATTGGAGCAATCTTAATCATTCTTGTAAGCGTTGCAATCACTTCTGTTGTAACAGGCGTTTTCTTTAAAAGAGCATGCCTTAAGAACTTCTTTAACACCGCAGAAGTCGGGCTTTCAGAATTTTCTGATTCAATCGCAATGTTTTTCAGTGCAAAAGAAATTGAGCTGAACGTCTTTGCGGAATCAAATCAGACAAAAGCAGCCGACGATACAATTCATTCGTTTGTGGATGAAGAAGGCGTGATTCAGATTCTTGAATACAAGAAGAGCCGCACCGAAGAAGAAATCCGCAATCTATGCAAGATTTTTGCCGCACATGATTCAGACATTGCTGAAATATACATCGGAACCAAATGGGGCGGCTACGCAACCAATTTTGACAGCTCAATGAACGGCGGCTACGACCCACGTAAGCGTGGCTGGTATGAAACGGCGAACAAAGGCAACGGCAAGGTCATGATAACAGATGCTTTTGCTTCTACTGTAGGTGCTACGGTTGTCGGTATTACGCGCTGTGTCTATGATAACAACGGCGATTTCATCGGCAATGCATCAATCGAAGTTTCGCTCGATACGCTCACCAATATTCTGAATAAAATTGATTTCGGCGAAGGCTGCTTCCTTATGATGATTCAGAAAGACGGAACGATTCTTGCCGATACAAGCCCTTCAAAGAACAACTTCAAGAACATAAGCGAAATAAACATTCCTGGTTTGAAGGAGCTTTTGGCTTCAGGTAAAAACAGCGGAGCAATGCAAATTGACGGCAAGACTTATTTTGTGCAGTTCGTTACGAACCCGAGAACAAGCTATCAGATTGCGGCGTTCAGCCCGAAAGAAACTGTTTTTGCGGCTTTTTCTTCGACCGCCTCAATTATGGCATCAATTTGCATTATTCTTGCTTTGGCAGTTGCCTGTATTTCGGCACTGCTTGCAAGAAGGGTTATGAAGCCACTCAAAGTTATTTGTGACAACATAGTTCAGAATGCGAATGACATTGCGCAGGGCAAGGCAAACCTTGCAAATCGCATAAAAGTAAGTTCGCACAACGAAATCGGCGACGTTGCAGACGGTTTCAACGCATTTTCTGAAAAGCTTCAGAACATCATTGAGAGCATGAAGCAGTCAAAGCAGTCGCTTGCAACTGCTGGTGAATCGCTCAAAAACGGAACGCACGAAACTTCGGCGGCGATTTCGCAGATTACTGGCAGCATCAGCACTCTTGAAGGCAAGCTTTCGGCGCAGAACACCGGCATCGGGCAGACAGCCGATAATATCCGAAGCATCATCGAAAATATCCGCTCGCTTGATTTGCTTGTCAGCACGCAGTCAAAAGTTGTGCAAGAAGCTTCAAGTGTCATCGAGCAAATGATAAGCAGTATCGGCGAAGTCAACAGCTCTGTTGATAAGATGGCGTCTTCATTCGGTGCGCTCGCCGAAGACGCGCAGAAAGGCGCAGAAACGCAGAGCAAGCTTCAGGAGCAGATTGCTGAAATCGAAAATCAGTCAATGCTGCTTAACGACGCGAACACGGCGATTGCAAACATCGCTAGTCAGACAAACCTGCTTGCGATGAACGCCGCAATTGAGGCGGCTCACGCAGGCGAGGCGGGCAAAGGCTTTGCAGTTGTTGCAGACGAAATCCGAAAGCTTTCAGAGACTTCTACAAGACAGTCAAAGACTATCGGCGACCAGCTTAGCCATATTCAGGCAACTATAAACACTGTCGTAGTTTCAACACAAGAGGGCGTAAAAGGCTACACGCACCTTGCGGCTGAGGTGCGTGAAACTGACATGCTCGTGCGCCAGATAAAAGAAGCCATGACCCAGCAGCAGAGCGGCTCTGTCAAGATTACAGATGCGCTGCTCAACATGAACGACAGCACTGCTGAAGTTCAGAAAGCTTCTCAGCAGATGACCGAAGGCAGCCGCGCAATTATGGATGAGGTTGAAACCTTGCAGCATGAAACTGATGCGATGAAGCACAGTATGAATGAAATGTCGCGCAGTGCTGGCAGAATTGCGCAGATGGGCAACTCGCTCACTTCGATTTCTTCTGTTATGGAAAAATCAATTGTCGAAATCGGCGACCAAGTCGACCAGTTTTCAATCTAGGCGTTTTGCAGTAGCTCAATCTATTGAATTAGCTTTATCGAGCAAAACGGCCAAGTTTTTGCAAGCAAAAACTTGTAACGGATGCACAACGGGGTTTGCAATAGCCTAATCTAGGGAATTAGCTTAATCGGCAAACCCTGCCAGTTTTGCTCCGCAAAACTGGTAACGAATGCACAATGAGTTTGCAATAGCTTAATCTACGTAATTAGTCTTATCGGCAAACCCTGCAAGTTTGCGCAAGTCGCAAACTTGTAACTGATGCACATTGTTTTGCAGTGGCTTAATTTACGGAATTAGCTCTATCTGGCAAAACGGCCAAGTTTTTGCAAGCAAAAACTTGTAACGGATGCACAACGGGGTTTGCAATAGCTTAATCTAGGGAATTAGCTTAATCGGCAAACCCTTTGACTGATGCACAAAGGGTGTTCATTTATGGCGTGTGTACAACGGCAGAGGGCGTGGAGTGCGGTTCAAAAATATTCTGTTTGTTGTCGCCGCGAAAGCGGCGTGTTAATAGTTTCCATACAACAAACAGTATATAGCGCATTATTGCGCGATTTTGAACCGTGCTCTGCGCCCGACAGCATATGTGCATAAACGCACTGTTTTGAGATTTGTAAACAAGCTTGAGATTTTCGACGAACAAGCTTTAACTGTAGATAAATCTGCTGCGAAAAGACCTTGACCTTATTCATTGATTTTGGTATGCTTCAAGCTCTAATTACGAAGAAACTATTTAGGTAGGTACAAATATGTCAAGAAGATGTGATATTTGCGGAAAGGGTTCACTTCATGGCAACAAAGTAAGTAAGTCTTACAACCACGTTCGCCGCACATGGAAGCCGAACATTGTTGCCGTAAAAACTGAAATTGGCGGAACAACAGTAACTGTAAAAATGTGCACACGCTGCTTGAGAAGCGGCTATGTAACAAAGAAAGTCTGATTTTCCAGTCATTTAATCTGTGTTTTTGCACTGATGATTAAAGAGCCGCATTTTTAGCGGCTCTTTTTTTGTTTTAAAGACATTGAGGATAATTTAAGCTGATTGATGTGTGATTTTCATTCGCGCGCCGGTGCGCCGCGTTCAGATTAATTAAAGCTCGATAGAAAGACCGTCGTAAGCCGGTTCGACAATGCAACCGGCAAGTCGGCTGAAATGCTTCTTCTTTTCGTTCAGCATTTGCTTTATTTCTTTGTGCGTGTAATCGTGGCAAAAATGCGTCAGATAAACCTGCGTGGCAGAAGTCTTTTCAGCGGCTTCAAGCGCCTGGTCAAACGTAAAATGCGTTTCGTGTGGTTTTGTTCTAAGCCCGTCGATAATAAGCACTTCAATTCCCTTAATGCGTTCAAAAGACGAAGGCGGCAAAAAGCTCAAATCAGTCAGATAAGCGAATTTGCCGAAGCGCCAGCCTGTCGTCGGCAAAACTCCGTGCATCATCGGCACAGGCACAAAGTCTATTGAGCCAATCTTAAGCGGGTTTTCCGCATTGTAATCGGTGCAGTTCACAAGCTCTATTAAAGGCTTGCCGCCGCCGCGCTGTGTCGGTCTGAATACATAATCGTAGCAGCAGCGCACTTCTTCAAGCGTGTTCGGGTCAGAATAAACCTTCATAGATTTGTCTCTTGAGAAAACGCGGATATCGTCAAGACCGTGCACATGGTCTGCGTGCGCGTGCGTTAAAAGCACGGCGTCAAGCTTGCAAAGCCCATAGGCAAGCGCCTGCAGCCTGAATTCTGGGCCGGTGTCTATTACGACGTAGGTGTCACCGTCATTGACGATGGCACTTGCACGGTAGCGCATATCTTTCGGGTCTTTTGAAGTGCACGCCTTGCATTTGCAGCCGATTACCGGCATTCCGTGGCTTGTGCCTGTTCCAGTTATTGTAAGTTTCATTTGGTTCTCCGTCAGCTGCCATACTTTTTCTTGATGTCTTCAATCTCGTTACGCAAGGCTGCGGCTTCTTCATATTCAAGCCGCTCGGCATGGTCGAGCATCTGCTGCTCAAGTGCCTTGAGAAGCTTCTTGCGCTCTTTCGGAATCATCGGGTTGAAGCTGTTTATCAATGCCTTAGTTTCAACTGCGGTGTTTTCTTCGGCGTCTTTTTCTTGGCGCACCAAAATATCGTTTATAGCTTTGTGCACCGTTTCAGGCGTAATGCCGTGTGCCTCGTTATACGCGCTCTGAATGGCGCGCCTGTGCTCGGTTTCGGCGATTGCTTCTTTCATGGCCGGGCTAATTGTGTCGGCGTACATAACGACAGCGCCGTTCTGGTTTCGGGCCGCGCGCCCGATAATCTGAATCAAGCTTGTCGCGCTGCGTAAAAAGCCGATTTTGTCAGCGTCAAGAATGGCGATAAACGAAACTTCCGGCAGGTCGATGCCTTCTCTCAAAAGATTGATGCCCACAAGAATGTCGATTTCGCCGGTGCGGAGGCTTTTCAGTATTTCTACGCGCTCAATCGTGTCAATTTCGCTGTGAATGTAGCGCACTTTCAAGCCGAAGCCGCTGAGATAATCGGTCAAGTCTTCAGCCATTTTCTTTGTGAGCGTAAGCAGCAAGCAGCGTTCGTTGCGTTCAACGCGGAGCTTTATCTCGTTATAGATGTCTTCCATCTGGCCTTCGCTCGGCCGCACTGAAACTGTCGGATCAAGCAGACCGGTTGGGCGTATAAGCTGCTCGACAATCTGCGTAGATTTTTCGGTCTCTTCCTTGCGCGGCGTGGCGGTAACAAAAATTGTCTGCTTAACCTTTTTGTTGAATTCATCAGCTTTGAGCGGCCTGTTGTCAAGCGCGCTCGGCAGCCTGAACCCAAAGTCAATGAGATTCTGCTTCCGCGAGCGGTCGCCTTCGTACATTGCGCCAATCTGCGGCACTGTAACATGCGCTTCATCAATCATGCAGCAGAAATCATCCGGAAAATAGTGCAGCAGCGTTGCAGGCGGTTCGCCGCGCTTTCTACCCGAAATTGGGCCTGAATAATTCTCTATTCCGGGGCATCTGCCCATTTCTGAAAGCATTTCAATGTCATAGGTTGTGCGCGTCTTAAGGCGCTCTGCTTCAAGTATTTTGCCCTGCTGTCTGAAAAGCTCAACCTGCGCGGTCATTTCATCGCGTATGCGGTCAACTGCCGAAATCAGCATGTTCTGCGGCACAACGAAGTGCTTTGCCGGATAGATTGTGGTTTCGTCAAGTTCTTCGATTGTCTGCCCTGAAATTGAGTTAATGCGCCTGATTCTTGCGACTTCTTCCCATTCAAGGTCAATCCTGTAAGCTTCATCTGTTTCCATATAAGCCGGAAAAATCTCAATCGCGTCGCCGCGGATGCGGAAATCGCCGCGTTCAAAGCCAAAATCGTTGCGCTTATATTGCAGGCTAATGAGTTTTTTAGAAAATTCAATCGTGTCGAGCGTTTCGCCTTTTTCAATGTGAATGCGCATGTCGTGGTAAAGTTCCGGCATACCGAGACCGTAGATGCACGAAACCGTTGCAACGACAATTACGTCGCGGCGCTCCATAAGGCTGTATGTTGCGGCAAGACGCATGTGGTCGATTTCGTCATTAATCGAAGCGTCTTTTTCGATGTAAAGGTCTCTGGCGGGCACATAAGCTTCCGGCTGATAATAGTCGTAATATGAGACGAAGTATTCGACCGCGTTTTCCGGAAAAAAGCTTTTGAACTCGCGGTAGAGCTGCGCCGAAAGAGTCTTGTTGTGGCTTATAACAAGGGTAGGGCGCTGAATGGCTTCGATAATCTTTGCCATGGTAAATGTCTTGCCCGAACCTGTAACGCCTTTTAATGTCTGAAAAGCATCTCCGCGCAAAAAACCTTCTGCAAGCTTTTTAATTGCTTCAGGCTGGTCGCCTGACGGCTCATAAGGTGCGTAAACTTTGAACGGTCTCATGCGTGCATTTTAGCACAGCAATGCTGTTGTGTACATAACTGCTTTTTCGGCAGATGCCGAAACAAGTTCGGCATGACGCTTTTCGCAAGAGCCAGTTGCTTCAACGTCATTCTGAACTTGTTTCAGAATCTGTGGTTTTGCAGATGCCGAAACAAGTTCGGCATGACCTCTTTTCGCAAGAGCTTGTTCTATAGTTAAAGCTTCATCGGCGAAAAGTGCCGCTTTTTGCTTCGCAAAAACACGGCGGATTGAGCTACTATTATACACAGCCTGTGAAAATTTCACATAGTTTGGATAAAATTTTATCCAAATCTAGTCAGAATTACTTCACAAAAAATGGTTGAAATGCTAGATTAATCAACAGAATGAGAACAAACCGCAAGGATTGCGGATAATTCATATCATCGGGCTTGAACGGCGAAAGGTTGCTCAAGTTTAATAAGATTCGTTAAGGAAGGTTGTTATGGGAAACAAGGTAACGATTATAGGTTCTGGCAGTGTTGGTTCTACAATTGCCTACACCTTGGCTGTTCAGGGAACAGCTTCTGAAATTGTCATGGTAGACATTAATGTAGAAAAATCGCTTGGAGAAGCTTTGGATATTCGTCAGGGCACTCCGTTCTGCGCTCCTTGTTCAATTTATGCCGGCAATTATGAAGATACAAAAGATTCTGATATCGTCGTTCTGACATCTGGCATGGCACGCAAACCGGGTCAGACACGTCTTGACCTTGCTCAGACAAACGTAAACATCACAAAGTCAATCATTCCGCAGATTACAAAATATGCGCCGAATGCAATCTATATCATCGTTGCAAACCCTGTAGACATTTTGACTTATCAGTTTATAAAGACTTCTGGCATTCCAGAGCACCGCATCATCGGTTCGGGCACAATTCTTGATACTGCTCGCCTTCGCGCACGCATTGCTGAATATTATGGAATCAACCAGAAGAATGTACATGCGCATGTTTTCGGCGAGCACGGCGATTCATCATTTGTGCCGTGGTCTTTGGCAAACATCTCGAATGTTCCGATTGACAAATATGCTTCTTGCATGACAAACCAGGACAAGATTGTTCCGTCTCTGATTCATTCAGAAGTTGAGGACTATATCCGCAAATCTGGTGCAAAGGTCATTCAGCGCAAAGGCGCAACTTTCTATGCAGTTGCAATTTCTGTATGCCACATTATCCGCTGCCTTTTCAGCGACATGGATACAACCCTCACAGTTTCAACAATGATGCACGGTGAATACGGCATCGACGACGTTGCATTGAGCACTCTCGCAATTGTTGACCACAACGGAATTTCCGGCAAGCTTACAGCTCCTCTTACAGACGATGAAATTGCATCGCTCAAAAAATCAGCTGATGCATTGAAAGACGTAATCAAACAGCTTGAGTTCTAACTAAAAGTTTTTGCTAAGAGGAATTAATCATGAATTATAGAACAGAACACGATTCAATGGGCGAGATGCAGGTGCCTGCCGACAAATACTGGGCGGCACAGACTGAACGCAGCCATGAAAACTTTAAAATCGGCGTAGGCATTGAAACCATGCCGAGAGAAATAACACAGGCTTTCGGCATTCTCAAGAAAGCCGCCGCAATGGCAAACAACATGCTCAAGCCGCAGAAAATGACGAGCGAAAAGCTTGCCGCAATCTGTGCTGCCTGTGACGAAGTTATTTCTGGCGCGCTCAACGACCATTTCCCGCTTGTTGTGTGGCAGACTGGTTCCGGCACGCAGAGCAACATGAACGCAAATGAAGTAATTGCAAACCGCGGCAACGAAATTGCGGCCGGTCTTAATGCTGGTGCTTTTTTCACTCAAGGTGCAGATATTCCGCGTTTGCTTCACCCGAATGACGACATCAACATGAGCCAGTCGTCAAACGACACATTTCCGACTGCAATGCATATTGCAGCCGTTACAATCATAGAAGACAAAGTTATTCCTGCAATTGACAAGCTCATTGCAACTTTTGTGCGCCTTGAAAAAGAGAACGAAGGTATCGTAAAGAGCGGAAGAACTCACCTTCAGGACGCAACACCAATCAAATTCAGCCAGGAAATTTCGGGCTGGAGAGCTTCGCTTGAACGTGACAAGCAGCTTTTGAATGCCGCGCTTCCGCCGCTTAAAGAGCTTGCGCTCGGCGGAACGGCTGTAGGTACAGGCTTGAACGCGCCTGAAAAGTTCGACGAAAAGGTTGCAGAAGCTGTTTCAAGATTGACCGGCAAAGAATTCGTGACCGCGCCGAACAAGTTCCACGCTCTTACAAGCAAAGATGAGCTTGTGTTTGCTCATGGTGCGCTTAAGGCTCTTGCCTGCGACATGATGAAGATTGCCAACGATGTGCGCTGGCTCGCTTCAGGTCCGCGCGACGGTCTTGGCGAAATCCGCATTCCGGAAAACGAGCCGGGTTCTTCGATTATGCCGGGCAAGGTAAACCCGACACAGTGCGAACAGGTGACGATGGTTGCAGTTCAGGTTATGGGCAACGATGTTGCTGTAGGCATGGCTGCAAGCCAGGGCAATTTTGAGCTTAACGTGTTCATGCCTGTGTGCATCTACAACTTCCTTCAGAGCGCGCGGCTTCTTGCTGAATCAATCGTT
Organism: Spirochaetales bacterium Spiro_07; assembly: GCA_001603145.1. Taxonomy (GTDB): domain Bacteria; phylum Spirochaetota; class Spirochaetia; order Treponematales; family Treponemataceae; genus UBA1240. The sequence continues at coordinate 38,428 of LVBI01000018.1, read as the reverse complement.
TCGTTCAACGACAATTGCGCAGGCGGCATTACGGCAAACAAAGAGAAGATGCACCACAACTTGCACAATTCTCTTATGCTCGTAACCGCGCTCAACCCGTATATCGGTTATGAAAATGCGGCAAAAACAGCAAAGAAAGCGTTCAAAGAGAATATTTCTCTTAAAGAAGCTTGTGTCGCACTTGGCTTTTTGACGGCAGAAAAATTCGACGAAGTATTTCACCCTGAACAGATGTGCTAGTTCAGCAAATTATTGAGGAAAATGACTTTATGACTTACAGCTATTATCCGGGTTGCACCCTGAAAACTAAAGGCAAAGACTTAGACCGCTACGGCCGCTTTGCCGCTGAAAAGCTCGGTGTTACCCTTGAAGAAATTGCAGACTGGCAGTGCTGCGGCGGTGCATACACAATGGCTCGCGACGAAATTGCGTCAAAGCTTTCGGCTGTGCGCGCTTTGGCTTCTGCCCGCGATGCAGGCAACGACGTTGTTACGCTTTGCTCTGCTTGTCACAATGTTCTCAAGCAGGTCAACAATGACATGCAAGCTGATGAGAACATCAATTTCAAGGCAAATAATTATCTTAAACTTGAAACACCTTATAACGGCGAAACTAACGTAATTCATTATCTTGAGCTTTTGCGCGACAAGATTGGCTTTGACAAAGTTGCACAGGCTGTTACAAAGCCATTTGCCGGAAAGAAGATTGCCGCTTATTATGGCTGTCTTCTTTTAAGGCCGGGCAAAGTGCTTCAGATGGACAACGCCGAAAACCCAAAGATTATAGAAGATTTTATCAAGGCTGTTGGAGCAGAGCCTGTAGTTTACCCGATGCGCAACGAATGTTGCGGTGGCTACGTTACGCTTGAAGACAAGCAGCTTGCCGCTAAAAAAAGCGCAGCCGTGCTTGAAAGCGCAAAAAATGCAGGTGCAGAGCTTATCGTTACAGCTTGCCCGCTCTGCCTTTACAACCTGAACAAGAACGGCGCAGCTAACGTAGCAGATGCCCCGAATGTTGTGTACTTTACTCAGGTGCTTGCCGCTGCTCTCGGCGACGAAGAAGCAATGAAAGCTCTTGAGTCTGCCGTTCCAGCCGCAACAGTTGAAGGAGGCTGCCCATGTCACAAGTAACAAGAGATGACATCGTGCGCATTTCTGGCGTAAACCCGCGCAAATGCATGAAATGCGGCAAATGTTCCGGCACATGCCCAAGCTACGACGAGATGGAATACCATCCGCATCAGTTTGTAGCGATGGTCGAAAGTGGCAACATTGAGCCGCTTCTGAATTCGCCTTCGCTGTTCAAGTGCCTTTCTTGCTTTGCGTGTGTAGACCGTTGCCCAAGAAATGTTGAGCCTGCAAAGGTTGTTGAGGCTGTGCGTGTGGCCGCGCTCCGTGTGCAGGGCAACAATCATTTGAAACCGAATCAGATTCCGGAAATGCTTGATGAAGAGCTGCCGCAGCAGGCAATTGTCACAGCATTCAGAAAATATTCAAAATAAGGAGCTGCAATCGTTATGCAGAAAATTGGTGTTTTTGTGTGTCATTGTGGCACCAACATCGCTGCGACAGTTGACGTAAAGGCTGTTGCAGAGCAGCTCGGCAAAGAGCCGGGCGTTGCGTTCGCTACCGACTATCAGTACATGTGTTCCGAAGCCGGTCAGAACTTGATTAAGAACGCAATCAAAGAGCATGGGCTTACAGGCGTTGTCATCTGCTCATGTTCTCCGCGTATGCACGAAGCAACTTTCAGAAAAGCTTGTGCAGGCGCAGGCATCAACTCTTACATGGTTGAAATCGCAAATATCCGCGAGCAGTGTTCGTGGATTCATAAAGATAAGGCAGAAGCGACAGAAAAAGCTGTAATCATCGGCCGCGCTGCAATTGCAAAAGTTCATCTGAATGCGCCGCTCGTGCCGGGCGAAAGCCCTGTTACCAAGCGTGCGCTTGTTATCGGCGGCGGCATTGCCGGAATGCAGGCTGCGCTTGATATTGCAGAAGCTGGCTACGAAGTAGACATCGTTGAGAAAAAATCTACAATCGGTGGCAAAATGACCCAGATTGACAAGACTTTCCCGACGCTTGACTGTGCGGCTTGTATCTCAACACCGAAAATGGTTGACTGCGCCCAGAACGAGAAAATCAACATCTACGCTTACAGCGAAGTTTCAGCAGTGAAGGGCTTCATCGGCAACTTCGATGTTTCAATTACAAGAAAGGCGCGCTACGTTGACGAGACAAAATGCACCGGTTGCGGCATCTGTACTGAAAAGTGCCCGCAGAAAAAAGTGCCGAACGAATTTAACCTCGGTCTTAACAACCGCACTGCAATCTATATTCCGTTTGCGCAGGCTGTGCCGAAAGTTGCAACAATCGATGCGAACTACTGCATGATGCTCAAGACAGGCAAGTGCGGCATCTGTTCAAAGGTGTGCGGCGCTGGCGCAATCGATTACAAGCAGAAAGACGAAATAATCGAGAAAAAGTACGGCGCAATTGTAGTTGCCACAGGCTATAACCCGATTAATATCGAAAAATATGATGAATTCGCTTATTCGCAGAGCAAAGACGTTGTTACGTCGCTTGAATTTGAGCGCATCACAAACGCGGCCGGCCCGACAGGCGGCACATTGCTCCGTCCGTCAGACGGAAAACATCCGCACACAATCGTTTTTGTTCAGTGTGTGGGCAGCCGCGAAGCGCCTCCATGCACAAAAGGCGGAAAAGAATATTGCTCAAAGATTTGCTGTATGTACACGGCAAAGCATGCAATGCTTACGCGCGAAAAATACCCGGATACAGACGTTTATGTCTTCTATATTGATGTGCGCACGCCGGGCAAAAACTTTGACGAATTCTACCGCCGCGCTGTAGAGCAGTACGGTGTTCACTACATCAAAGGAATGGTCGGCAAGGTTGCGCCTCAAGCAGACGGCACATTGCTCGTGCAAGGCTCTGACCTTATAGAGAACAAGCAGCTCAAGATAAAGGCCGACATGGTTGTGCTTGCGGCTGCAATTGAGCCTGACAAGAGCGCGCGGCCGCTTGCCACAATGCTTACGGCAAGCATGGATACAAACGACTTCTTTACAGAAGCTCATGCAAAGCTGCGCCCTGTTGAAAGCCCGACAGCCGGCATTTTCCTTGCTGGCTGCTGCCAGGGTCCGAAAGACATTCCTGAAACAGTTGCACAGGCAAGCGCCGCTGCCGTAAAGGTTGTGGGCGTGCTTGCAAAAGACAAGCTTCTCGGCAACCCGTGCGTTGCACACCCTAACGAGAACATGTGTAACGGCTGTTCTTCTTGCGAGAAGGTTTGTCCTTATGGTGCAATCACTTACAGTGATAAAGAATTCCGCGGCCCGAACCGCTCAACAATTGTGCGCCGCGTGGCAAGCGTAAACGAAGCTGTCTGCCAGGGCTGCGGCGCTTGTACAGTAGCTTGTCCTTCTGGCGCAATGGATTTGAAAGGATTCAGCAATAAACAGATTATGGCGGAGGTTGATGCAATATGCAGATAGCAGAAACTAATGCAGAATGGCGGCCGACTATCGTTGCATTCTGCTGCAACTGGTGTTCTTATGCGGGCGCAGACCTTGCAGGAACAAACCGCTTGAATTATCCGGCAAACGTAAAGATTATCCGTGTGCCGTGTTCATGCCGCGTAAACCCGATGTTCATTCTACGTGCTTTTCAGCGCGGTGCAGACGGCGTTATTATGTGCGGCTGCCACCCGGGCGACTGCCACTACACAAGCGGCAACTATTTTGCACGCCGCCGTATGACGCTGCTTTTCAGCATGCTCGATTTTCTCGGCATTGAGAAAGGACGCACACGCGTTGAATGGGTCAGTGCCGCAGAAGGTGCAAAATTCGCAAAGACAATGAATGAATTCGCTGAGACAATTACAAAGCTCGGCAAAAACAAACGCCTGGAGGACTTAAGATGCAAAAAGCAGTAGAAGAAAAGATGCTTGAACGCGCAAAGGCCCTTCTTAAAGACGGAACTGTAACACGCGTTGCAGGCTGGCGTAAGGGTTTGTTCGAATATGACGTGACTCCGGGTGTGTTCACATCTGAAGCACAGCTTGATGCGGAATTTGTCTATAACGATTTCTGCTGTTCGAACCTTTCAAAATATATGATTGCACAGTCACGACCGGTAAAGGCAAACGGTGCACCGAACGAAGGCAAGATTGCAGTTTTCTTGAAGCCTTGCGACACATACAGCTTCAACCAGCTTTTAAAAGAGCACCGCATCTTGCGCGACAACGTGTATGTAATCGGCGTGCCTTGCGGCGATTTCAAGAGCGTACCTGAGGGCGGCACTATCGCCGATGCAAAGCCAACAGAACGCTGTGCAGTGTGCAAGAGCACAAAACATGTTGTCTACGACGAGCTTATCGGCGAAGAGGGCGAAGTAAAAGATTCAAAACGCTTTGACGAAGTTGCAAAGCTTGAAGCGATGAGCCCTGATGAGCGTTACGAATTCTGGCGCGGCGAGCTTTCAAAGTGCATCCGCTGCAATGCATGCCGCAACATTTGCCCGGCTTGTTCATGCGAGCATTGCGTTTTCGACAACCCTGAAAGCGGCATCGCACAAAAAGCGGCTGCAGACAGCTTTGAAGAGAATATGTTCCATATTATACGCGCTTTTCACGTTGCCGGCCGCTGCACAGACTGCGGCGAATGCAGCCGTGTCTGCCCGCAGAACATTCCGCTTCACCTGCTGAACCGCAAGTTCATCAAGGATATAAACGAACTTTACGGCGAATTTCAGGCCGGTGAAGACACCGAAACACGCGCACCGCTCAACATTTTCGACAAAGGCGACGTTGAGCCGGATGTTGTATACGAGCGTGCAGAAGCGCGCGAAGCCTCAAAGGGGGCAGAATGATGTACAGACTTGCTGAAAATAAATTGAATGATTTCCTTGCTGCTTTGGCTAAGACAGAAAAGCTTTATCTGCCGGTCAAAGACGATTCAAGCGGCGCTGCTTCAAACTTTGCCGCCAACTACAAGGAATGGAGCGAAGGCACAGAATATGCAGACTGCCTCAACACAAGCCGCAGCGCAAAAGACTTTTTCTTTCCGCAGACCGAAAACCTTTTTGAGCTGAAGATGGAAGGCAAGAAAATCGAGGTAATCGATACGCGCAAAGAACATGAAGATTTCATCATCTTTGGCGTGCGCGCCTGCGACGTTCAGAGCTTTGCCGTGCTTGATAATGTTTATCTCAAGCAGCAGCCTGTTGACACTTATTACAAGAACCGCCGCGACCATGCGACAATCATCGCGATGGCGTGTGCAAAACCGGCTCAGACTTGTTTCTGCCAGAACCTCGGCATTGACGCCGCAAACCCCGGCTCAAAAGACGGTGCGGTTGACGTGCGCGGCTGGAAAAAAGACGGAAGCTACTATTTTGAAGCAGTTAGCGAAAAGGGCAAGGCTTTGCTTGCAAAAGTTTCAGCTTGCGGTCTGGCAGAAGATGCCGGTGCAGAAAAAGCTGTTGAAGAAGCAAAGGCTGCAATCAAGGCAGAAGTTGCCAAGCTGCCAATCAAGATGCCTGACAATGCAATCTTTGACGAGAAAAACCTTAAGACTGTGTTCAACGCAAAAGTCTGGGGTGAACTTTCAGAGACTTGCCTTGCATGCGGCACATGCACTTTTGTGTGCCCAACCTGCCAGTGCTACGACATCCGCGACTTTGACACAGGCTCAGGCATAAGACGCTACCGCTGCTGGGACAGCTGCATGTATTCAGACTTTACAAAAATGTCTGCCGGTCAGCCGCGCCTTACGCAGCTTGAACGTTTCCGCCAGCGCTTCATGCACAAGCTTGTCTATTATCCGTCTTATTACAACGGAATGTCAGGCTGTGTCGGCTGCGGTCGCTGTCTTGCGAAATGCCCGATAAGCATGAACATAGTAAAAGTTGCAAAGGCACTTTCTGCCGAGCTTGAAAACAAGGAAGGTAAATAATGGAACAGGAAGCACTTATTCCGCGTGTCGGCGTTATCACTGAAATACGGCAGGACACGCCTGACGTAAAGACCTTCCGTGTAGTTTCAACTGACGGAAAGAAGCTTTTTGAGCATATTCCGGGGCAGTGCGCAATGCTTTCTGTGCCCGGCGTAAGCGAAGCGATGATTTCAATTACATCATCGCCGACGGTTAAAGAATACATGGAATTCAGCGTAAAGAAATGCGGCTGCCTTACAACTTGGCTTCATGCAACAGAGCCGGGGCAGATGATTACAGTCCGCGGCCCTTACGGAAACGGATTCCCTGTTGATACAGACTTTAAAGGCAAAGACCTTGTGTTTATTGCCGGTGGAATCGGTCTTGCACCGCTTCATTCAGTTATCAACTATTGCCGTGCAAACGCAAAAGATTATGGCAAGCTTCAGGTTATTTACGGTTCGCGCTCAAAGCAAGACCTTGTAGACTACAAGGAAATTCTTGACGAATGGTGCAAAGACCCGAACATGGAAGTTGATCTTACAATCGATAATCCGCAGCCGGATTGGGACGGTCACGTAGGGTTCATTCCGAACTATGTAAAGGAACTCAACCCAGATTTGCGCAAGACCATTTTGATGTGCGGCCCGCCAATCATGATTAAGTTCACTTTGGCAGGCTTGAAAGAGCTTGGCTTCAAGGAAAATCAGGTTTATACGACGATGGAGCTCCGCATGAAGTGCGGAATCGGCAAATGCGGCCGCTGCAACATCGGCAACAAGTATGTCTGCAAAGACGGGCCTGTTTTCAGATTTGACCAGCTCGACGAGCTTCCGAACGAATATTAATCCGTTGGAATGTTTCATATTTTTATAGGAGATTTATGATGGAAAAGATGGTAAGCATCTTCCTTTTTGGAAAAAAATACGAAGTTCCTGCTGAATTGACGATTATGAACGCCATGGAATATGCAGGTTATCAGCTTGTTCGTGGCTGCGGCTGCCGTAACGGCTTCTGCGGCGCTTGCGCAACAATTTACCGCATCAAGGGCGAGCGCGAGCTTAAGACTTGCCTTGCATGCCAGACAAAGGTTGAGAACAACATGTATGTTGCTACGCTGCCTTTCTTTCCGCTTGAAAAGCAGGTTTATGACATCAACAAGATAAAGCCGACAGAGCAGATTATGATGCAGCTTTACCCTGAAATTTACAGCTGCATCGGCTGCAACGCATGTACAAAGTCTTGTACTCAGGGCTTGAACGTAATGCAGTATATCGCTTATGCACAGCGCGGCGAATACGCAAAATGTGCAGACGAATCTTTTGACTGCGTAATGTGCGGTGTGTGCAGTTCACGCTGCCCGGCCGGCATAAGCCACCCGCAGGTTGCAGAACTTGCGCGCCGTCTTAACGGCAAGTACATTCAGCCTGAAACAAAGCATCTGCTTGACCGCGTTGCTGAAATTGACGCAGGCAAATGCGAAGAAGCAATCAAGAAGTTCGTAGAAATGTCTACAGGCGACAAAGAGCAGATTAAGAATCTGTATAACAACCGCGAAATCGAAAAATAAGGAGCGTATGATGAGCGATAAATATATTGCTGATGTGGCAAACAGCTACACAGATGAGATGATTGAGTCAGCAAAGATTGTTGCTGCAAAACGTGAAGAGAACATCAAATTTGAGCATGCGCGCCTTACAGCTGATGAAAAAGACGAAATTCTTGCAAAATATCATCCTGACCGCATTGCAAGCCAGTTTGCTGAAATCAAGATTGGCCCTAACAAGGGCGAAAAAGCGCCGATTGAGCTTGCAGAAATGCTTCAGGCAAAACCGCGCATTGAACCGGAAGATGTTGATCTTTCAAAAACTGATTATGAAGCAGACGTGCTCGTAATCGGCGGCGGCGGCGCAGGCACTTCTGCCGCAATCATGGCTTCTGAAGCCGGTGCAAAAGTTCTGCTCGTAACAAAGCTCCGCGTCGGCGATGCAAACACTATGATGGCAGAAGGCGGCATTCAGGCTGCCGACAAACCGAATGATTCGCCTGCACAGCATTATCTCGATGCATTTGGCGGCGGCCACTTTGACGGCAAGCCGGAGCTTGTGTACACGCTCGTAAACAAAGCGCCAAGCGTAATCAAATGGCTCAACGACCTCGGCGTTGAATTCGACAAAGCCGAAGACGGCACAATGATTACGACGCACGGCGGCGGCACAAGCCGCAAGCGTATGCACGCCTGCAAAGACTATTCTGGTGCAGAAATTATGCGCACATTGCGCGACGAAACTTTCAACCGCGCAGATAAAATCACTGTTGTTGATTTTACGTCTGCTGTTGAGATTCTCAAAGACGAAAAGGGCAATGCATGTGGTGCAGTGCTCATGAACATGGAAACAAAGGAAATCCTCATTGCAAAGGCAAAGGTCGTAATCATCGCTACAGGCGGTGCAGGCCGTATGCACTATCAGGGTTTCCCGACATCGAACCACTACGGCGCAACGGCAGACGGCCTTGTGCTTGCTTACCGTGCCGGTGCAAAGCTGCTCTATCAAGATTCACTTCAGTATCACCCGACTGGCGCGGCTTATCCGGTGCAGATTCTCGGTGCGCTCGTAACGGAAAAAGTGCGCTCGCTTGGTGCAAAGCTCATCAACTCAAAGGGCGAAGTCTACATTCACCCGCTTGAAACGCGCGACGTAAACGCTTCTGGCATTATCAAGCAGTGCCGCCTCGGCAACGGCATCAAGACAGATATTTCTGAAGGTGTCTGGCTTGATACTCCGATGATTGAAAAAATCCACGGCGAAGGCACAATCGAAAAGCGCATTCCTGCAATGCTCCGCATGTTCGGCAAATACGGCATCGACATCAGAAAAGACCCGATTCTCGTTTACCCGACACTGCATTATCAGAACGGCGGCGTAGAAATCGACAAGACTTGCCACACAAACGTGGGCAACCTGCTTGTTGCCGGCGAAGCTTCTGGCGGCGTTCACGGAACAAACCGCTTGATGGGCAACAGCCTTCTCGACGTTGTTGTTTTCGGCCGCGAAGCCGGAATTGAAGCCGGAAAGATTTTCAAAGACATCAAGATGCCTTCAAAGTTGAGCCTTCAGCATGTAAAGAATTTTGAAAAAGAACGCGCTGCCGCCGGAATCAAGGGCGATGCAGTTTCTCCGAAGCTGCTGCCGACTTATACGCACGGCAACACAGAAATCGTGAAGAAGCCTTTCTAAAATAGAGGAACTCTGGAGGAAAAAATGACAATCGCAGTATGCATGGGAAGTTCTTGCCACGTAAAAGGCTCAAAACCTATAGTTGAAATGCTTAAGGAAAAAATCAAGGCTGAAAACCTTGAAGACAAAGTTACGCTGACTGGTTCAATTTGCCTTGGTCAGTGTGCATCGGGCGGCGTCAACATGAAGATTGACGATGAAATTGTTACAGGCGTAAACCGCGACAATTTCGATTCATTCTTTGCTGACAAAGTTCTTGCTAAACTGAAATAACAGAAAGCACTGGCTGTCTGAAAAGCAACCGGAATTGAGCGGCGTTGAGAAGCATTTCATGCTTTTGCCGCTTGTGACCCTCCGTCACGGTCTTATCAGACAGCCCGGTGTTTTATCTTTCAAAACAGCCTCATTAAAGAAATTTAGTGAGGCTTGATTTACCGCATTTTTAAAGTTACCTCTAAAAGCTTAAGTTTTTAGAGGTTTTCATAATTATTCAGCCTTATTGTATAAAGTTGCAAACTGTTATAATATCATCTCATTATGATTTGGAATCCTGAATTAGAATGTATGGACCGTGCGGCCCGCAAAAAACTGCAATTCGCACGGCTTAAGAACCTTGTTGAGCATGTCTACACGGCTGTTCCGTTTTATAGAAAAAAGCTTGACGAAGCTGGTGTAAAACCTTCTGATATTAAATGCCTTGCTGATATTGCAAAGCTGCCTTTTACAACAAAGTCTGACTTGCGTGAGACTTATCCGTATGGGTTGCTTGCCGTTCCGCAAGCTGAAATCGTAGAAGTTCACATGTCTTCTGGCACAACAGGCACACCTGTTGTAGACGCTTACACAGAAAGCGACCTCAATGACTGGGCAGAAGCTATGGCGCGCTCTCTTGCTGGTGCAGGCGCATGCAAAAACGATACGATTCAGAACGCATTCGGCTACGGCCTGTTTACAGGCGGCATGGGCGTGCACCACGGAACGCGCAAGCTTGGTGCAACGATTGTTCCGATTTCTTCTGGAAACACTGAAAAGCAGCTGACAATGCTGCGCGACTTTAAGTCATCGATTTTTTCATGCACGCCGTCTTATGCGCTCTATATGGCAGAACGTGCCAAAGAACTCGGCATTGACTTGAAAGCTTTGAGCGTGCGCGCCGGCATTTTCGGTGCAGAGCCGTGGTCTGAAGGCATGAGGCAGAAAATCGAGGAAGAGTGGGGCATTAAAGCTTACGACATTTACGGCCTTACTGAAATTACCGGCCCGGGCGTTGCATGCGAATGCGAAGCCCAGAACGGCATGCACATAAACGAAGATTTGTTCTATCCAGAAATTATCAACCCTGAAACTGGCGAACCGCTACCTGACGGCGAGAAGGGCGAGCTTGTTTTCACGACGATTACAAAGCAGGGCACTCCGCTTATCCGCTACCGCACAAGAGACATCACGTTCATTATGGATGATGAATGTCCGTGCGGACGCACGACACGCAGAATTCACCGCTTGTTCGGCAGAACAGACGACATGATGATTATCCGCGGTGTCAACGTGTTCCCAAGCCAGGTTGAAAATGCTCTCGTCGGCATCAAGGGCGTTGAGCCGAACTATCTTATTACAGTTGACCGCAATCCTGTTACACATCTTGATGAAGCGGAGCTTCAGGTTGAGGTTAGCCCAGAATGTTTCAGCGACGAGACCAAGAACCTTGAGGCTCTCCGTGCAAACATTGACGCTGTAATGAAGAGCAAGCTCGGAATTCACCTTAAGATAAAGCTTGTTGAGCCAAAGACAATCGAGCGTTTTACCGGAAAATCTAAGCGCGTTATCGACAAACGCAAGATTTAGCCTTAGAATATAAGAGACAGTTTCAGAAGCGCGGCTTTTGGGCTGTCTCAAAATTGCCTAAAAGTTCATTCAAGGCTAACAATACAAAAGAGGTGTGCTATGAAAATGAAGCAAATATCAATTTTTTTGGAAAACTCAACAGGCCGCATCGCTGAAGTTACCCGTGTATTGAAAGAAGCCGGTGTTAATTTGCGTGCTATTTCAATTGCAGACACTGCTGATTTCGGCATTCTGCGTCTGATTACAAGCGATTCTGAAAGAACGCTCGAAGTCCTTAAAAAAGCAAATTTCACAACAAGAACAACCGATGTGCTTGCCGTCAAAATTCCTGATGAAGTTGGCAGCTTGCATGACGTTATGGTACTTTTTCAGAAAAACAGCATAAACATCGAATATCTTTATGCTTCTTTCGAAATGACCGAAGACAGCACTGTAATTATCTTCAAGGTTGAAGACCCAGATGCCGGTCTTAAAGTTTTGAAAGACAACGGCTACGAAGCAATCGCTACACTGTAAATTAATTTAACTATGCTGCAAAAAGCCGGTCTGAATTCACAGACTGGCTTTTTTTATGCCTGGTGCAGCTGTGCAACGGGGCGAGAATGGAGCGGTTCAGTTTGTCTCCACAGGTTCGGCTTTCAGCTGTTCGGCAAGCAGCTGCACAGTTTCTAGAGGAAGGGCTGTACAATCAGCTATATCTTCTAAATCAAGCTTGTTTTTTATAATAAGATTCCGCGCCGCTTCAAGCTTGGCACGTTCTTCGCCGATGGTGATGCCTTGTAACATGCCTTCTTCCATTATGTCAGCGTCGTGAAGGTTGCATCTCATGTATTCACTCCTGAATTGTTCGTTAATCTTGTTCTTCTCCACCAAATCGAAAATCTCGTCGGTGAAGCCGTCTTCCGGAACATTCGTGCTGATGAACTGAAGAAATGCGTAAAGTTCCGAGTCATTTTCCTTTTTGTATGCACTTGCATTATAAAAGATTCTGTGCGTATTGTCATCGAATATTTTTTCGGGGTGATTCTCAAAGATTGTTTTAGTTTTGTAGCACGGCTCGCCGAGGTTGAACGGGTCTTTCTGGCAGATAAAGATGATAAAGCTTTCTTTCAGGTCTTTTATGCCAGCGCGTTTTGCCGTAGCGGAATCGTTTAATTAGTCTTATCGAGCAAAACGCCAAGATTCCTTGCGGAATCTTGTAACGAATGCACAATGGTTACTAATTGGAGACGGTATACAAGGACGAGGATGGATGGCGATTTACACATCTGCCGGTTTTGCATTGGGCTGCTTCTACGGAATAAGCTTAATCGGCAAACCCTGCCAGTTTGCGCTAAAGCGCAAACTGGTAACGAATGCACAAAAGCTGCTCGTTTTGGCGGGTGTACAACGGCTCAAGGGCAGTGGCGATGCGCTTCTCACAATGGGGGAGGCAAAACACGCGGGGCTTGTCAAAAGCGCCAATAATTGTTAAAGTGCTTGCATAACAGGGGTGCTCGTGTTTCGGGCTGAGATAAAGTAATTGAACTTTGACCCTTTAACCTGATACGGATAATGCCGTCGTAGGAAGTTTGATTAAGCTTTTTTCAAGGAATTGTCTGTTCAGGCAATTCCTTTTTTTATGCATTGGAGAACAATATGGAAAACCAAAACGTAACAGCTGGCGAAGCCGGCATCAAAGACAAAGAAGTGCGGCGCAACGCCATGATTTGGTTCTGTGCAGGCGTTTCAATGGCTGAAATTTTGACCGGCACTTATTTTGCACCGCTCGGATTTGCAAAAGGCCTTGCAGCAATTCTGCTTGGCCACTTAATCGGCGGCGTGCTTTTCTTTATGGCAGGGCTTATCGGTGCTAAGACCGGCAAAAGCGCAATGGAAACTGTAAAGATGAGCTTCGGCAATAAAGGCGCGCTGCTTTTCGTCGTGCTGAATGTAGTTCAGCTTGCTGGTTGGACGGCCGTAATGATTTTGACCGGCTCTTCAAGCTGTGCTTTTGTGTTTGATTTCGGTGCCTCATTTATTTGGCCGCTTCTCATCGGGCTGCTGATTATCATCTGGATTGCCGTAGACATACGCAAATTCGACAGCCTTAACACGGCGGCGTTTGTACTTTTGTTTGTGCTTACCATTATTTTGTGCGTAACAATTTTCAAGAACCATGCTGAAGTTGTAGGGCTTGCAGAAGCCGCCGATGCGCTTAGCTTTGGTGCGGCTGTTGAGCTTTCTGTAGCGATGCCGCTTTCTTGGCTGCCGCTTGTTTCAGACTATACGCGCACCGCAAAAAAGCCGGTACTTACTTCGGCCGCAAGTTCAGGCGTTTATTTCCTCGTTAGCTGCTGGATGTATTTTATCGGAATGGGCGCATCAATTTTGACAGGCGAAAGCGACGTTGTTCAGATTATGGTAAAAGCCGGTCTCGGCATTGCGGCCCTTGTCATCGTAATCTTTTCAACCGTTACGACGACATTTCTCGACGTTTATTCAGCCGGAATCAGTTCAAAGAGCATTTCAAAGAAAATAAACGAAAAAATTGCAGCTTATATCGTCTGCGCAGTCGGCGTGGCAATCGTCATCGTCATTTCTCAAAAATCGATTGAGACTGCATCTTTCGAGAATTTCCTTTATTTCATCGGTTCTGTTTTTGCGCCGATGATTTCGATTCAGATTGCAGATTATTTCATCATAAAGAACGATTCGTCAGACAAGAATTTCAACATTCTCAATCTGATTATCTGGGTTTTGGGCTTCGTCCTTTACCGCTTCTTGATGTCGTTTGACTTTGTGCTCGGCTCAACATTCCTTGTAATGCTGATTGTCTGCACTGTTACCGCGCTTGCAAACATTGCGGCAAAGAAGCTTTTGAAAAAGTAGAAAACCATGAGCGACAAAATCAGCCTTTTGAACATGGTGAATGAAAACATAAAAAAGCTTTGATGGAACTGTTCTGATGATTTCTGGCATAATTTTCGACATGGACGGCACGCTGCTTGATTCGCTTGGCTTTTGGCAGACTGTGCCCGAAAAGTATCTTGCAAGCCTCGGCATAAAGGCTGACAAAGATTTGTTCAAGCAGATTGAGACTTTTTCGCTAAGGGAAAGCGCCGCTTTTTTTATTGAAAAATTTCAGCTTGCGCTTACAATAGAGCAGGTGCTTGAAGGAATTGACCGCACAATCGAGAAGTTCTATAAAGAAGAGGTGCAGCTTAAAAATTCCGTAGCGGAATTTTTAAATCTGCTTGAGAAACATCACATAAAGGCGGCGGTTGCAACTTCTTCGCCGGCGCACATTGCAGAAGCTGCACTCAAGCGGCTCTGCAATTTTGAGTTTGTCTGCTTTGAGTCTTGCAACGACTGCGTGCAGGGCAAAGACGAAAGCGCCGAAGTTTACGAAAAGGCTCTTGTAAAGCTGAATCTTCCGAAAGACGAAGTCTGGGTTTTTGAAGATTCGCTTTTTGCCATAAAAACGGCGAAAAACGCGGGTTTTCATGTCTGCGCCGTTGCAGACAGCTATCAGCCCGACGTGGCGGCAATAAAAGCTGCCGCAGACTGCTATGTGAGCAATATAATTGACTTTCAACTTAATGAGGTGTGAAAAATGAAAACAGCATTGACTATTGCCGGAAGCGATTCTTCTGGCGGGGCCGGAATTCAGGCTGATATAAAGACGATGACCTGCAACGGTGTTTACGCCATGAGCGCAATTACCGCGTTGACGGCGCAGAACACGACCGGCGTGCAAGGCATTTTTGAGGTTACGCCGGAATTTCTTGCGATGCAGATTTCAAGCGTGTTTGACGACATCCGCCCTGACGCTGTAAAAATCGGCATGGTTTCTTCTATTAATTTGATAAACGCCATCGCTGAGCGGCTTGTGCATTATAAGGCTGAAAACATCGTGGTTGACCCGGTTATGGTTGCAACAAGCGGCGCGAAGCTCATCTCTGATGAAGCAGTTGAGACGCTCAAAGAAAAGTTGCTGCCGCTTGCTGCCGTTGTAACGCCGAATATTCCGGAAGCTGAAATTCTTGCCGGCATGAAGATTGAAACGCCTGAAGACATGGAAAACGCCGCAAAGCTGATTGCCGAAAATTATGGTTGCAGCGTGCTTTTGAAGGGCGGCCACAACATGAACGATGCGAACGACTTTCTTTTTGAGAAAAGCGGAAAATCGAAGTGGTTCAACGGTAAGAGAATTGACAACCCGAACACGCACGGCACAGGCTGCACTCTTTCAAGCGCAATCGCCGCAAACCTTGCGAAGGGCTGCAACCTTGAACAGAGCGTGAAAAACGCCAAAGACTATATTTCAGAAGCCTTAGCCGCCATGCTGAATCTCGGCAAAGGCTCAGGCCCGATGAAGCATAATTTTATGATCTAAGAGATTTAGGGGAGACAAGAACCTCTACTCGCAAGCGGGTTCTTTTCTCCCCTAAAACCCCTCTTTTTCCCAGCAACGTTTAGGGCAAATTTTTTAACGTTAAAAAATTTGCCCCTAAAAACCCCAGATTTATCTACGTTTAAGGTTGTGCTTCGCGGGAAAGTTCGTTAAACATGTCATTGCCGGGCGGGTTTCCGCATTTTGTGGTTTGCTGTTTTTTCGTCTGGGCAGGCTTCCGCATTTTGCGGCGGCTAAGAATCTTTGTTATGTGCTGCTATTTCTTTCTATTCAGTTCTATTCGTAATTACTGCCTGTATACAAGTATCATTCCACTTTTCACCTTTATAAACTTCTTTTATTGTAAAACGCACTTTATTTACAGCTTTTGGAAAGTTTATTTCTGAAAAATGAACATAATCTTCAAAATCATATTCGAATTCAAAAGGATGCTCTTTATCCAGTGACGTTATTACTGCTGTTTTTACACGATTATTAAATTTATATAAATGCCGTTTTTCTAAATCTACATATCCATTCAAAACTACAAGATTATCAGAAGGTTCATTAAATGTTATTTCTAGATATTCTCCTATACCTGATGAATTTCTTTTTTTGCCAGGCACCCAGGGAGATTTGCTATACAAATAAAAATTTTCATAATCTTCTTTTTTCAAATATTGAAGATATGAACTTACATATTCGGTTGTATTATTTTCTACATAATATGAAGAAGCTTTTATTTCTTTAATTTTGAAATTTGTAATATATTCATATTCCCATTCTCTTTCAGAATTATTTTTTTTGTATTTTTCTAGAATATTTTTAAAATCAGACACTCTGGTTATTTGCATAATAGAAAATGGATTTTTATTATTTTCTGAATAAGTCCAACAAATATTATTGCTTCGCAGAAGATATAATTTGTCACCAGAAACATCAAAATATTGATATTTATTCTCATCCTGTTTTATATTTTCAATGTTTAGTTCTATTTCTTTTTTTATAAGACGACGTGATTTATCATCAAAACAATTATTAGAAATTTTTATAGAATCATTTGTTTGTATTATTTGTGCGAGTTCATTCTTGAATACAATTTTTCCATTTTGATTTTGAGCAAATAGCAAGCCTATGTTTGTAAGTAAAAATGCAATAATTAACTTTCTCTTCATCTTTTCTTCACTGCACCTCAAGTAGCGGGCGTCCACATTTTTGCCGTTCTGCACTTGAAAGTATAAACGCGCAAAGATTGCCGGGTGCGCATAAGCTTAATTCAAAGTAAGGACTTAATCAAGCGCACCGCTGCAAGTTTTGCTCTGCAAAACTTGTAACGGATGCACAATGGGTGATTGTTTGGAGAGAATGTACAAATGCGAAGGGCGCGGCGATGTGCACATGCTGCCGGTTTTGCTCCGCAAAAGCGGCGCTTTTCGCCGATTGAACTCTATCTGTAGATTATGCTGATGCGAAAAGATGCAGATTTGCTAAATCTGTTGTAGAATAAGCTATGGAAAGCATCTTATTCGCTGAAGTTTATTTAATCTGCATAATCATTGTAACTCTTGAAATTGTCTTTGCCATAAAAGATATAGACAAATCTATAAGCATGAGGCTTTTCATTATTTGCTTTGCGTTTATGGATTTATCTTTCGTATTCGGGCTTCTGTTCAACCTTGCGGTGCGGTGCGGCGCGGAATATGGCTATCTTATGACCGCAAAGCAGCTTTATTTCTTGTGCACAGGCTTGGGCGCGTTCAGCTGGTTTGTTTTTGCAGAGTACCAGTTCTCGGCGGAAATCTTGAGCAAGAAGCGGCTGATTCTGGCTATGCTGCCGTTTGCCGTGCGCGAACTATTTCTGCTTTGCACCGCTTTTTTGCCGTGGGGCAGCAGCCTGTTGATGCCCGGTTCTGTGCTGTGGCTGCCGCTTGTAATTGATTACGGCTACATAAGTGTTTCAGGCTTCCGCGCGCACATAAAGTCGCTCAACAAGTGCAGCTACATAAAAAAAGACGAATACTCAATGATTGCAGTTTGCGCCGCAATTTCTTTGCTGTGCGCGCTGCTTCAGGTGCTTATCAAAGTGCCTGTTCCGCTCATCTGCGCGGGTTCAGCTGTTTGCGCCGTACTGCTTTATCAGCTTCATCAGTCAAAGCTGATTTCGCGAGACCCGCTCACCGGCATCACCAACAGGATTCAGCTTGTTCAGTACCTTTCAAACAAAATGAGCAACCACGCCGAATCTTTGTACATGATTCTTATGGACATTGACGGTCTTAAAAAGATAAACGAAACTTACGGCCACAACCAGGGCGACGAGGCGCTGATTCAAGTTACGCAGACGCTCAAAGAGACAGTGCCCAGAAATTTTTTGATTTCGCGCTACGGCGGCGATGAGTTCGTTATTACAGGCGAAATTTCAACAGAAGAGCAGATTCTGATTATAAACGAAGGAATAAAGCGGAACATGGCGCGCCGCAACAGCGCGAACGGCCGCGATTGGAACGTTTCTGTCAGCATTGGCTTTGCAAAGTACATGCCCGAAATGAAGTGTGTGCCCGACTTTTTCAGCGAAGCTTCTGCCTCTTTAAGCGCCGCCAAAAAACAGCGGTGTGCCGAACCTCCGGTGCAATAATGCCCGTAATTGCTGACAAGCAAGGACGTTGTGCCACAAAAAACTTTGAGTTTTCGCATAAAGGGGTTATAATAAACCATAATCGCATAAGGTTTGGTTTATTGATGAGAAACAGCAAGAACAAACGCCAAAATGAAAATTTTTCAGACGGTTATTTTGCCGCTTTTGATTTGCAGGCTGAATTCATCTATGCTATTAATCCAGAGACATTTACAATCGTTTATATAAACAAAGCTGTCCGCGAATATTACCCGGATACTTCGCCGGTCGGCATGACTTGCCATGAAGTCTTTATGGATAAAGATTCACCGTGCCAGAATTGTCCTGTCTTAAAGCTTCTGCAGACAGGCGAGCGCAAATTCAGCCAGATACACCGCCCAGACGGCATGACTGTATTCGTCAATGCTTCTCCTTTGAGCCGCGGCGGCCAGAACTTTATTCTTGTTTCTTGCACAGACATTTCTTCAATCAAATATGAAATCGAAGAAGAGCGTAACCAATACCGCGATGCGGTGCTTTCTGAAGCAGTTTGCAGCTATCAGGCTGACATAACTGACAACATGATTTACCGTGCGCCTATATTTAATGCCCCTGAATATACGCTTACAGCGAACCTTAGTTTTCCGATGTGCTATGATGATTATCTTACGATATGGAACGTAAAATATGACATAGTGCATGAAGTCAAGCAGGGGCTTTTGCTTCAGTCTGCGGCGGGGCTTCAAAAAGCTTTTGAAAACGGCGAAAAGAACATTCAGATTGATTTCAAAATCAAGCCATACGATTCGTACAGGCGAAAGATGATTCTGCTTTCGAGGCGCTTGAGCGACGGCCACATTCTTGCAAACGTTGTCATTCACGATACGTCTGAATCTGCAAAGCTTTTGATAAAATATCAGAAGCTTGCCGCTGAAGAGCAAGCCCAGAAAAACATGCGCAACCTGCTTTCTTCAATCTCTTGCGGAATTCTTCAATATAAAAAAGATACTTACGAAATTGTTTTTGCAAACAAAGCCGCGCTTGATATTCTCGGCTACGAGTCTGTTGCGCAGATGCAGAATGATTTTCCGTATGGCGTTGCAAACACCACGGTAGAAGAAGACAAGCACATAATCAAAGAAGCTGTCGAAACGCTCAATCCCGGCGAAGTTAAGGACTGCAAATACAGAATCCGCCATTACAATTCGCCTGACGTAATTTATTGCTACGGCACACTTCAGCTTATAGAAAATTCAGACGGCTCAGAAACGGTGCTTAGAAGCTTGCTTGACATAACCGAAAGGGAAATGATGACGCAGATTTCTAAGTCTTATCAGCTTACAAAGTCTTTGATGAACGCTTATAAGCAGGTCTGTTCGTTTGACATTGAGCATGACACATATTCGATGCGCAAAGATTATACTGACAGCGGCCTTTCGGAAGGTGCCGGCATAAAGAACTTTGTTGCGCGGCGGCTTGCGGTCATTCCGAAAGAGTCTGCCGAAAAGCTTGCAATGTTCTTTGATTTTTCCACGCTGAACGAGCGCATGAAGTTCAAAGACATAGACACAGCTGAATATCTTGATGCTGAAGGCAACTGGCACAGAGGTCAGCTTGTTGTCTGTTCAAGAAACTTTAGAAACGAGGTGTCTTCTGTTACTTTTGTGTCGCAGGACATAAACAACGAGCGGCTTTCAGAGCTTGAAAATCAGAAATATCTTGAAAACCAGCTTGCGTTTATTAAAAGCATTGCAGACATCTATCTTTCGATGTACCGCGGCGATTTTACGAACGATACATTCACGGTGCTCAACGGCAAGAACGGCGTAAACAACCCGGAGCTTCCGCTGAAACATGTATGGGAATCTTGGTGCGCAAAAGACTTTACGCCTGAATCTTATGAAACAAACAAGGAATTCTTGAATTTCAACACGATGCAGAAGCGGCTGACCGAGCATGGCAGCTTATCTGACGATGTGCTTACAATCACGAACGGCTGGGGCAACGTGCTTATTGTGCCTTATGTGCGCAACGAAGCGGGGCTTGTAACAGAGGCGCTGTTTCTTATAAGGTGCATCGACGACATCAAGCGGCGAGAGCTGCGCCATGCAGAGTCTCTTTCGCAGGCTTATAAAATTACAAAATCGCTTACAAACGCTTATTATTCATGCTTCAATTTTGATTTTGAGCAGCACGCCTGTTTCACGCTGAAAAACGACAATTCGCTTGATTTGCTTGACGGCACAGAAGACATCGGCCTTGTTGTCAGCCGGTGGATTGACAAGCTGCCTGACAATTCGCGCCAGATTATGCGCGAATTTATGGATTTTTCTACGATAGACGAGCGCTTAAAGGATAAAGACTTTGTGAGCGTGGAATTTGTCAACGAAACGGGGCGGCATCTTAAGGGCACGCTTATAGCTTCTGAAAAATCGCATGATAATCATATAAAGTCGCTCACATTCTTTACGGAAAGCCTTGACGAGCAGCGCCAGAAAGAGCGCGCCAATTTTATAAAGCTTGAAAACGCCTATCAGATAACGCGCTCGCTTTCGGCTCTTTATATTCAGTGTTGCAGCGTTGACCTTGAAACGAAAAAGTACACTGTCTTTAAGAATTCAGACTACCTTGCGTCGCTTCAAAGCGAAAATTTTGAAGAAACGATGCAAGCTTGGATTAGAACGCTTGATGAACCTGCACAGGAAACAGTCCGCAGCTGGTTTGATTTTTCTAAGCTTGACGAGCGCATGAAAGACAGGAATGTTGTTTCAATCGAATATCAGGAACCGCACGGCAAGTGGTTGCGCGGCTTTATAATCGTTTCAGCCCGTTCAGAAACAGGCAAAATCAAGTCAATAACGCTTTGCGTTCAAGACGTAACCGAAGAAAAGCGCAATCAGATTGAAAAAGAAGTTGCAATTCAAGAGCGTGTTTCGTTCTTGGGCAGCATTGAGCGCATTTTCTATTCGATGTATCTTATGGATTTTAAGAACAACTCTCTTGAAATGCTTAATTCCGGTGTTGAATCTTCGTCAACTGTTCAGCCGCTGCGCCAGGTTTGGAATACTTGGTGCGACACAGACTTGGACATTGAGATGCTGCACGAGCATCAGAAGTTTCTCAACATTGACACGCTGCCAGACCGGCTTAAGCGTCAGGGCGTTTTGTCTGACGATTTGCTTTCAAAGTCTAACGGCTGGCAGAATTTCCTTATTGTGCCTTATAAGCATGATGATGACGGCAACGTTGTTGAGGCGCTGCTTTTGACGCGCATTATTGACGAACTTAAGAAGGCAGAGCTTAAACAGCAGGAAGAACTACGCATTGCGAACAGGGCGGCGGAACATGATGAGCTGACCGGTATTTATAACAGATATGGCTTCAATAAAAAGCTTGACGAGCTTTACAAGAAGCCTGAAAAGAAGACAGTTGCCGTAATCATGATGGATTTGGACTATTTCAAGCAGGTCAACGATGTTTACGGCCATGCTGCCGGCGACCTTGTGCTGAAAAACGTGGCGGCCAAACTTATCGCTGTTTTCGGCGAATCATCGTTGTATTGCCGTTGGGGCGGCGAAGAGTTCAACGCATTCATCTATGACGGCACAGACCCTGTGCAGCTTGCCGAGCTGATAAGGCAAACCATTGAGAACAGCATCGTTACCCACGACGGCCGCGAAATAAAGATAACGCTGAGCATCGGTGTTTGCATAACCGAAGACATGGCGCACACCAAAATCTCAAAGCTCATCAACACCGCCGACAAGTGTATGTACATTTCCAAAAAGAGCGGCAAGAACCGCGTCACCGTTGAGCAGGTGTAGTGAGCTTCTCTCAGCTTAAAAGCCTACTCTAAGATTATGCCTTTGAGCATGGCTACGTCGTTGCCGCAATAAGTGAGGTAGAGCGGTGCTTTGCCGCACGAAAGGTCTACCGGGCTTGAGAATTTTTCCCAGTTGTTTGTGAATTCAACCTTGATTTTGGCAAGAGCGGGCGCGTCAAGTGCGGTTCTAACCTCAAAAGTGCCACTGCAATAGCCGCGCGTGATAATCGTAATCTTCTTTGTGTCTTTGAAGTCAAAGTATTTGAAGCCGATTGTATCGCCGCCTCTTATGTTTTCGATGTGGCCTTCAATTTCATCGCCGTCTTTGCCGTCTTGCGTAAGGCGCGGATAGCTGCCGGGCACAAAAAAGTTGTTTTCTTTTCTATTATAAAGGCTGCATGCAATGTGCGCCGAATATTCGCCCTTGCCTTTAAGCGGCGCGCCGTTCAGGCCGCATGAAGTCATCTCAACTTGCGGAATTGAACCGTCTGGCATAATCTCAATCTTTTCGGCGCAGCCCTGACGGCTGTACCAATTTCCGTTTGTCTGTCGGTGATAGAAAACGTACCAGCTGTCTTTTATCTTGACAATGCTGCCGTGATTGTTGCCGCCTTCGTTAGAAACTAGCACGCCGCCGTAGACAAAATCTTTGCGCGGGTTCTTTGAAGTTGCGTAGCAAAGCTCGCGCATAGACTCGCATGAATAGATGAAGTAATAAACGTCGCCGATTTTTCTGATTGAAGACGCTTCAAAGAATGAATGACCTTCAAATGAAGTGCCTTTCGCATATTCAATGCCGGGCACAACAAAAACAGGCTCTTCTTCAATTGTCAGCATGTCGCTGCCGAGCGTGGTGCACATTGAGCCGTGGCGGCTTTTATCGCCCCTGCCGCAAAAGCCTGTGTAAAGATAAGTCTTGTTGCCTTCGGTAATCACGCCCGGGTCAAACTGCGGTTCATCGCCTTTGCGCTCGCCGAGCCTTGTTCCGTCTTTATAATGAACATAACCATAGAATTCGTATTTGCCTGCCGGAGTGTCTGAAACCGCAACAGAAATGACGCTCACTTTGTCGAGCGCATAATAGAGGTAGTATCTGCCGTCAGGGCCTTGCGTTACGTCCGGGGCGTAAAGGCACATTTTGCCGTCTTTGTTGAGAGGGTCAGCTGTTTTTGGGTAGATAACGCCCTCATAGCGCCAGTCGCTCAAGTCGTCAACAGACGCAGAATAGCAGATGTAATCGCCCAGGCAGAAAACCCAGCCGTTAAAAATGTCGTGCGAGCCGAAAACATAGATTCTGCCGTCAAAGACATGCGGCTCTCCGTCCGGAATATATTCCCAAGAAGGAAGGTACGGATTGAATGCTTGCTTTTTCATTTGAATGTCCTTTGCTTTTCACGTTTTGGTTTCCGTGTCTTTTCATATTATGATTTTGAAAGTGTTGCAGATATAGGGAGTTTCTTCTATTATATTGGCATGAGCATTTTGATAAAAGACACGACAAAAGAAGAGCGCGAAGAAATTGTGCGCGCCGCACTTGAAGACATGGATTGTGCTGGTTGCGGCTCTGAATCAGCCGGAATAGACTATCAGCTTTACATAGACGGCAAGAAAGAGCTTAGCGAGCTTAACCGCGAAGCAAGATGCGGCTTTGTTACGGCTCATCCGGAAGAGCCTTCTAAAAGCTCGTGCCTTTCTTAAAGCTGATGTTGTCCGCGCAGCAATAGCATAGCAAAGGGGCTGAAAACAATGCAGAAATTCAGATTTACAGGCAGTTTTATTATAAGCTTTGTGCTCAATCTTGTTCTCAACCTTGAATGGGCGGTTCTTGCATTTGTGTTGTTTCTGCTGCATAAGTTTGTCAAGCTGCCGCTGTGGCCTTGCCTTGCCGCTCTTGGAATCTGGTCTGGCGGCGTGCTGATTATAACGCTTGTGCTTTGCTTGATTGGCTCGTGGAGCGGCGGTGCAGAAACTGCCGAGCCTTCAAACAAGAACCCATATTCAGCCTGTGCCGCTTGGGAAACAGCTGCCATGTCTGGCGGTGCGGCTCAGGCGGTTCAGAGCGAAGCTGATAGGGCCGCTGCTTTTAATACGCAGTCTGCCCGAACAAGCATGGCTTCAAAACCTGTGCAGTATCAGTCTGAACTTGCACGCGCCATAATGCAGCCGCCTGCATATGATCAGCTAGAGGAATCAAAAGTACAGGAACTTTCTGACAAGGATCATTAAATCAGTAATAGGCAAATTTTCATACAGCTTAATCTGGCTGCTGAAAAGAATAATAAATTCTTGTTTTATAACAAAATTCAAAAAGTGAATAATAAGTGCAGGATTCTACGATAGCCGCAGAGTTTTGTTCATTATCTGCTGTAATTATATTCAGAACGCTCTGCATGAGGTTCGTTCATTCTTTTCTAAATTTTCTTTAATACTTGTATAAGACAAGATTTGATGAAAATTATTTTTTTTCAAGCTTTTTTATGAGCATATCTAAAAATTTCAGTTTTTAGAGATGCCCTTATGTCTGTTCTTCTTTCTATAATGTGATGATAAAGTGTTATATTATTTGTATTAATAAAATAAAAAATAATATAAAAATAAATTATATGATAAATATAAAAATAATAAAAATATATATATTAAAGCATTGCAAAATATGAAAATATGCCTTATGCTATGAACATGAGTATTTTTGCAAGTTTTGTTACTATTTTTTCATTAATTACGTATTTATGCGTGATAATATTGAGGTGGTTTGCCCTTGTGTTTATCTGGAATGAAGGAAATACAATGTGGCATTTAGTTTCTCTTATGTCCAATTTAGCTGTAAGTACGGTACTTGTTGTAATTATAAATGTTCTCGCCTATTTTGTTTCCCGTCCATTTGATGAGATTTTGAGAAGATTAAACAAAGAAAACAGAAGTGCTACAGAAGAAGAAGTTAAAATCTGCCTTTCAAGCTATAAACGTCTTATAAGATTCGTTATATATGCTGATTTTATTGGTGCTTTTATAGGACAGCTTGCTGTAGTGATATTGAATCTTTTGTCGCAAACATGGGACTTTAATATTAGTCGAATTATCTTGATTCTTGCCCAAGCAGTAGGTTTTGGTGGACTAGCTACAATTTCCGTTATAACGGCATTGGATCAGATGATTTTAGCAAAAAATGACAAACTTAAAATGCTGACGATATTTAAAAATTCCAGGACTCGTAGTATTTCTGTTTCTATTTCTCTTATATTTTTCATTTCTGTTTATTTTGTCGGAATGAATATGTTTACGGTTCCTTATGGAATTTTCAATGATTTGCAAATGGGAAAATTTAGGGGTGATTTTGTTACTGTTTTTATGAGACGCGGGCTGTCTTGTCTCTTGATTTCTCTTGCTCTTGTTTCTTATCCTTTTTTAAAGATTATAATAGGGCTTTCTAAGCGAATAAAACGAAATGCTTTTCACATAAACGAAATTGCCGTTGAAGGAGATCTTTCAAGGCGTATAAACATCGGTCTGACAGATGATTTTGGAGCACTTACGTCTTCTGCAAATACTCTTATAGCAAAACTCTCTGCAATGATTTCAAAACTGAAAGATAATTCCAACGAAATAAATGAGGCTGCTTCTTCTATTTTAGATTCGTCTCATTCTGCTGCTGATGCCCTGACTAAAATGGACACTTCACTTGGAAAAATTGACGATAACAGTAAAAAACAGAATGAACTTGTTGCCCGGGCAGATGATAACATCAATATGTTATCTGATAGTATCGAAAATATAAAAATGCATATTGTTCAGCAGTCTGATGCAATTCAGAATATTTCATCTTCTGTTACGGAAATATCTGCTAATATTTCGAATGTAGCTGATACTGCGAAAAAAGCACAGGATGTTTCAGAGGCTTTAGCAAATAGAAGTATAGTAGGTGGTAAGGCTGTAAAAAATGCAATAGAAGCAATGAATGAAATTCAAATTGTTTCAGAAAATGTCCGGGATCTGCTTGTTGAAATTCAAAATATCGTATCAAAAACGAATCTCCTTTCTATGAATGCAGCAATAGAAGCTGCTCATGCAGGTGAATACGGTAAAGGTTTTGCTGTAGTTGCAAGTGAAGTCCGTTCTCTTGCAGAGATGGCTGCAAAAAGTGCAAATGATATCCAGCTGAAAATTCATGAAATGAAGGAAAAAACGTCAGCCGGTGTCGATGCAATAACTTCTGCCGGAGAAGCATTTAAAGGAATAAACAGTAACGTAAATGCAAATGTTCAGCTTGTAACTGTTATTTCTAATGCGATGGAAGAACAGAAAAATGGTGCTTATGAAACGCAAAAATCTGCTTCGGAAGTTGTGAATGCGATACAGTCTCTAAAAAATCTTGCGGAAGAAGGTACAGAAAGTTCTGAGCATTTGAGAAAATTCATGCAGACTGTTATTAATGCTTCAAATTCTACAGCTACTGCGGTAACCGAAGGTCTGGCTGCTATAAAAAATATGCAGAAAACAATGTTGCTCGTAAATAAATCAGCTGATAATAATAAAAATTCGGTAGTGAAAATTCATGAAGTCATTTCACAGTTTAAAATCTGACATTTTTTGATTCGTGCGGAGAATTCCTGCTCCTGCGCCGCTTAAAGCCGCGCAGAGAGTCTGTATCGAGGTTACTTCCTTAAGAAGAAATCGACCGCTTATGACCGGGCATGAAATTAAGAATAAAAAAAATCAGGTTTAATGCTGATTTTTTATTCATACCGAGACCCGGCAATAACAAAATCTATTAAGATTTGCAATGAATTCCAATATTCGGCATTCAGGCTGTGTGGCATTAGCTTGCATACTCTCCTTGCACCTGTATGGTGGCAAATTTGAATTTGCATACGGCATAATGCAGTCAAAACATATCCCAAAGATGAACCAGCTGGGCTGAAGTAAAGGCAGGTTAAAAAAATTTTGCAAGCTATTGTAAATTCCTTTTACAAGAAAACGCAAATTTCAGCTGCATATACTTGTAATTATTGCATAAAAATGCAATAATCTGCATAAACTTGCAGTTTCTGAATCGTATTCAGACACTGCTGGTTTTAGAGATTTCCGTATTAGACTGAAGCCTCTTGTTGGAGAGGCTTTTTAGATATTTTGGAGGCATATCATGTCAAAGTTGCGTGGTGCATTTACTGCTTTGGTAACTCCTATGTTTAGTGATGGTTCCATTGACTTTGAAGGCTGGCGCAAACTTGTAAAGCTTCAGCTTGAAGGTGGAATTACCGGTCTGCTTGCACTTGGAACTACCGGAGAAACACCGACTTTAGATGAGCACGAAGAAGAAGTAAAGCTCATCGAAATCATTATGACCGAAACCCGCGAATACACTAAAAAGACAGGCCGCAAAGTTCCTGTTGTTATCGGTGCGGGTTCAAACTGCACTAAAGATGCAGTTTTTTATGTTGAGCGCGCTAAAAAAATGGGTGCAGACTATGCTTTGGTAGTTACACCTTACTATAATAAACCGTCTGATGAAGGCATTTACCGTCATTTTGAGGCTGTCTCAAAAGTCGGCATTCCTATCATCGTTTATAATATTGCCGGAAGAACTGGAAAGAACATTTCGACAGACTTGCTTTGCAGAATTGCCGATCTTCCGAACATTGCCGGTGTAAAAGAAGCTTCGGGCAGCATAAGCCAGATGATGGAAGTTATCGACAGAATCAGCCGCAAGAAGCCTGATTTTTCAGTTATGTGCGGCGATGATGCGCTGACGCTGCCGATTGTGGCTGCCGGTGCAGACGGCGTGTTCTCGGTTGTGTCTAACCTTGCGCCAGAGCTTGTCACTAAGATGACAATGGCAGCGCTTGACGGCGACATGAAAACCGCGCGCGAGCTTCATTACAGGCTTCTGCCGATTTTCAAGGCTGCATTTGTTGACGGCAACCCGACGTCAATCAAATATGCCATGAATTTGCGGAATGTTCCGGCTGGCGGCGTAAGACTGCCGTTGGTTGAAGTCAACGACAATGCAAAGAAGATAATCGAGGCTGCGCTCAAAGAGTGCAACTTGTAGTTTCGCCTGCAAACTTGCCGCTTTTCGGTTTGTTGTGCATGGCTTTATAGGAGAATTATAATGAGCAATAAAATAGCTGTTGGAGTTTTGGGTGCGACGGGCATGGTAGGCCAGCGCTATATCGCAAATCTTGAGAACCACCCGTGGTTTGAAGTTACTTATGTTGCGGCAAGTCCGCGCTCTGCTGGCAAAGCTTATAAAGAAGCTGTAGAGAACCGCTGGCTTATCGGTGCGAACATTCCGGCCGGTGTAGC
Organism: Spirochaetales bacterium Spiro_07; assembly: GCA_001603145.1. Taxonomy (GTDB): domain Bacteria; phylum Spirochaetota; class Spirochaetia; order Treponematales; family Treponemataceae; genus UBA1240. The sequence goes on along the minus strand of LVBI01000018.1, from coordinate 10,276 downwards.
AGACTTAATCGTGCAGGATGCAAACGATGTTTCTGCCGCAAAAGGCAAGTGCAAATTCGTTTTCAGCGCGCTCGAAATGGACAAAGACACAATCAAGGCGCTTGAAGCTGCTTATGCAGAAGCCGAAATTCCGGTAGTTTCTAACGCAAGCGCAAACCGCTGGACAGACGATGTGCCGATGCTGATTCCTGAAATCAATCCGCAGCATACGGACATTATCGCTGAGCAGCAGAAGCATCACGGCTGGGATAAGGGCTTTATCGCCGTAAAGCCTAACTGTTCGCTTCAGTCTTATATGGCACCGATTTTCGCATTGCAGCAGGCAGGCTACCCTGTTAAGCGCATGATTGTAACGACGATGCAGGCTGTTTCTGGCGCGGGCTACCCTGGCGTTTCATCTTTTGACATGATTGACAACGTTGTTCCGTATATCGGCGGCGAAGAAGAAAAGACTGAAAAAGAATGTCTCAAGATTCTTGGCACGGTCAAGAACGGCAAAATCGAAAACGCTGCCGGCCCGCTTGTTGCGGCGCACTGCAACCGCGTGCCTGTAATTGACGGCCACACGGCTTGTGTTTCTCTTGAATTTGATTTGCCTGAAGACAAGAAGCCGAGCCTCGAAGAGATTGAGCGCGTATGGACAAGCTTCCGCGGCGTGCCGCAGGAGCTTAACCTGCCGAATGCGCCGGAACATCCGATTATCGTGCGCCACGAGCAGAACAGACCGCAGCCGCGCCGCGACCGTGAAGCTGATAAAGGCATGGCTGTTTCAGTCGGCAGACTCCGCAAATGCCCTGTGTTCGACATCAGGTTTGTTGCGTTGAGCCACAACACAAAGCGTGGTGCAGCTCTCGGCGGCATTCTCAATGCAGAGCTTTTGAAGGCAAAAGGATTTTTTGACAAGCTGTAAAGGCAGCCAGACCAGCATTGCAGAAGTTGCTGTTTTTCTGCAATGCTGGGTTTCTAAAAAGTGTAACATCAAAGTTTGAACATCAAAAGGAAGGAATGGCTGCTTTGCCGTTTCTTCCTTTTTTTTATGTAAAATTTGTTAAATTATGTGGCGATTTTACAATTAGAACTATTATTTTTTCATGATTTATTGTCGATAGGCAGTGCCCAAATTTTGCACTTTTGCCGATAATAAATGATAAGCAAGAAATTCGGATTTTTTCATGTTTTAAAACGGAAACTGAAAAATTTTTCAAAAAAAAGTATCTATGTTCAAGGCTGAATTGCTATAGCAAGAAGCTTTTCAGCTTTTAAGGGAGAAGAGGGTAGAGCAAAATGGACAAGAAAAAAGTCAAAAAAATCGCTATTACAGCCGGAATTGTAATCATTATCATTTTGTGTCTTCTGGTGCGTTCATGCAATAAGCGTAAGGCTGAACTCGAAGCCAAGCGTCTTGAAGCGCAGAGGCTTGCATGGGAAGCTGAAATGCGCCGCCGCACGGAACTTTCCCGCAGAATGATTGAAGCCGCTTCTCAACCAAAATCATATACTCTTGCTGTTGCTTCGCTGCATGGCGGAACTATCGTTCCAAATGTTTTTGAAGCTTATGCCGGTCAGGAAATTTCTCTTGAAATAAACGCTGACGAAGGCAAAATCTTGACGCGCAACAGCCTTAAATATTCAGCTGACGGCAAGAACCGCGTTATTTCTGGCTCTAAATTTACAATGCCGGCCTCTGATGTTGTTATCAGCGCATCTTTTGAAAATTCTCTAGATGGAATTTATATAGACCCAAGAAGCCGCATCCACGGCAGCGTGAGCATCTCAAAAGACGACGATGCGCGCGTTCATATCAGGCTTAAGCCGCACCGTGGCTACGAAGTGCTTGATGTTGCCGTTACGGATGAACCTTGCACAGGCGAAGCACACCTTTTCAGCTTTATCAAAGACAAAGAGCGCGATGCGCACATTCTTGTAACGTGGCAGCCGCTTGAGTACGCAATTGACTATGATTTGAACGGCGGTGCTTTTGCAGAAGGCGCTGAACCGATTGCAAGCTATTTTACAAGCGAAGAAAGCTATTCTCTTGAAACGCCGGAACGTGTAGGCTACAGCTTTTCAGGTTGGCAAGATAACGCCAAACACAAAATTTTGAGCATTGCGCCGAATACAACTGGCGAACTTACACTTAAAGCTTTGTGGAAGCCAGAAACTTATGAGCTTTCGTTCTTCTCTGATAGTGAAAAACCACAGACTTTAAGCTACACAATCGAAGATATTGTGCAATTCCCGAAGCCTTACAAACGCGGCTTTTCATTTGACGGCTGGTACGAACTTTCTGATGAAGAGCAGCCAGCTGCCGTCGCCAAGCTTGAGAAGGGCAATACCGGCGATAAATATTATTATGCTAAGTGGCAGCCTGTTGTCTACGAAATCAACTTCAACTGCGACGGCGGTTCTCTTGTTGACGAAGCTTCTGCCATCAAAGATTATGTAATTTCAGATAAGTCTTATGAGCTGCCTGTTGCCAAGCGTAACGGCTACAAATTTTCAGGCTGGCGCGAAGCAGTTGCTTCTAATCAGCTTGTAACTTCAATAGCCCCGAACACGGCTAGAAATCTCAATTTTACGGCTCAATGGACGGCGGAACGCTATTCAATCAAGTTTCTTGATAAAGACGGCAGCAAATTATTTGACGATAAATCATATACAATAGAGCAGACTGTTGCTTTGCCTGAGCCTAAGAAAAGCGGTTGGGTTTTTGCCGGCTGGAAAGAGGACACAAAGGCTGAAAAGAGCTTTTCATCTATAAAGTCCGGCACAACCGGCAACAAGACGCTTTACGCGCAGTTCCGGCCGGAAGACAATAAGATTTTTATGCATCTTTACGGCACAGGCGAAAAAGAAACTGTAAAAGTTTCGCTTTATAATCGCGAAATGCCGACTTTTACGATTGAAAACCCTGTACGCGACGGCTGGCAGTTTATGGGCTGGTATGCTGATGCTAACCGCACGCGCAAAGTGACAGGCACAATCGCCAAAGGCACAACCGGCGACAAGAATTTCTATGCGCTCTGGAAATGTACAGTAACATTCGACAGCTTGGGCGGCCGCGATTGTGCAAGCCGCACAATCAGCAGCTCTTCGCCTGTGATTGGCGCTCTGCCTGAAACACAGCGCGACTGCTACACTTTTGACGGCTGGTACTCTGACAAAGAGTTCAAGCACCGTCTTTATGAGAACAGCCGGATTACGAAAGACACAACAGCTTATGCGCATTGGATTCCGGTTCCGTATTCGATTGTTTACCGCACAAATGGCGGCGAGCTGCCTGATTCTTATGTAAGCGAATACACTGTGGAAACTCCGCAGACAGCGTTGCCTGTGCCCAAAAAAGAGGGCTTCGGCTTTGCAGGCTGGTACGCTGACCCGACTTTCAAGACACCTGTTGAGGTTGCCGCCAGAATGCAGGCAGCTGAATCGCGCAAGCTGTTTGAGCGCACCTTGAAGCGCAAGAAGGCTGCTGTAACTATTTCTGCGACAGACTCAACAAATGCAGACTCTGTAATGCGAAAGAAGCAGCCGCTTGATTCGGCTTTGTCTACGCTTGATGTGATTTACGAACGGCAGGAAGAGCTGCCTGTTGATATTACTCCATCTAACGACCTTACGCTTTACGCGAAATGGTTCAGGTTCGATGCGAAGGTTGTTCCGGCTGGCCGCTACATACGCTCGGCTGAAGCGCTTCAGATTGAAGACATTCCGTATGACCTTGAAGTGAGCACATCTGAAATTTCAAGAAGCACATACGCGGCTGTTATGGGCGTAGACCCAAGCGACGACTCGAAGAGCACTTATACAAATGAAGATGAACGCATGCGGAACCCTGTGCAGAACGTCAGCTGGTTTGATGCAATCGTATTCTGCAACAAGCTCAGCCTTATGAACGGCTTGACACCGGCTTATAAGATTAAGGGCAGCACAAACCCAGATGACTGGGGTCCAGTTCCGATTAACAATGACGAAGAGTGGACAGCTGTAGAATGGAACCAGAATTCTGACGGCTACAGACTGCCGACCGAGCAAGAATGGATGTGGTGCGCAATGGGCGGCCCTGTGATGAAGCGCGACCTTAACAAAGAGGGCGTAAACGTTGTTGGCTACACCAAAAAATTTGCTGGCCAAGACACATTTGATTCAGCTTCTGGCAAGAAACTCAAGAACTATGTCTGGTTTACGTCTAACTCAAAGTCTAAGACGCATGTTTCTGGCCTTACAGAGCCGAACGAAGTAGGGCTTCAAGATATGAGCGGCAATGTTTGGGAATGGTGCTGGGATCCGTTCGTATTGCGCGCTGATGATCATATTGAGGAAGGTGAAGAAATCAACACCGGCATTTATTACCGCGCAATCAGAGGCGGAAGCTGGTACAGCTTCTCTTCTCTTTGCAGTGTAGCAGCGCGTCTTTCGCTGAACATCTACGGAAGGAACGGCATTACAGGTTTCCGTGTCGTAAGGATGATTAGAAAATTCTAGTAGCGGTTGTATGTTGCTTTGAAAAAGGCTGTCTGAAAAGTGTACTATGTTGTACAAACTTTGTAGACAGTCTTTTTTTTATCAGTGGTGCGCTGATGCCTGAACAGGCAAAAGCTTAAAGCGCGCCGGTTATAAGCTTGTACGCAACTGAACCGGGCTTCGGAATCGGCGGCAGATTGTCTCTGCTGAACCACTTCGCGTCGTCGATTTCGCTTTCTTGCAAGACTAAATCGCCGCTCTTCCAGTCTGCGCGCAACGCAATCATAAGCTGGTCTGGATAAGGCCAAGCCTGGCTTGAGCAGTAACGGATATTTTCAATTTCAATGCCTGTTTCTTCTTTGACTTCGCGCCGTGCACATTCTTCGATGTTTTCGCCGTGCTCCATGAAGCCTGCAAGGCAAGTGTACAAGTCTGTGTTGCGTGTGGCGTGGCGTGCAAGCAAGATTTTGTCGCCCTTTGAAACGAGGATTATGATTGCAGGCGAAATGCGCGGAAAGACGACGTTGCCGCAAAGAGGGCAGACGCGCGCCGTCTCATATTTATCGTCTTGCAGCGGGCCGCCGCAGCAGCCGCAGAAACGTGCAGTGCGCCGCCACTTAAGCAAAGCAAGCGCACGCGCCGCAGTCGGTGCAACCGGGTCGTTCGTTGCAAACAGCTCGCGCAGCCTTATCCACTTATGCTTTGCCGGAGTAGGCGCGCCTTCTTCGAGAATGGCAGTTGTATAATCTTTTTCTGGCTCTGTGAACCAGTCTTTTGCATAATTCTGTTCAAAGCATTTCTGCAAAACTTTTTCATCTGATAATTCGACCGGCTTTTCCGCCTTTACAAGCAGTTCGCTGTCTTTAAATATGAGGCACATTGAATGATGCGTGTTCGTTTTTGTTGTAATCATCGGCATAGATTCAGAATAACACGCTTTGGCTGAATGTCAAATTTTTTTAGCAATTGTTTTTACGATATTTAATGAGAGGCAGGTTTCCGGCTTTTTTATACTGATTCGGCGGCACTGTGCATGGCTTGTGCACAATGCCGTGAATCAGCTTCAAAAAAGATTATGCTTTTTCTTTAGAAAAATTACGCTTGATTGCGATGAACATTGCGATTGCAATAAAGACTGAAATTATGTCTGCAATCGGCTGTGAATAGATAATGCCGTTCAGACCAATAAATTTGTTCATAAGAATCAGTGTAGGGAAAAATACGAAACCCTGACGGCTGATTGAAAGCACCATAGACGGAATGCTTTTGCCCATTGCCTGAAACGCGTTGCTCAAGATGAAAAGAATGCCGATTACAGGCATTGAAAGCTGCAAAGCGCGCACCATCTGAATTCCGTAGCTGATTGTTTCCTGATTATCGATAAACAGCCTGACGATAGGCGCAGTAAGCCAGAAGTACAATATCGTCAATGTTGTGCCGATGCACAAATTTGCAATTGCAGAAAATTTTATGATTGATGTCATGCGCTTGTAGTTCTTTGCGCCGTAGTTATAGCCGATGAGCGGCAAGACGCCGACAGCAAGACCAATCTGCATGAAAACAACGAACATATTTGCTTTCATGGCGATGCCCATCGAAGCAATCGGAATATCGCCGTAACCTGCGAGGAATTTGTTCATAAGTATGTTTGAAAGGCTCATAAGCACATTGTTGATTGAAGCCGGTGTGCCGATTGCGAAAACATTCGAGAAAATTCCCTGATTCATGCGGAATTCCGCAATGTTTATAGAAAGCGTGGTGCGCTTGCTTGAAAGAATGTACACAAGATAAAAGACGCATGTACAGATGTTGCCGATAATCGTCGCGATGGCCGCGCCTGAAACGCCCATCTTCATGCTGATAATCATAATCGGGTCAAGAATCATGTTGACAACCATGCCGAGCATCTGGCCGAACATCGCGGTCTTTGATGCGCCTTCGCCGCGGACGATGTTAGAGAACGCAAAGCTCAAAACCACAAACGGCGAGCCGAACGAAATCCATTTGAGATATTCCGAAGCGAAACCGATTGTGTTATTGCTTGCGCCGCATGCAGTAAGAATCGGCTTATGAAAAATAATAAAGATTGCGCCTATAAGCAAACCTGAAAAAATGCCGGCGTAGCAGCAGAAAGACGCGATGCTTTTTACGCGCTCATACTGTTTTTCGCCGAGAGAGCGTGAAATGTATGCGCTGCCGCCCACACCAAAAATGTTTCCGGCTGCCATAAGAAAAAGGAAAATCGGCGTTGCAATGCTTACCGCTGCAACCTGATTCGGGTCGCCGGTACGCCCGATGAAGTATGTGTCTACCATGTTGTAGAGCACGTTTACAAGCATTGTGAGCATTGTAGGCAGCGCAAGCTTTGCCACTGCTCTTGGAATCGGTGCGCTTTCAAAGATTTCAGAGTTTTTGAACATAAAAAATTCCTTAATGTTTGTGTGTTCCTAACTGTTAGATTTTTATGTTATCCAAAATAAAAATAAACATCAAGGAAAAATAGCGACAAAAGCTCAATAAAACGCAAAAAACCGTAGCACATTCAAAATAATAACAAATTATTCAACAAAATGCGCATTTCGCATTGAAAGCCTGTGACAAAAAAAATGCTTTATGCTATACTCGCCGTAATGAAAAGGGCGGAACGTTCAGCGTACTTTTTGCAAGGGCTGCGGCACGGTATTCCGATTTGCCTCGGATATTTGTCTGTATCTTTTGCTTTTGGTATCTTCACAATAAATCAAGGTTTTGCAGTCTGGCAGGCTGTGCTCATTTCAATGGTCAACGTCACTTCGGCAGGGCAGCTTGCCGGTGTGCCCATTATAGCCGGTCATCTTCCGTTTGTTGAAATGGCTCTTTCTCAGCTCGTCATCAATTTGCGTTATGCGCTCATGTCAGTTTCTCTTTCTCAAAAATTAGATTCAAGCGTAACATTCTTAGACCGTTTTGTAATTGCCTTTATGAATACTGATGAAGTTTTTGCCGTTGCTTCTGGCCAGAAAGGCAATGTAAGCCGCTGGTACATGTTCGGGCTTATTTCAATGCCTTACGTCGGTTGGGCTGTTGGCACGGCTTTGGGTGCGCTTGCGGGCAACATTCTGCCGCAAGTTTTGACCAATGCGCTCGGCATAGCAATTTACGGCATGTTCATCGCCATAATCATTCCGCCGGCCAAAAAGAGCGGGGCAGTGGCGGGTGTCGTTGTGCTTTCTTCGCTGATGAGCACGGCTTTCAAGTTTGTTCCGGCTTTGAAAGGAATAACCGGCGGCTTTGTGATAATCATTTGCGCAATAGTTTCAAGCGCGCTTTTTGCTTTTGCCGCGCCGGTAACTGAAAAAGCTGAAACTGAAGCTGCCGCCAGCGAAGCAGCCAAAGAAAATGCAGAGGCTCAAGATGACTGATACAGTGCTTTTTTTGAAATATGTGGCTGTGATGGCAGCCGTAACTTATGCGGTTCGCGTTGTTCCTCTTGTGCTTTTCAAAAAGAAGATTGAAAATGTATTCGTAAAATCTTTCTTGTATTATGTGCCGTATGCTGTTCTTGGCGCAATGACTTTTCCGGCTATTTTTTATGCTACGCCGAATTTTCTGGCTGCGGCTGCCGGCTGCATTACGGCGCTTGTGCTTGCGTGGTTTGAAAAGAGCCTGCTGACTGTTGCGGCGTGCGCTTCGCTTGCTGTTTTGTGCGCGGAATTGATACTGAACTTTATAGCGGTTTGAAATATATAAGCTTTTTAAGCTGAATAAATAGGAGTGGTTTCATGGGCGGATTATTTGGAGTTGTCTCAAAGCAGAGCTGCGTTTTGGATTTGTTTTTCGGAATCGATTATCATTCTCATCTTGGCACACGCCGCGGCGGAATGACGACATTTGACAATGGCACTTTTCAGCGCGCCATTCACAATATCGAAAATTCACCGTTCCGCACAAAATTTGAAAAAGACGTTGAAGAAATGACCGGCAACATGGGCATCGGCTGCATTTCAGACAACGAGCCGCAGCCGCTTCTTGTTCATTCTCATTTGGGAAGCTACGCAATTACAACAGTAGGCTTGATTTCAAACATGAACGAGCTTGTAAAGAAAACGCTTGAAGCCGGTGCAACGCACTTTCTTGAGATGAGCGGCGGCAGCATCAACGCAACCGAACTTGTGGCTTCGCTTATTAATCAGAAATCTTCTATAGAAGAGGGCATTAAATTCGTGCAAGACGTTGTGCAAGGCTCAATGACGATTCTTCTGATGACGCCGAAAGGCATCTACGCGGCGCGCGACAAGCTTGGCCGCCTTCCGCTGCTTATCGGCAAGAAGCAGGATGCCTGGTGCATTGCTTCTGAAAGCTTTTCTTATGTGAACCTCGGCTACGAAGATGCAAAAGAGCTTGGCCCTGCTGAAATTGTTTTCATCAGCATGGAAAACGGCGTTGAAGTGCGCCAGCCGCCGAAAGACAAGATGAAAATCTGCACGTTCTTGTGGATTTATTACGGCTATCCGACTGCAACTTATGAAGGCGTAAATGTTGAGCAGATGCGTTACCGCTGCGGCGAGATGCTTGCAAAGCGTGATGCTTCTCGCGAAGAGGTTAAGCCTGACATTGTTGCGGGTGTGCCGGATTCTGGCATTGCACACGCCATCGGTTACGCAAACGCTTCGGGCGTGCCTTTTGCGCGGCCTTTCATCAAGTATACGCCAACTTGGCCGCGTTCGTTCATGCCGCAGAACCAAGAGCAGCGCAATCTTATTGCGCGCATGAAGCTTATTCCAGTTCATGAACTTATCCGCGGCAAGAAGCTGCTTCTTATTGATGATTCGATTGTGCGCGGCACACAGCTGCGCGAAACTACAGATTTTCTGTATCAGAGCGGCGCGAGCGAAGTTCATGTGCGCCCGGCTTGTCCGCCGCTTTTGTTCGGCTGCAAATACTTGAATTTTTCGCGCTCAAGTTCAGAGCTTGACCTTATTACGCGCCGCATAATCAAGCTGCGCGAAGGCGACAATGTTTCGCGCGAAGTGCTTGAGTCTTACGCCGACCCGGACAGCCAGAACTACAAAGAAATGCTCGAAGCAATCCGCCAGCAGCTGCACTTTACAACGCTGGCGTTCCACCGTCTTGATGATATGCTTGAATCTGTGGGCATTGACCAGTGCAAGCTTTGCACTTATTGCTGGAACGGAAAAGAAGACTAAGCGTTTTGCAATAGCCTAATCTACGGAATTAGTCTTATTGGGCAAAACGGCCAAGATTGCGCGTTTTGCATTTGTTTAATCTACAGATAGAATCTTATTGGGCAAAACTGGTAACGAGTGTACAACCTTATAGGGCGCAAATCTTGTAACGGGTGCACAATGGGATTTGTACATAAGCTGCTAAATATTCGCAATCTTATCTAAGCTGAACTGTTACAGGCTCGGATTTGCCCAACTGATAATTATATTGAATTGTTATATATTCACAGTCTTTCGCTCTTGGATAGGAATTAAATAAGTTAGTAATATGACCAGTAATAGATTTACCTTTTCCTAGTCTTGTAAAATATCCTTTTTCCCATTTTCCTTTTGCTTCTATGAATCCAAGTATACCAATGTATGGTGATTTTATTCCTTTTTCATCTACCACATCCATTTGTGTACTGCAAATCCGATACTCCTGATAATTTTCATCAAAATATTCAAATTTTAAAAAGACATTCTGAATATAGCATGTTTTTCCAGAGATATTTGTGATTTTTATATCAACTGCAAGTTCTTCACCTTTTAATTCTGGAAATAGCTCAATTTTTAGGTCGCCCCAATCAGCAATATGCTTTTCAGCA
>LVBI01000017.1 GCA_001603145.1 Spirochaetales bacterium Spiro_07 | reverse complement strand
GAACGGCTTTATTCTTCTATGGATTATTCCAATGATTTTGACAGCAACGCTATGTATCAAGATTTATCTTCTGCAATCAAGCGCGCTGACCAAAATCAAAAAATCTATCTTCTGTTAGACGAAGTGCAGGAAGTTGATTCTTGGGAAAAATGTGTCAATTCTCTTTTTGAAAGCTCAAACGTGGATATTTATGTCACCGGCTCTAACTCAAAACTGCTGTCTTCAGAAATTTCTACTTATCTTACAGGCCGCTTTGTCTTAATTCCAGTTTACACGCTTTCATTTGCAGAATTTATAGAATTCAAGAAAACTTATATTCCGTCTTTGCAAGATGCTTCAAGCGATGAATATTTTGATTTGTACTTAAAAACGGGCGGTTTTCCGTTTGTGGCAAAAACAAACCACACTCAAGAAGAAAACTATCAGATTGTAGACGGCATTTTTTCTACAGTCGTTACGCGCGATATTTCAAAAAGGCATAATATTTCAAATCTTGAAATGTTTAACCGTGTCGTCCGCTTTGTTCTGGAAAACCTCGGTAAAAATTTCAGTGCAAAAACGATTTTTGATTTTTTCAAAACCCAGCAGCGTTCAATAGCAATCGAGACAATTTACAATTATCTTGCGTGGCTGGAAGAAGCGTTTATTATTTACCGTTGCAACCGCTATGATATTCAAGGCAAAGAAGTTTTGAAAACACAGGAAAAATATTATCTTTCCGACATCAGCTTAAAATACAGCCAGCTGGGATATTCACCAAAAGCAGTTTCTTCAGTTCTTGAAAATCTGGTTTATCTTGAACTTCGCCGTCGCGGTTATTCAGTCTTTATAGGAAAGCTTGCAGACAAAGAGATTGATTTTATAGCAACCCGGCAAGATGAAAAAGTCTATGTTCAGGTTTGCCGCACATTACCTGAAGATTCTGACCGCGAATTGGACAATCTAAAATTAATCCGCGATAATTACCCGAAATATGTTGTCACGATGGATTCTTCTGTTTGCGGCAATGAAGACGGAATCAAGATTGTGCATATCAAAGATTTTCTAATTCAAGAGACCATCTGAGCATAAAAAAGCCGCCCGGCAAAACCAAGGCGGCGTTTGCTAATCTAAGATTAGGAAAGAACCGGCGTTTCTCCTATGCTTTACAGCTGGAGCTTTTCAGTGTCGCAGCGCGAAAGCACGCGGCGCACTTTGGCGTTCAGCGCAGAAACAAGGTCTTTGTCTTCCATATTGTCTTCTGCCATGTTCTGCAAGCACATGATTGCGTCGCTAATTTCTTCGGTAGAAGGCTTTTCTGCACTTTCAGCTTCTGCTTCTTTATTTTCAGCATTTTCTTCAGAATCTTTCTTTTCTTCAATGACTCTTTCAACTTCTGAAGTTTCATTGAAAAGGCCAGGGTTGCTTCTGAGCTTGTTGATTACATATTCAAGCTTTACGCGCTCTTCGCTTGAAAGGAACAGCGTCTTTTTTGGCTGCGGCAGATAATTGCACAAGCCGCGCATATAGGCGAACATGTCCGCAATCGAAGTTTCTTCTGGCGAGCGTCTTTCGATGCTTGTTTCGCGGAGCTTTTCAAGTGCTTCGCGGATGGCAGCACGGAGTTCGCGGCGCTTTTTTGCACCGGCTGATTCAACTTCTTCTGCCGGCGGTTCATCAACAACTTCAGGCTCTGCATCTGCGGCAAGGCGCATAAATTTGCTGTCAATCGCCTGATTGAGCATTGCATCAAGAGCGCGGTTATCCGCTTCATGGTCGGGCTTATTCCTTTCAAGGCTAGGCAGCGGCGGCAAAGGCGGCATCTCCGGCTTTTGCGGCGGATAATACTGCGGCTGAGGCGGATAATAATATGGCGGTGGAGGTGGTGGCGGCGGATAAGGCTGCTGATTGTTGTTCTTCGGCGTGCCGTCGCCAAGCTCCATCACTTCTTCGGCTTCCATCACGTCATTCGGTTTTCTGCCAGAATTGCCGTTCGGCGTAAACGGATTGTATGAATCTTCTTCATCAGAAGGATCGCTGTCAATCGGCACATCGTCGCCAGAACCAAGAACGAGCGAATCAAAATCATCTTCATTGCTGTTGAAGTCTTCATCTGAAATATCAAAATCTATCGGTGATGGCTCATTTTCATATTCGTCTTTTCTAAGAGCGTCAAGGCCGTCGCTGCCGAGCATAAGCTCGTCAGGGAATTCTTCTGAATCTACGTCTTCTTCAACTTCTTCAGTTTCAAGCGCGTCAATAGGCTGCTCGTCAATCTGTTGCGTTTCATTTTCAACAAGGTCAGACAACGGCAGAACGTCTTCTTCTTCTTCAAGAAGCTGAAGATTCTTTTCAACGTCTTCGTTTTCTGCATAATCTTCCGCAGAATTTTCGTAAGCAACAAGCGCTTCGCCGAGGTTGTCGAGGTTCGTGTTTGAGCCGCTTGCATCATTGAGAATGCTCTCGAACAATTGCGTTACAGCTTCATCTTCAGGGAACTGCTTGTGCAGGCGTGTAACAGCTGACATAAGAGCAGGATTGTCTTTGTCGAGCGACTGCGCTTTTTTGAAAACTTTTACGGCGTTTTCAATCTCGGCAAGCTCGCTGTAAATAACGCCGAGATAAATCCAAGCTTCGCAGTCATCCGGCAGAGAAGCAAGGTAATAGCGCATCTGAAGCTCTGCTGCCTCAAAGTTGCCGCGCTCATAAAGGTGGCGTGCAGCGTCAAAGCGGTATTTAATAGTTTCAGGCTTAAGCTTTACAGCCTTTTCAAAACAATGCAACGCTTTTGTGTCTTCGCCGTTAATCAGCATATATTCGCCGAGCAGCGCAAGCGCGTCAGCATTGTTCGGGTCTTGGTCAAGAATTTTCCGCAAACGTTTTGAAGATTCGTTGAATTCGCCCATGTTCATAAGGAATTGCGCACACTGCAACGTAAGCGTAATGTCATCCGGGCGCATCTGCTCCATCTGAAGCAGCAAATCGTATGCGTCTTGCTTGCGGTCAAGCTTTTCAAGCGCGGCAATTTTTCCGCTGACCGCTTTCAAATTGTCGTGGTCAAATTCCAAAGCCTTGTCAAATTCATCATTGGCTTCTGGATATTTTTCCTTATACAGAAGAAGGTTGCCCAAAGTAGCATGGAGGTCAGAATTTTTATAAGAAAGATTTATCGCCTGACGGAGAATATCTTCAGCCTGGTCGCTGTGACCGCAAATGTGGTGCAGCTTTGCAAGGCTGAGCATAGCCTCAATCCAGCCCGGCTTTCTGCGCAAAGCTTCTTCGTAAGCTTTTTCTGCATCTTCGTAGCGGTTCAACGCTTCGTAGCTTACGGCTGAATTGAAGTGAATAATCGGGTGGTTTGCGTCAATGCGCAAAGCCTTGTTGAAAAGCTCAATCGCCTTTTCGTGGTTGTGCTGCAATGCGTAGATGCAGCCCAAATGGTTATGCGCCAGAACGTCGTTCGGGTTCTTTTCAAGAACATGCTCGAAGCATTTGATTGCATCGTCGTAGCGTTCCATTGCCTTGTAAGTTTGGCCGAGGTTGTAATAAGTGGCAATCGAATCTTTGTCGATTTCAAAAGCCTTGTTGAGAATATCTACAGAATCTTGGTATCTGCCAAGACGGCGGTAAATGCTTCCGATATTGTCGATTGCTGTAAAGTTCTTATCGTCAAGCTCAAGCACGCGGTTGTAATATTCAAGCGCTTTTTCGTCATTGCCAGAACCGACATAGACTTTGCCCATTTCAGAAAGAAGCGAAACATTGTCAGGCTCTTCCTTTATGCATTCTTCCAGAAGTTTTACAGCCAATTCATAATCGTGTGAAAAATATGCATCTTTTGCACGGTTCAGCTGTGAATCGAAATTTGAACTCATTGTACTTTCCTCAGCGGACGTGCGTAGACTTCTTTAGAAAGAACGCCTACGATTCGCTTATCCAATGAAGAATAAGCAGCAACCGCAAAATAATATATATTTCCGTTTTTCAAGCCGGTAAGCCTGTATGAGAGTATATCACCGACATCAATAGGCGAAGCACCTTCAACGGCAACGCTTCCAAGATATTCGCCCGGGTGTTCGCCGTAATAGATGATGTAGCCGCCTACGGAAAAATCTACAGAAGATGTCCAAGACAGGTCCACAATGCCATTGCCCGCAACGGCTCTGATTGTTGCAGGCGGAAGCGGCGGCGTAGTTTCGTTATAAGTAAGAACAACCTCTGAAACAGACGGTGTTTCGTCGCCGTTGCCGTCAGGATAAAGCTCGGCGGCAAGCTGAAAATATCTGCCGCTTACGCCGCGAATCTGTGTGCCGGGCACAACAGGAACCCACTCAGGGTATTCGTCAGTCCATTCATAGAAGTTGTCGCCGCCGCGAACATAGAAAGCAACGTCTGTTTCTCTTGGCGTTGAATAAATCGCCTGAAGACCGGTAAGTGCTGAGTTGAAACCGCTTGAAGCGAGCGGCTGCGTTTCAAAGCGACCGCCCTTTCTATCGTAAAAGTCATGCAATGTTGAGCTTTTCGACGTTCTTGAGATGCAAATTTCATCGATGAGACCGCTGTATCTTGTGCAGAATTCAATATCAGCCGGAACGCCGAGCCGTGCGTTGTAGACTTCGCCTGACTCGCGCTTTGTTGAAGTTACGTATCTTACAGCCTGAATCTTTCCGTCTATGCGGTATTCAATCAAGCCTGATTCGTCGTCATAAGAAATCTGATGGTGCGCCCATTTTTTCGGGATGATGCTGTCTGTGCTTGTGATGATAACTTCAGGCTCAACCTTGTTGCCTGCGCCGAAAATATTGTTGAACACCCACTCGACATGGTTGTTGAAGAACGAGGCGCGTATATCTTGATAAAGAGGTGCAGATCCGACATTGCGCGAAGAACGCCAGTTGAAAAACTGCTCGCCGCTTTCAGCAATTGAAGGGCACAGCCAGAATTCGATGATGAAAGAGCCTGTAAGACCTGCGCCGCCGAAAATTGAGCTTTTTGAACCATGAAGGCGCAAGCCCATTTCTTTGCCGCGGCTAAGACCGGCAGAATTGCCCATAACAGTTTTGCTGCTCGTGTCCATGTTATTGATTTCAACCGAATAGTTTCCGGCTGCATCTTTCACTGTTCCGTCTTCAAAAGAAATAAGAAGGTCTGTTTCAGACGTTACCCGATGCTCGTCGTTTGAAAGCAAGACAGACTCATAACCGAAGCGGCCAGTACCGAATTCAACTGAGTCCATCACAGAAAGATTCGGCCAACCGTTTTTTCCGCCGATTGTAATAGTTTTTGTCTGCGCTGAAAGGGTCTGAAAACCGCAAAGCAGTAGACAAACAGCAACAAAAAAGGGTATTTGTTTCTTAAGCATTTTTTCTACCAAAGGCTTTTCTGACGCCGGAAGTCAGCAAAGCCGCCTAAAAGATTTATAACATGACCGATGCAGAATTAAACCGCAAACAGCTCCATGAAACCGCATTAAAAGCTCCGAAAAGCAGCGGAGTTTATCTCTGGCGTAACGCAGAATCTACGATAATCTACGTTGGCAAGGCAAAGAACCTCAAAAACCGTCTTTCTTCCTATTTTGCCGGCCGCAAGGATATCAAGACAAGAATTCTCGTTTCAAAAGCCCGTTCTATCGAGTATATCACTACCTCTAACGAATATGAAGCTTTACTTTTGGAAAACACGCTGATAAAGCAGCATAACCCGCGGTACAACATCAATCTTAAAGACGGAAAATCATATCCGGTTCTGCGCATCACCAACGAGGACTTTCCGAAAGTATTCAAGACCCGCCGCATTGTTCAGGATGGCTCTCAATATTTCGGGCCGTTCCCAAATGTCGGTGCTCTTGACGTCTTCATCGAAAATCTCTATCGGCAATATAAGATCCGCCACTGCAAGAAATTTCAGAAACGCAAGAGCCCATGCCTTTATTATCACATAGGGCAATGCGCCGCGCCTTGCTGCGGCAAAATCTCGAAAGAGAGCTATATTCAATATATCGAAGAAATTGAATCAATACTTGAGAGTGAAGACGAAACACAGATAAAAAACCTTGAAGCCAAGATGAAAGAGGCGGCAAAGCAGCTGCAATTTGAAAAAGCGGCACGGCTCCGCGACGGCATTGCAGCTATAAGAACTTTGCGTGAGCAGAATGCTGTCGAAGACTTTGACCCAGAATCGCGCGATTATGTGGCAAGCCACAGCGAAGGGCCGCTTGTTACATTCTGCGTGCTGAAGATGCGCGGCGGCAAGCTTATCGCGCGGGACTGCTACCGCACTCAGTCTTTGAACGAAGACGATGAAACCACAAGCGAATTTTTGCGTGCATTTTATACAGATACAGCACAAATTCCGCCGCATATATATGTTTCAAGTACCGAAAACCTTGAGCTTACGCGCCAGTTTTTCAGCGATATTTTGGGCGCAAACACTGAAATAAGCACGGTCGAAGCGGGTTCGCCAGGCGAAAAGCGTCATCTTGCTGCTCTCGAAATGGCGCGCCAGAACGCCAAAGAAGACATAATCCGCCGTATGCGCGAACGCGGCGACATTCCGGCCATGGAAGAGCTTATGCATCTTCTCAAGCTGCCCACGCTACCGGTGCGCATCGAAGGCTTTGATATTGCGCATATCGGCGGCAAATTTCCGGTGGCAAGCTTGATAAGCTTTTATAACGGCAACCCTGACAAGAAAAACTACAGATATTTCAGGCTTAAAACGACTGACGGCATAATCGACGACTTTGCTTCTATGCAGGAAGCAACGCGCCGCCGCTATTCAAGGCTTTTGCGCGAACAGGCTGAAATGCCAGACTTAATCATGATTGACGGCGGTATCGGCCAGGTTAATGCGGTTCAGGCCGTGCTTGATGATTTGGGGCTTGATATTCCGATTGTCGGTCTTGCAGAGCGTTTTGAAGACTTGTATCTGCCGCATGACAGCACGCCGATAAAGCTGCCTAAACGAAGCGAGGCTCTGCGGCTTTTGCAGCGCGTAAGAGATGAAACGCACCGATTTGCAACGTCGAAGAATCAGGCTTTGCGCACAAAAGCGAACACCACGCTGCAATTTGAAGCTCTGCCGAATGTCGGCAAGGCGCGCGCGGCCGCGCTGCTTGAAAAGTTCAAAACCATTGATGAGCTTGCGGTTGCCGAACCTGAAGCAGTTTATTCTGCCGCAAAATGCAGCATTGAGCAGGCGAAAGACATAATTGAAGGCGCAAAAGCTTTGCGGGCTTCGGCTTCTGCTGTTGTAATAGACGGGCTTCATGCGCGGGCAAATGCCGCAAAGCACGGCGATTCTGCCACAAGCAGCGATATTGCGGCTCTTGCACAAGCCGCCCTCGAAAAGTAACGTCAATGCACTGTCATTCCGAACTTGATTCGAAATCTCGTAGATGTTGAACTGAAAGCCGCGAGAACTATCAAGTTCAGCATGCCACAACTCTAAAGCTTGTCAGCCAGCGCGCTCAGCAAGCTCTTCCCAGCGGCTCGTTTTCTGGTCTATTAAGGCAGAAACTTCATCGTAGCGCTGCGTCTTTTCTGCGGCAGAACCGTCTTTAGCGAATTCTGCACTTGCAAACAAAGCTTCAAGCTGCGCCTTTTCTTCTTCAAGAGCGGCAATTTCATCGAGCAAGCCGTCAAATTCGATTTTCTCTTTATATGTCAGCTTTTTCGGTTTCTCTTTTTGAGCGGCGTTTTCTTCCGGCTGCTTTTTCTGCGACTGCACAGAGCTTTGCGCCTTTGATTTTTCAGTTTCTTCTATATAATTGCGGTAATCTGCGTAGCCGCCCGCAAAATAGCTTATGTTGCCCTTGCCGTCAAAAACAAACAAAAAGTCCGTCACGTTGTCAAGAAAAGCCCTGTCGTGCGAAACCGCCAGAATGCAGCCGCCGAAATCTTTCAGAAAATCTTCAAGCAGGCTGATTGTCTCAATGTCAAAGTCGTTGGTCGGCTCGTCAAAAAGCAAGAAATTCGGTGAATCTGCCAGAATCTGAATAAGCTGAAGCCGCCGAAGCTCGCCGCCAGAAAGGTACGAAAGCTGCTGGTTGAACATCTCGCGCGGAAACAAAAACTTTTCAAGGAACTGTTCAATCGAACAAGTCGTGCCGTCTTTGAGGTTCACATGCTGGCGGCGGCCGCGCATATACTCAAGCACGGTCAAGCTGCGGTCAACAAATTTTGCAGTCTGGTCAAAATAGCCGAAAGCGGTGTTCACGCTGCAATCGATTGTGCCGCCGTCAGGCTGAATGCGCGCGCTTACAAGGTCAAGAAACGTAGACTTACCCGAACCGTTCGGGCCGATAATGCCGATGCGCTCGCCTTTCGTAAATTCGTAAGAGAACGGCGCAATCACAGTCTTGCCGTCATAGCTTTTCGTTATGCCTTCAAGTTTGAGCACCTTGCCGCCAAGTCTTCTGCCCTGCACCGAAAAACCTTCCATTGATTCCTGCTGTTCGTGCCGCTCGGCAAGCATCGCCTCGATGCGAGCCTTTCTGTGGTTGTCTTTCGTAGAGCGCGCTTTCGGACCGCGCTTGAGCCATTCAAGCTCCACCGCAAGAATAGATTCGCGCTTTGCGTCGTGACGCGCCTCTTCTTCGGCGCGTTCTTTGCGGCGTTGCAGATAAGTCGAGAAATTGCCCTCGTATTTGTTGATTTTGCGTCGGTCAATATCAAGCATCACGTTGCAGACTGAATCAAGAAAATAGCGGTCGTGCGTAACAAGCACAAAGCTGCCCTGAAAACCCGAAAGATGCTTTTCAAGCCATTCAATCGTTTCAATATCAAGGTGGTTCGTCGGTTCATCAAGAAACAGCAAATTTGAATTGGCCGCAAAAAGACGCGCAAGCGCCGCTTTTTTGACCATTCCGCCCGACATAGTTTTCATCTGCTGGTCAAGCCCGCGCTCAACATTGCAAACGCCAAGCTCCGTCAAAAAAGACTCGTAAGTATGCTCAATCGCAAATGCGTTTTTTTCTTCCATGCGCTGCGTGAGCGTTTCAAGCTTTTTCTGCAAGCTTTCGTTCACTTTGTCTTTTGCCGAAACTTGCTTCAAGCATTCAGAATATTCGCCGATGAGCGCAAGCACAGGGTCTCTGCCTTTATATAGAAAAGACTTGAGCGTGTCGGCTTCATCAAATACAGGGCGCTGCTCAAGCACGCTTACGGTTGCGCTTTTGTTAATTGAAATTGTGCCTGTGTCGGGCGGAATATCGCCCAAAAGCAGGCGCAAAAACGTAGACTTACCCGAACCGTTCGGCCCGACAAAACCGATTTTTTCACCTGAATCTATGCCGAAGCTTACGCCGGTAAACAAAGGCACTTCTTTCACGTTTTTTGAAACATTATCTATTGAAACTAAATTCATTTGCCAGAAAATCCTTGCTTTGTCATGATGATGTTCCAAAAGTATTGTCATGCTGAACTTGTTGACCCTCGGCGGCTTTCAGCGCAGCATCTACGTTGTATTCATCTACGTTGTATTATAGTACAGAGATTCCGAAACATTCGACCGTAGCGAGCGTGCGGTCGATGCGAAGCGTTCGGAATGACGCTATACAACAGACTTATTGGTCATTCCCATGACATTATTCTTTTTTAAGAGGCGGCGAAAGAGCCTGTGTAAAGCTGATAATATCTGCCCTTCTGCGCGATAAGCTCATCGTGGCTGCCGCTTTCGATTATTCTGCCGTGCTCAAGCACCACAATCTTGTCGGCGTTGCGCACGGTAGAAAGCCGGTGCGCAATTACAAAGACTGTGCGCCCCTGCATCAGACTGTCCATGCCCTTTGCGATAAGGGCTTCGGTGCGCGTATCAATCGAGCTCGTAGCTTCATCAAGAATAAGCACGGGCGGATTTGCAACAGCCGCACGCGCAATTGCAAGCAGCTGCCGCTGCCCCTGACTCAAGCTTTCGCCGTCGCCGGTAATCACGGTGTCGTAGCCCTGGTGCAAGTGCCTGATGAAATAATCAGCATTCGCAAGCTTCGCGGCAGCCTCAATCTCCGTCAGCGAAGCATCAAGCTTGCCGAACCTTATGTTGTCTGCGACAGAACCTGTGAACAGGTGCGTGTCTTGCAGAACCATGCCGAGAGAACGGCGCAAATCAGCTTTCTTAATCTTGTTGATGTTTATGCCGTCAAAGCGAATTTTTGAGCCGCCTTCATAATCTGTGGAAGCGTCATAAAACCTGTTGATGAGGTTCGTTATCGTGGTTTTGCCCGAACCGGTTGAGCCGACAAGCGCAATCTTCTGCCCGGGCTGTGCGGTCATAGTAATTTCGTGCAGAACAGTCTTTTCTTTTTCGTAACCGAAAGTCACGTTCTCAAACTGAACCTCGCCTTTAAGCGGAACATACGTGATGCTTCCGTCGTGGTGCGGGTGTTTCCAAGCCCATTGGCCGGTCGGAAGGAATGATTCTGTAATTGTGCCGTCGCTCAAAATGTTGGCGTTGACAAGCGTTACATAGCCGTCATCAACTTCGGGCTGCTCGTCAATTACAGCAAAAACACGCTCTGCACCGGCAAGCGCGTTCAAAATGCCGTTGAACATCTGTGCCATCTGCGTAATCGGGTTCTTGAAGCTGCGCGAATATTCGAGGAAAGACGCAATGCGGCCCAAATCCATTTTTCCGCGTATAATCAGCATTACACCGGCGATTGCCGTAAGCGCATAGCTTATGTGCCCCATGTTGTTCATAAGCGGGCCAAGAATATTCGCGAGCGTGTTCGCTTTTGTACCGGCGGCGCAAAGCTTGTCGTTGAGCGTATCAAATTCAGCTTTTGAAGCTTCTTCGCGGCAAAAAACCTTGACGACTTTCTGCCCTTCAATCAGCTCTTCGATATAGCCGTTGACCTTGCCAATAGCCGCCTGCTGCTCGCGGAATGCTTTTGCAGAATATTTACCGACAATGCCTGTTACAGCAATCATCGCAAAAACGGTGATAATTACGAGCAACGTCAAAGCCGGGCTGAGCCGCAACATCATCACAAAACACGCCACAACCGTAAGAGTCGAAGAAAAAAGCTGCGGCACGGCCTGGCTCAGCATATCGCGGATTGTGTCGATATCGTTCGTAAAGCGGCTCATAAGCTCGCCGTGAGTATGCGCGTCAAAATATCGGAGCGGCAGCTTTTCAAGATGCTCAAAAAGCTCGGTGCGGATTTTGTACAGCGTCTTTGACGAAATGTGCAGCATTATGCGGCTGTTGACCCAGCCCGCAATTGCACCGGCTACAAAGATGCAGAACATCATGCTCAAAAGCCTGATAAAACCTGACAAGTCGGGCGATTTTTGCCCAATCATCGGAATTATGTAATCATTTAAGACAGGCTGCAAAAAATAAGAGCTTGCAACGCTTGCACCTGATGAAATCAATATGCTTATAAAAACGAACACGAAAAGCAGCTTGTAAGAAGCAAGATAGCGTACAAGCCGGAAGATTGTCTTTTTTGTGTTCTTAGGCTTCTGCATAGGGCGGCCGTGTGCGCCCGGTCCTCTTCCTGGTCCCGGCATTACAGCACCTCCTTTGCGGCAGCTTTCTTGGCTTCTGCCTCGGCCGATTCGCCTGCACCGTCAAAGTCGCTGCCCTTCTGCTGCGACTCAAAGACTTCGCGGTAAATCTCGTTTGTCTGCATAAGCTCGTCATGCGTGCCAATGCCCGAAATGCTGCCCTCGTCAATCACGAAGATTCTGTCTGCTTCTTTTACAGAAGCTATGCGCTGCGCAATTATGATTTTGGTTGTGTCGGGCAGCGTGCTTTTCATGCCGTTGCGGATTGCAGCGTCTGTAGCAGTATCAACCGCGCTGGTCGAATCATCAAGAATAAGAATTTTCGGCTCTTTGAGAAGCGCGCGCGCAATGCAAAGACGCTGCTTCTGGCCGCCCGAAAGATTTACACCGCCCTGCCCCAGTTCCGTGTCATAGCCTTTGGGGAACGACATGATGAAGTCATGCGCACAAGCTGTCTTGCAAGCTGCTTCAATCTGCGCGTCTGTAGCTTCAACGTTGCCCCACCGCAAATTTTCCCTTATTGTGCCGGAAAAAAGCACGTTCTTTTGAAGCACCATCGCCACGCTTTCGCGCAACGTTTCAAGGTTGTATGACTTTACGTCGCGGCCGCCCACAAGCACAGTGCCCGAAAGCGTATCATAAAAGCGCGGAATGAGCTGCACAATCGTAGACTTTGAAGAGCCTGTGCCGCCGATAATTCCGATAGTTTCGCCGCTTTTTATAGAAAATGAAACATCGTGAAGCACGGCGTTCTTTTCGGTTTTATCATAACTGAATGAGACGTTTCTGAATTCGATTGAACCGTCTTTTGGTGCATCAAGCGGCTGCAAGTCTTGCAAAGATTCGGCGGCAGGGCTTTTTACGTCAGGCTCTTCGTCAAGCACTTCGATAATTCGGGCTATGCTCGCCTTTGAAATTACAAGCATGATGAAAATCATCGAAAACATCATCAGCGAAGAAAGAATCTGAATCATGTATGTGATAAAGCTTATAAGCTCGCCGACCTGCATCTGCTGACTTATGATGAGGTTCCCGCCGAACCAGAGCAGCGCAATCAGCGCGATGTACACAACGAGCATCATCATCGGCATGTTCCAGATGACGACACGCTCTGCACGAACCTGAGCGTTGCGCACTGCATCAGCCGCACTGTCAAATTTTGATTTTTCGTTGTCTTCTCGCACAAACGCCTTTACTGCGCGTATGCCGATAAGGTTTTCCTGCACTTTTGCGTTCAGATTGTCGTAGTTTTTCATCATTATCTGAAAACGCGGGTGTGCCTTGCGCATTATCAGCACCATTGGAATAGCAATCAGCGGCACGCAAGCAACAAACACAAGCGAAAGCCGCGCGTTCATATAAAAAGCCATGATAATTGCGCTTATGAACATGAACGGTGAGCGCACGCACATGCGCACAATCATCTGAAAAGTGTTCTGCGCGTTCGTAACGTCTGAAGTAAGGCGCGTTACAAGCGAGGCCGTGCTGAATTTATCGACATTGGCGAATGAAAAGTCTTGAACCTTGCCGAAAAGCCGTCGGCGCAAGTTACGCGCAAAGCCCAAAGCGGCCACCGCTGCAAACCGCCCGGCAACAACGCCGAACGTCAGCGACATAAGCGCCGCACCAACCATAAGGCCGCCCGTCTTGATAACATAGGCCGCATCTTTGTTCGCAATACCCACGTCGATAATCTTTGACATAATCAGCGGAATGAGCACTTCAAGAAGCACTTCTCCCATAATCGTTACAGGAGCTAAAATTGCACTAGCTTTATATTTGCGCTCCAACCCCGAAAGTATTTTGCTTACTGTAGACATACTAACAATATAACTGTATTTAAGGGAAAGGGCAAACCCCTGAATCTATTTTCGCTTGAAAGTGAGCAACTTGACGCTTTGAAAGCGCCAGCAACTTTTGAAGGGGAAAGACACCCCTCTACTCGGAAGCGGGGGTTTCTTTCCCCTTCGACCCCAATCTTCCCCAGCACCGTTCAGGCAAATTTTTTAACGTTAAAAAATTTGCCCCTAAAAACCCCGTTCGTAAACAGTTTGTTGATTGTTCTACGCTCTTGAAGATTAATCTATTATTGTTGGGCTTGATGCGATAACGCACTGTTTGGGGGCTGTTGTACAAAGGCGAAGAGTGCGGAGTGCGCGTTTTGCAGTAGCTTTATCTACGGCAAGAGCTTAATCTAGCAAAACGCCAAGATTCCGCTTCGCATAATCTTGTAACTGGTGCACAACGTTCTGTTTGGGCGTATGTGCAAAGGCGAAGGGCAGCGGAGTGCGGTTCAAAAACATTCAGTTTGTTGTCGCCGCGCAAGCGGCGTGTCTATAGTTTCCATACAACAAACTGTATGTAGCGCGTTATCGCGCGGTTTTGAACCGTGCTACGCAGCCCGAAAGCATATGTACAAAATCAAGATTGCCGGGTCAAAACCTTACAAGGTACAACTCAAGTGCGGCATCTTGAAAGTCTGAAAACACGAGCATGTCTTGCCCCGGAGAAAGTGCAAGGCCTGTCGGCTGGTTTCCGCCCTGAATCTCGCAAAGCTGCTTTTTTTCGGCTGTGTCTATTACGATAATCTTGCCGTCAACGGGGCTACGCTTTGTGTAATCAGCCTTGTTGTTCGGGCCGCGGCACGAAACGCAAAGATAGCGGCCGCCTAGCAGGTCAATCGTGTTCGGGTTGTTGAACACATGATATTTACGTTCAATCTTAAAAGTTTTCAGATTCAGTTCAAGCACGTCTGCGTGATACATGTCGCTTATCCAAGCTTTGGTTTGCGCTGCGTCTGTCACAATATGGCGCATCGCCGCTTTTTCGATATAAACTGAATCGACAAGCTCATAAGTTTTCATGCTGATTTTTTGAATTGTGCCGCCGTCAAACGAAAGCACGATAAGCGTATCGCCGCCGTCTACAAAACTCATACCGCGCGGCGCAGCTTTTGTCTTTATAAGTTTTTTCACCTCGCCGGTGCTAAAATCAATTACAGAAACATCATTCGAAACCCAGTTTGACACGACAAGCACGTCATATTTCGGGTTATACGCAATGAATTTGCTCCAAACGCCTTTTGTGGCAATTGTGCGCCTGTATTCAAAGCCCGGATACGAATATTCGTAGATATTGCCGGTCGTCATCTGCGAAACAAAAAACGCCTGCTTTGACGGCACAAAAAGCCCTTCTGCAAACCCCAGCTTTGCATATTCGGGCGGCTTTATGCGCTTAATCACCTTTTTTTCGTCAACGCTGAAAATATCAAAGCCTTCGTCTTCAAGCAGCGGAAGCACCACAAACTTTGCGTCTGGGCTGAAAATAACCTGCTTCGGCTGCTTGCCGCACGGATACACACCGATTTTCTCAAATTCAGGCTGAAGCGCGGCTTCTGCAAAGCACATAAGACCGAAAAAAACTGAAATAAGACAAAAAAGCAATCGTTTCATGGACTAATCTTACAAAGAAGTATCTATATATTTACCAACTTTTATTATATCTCCGTTTTCTGTTTTGAAGATATATATCCAATATGAATCATCTCCGCCATAATTATTAGGATCTGACACAGTTTCACCTGGTGTTAAATATTCATTTCTACAGTTATACCAGTTAATGAATTGAACATCGGAATATGCTGTATTTATAACATTATCTAATACATATACTCCATCTTTTTTTATGTAACCGCCAAAAGCGATTGGAAACAATTTGCAGTTCATGTTATTTGTTATTTCTGTTGTAAAATATACCATCTGAGGATTTTTACTTTCTTTTATCTGTATCAAAACGTCTTGCGAATTTAATATCACTTCTGATTCAGAAAGTTCCTTGAAATCTTGAATATCATTATCGTCAATCCAATAAGCATTTTTGGGTATGTTTAATAAATTATGAGATATATTCAATATTTCTCCAGAGGGATATACAACACAATATCTTTTTATCTTTGTTTTTTTGACTTTTCCTTTATCCGTTATAAAATAAGCATCATCTTTATCAATGATTCTTTTCCAATTGGGTTTGCTCGTGTCAGAAATATAAATTGAATAATTTCTGTTTAGATCAATATAGTACTCAATGTTTTTCAAATTTGTCATGCATAAAGTCTTTATATTACGCATTATTGAAAATAACAGAACTAAGACTATTACAGCTATAATATACATTTTTTTCATACTCCATTTCCTTATATATATTTGATATAATAACATATGATGATAATGCAGTCAGCTGATTTATATCAAAATTAGCAACTCCGAGATGCTGAAACATTCGACCGTAGCGAGCGTGCGGCCGATGCGAAGCGTTCAGCATGACAACATGATTGGCAATGGCGCATGGCAAATGCAATTCAGCTTATTGAAATTGGCGAGAGAGAGCGGAGCGTGGGACAAAAACACTCTGTTTGTTGTCGCCGCGACAGCGGCATGCATATAGTTTCCATACAACAAACAGTGTGTAGCGCGTTATCGCGCGGTTTTGAACCATGCTCCGTGATCGAAAGCCGGGTTTCACGCTTAACTTTGACTTGCGCGAGCCAGATAAACGCCGCCGTGCTCTTTTAGCCAGGCAGAACAGCGGCGGTAATCAGGGAACAGGCGCAAGACTTCGGTGTAAAATGCTTTTGAATGGTTCATGTGGCGTAGCGGTATCAATTCAGCTGTACGAATTAAACTGCTCGCTTCGCAATGCAAATATTAGAAGCAAGTTTAGGGTTTGTCATTTTTGCTTTTTGTGCATAAAATCTTTTTCGACATAAAGATTTTTATCAGCAAGTTTCAAAGCTTCTTTTCCTGCTTCTAAGCTTCGCTCTTTTATTGCAGCATATCCAATGCTTACAGTCAATTTATATTCCAAATTATAGTTTTCTGAAGAAAGTTCGAAATTTTTGTAAAGTTCTTTTCGGATATTACTTGCTTCTTCCTCTGTGCATGGATAGATTATAGCAAATTCGTCTCCTCCGTAGCGGCTTACATGGGCGTTTGTATTTCTGAAGCAGTTCAGGATGATTTTTCCTGTAACAATAAGGGCGTTGTCACCTTCTGTGTGACCAAAAGTATCGTTGATTTCCTTAAAGAGGTTTACATCAATCATAAAAATAAAAGGCCGTCTGCTGTTGAAATCAAGAGGCTCTTCTTCCGAAATTCTTTTCAGATATTTGTCGAAAGCACCTCGGTTGTTCAAGCCGGTAAGGGAATCTCTAGAAATCAAGTCAAACTGAATTTCGATATAAATCAACAAAAAGGCGATGACCAGCATCTGCCAGACAATCCTTGCCTTTGGGAAAACAATGTGAAAGAATCCCCCCAAAAAGGGCAGCACAATGAACGAAAGGATTATAACGTAGGTCTTGTAAATCGTATGCTTTTTGCGAATAAAAAAAATCAACGAAATGAAAGAGGCGCTTGTAAAAAATCCGTAAGCTACAATTATCTGCAGGAACGAAAGTTTCCCGTCCACAAAAGTGTTTGTCGCAGGCTGAATGTAGAAAATCAATTTTGTAAAAACCGAAGTTATGGCAAGCGCTATGAAAATTACGAGCGGAACTGCGGTTAGCTTGTTTATTGCGGCAACCCTTTTTTTATCACTTAAAAGTGTATAAATCACATAAGAAAACCACGCGTATGCTGTGTAAGCATTTAGGACGCAGTAGCCTGTATTAAAAATCCAGTTGAAGACATAAAACGCAGGTCTTGCATCACCAGAAACGAAATTCATTATTGTATCCAAAACAATTAGAATTAAAGCTCCGATTATTGCCCTGATGAAAAGTATGTTTCGGGTCTGATTGTCCTGAAAAATCTTTATGCGCAATATAATCCAGACCAAAAAGAAGAGGCAGATTGCATTTACTTCAATTCGATAAAATTGTTCATACATAAAAATGAGTATAATGGAATATCGAAAAATTTTAAACAAAAAGTTGAAATTGCAGCGGAAATTAACGGAATGGAGCTGTCCAACAAGTTCGTTTCGTAGCGTCATTCCGAACAGTACGCATCAACCGCACACTCGCTACGGTTGAATGTTTCGGAATCTGAATACTATATCTAGCTCAGATGCTGAAACAAGTTCAGCATGACAACATGATTGGCAATGGCGCACGGCAAACGCAATTCAGCTTATTGAAATTGGCGAGAGAGAGCGCGGAGCGTGGGGCAAAAACACTCTGTTTGTTGTCGCCGCGACAGCGGCATGCATATAGTTTCCATACAACAAACAGTGTGTAGCGCGTTATCGCGCGGTTTTGAACCATGCTCCGTGATCGGAAGCCGGGTTTCAGCATGACAGCACGATTGAATTATTTGACCCTTGCCAGATAAACGCCGCCGTGCTCTTTTAGCCAGGCGGAGCAGCGGCGGTAATCTGGAAAAAGGCGCAAGACTTCGGCGTAAAATGCTTTTGAGTGGTTCATGTGGCGACGGTGGCAAAGCTCATGCACCACCACGCTGTCGAGAATTTCAGGCGGCATAAGCACAAGCAGACAATTGAAGTTGAGGTTGCCGCACGCGCTGCAGCTGCCCCACCGCGATTTTTGCAGCCTTATCGAGATTCTGCCGTAAGAGATGCCCGAAAGCTTTGAGTAATGCGCCACCCGCTCAGGAATGATTTCTTTCGCTCTTTTTCTGATTGCCGCAAGCTCTTCAGCTGAAAAAGAGCCGAGCCACTCAACTTCTTGCCGGGCAGCTGCGGCTTCTTTAAGCTTTTTGTCGAGCCAGCCCTGCTTTTCAGCCAGAAACTTGCTGATTGCGACATCGCTCATAAAAAGCGGCGCTTTTACAAGCACTGCGCCATCATCGCTTATGCACAAACTTATCGAGCGCCGCCTTGACCTTTGGATTCTGCATTCAGGCGGCGCGTTTCCGTTGCAGCCGCTTTCAGAAAAGCTCAGCATTTTTTAAGCATCTTCTCCGCGCCGTGTTTATGTTCCGCCAAAAGGTTGTCAAAATCGTAGTCAGATTTTATCTTGTCAAGAATCACCGAAACGATGTTGTAGACATCACCTTTCAGCTTATAATTTGCAGGCGAAACAAAATTGACGCGCCCGTCAAGAATCAGCTGCTCTGCCTTGCGCTGCTTCTTTGCGTCGCCGGGCTTATAGACCGCAACTGAATAGCCGCCGTTCTGCTTTACAAGCTTCATGCACGGAATATCAGTTTCGCCGTCGCCAAAGTAAATCATGCGCTTGAACGGCACCGGCCTTTCGTTGTCTGGCACGAATTTGTTTATCTCAACTGAATCGCTGATTTCTTTTATGCCTTTGTTAATCTTAAAGATGAACTGCGTCTTTGTGGTATAATCAATCGCCACACCCGGCCACACGGCGATTCCGTCTGAATTATATAAAAAGGAACACGCAAAAATCTGCTCAAATTCAGCCGCAATCGACGTGCCTTCAATCATCTCTTTTAAGCCGGAAGAATTTATGTAATGCTTTATCTCAAGCCCTTTCGATTTTCCGTATTCGTTTATAGTCTTGAACCAGGCAGCAACGCCCTCAAAAAGCTCAATCTCTTTGCCGAACTGCGTGAACGACTTGCGCGAAATCGAAATATTTCGGTACTTCGCCTCGTCAAGCATTGTCTTCATGTAGCAGAGAATGCTGCTCGCGTCATTGTCTTCAGAAAGCTTGTTCGCCTTTTGCCAGAATTCGCCCGCACTCATGTTCAGCGCCTTAATAAAGCTGAATTCCTGCATATTTCCGGGCGAAAGCGTGCCGTCAAAGTCATAAATCAATGCCACCACAGGCTTGTCGTTAGTCTTCATAAGCACATGATAACGCGCTTCTGTGTTTTTTGCCATGATTAAAAAAGCATAATTACAAAAAAAGGCTGTCCGATTTCTCAGACAGCCTTTTGTCATTCCGTCATTTCAGGAATTAATACATTCCGTCCATGCCGCCCATTCCGCCGGCTGGCATAGCTGGTGCCGGGTTCTTTTCAGGAATATCTGTGATTGCACATTCTGTGGTAAGAAGCAGGCTTGCAACTGAAACGGCGTTCTGCAAAGCTGAACGTGTTACCTTTGCCGGGTCGATGATTCCAGACTCGAACATGTCTTTCCATTCCATCTTAGAAGCGTCGAAGCCGATGCCCTTCTTTTCGTTCTTTGCACGGTCTGCAATAACTGCGCCGTCAACGCCAGCGTTTTCTGCAATCTGGCGGATTGGCTCTTCGAGAGCGCGCTTAACAATCTTGAAGCCGACCTTTTCGTCGTCTGAAAGACCTGATTCGTCAGCCTTGTCGAGTGCTTTTGAAGCCTGAATAAGTGCAAGGCCGCCGCCTGCTACGATGCCTTCTTCGAGGGCTGCGCGTGTTGCAGAAAGAGCGTCTTCAACTCTGTGCTTCTTCTCTTTCATTTCAACTTCTGTAACAGCACCGATGTTGATAACTGCTACGCCGCCAGCGAGCTTTGCAAGGCGTTCCTTGAGCTTTTCTTTGTCATATTCGCTTGAAGATTCTTCAATCTGAGCCTTAATCTGAGCAATGCGGTCTTTGATTTCTTTTTCTTTGCCTGCACCGTCGATGATTGTTGTGTTGTCTTTGTCAATCTTAACAGACTTAGCCTTGCCGAGCTGTGAAATGTCTGTGTTCTCAAGCTTAAGGCCGAGGTCTTCTGTAATAACTTCGCCGCCTGTAAGAATTGCGATGTCTTCGAGCATTGCCTTGCGGCGGTCGCCGAAACCAGGAGCCTTAACAGCGCAAGTCTTGAGTGTGCCGCGGATGCTGTTCACAATCAATG
Source organism: Spirochaetales bacterium Spiro_07 (assembly GCA_001603145.1). Classification (GTDB taxonomy): domain Bacteria; phylum Spirochaetota; class Spirochaetia; order Treponematales; family Treponemataceae; genus UBA1240. The sequence continues at coordinate 43,975 of LVBI01000017.1, read as the reverse complement.
TTGCAAGTGCTTCGCCGTCGATGTCTTCTGCAATAATGAGAAGCTGCTTGCCTGTCTGGGCAACTTTTTCGAGCAACGGAAGCAAATCTTTCATGTTAGAGATTTTCTTGTCGTGGATAAGGATGAGACAGTCGTTGAAAACTGTTTCCATTCTGTCGCGGTCTGTTACGAAATACGGTGAAATGTAGCCGCGGTCGAACTGCATACCTTCAACAAAGTCTGTAGTTGTTTCCATTGTCTTGGCTTCTTCAACTGTAATAACGCCGTCTTTGCCGACCTTTTCGATTGCTTCAGCAAGAATCTTGCCGATTTCTGCATCGTTGTTTGCAGAAACTGAAGCAACATGTGAAACTTCTTCTGAGCCTTTGATTTCTTTTGAGTTTTTCTTGATTTCTTCAACAGCAAGTGCCGTTGCTTTATCCATACCGCGCTTCAGTTCAATCGGTGTCATGCCGGCTGCTACAGCTTTAAGGCCTTCGCGGACCATTGAATATGCAAGAACTGTTGCGGTTGTTGTTCCGTCACCGGCAACATCGTTTGTCTTTGTTGCAACTTCTTTCAAGAGCTGTGCGCCCATGTTCTCAAAATGGTCTTCAAGTTCAACTTCTTTTGCAACAGAAACACCGTCTTTTGTTACTGTCGGTGCGCCGAATTTTTTGTCCAACAAAACGTTGCGGCCTTTCGGACCGAGCGTAACTTTTACTGCACGTGAAATCTGTTCTACACCAGAGAGAAGCTTCTTGCGTGCTTCTTCGTTAAAAAGCAATTCTTTTGCCATTTTTCGTATATCTCCTTAAAATTATAGGCTATAAAAAGTCGTATTTGCGCCTTTCTTTACTTTTATAATCTAAAAATACTAATTTAGATTGAAAACGGCAAGAGCAAATTTATTTTCGCGGCGCTTTTCGGCATTTAATTTTCAGGCATAGATTAAACTATGAAGAAAATAACTCTTCTGCATTGCATATAAGGCTTGCTGTTTCGGATAAAAAATTATAGAATAATCGTAAAGCATTGCGGTTCATCTGTTCCGCAGCATTCTGTCAGGAGGTTACATGAAGACTATAACAGTGTGCATGGGCAGTTCATGTTTCAGCAGGGGCAATTCAAAGAACACACAGATTATTCAGAATTTTATAGAGGAATATAACTTGTCTGATTCAGTTCAGGTGCGCGGCTGCCTTTGCGAAGGCGAATGTAAGCACGGCCCGAACATCCGCATAGACGATAAGCTTTTTTCAAACGTCTATTCAGAAGGCTTGATAGACTTGCTGCAGCATGAACTTTTGCAGGAGAATCCGCAATGAATTTTCTGTATCCGATTTATACAGAGCAAACTGAATGTCAGGACTGCTACAAATGCATCCGCCAATGCCCTGTTAAGGCTATACGTGTAGAAAACGGCCATGCTATGGTTGTTTCTGAGCTTTGCATTATGTGCGGAAACTGCGTAATCAACTGCTCGGCAAAGGCTAAGCATGTGCGAGATGACATTCCAAAGGCACGCCAGCTTATGCAGCTCAAAAAGCGCGTCATCATTTCGCTTGCACCTTCTTTTGCGTCTGAATTTCCAGAATTTACGCCGCAGCAGATTGTCGCCGCGCTTAAAAGGCTTGGCTTCTGGGGCGTTTCAGAAACTGCGCTCGGTGCAGATTTTGTGTCTGCGCATCTTTCAGAGACCTTTAAAAACGAAATCAACAAGAAAGACGGCCAGAAGCTTTTTCTTTCATCGGCCTGCCCTTCAGTTGTTGAATTCATCAAGCAATATATGGAAAGCTACGCGCCGTACATAACGGACTGCGCTTCGCCGCTGCTTGCACATGCGCGTTATCTTAAAAAGATTTACGGCGACGACATCGGCATAATCTTTATCGGGCCTTGCATCGCCAAAAAAGGCGAAGCTGACTCTTTTCCGGAAATTGATGCGGCGGTCACTTTTGAAAATCTAAGAAAGTGGCTCGACCATGAAGGCATAACGCCTTATAACTGCATTCCAAAAGAAGACGACCGTTTCATTCCGCAAAAAGCGGCGCAAGGTGCGCTTTACCCGATTGACGGCGGCATGATTTCATCGGTTAACAACTACGGCAACCCGATACGCTCAATGTCTGTTTCGGGCATCGGCCAGATAAAAGAAGCTCTTGAAGGGCTTGATATCAAGTCTTTGGCAGAGCCGCTTTTTATTGAGCTGCTTGCTTGCAAGGGCGGCTGCATAAACGGCCCTGTTACCAAGCGCAAATCTGCCGCCGCCATCAGGCATGTTCAGCTTATGCAATACGCCGACAATGTTGAAAAAACTCTGCCGGAAACGATTCTGGAAAACAAGCCGGAAATTCAAGGCACGTTGCCGATAAACGCAATTCCGAAAGCGGAACATTCAGAAGAAGAAATACGTGACGCATTGCGCACCGTCGGCAAATATACGGCAGCAGATGAAGTGAACTGCGCGAGCTGCGGCTATGACACATGCCGCGCCTTCGCCGAAGCAATGCTCGACAACAGAGCCGAAAAGACGATGTGCGTTTCTTATATGCGAAAGCTTGCACAGAAAAAGGCGAACGGACTTATCAAGGCTATTCCGGGCGGCGTAGTTATTGCAGATAAAGACCTTAAAATCGTTGAATGTAACGAAAATTTCGCGCGGCTTTTGGGTTCTGACGTGCTTGAAATGTACGAAATAAAGCCCGGCATGGAAGGCGCTGATTTGGACAAGCTTGCAGGCTTTGCACGATTCTTTTCTGACGTAATTTCCACAAACGGGCCGGACGTAATTGAGCGCGACGTGCGCGAAGGCAAGAAGATTTTTCATGTTTCGGTCTTTGCCATCGAAAAAGAATCAATCGCCGGCGGCGTAATCGAAGACGTTACAGCCCCGGAAGTTCAGAAGCACAGAATTATAAGCCAGGCAAAAAAGGTTATAGACAAGAACCTTTCTGTAGTTCAGCAGATTGCGTTCCTGCTTGGCGAAAACGCCGCCGAATCAGAGGCCATTCTTAATTCGATTATCGAATCGTTCTCAGAGGATGAAGATGAACAGTGACAAGCCTTTTATCGAAGTGGCTCATTACCAGGTCTGCAAGCATAAGCAGGGCGCGCCGGGCGACGTTTTTCTCTCTCAGAAAAACCCGGCTGACGGGCGCGTCATCACCACGCTTTCAGACGGTCTCGGTTCGGGCATAAAGGCCGGCGTTCTTGCCACTTTGACCGCAACAATGGCCACGCGCTTCGTCGCTTCAGATATTCCGGTAAAGCGCGCAGCTGAAATTATCATGAACACGCTGCCGGTATGCCAGAAACGCGGCATCAGCTACGCGACGTTCACGCTTGTTGACATTGAACCGAACTCAACTGTGCGCGTCGTGGAATATGACAACCCGCCTTATGTGCTTGTGCGCGAGCAGACAATCATTGAGCCGCTCAAGGACATTTCAACTTTTGAGCGGCGCGACAAGTCGACAGCACCGAAAGTTGAGGCGCAGCTTCATTATTCGCAGTACGAAGCGCGGCCGGGCGACAGGCTTGTGTTCTTCTCTGACGGCGTAACGCAGGCCGGCATGGGCAGCTCGAATTTTCCGTTCGGCTGGGGAATAACCAACGTACAGGATTTTATCCTTAAAAAGATTCTCATGAATCCGCAGATAAGCGCGCGCGAGCTTGCGCGGCTTGTTGTTTGCGAGGCTCTGTATCACGACATGTACAAGGCGAAAGATGACATAACTTGCGGCGTAATCTATTCGAGAAACCCGCGCGATTTGCTCGTCATTACCGGCCCGCCTATGCACAAAGAAAACGACACCGGCATAGCGCGCATTTTCAGTCTTTTTGACGGCAAGAAAGTCATTTGCGGCGGCACAACCGCCAATATTCTTGCGCGTGAACTCAACAGGCAGATTCGCGTTCAGCTGAAAAACCCGGATTCTCAAGTTCCGCCTTTTTCTGAAATGGACGGCGCAGACCTTGTTACGGAAGGCATAATCACGATGGGCAAGGTCGCGGAAATGCTTGAAAAAGGCGATCAGTCTGCTTATGCGCACGAAAATGCGGCTACAAAGCTTGTCGAGATGTTCCTTGACAGCGACCGCATTCAATTTGTGGTCGGCACAAAGATAAACGAAGCACATCAAGACCCGAATATGCCGATCGAGCTTGAGATTCGGCGCAACGTAATCAAGAAGATTGCGGCTATGCTTGAAGAAAAATACCTGAAAGAAGTGCATATTCAGTTTTTTTAAGATGCTGATTCTGCAAATGCAAGTTATAATAAGATGATTATGGGCACTTTTGCTTGAAGGAGATTTTTATGAGAAAGATCAGGGTTTCAATTTGCACAGGAACAGCTTGTTTTGTAATGGGCGCATCAGAGATAATGCTTCTCGAAGATGAGCTGCCTGAAGACTTGAAAGGCAAGGTCGAAGTAGAAGGCATGCCGTGTCTTGAAAAATGCAAAGATTCATCTTGTGGCAAAGCTCCTTTTGTGCTTGTCAACGGACAAGTTGTGCAGCAAGCCACAGTTACAACGGTTATAGAAAAAATAAGGACGGCATTAAATGCTTAATCTCAACAACAAGACTGCTTTCATCAAGCGTGAAATTCTTGTGCGCATTGCAAAGCTTCAGCTTGAGGGCAAACTTGAATCTCAGGTCTACAAAATTCCGGCAGAAATGGCACCGAAAGGTTCAACGCCGCACCGCTGCTGCATCTACCATGACCGCGAAATTTTGCGTATGCGCACAATGGCGCGTCTCGGCTTTTCTGTGGAAGATGCTGACGACGAGAAGCCTTTGAACGAATTTGCTTCTGAAGCAATGCAAAGAAAATCTCCGACATGGCCAATGCTCACCGTATTGGACGAAGCATGCAACGCCTGCGTTCGCACCCATTTTATGGTAACAAACGCCTGTCAAGGCTGCCTTGCCCGCCCATGTATGATGAACTGCGGCAAAAAGGCTATAGAAATTAAGAACGGGCGCGCCCACATTGACGAAGACAAATGCGTCAACTGCGGCTTATGTATGCAGAACTGCCCGTACCACGCAATCATCAAGATTCCTGTGCCGTGCGAAGAAGCTTGCCCGGTCGGTGCAATCAGCAAAAACGAGAACGGCAAAGAGCGCATAGACTATGATAAATGCATTTTCTGCGGAAACTGTATGCGCGAATGTCCTTTCGGCGCAATGATGGACAAAAGCCAGCTTGTTGACGTTTTGCGCCACATAATGCAGGGCAAGAAAGTTGTCGCCATGTACGCGCCGGCGATTGCGGCTCAGTTTAGGGCTGCACCTGGCCAGCTTGAAAGCGCATTGCTCAACGCCGGTTTCAGCCGCGTCTGGGAAGTTGCAATCGGTGCAGACATCTGCGCCGACAAAGAAGCGCATGAATTTGAAGAGCGCATGAAAAACGGCGAAAAGCTTATGACAACTTCGTGCTGCTCGGCTTATGTGCGCGCCGTGCGCATTCATGTGCCGGAACTTGCGCCGTGCATCTCTGACACGAGAAGCCCGATGCACTATACGGCAGAACTTGCCAAAAAAGAAGACCCTGACTGCGTTAGCGTATTTATCGGGCCGTGCCTTGCAAAGCGGCGCGAAGGCTTTGACGACGAATTTGTAGATTACGTTCTTTCGGTTGAAGAAATCGGCGCGCTGTTTATCGCCAAAGAAATTGACGTGGCAAAAGAACCGGCCGCCGAGCTTAATACAATTCCGACAGCGTCTGCGCGTAATTTTGCCATAACTGGTGGCGTTGCTGAATCTGTTAAGATAAGGCTCAAAGACCCGTCAATCTTAAAGCCGGCGGTTATCAACGGCCTTAACAAAGCCGGCATGAAACAGCTCGCCTCTTACGGCAAGATTCAGACCGGTGCGGTAAAGCAGACCGAAGCAGACCCGAACCTTGTGGAAGTTATGGCTTGCGAGGGCGGTTGCATTGCAGGACCGGGCGTTGTAACAAACCCAAAAGTTGCCGCCGTTCAGCTGAAAAAATACGTTGAAGCAGGAATTCAAGGCAAATAAGGAAGAAGGGGCTGTCTAAAAAGAACAAACTGTCATTGTCGCACTCGCTAGAAACTTCGTTGCGAATGATGCGACAATCTTGCTTGAAAGATTTTCGGGTCAAGCCCGAAAATGACATATGGTCACAGAGCAAAGCCGAAACGGTTACTGAACGTGGTCAAAACGGTCACTGAGCGAAGTCGAAGTAACCGTCACACAAATTCCGGTGATTTCGACAAACTTATTTGACAGCCCCTTCTTTGCTTGTTTATTCGATATCCAGCTTGAACCGCAGAATCAAATAGCAGATTGCGAACCAGATTGCAGAGAAAATAATTGGAACCACGAACAATATAAAGTAGCCAGCTGCATCAGATGAACTGAAATTATCAACATAACTGACAACATTTCCTTGAACGGTCAATCCTACAATGACAATCAGAATCTCAACCACGCGCTTGAACTTTGGCACTATATGACCCGTGCACATTGCTAAAAAGAAAAGCAGAATTACTGACGCAAGCCAGAAAATATAGCCTAAACCGAAGTGCAATATCCAAACACTTTCATCTTCAAACCAATACAAGAAATCATCCCAACCGTTCCAGGCTGTCAAAGACGATACCAAGCCGACAGCAGTGCAGGCTATTCCCCAGATAAGGCAGCTCACAAGCTTGCTTGCAAGGTGGTTTGAAACACCGACCGGAAGCGAAAAATTAAGATAAGCTTCGCTGCCAAAGAAAGACTTCTTGAATCTGCCGGTAAGAATCACGATGCTGATGCAGACAGCGGCCGTAAGCAGGCTGAAGCACAAAAATTCCATGATTCTTTTCATTTCAAAATAGAATGAGAACGAACTGCTTTCAAAATCAACCTTGTTTGCCACTGCAAAGCGCGTCAGCACACCGATAACAAGCACCGCGCAATAAATCGGAACAAGCACCTTGCTTGAAGCGGCAAGTTCATATTTGAGCAGCTTGAAGAAGCGGCTGAACGAAAGCTTCAGGTCAAAATCATTGACCGGTCTGTTGTCTTCAAGATTTTTTGTTTCTGTCAGCATTTGAATTCCTCCCTGAAAAGAGCGTCGATAGAAGAGCCGGTTTCTTCTCTTATGTCGTCAACTTCGCCAGCCCTTACGATTTTTCCGTTTTTGATAAACACAGCATGAGTAAGCACCGGCTCAACGTCTGCAATGAGATGCGTTGAAATAAGCACGGCCGCATTTTCGTTGTAGTTGCCGATTATCGTGTTAAGAATATAATCGCGCGCCGCCGGGTCAACGCCGCCAATCGGCTCGTCAAGCAGATAAAGCTTTGCCTTGCGCGACATCGTGAGAATCAGCTGAACCTTTTCGCGCGTGCCTTTTGAGAGCGTCTTCAACATGCTTTCGCGCTTTATGTCAAGGCGCTGAATCATGTCAAAAGCTTTTTCTTTGTCAAAGTCTGCGTAGAAGTCTTCAAACATTTTTATAAGCTGGTTCACAGACATCCAGTCGTTAAGATAATCGTGGTCTGGCAGATAAGACACAATCTCTTTTGTCTTTACGCCGGGCTTAAAGCCGTCAATCAGCAGCTCGCCGCTTGTAGAAGTCAAAAGCCCTGCGGCTATCTTTATAAATGTGCTTTTGCCTGAACCGTTCGGGCCGAGCAGCCCGATTACTGAACCGGCAGGCAAATCCAAGTCAATGCTGTTCAAAGCAGTTGTTGCGCCGTATTGTTTTGTCAAACCACGGCAAGAAAGAATAATTGCCATTTGTTTCTTCTCCTATTTGAGTGCTTCTTCCATAACAGGCAGAAGCGAGCTTTTTTCATAACCCAGCTTTTCCATCCGCTGAATAAAAGATTGAATTTCAGCGTCAGCCGCATCTTTTCTCATTTTTTCGATTTTCTCGTTCTGGTCGGTGATAAACCGACCGCTTGTCCGCTCCGTCCGCACAAGCTCAAGCCGTTCAAGCTCTGCAAGCGCCTTCTGCATTGTATTCGGGTTTACGCCCGCCTGCAACGCCAAATCTCTAACAGGCAGAACCTTGCTGCCGGGCACAAGCTCGCCAGAAAGGATGCTGCTTTTGAAACATTCAACAATCTGAAGATAAATCGGCGAATTGCTGTCAAACTGAAACTTCATAGAACCTCCTTTAACTGAATTGTGTCACTGTATTAGTGTATTGTTGTATTAAGTGATTAATACAACAATACACAGAATTTGTCAAGCTTTTTTTTGCTCATCTGTCAGTGTCGGGCGTGACCCGACAATCTCGGGTTTTATAAAGCTCTGCAACGAAGCGCAAATAATGCAAAATATTGCATTGTTTTCAGTTATTCGATATACTTTGCGCCATGTTAGCACAAATTTTAGCCGTTTCAATTTTTGTTGTAATGTTCATGCTCATCATTTTTGAGATTTTCGAGCGGCATTACATAACACTGGTTTGCGGTGCATTGACACTGCTCTTGGTTTTCGGGCTCGGCATGAAAAGCATGACCGCAGTTATAGACACGCTTAACTTCAAAAGCATTTTCACACTTGATTTCTGGTATGCCGCTGGTCATGCTGAAGAATCTTCAAGCGGCATCAACTGGGCAACAATAATCTTTATTGCCGGAATGATGGTAATGGTTGAAGGCATGGCGCGCGTCGGCTTTTTCAGATGGCTCTGTATGCTTCTTGCAAAAGCAGTAAAATATCAGATTCTTCCTATTTTTATTACGTTCATGCTTATGTCGGGCGTGCTCGCAATGTTCATAGATTCAATTACGGTAATCTTGTTTCTTGCGGCCGTAACTGTTGAGCTTAGCCAGCTCTTAAAGTTCAACCCGCTGCCGATGATTCTTTCTGAAATTTTCTGCGCCAACTTGGGCGGCAGCGCGACAATGTGCGGCGACCCGCCAAACATCATCATCGGCACTTCTTTCGGCTATTCATTTACAGACTTTATCTGCAACACAGGCGCAATAGCCGGCATCAGCATGATTTTCACGCTCGTGTTCTTCTATTTTTCGTTCCGCAAAGATTTGGCGACGGCAGAAACTGTAGACACGTCAGATTTTCCGACACCTGAAAGCGCAATCACAGACAAGAAAGGCTTCATCGTTAGCACAATCATCTTCTTGACGGCAATCGTGCTTCTTGTTACGCACGCAACAACAGGCCTCACCGTCGCCACAATCGGCACATTCATCGCCATAATCACGCTGGTAACATCAGCAAAGTACATTCCAGAACTGATGTCGAAAGTCGACTACAAGACGCTGCTCTTCTTCATCGGGCTTTTCATTGTTGTCGGCGGTCTTGAACAGACAGGAATTCTTGAAATTGTTGCAGGTTTTATTGGAAAAATTTCCGGCGGTAACGTATACTTAATGATAGCAATTATCATCTGGGTAAGCGCAATCGCCAGCGCGTTTGTAGACAACATTCCGTTTGCGGCCACAATGATTCCGGTTGTGCAGTCGCTTGCAGCCACAACAGGCGTAAGCCTTCCAACAATGACTTGGGCTCTTGCAATGGGCACAGACATCGGCGGCAGCGCAACACCAATCGGCGCAAGCGCAAACGTTGTCGGAACTTCCGTTGCGGCAAAAGCCGGTTATCCTGTAAGCTGGGGTCTTTACTGCAAAAAAGCAGTTCCGGCGACGATAATTGTAATGGCGATTTCTACAATCAGCATCTTTATAAGATATCTGTAAAAACGGAGAAATTATGGGCAAACAAGTTATCATTTCTATTGGCCGTGAATATGGAAGCGCAGGTCATTTGATTGCCGAAAAAGTGGCAGCAAAACTGAACATGGAGCTTTACGACAGAAACCTTCTTGATGAAGTTGCAAACGTCAAGAACGTTGATACAAACAATTTGTCAAAATATGATGAAAAGCCGCACCGTTTCTTCGGCAGCCGCACTGTAAGAGGCTATTCAAATTCGCCTGAAGAGAATGTGGCGCAGCTTCAGCTTGCACTGCTTAAGTCTAAAGCGGCAGACGGAGATTCGTTTGTGATTGTCGGACGCTGTGCAGACGACATTTTCAGAGGAATGGAAAACTTTATTTCTGTGTTTATCTATGCCGACTTTGACGCACGCATTAAGCGCGTAATGGAGCGCCACCCGGATCTGAACGAGAAACAGGCTATAAAGAAGATTGAGCGCCACGACAGAAACAGGGCAGCCTACCACAATTATTTTGCGAAGGGCGGCAAGTGGGGCGATAAATCAAACTACGATATGTGCGTGAACTCAACAAGGCTTGGTCTTGAAGGCACAGTCGATTTTGTTTGCAGCTACGTTCAGCAGCGTCTGGGCGAGTAAAAAGACTGATTAATTGTAGTATTGGCATTGTTTCGGCGGAGACCGGAGCGATGCCATTTTTTTGTCTAAACGGCAGCGCAACTAGCGATTGTCTAAAAAAGTTGTACAAATACACTTTATGGGCTATACTTCTTATAATTGGTTAGTCAAACTGACAAGGAAAAGAAGTGAAAGACAAAAAATATTTTGACGAGAAATTCGCTTTTTATAAAAATCTTCAATTTTATACGATAACAATCGCATGCCTTTCAAACTTGATGTATCTCTCGTCTGATTTTGACATCTACGGCGGCTTTTCAAAAAGCATACTCATGTGCCGCATCATTCCGATTATTGTGCTGCCGCTTTATGTCTGTCTTTTTCAGTTTTCAAACACAGAAGCACGTTTCAAGCAGCTGCTTTCGTTCTTCATGTTTCACCTTCAGCACATAACCACAATTATAAGCTGCTACTTTTTAGGTCAGACAAACCATGTCTGCGAGGGCAACATGGTTTTCATGATTGTCATTTTCATTTTGGGTATATGCAGCACCATCAAAAGCGCAATAATCAGCATGTGCGTGTTCTGGGGTTGCTTCCTTGCAAGCTCAATCTTCATTCAATACGAAGAACTTTCCGTTGTTATAACGAACATGCTGCCTGTCGCCGTCGGAACAATGATTGTGCTTTTTCCGCTGAACAAGACATATAAAAAGCAGTACGAGTACCGCAACCAGATAAACTTTCTTGCTTATCACGACTGGCTTACAAGGCTTTATAGCCGCAACGCGTTGCAGCTTTTCTGTTACGAAAACACCACAGTGCTGACGCGCCAAAATGTCAGCATAGCGATTTTGGACATCGACAACTTTAAGAAAATCAACGACAAAAAAGGCCACACATACGGCGACAAATGTCTTGAGCTGCTTGCCGACATAATCAGAAGCTGCCTTACAAAGAACGATTTTGCCATGCGGTGGGGCGGCGAAGAATTCGTGCTAGTTATCAGCAGCAACAGAGATGCCTTTAAGGTTGCGGAAAATATCCGCGAACAGATTCAGCTTCAGACAGTTTTTACAATCTCAATCGGGCTTACGCCTTACACCGGCAAAGAGCTTGAAAAAGACGTAATGAAAGCAGATGAAGCCCTCTACTACGCCAAGCGCCACGGCAAAAACAAGACAATCGAATACGAGAAAATCTCTTCGCGTTAGCATAAATTAAAGAAACATAGATTTGAACAAGCTTTCAAGTTTCCGTTTACGGAAACTTGGGCGTTTCGCCAGTTAAGTATAACAATTCAGATTCATCTAAAAGCGAAACACGCCGTTGAGCAAATCTGTAAAATGCGGTATATTTTCTTATTATTATGCGGTTTTCTGCCGCAGCTTTTTTGTAAATTCGCCGGAAAGGCTAAACTTTTTCAAGGAACTAATAAATGAAAAAAATTGCATTGATTACAGGCATTACAGGCCAGGACGGTTCGTTTCTTGCAGAATTTCTGCTCGACAAAGGCTACGACGTTCACGGAATTATCCGCCGTTCTTCGTCTTTCAACACAGGCAGAATCGAACATCTTTACATTGACGACTTAATTGAAGACATTCACAAAGACCGCCGCGTTCACCTTCATTACGGCGACATGACAGACTCAATGAGCATTACACGTCTTATCAGAGAGATTCAGCCGACAGAAATCTATAACCTTGCGGCACAGTCTCACGTAAAAGTTTCATTTGAAGTGCCGGAATATACAGCCGATGCAGACGCAGTCGGCACGCTCAGAATTCTTGAAGCAGTGCGTTTCCTCGGTCTTGAAAAGAAATGCCGCATTTATCAGGCTTCAACATCAGAGCTTTTCGGCAAAGTTCAGGAAGTTCCGCAAAAAGAAACAACGCCTTTCTACCCTACTTCGCCTTATGCTGTTGCAAAGCAGTACGGCTTCTGGATTACGCGCAACTACCGCGACGCTTACGGCATGTTCGCCGCAAACGGCATTCTTTTTAACCATGAAAGCGAACGCCGCGGCGAAACGTTCGTTACAAGAAAAATCACGCTTGCAGCTTCGCGCATTGCGCACGGCTATCAGAAAAAGCTTTATCTCGGCAACCTGAACGCACTGCGCGACTGGGGCTATGCGAAAGACTATGTAGAATGCATGTGGCTCATCCTTCAGCATGACAAGCCGGATGACTTTGTAATCGCCACAGGCGAGCAGTATTCGGTGCGCACATTCTGCGAACTTGCGTTCAAAGAAGCCGGAATCGAACTTGAATTCAAGGGCGAAGGCGTAAATGAGAAAGGCTACAACAAAAAAACAGGCGAGGTGCTTGTTGAAGTTGATCCTGCATATTTCAGACCATCTGAAGTTGAAACTCTGCTCGGCGACCCGTCAAAAGCAAAGGCAGAGCTTGGCTGGAACCCGCGCAAAACTTCTTTTGAAGAACTTGTAAAGCTTATGATGAAGCACGACATGGAATTCGTAAAAAAAGACCACGATTCAAAAATAAAAGGCTAACAAAATGGAAAAGAACGCAAAGATTTACGTTGCAGGCCACCGCGGCTTGGTCGGTTCTGCGATTGTCAGAAACCTCACTAAAAAAGGCTACACAAACCTCATAACGAGAACGCACAAAGAGCTTGACCTGCTCAATCAGAGTGCGGTAAACACTTTCTTTGAAACTGAAAAACCTGAATACGTCTTTCTGGCCGCAGCGCATGTCGGCGGAATCGGCGCGAATTCAACATACCCGGCTGACTTTATCTACCAGAACATGATGATTGGCTTTAACGTGGTTGAAGCAGCCCGCAAGAACGGCGTAAAAAAATTGATGAACCTCGGCTCAACTTGCATTTACCCGAAGATGGCGCCGCAGCCTATTCAAGAAGAATCTTTGCTGACCGGCCCGCTTGAGCCGACAAATGACGCTTATGCGCTCGCCAAAATCAGCGTAATCAAGCTTTGCACAAGCTATAACAAGCAGTTCGGCACAGATTTTCTTTCAGTTATGCCGACAAATCTTTACGGTCTTGAAGACAATTACGAGCTGCAAGGCTCGCACGTGCTTCCTGCAATGCTCCGCAAATTCCACGAAGCAAAAACTTCAAAAACTGATGTTGTCGAGCTTTGGGGCGACGGTTCTCCGCTTAGAGAATTCCTTTACAGCGACGACCTTGCAAGCGCGGTTGTTTATCTTATGGAAAACAAGCACGCCGCAGACTTGCGTACCCCGACCGGCGATTTTGTAAACGTCGGCACAGGCAAAGAGCTGACAATCAAGCAGCTTGCAGAAACAATCCGCGACATTGTGTACAAAGACACGCCGGGACGCACATGCAAAATCAACTGGAACACAAACATGCCGAACGGCACGCCGCGCAAGCTTTGCGACATAACAAGGCTTTTGAATTTGGGCTGGAAGCCAGAAGTTGAGCTTAAAGACGGCATTGAACGCATCTACGAATGGTATGTTGCGCACGAAGACACAATAAAAGGCAAATAAACTGATGGAACAGCTTTCGCTTTTTTCTGAAGCAGACAATGCGCCAGGCGGCGCGGCAGGCGGCATCGTCGTTTATACAGACGGCGGCTGTTCGGGCAACCCAGGCGCAGGCGGCTGGGGCTGCGTAATTATTGACGAAACCGCAGCAGCTTGCGGCAAAGCACCAAAAGAGCAAAGCTTTTCTGGCGGCGAAAAATGCACAACAAACAACCGCATGGAACTGACTGCCGTAATTACGGCTTTAACCTTCATAGCTTCTTCACCCGAAAACTTGAACCGCCAAGTTTCAGTTTTCACAGACAGCCAGTATGTAAAAAACGGAATTACCACATGGATTAAAGGCTGGAAACGCAACGGCTGGCGTACCGCCGACAAAAAGCCTGTAAAAAACCAGGATTTGTGGGTTGCGCTTGACGCAGCTGTTGCAAAGCTCAACGTAAGGTGGGTCTGGGTCAAAGGCCACGCCGGAATCAAGTATAACGAAATGGTAGACCAGCTCTGCCAAGCAGAAATCAAGAAATACAAATAATCAGGCTTATGTTATGATGGGGATGTCTAATAAGTTGCAAAAATGTCATTTTCGGGCGTGACCCGAAAATCTATTTGCTTATAATACAACAGATTGCCGTGTCAAGCACGGCAATGACATAAACTATTTAGATATTCCCCGTGCCAAAGCCAGCACAACTAAATAACAGGGGAGCTTTATGAAAAAAGTTTATCTTTTATTCTTAGTTTCAGCATTCTCAGTGCTTGCACTGACAGGCTGCAACAAATCAGAAGCAAAAACTGAAGAAACACCCGCAATTTCAGCAGAAGAGCTGGCAATTGCAGATGAAAAGTTGCCCGAACCTATTGCGGCAAATGAGATTTCAGCGCTCAACCGCGGAGAATTCGAGCTTAACCTAAAAGACTTTAAGGCTGCAAACAGCGCGGTAAAGGCAGAAGCCCACAAGAAATATCTGAACGAGGAAATGACCTTTCTGCCTGTGCCAAAGCCTGCACAGCAAAGCACAAAAACGGCGGTGGTTGTTTCAAGTAAATGCAAGCTCTACCCTATTGATTCAGTTTCAACAGACGAAGAAGCTGAAAAACTAAAAGACGGCGTGCCAATTTCAATCGGCACGGTGCTCAATATTTCAGGCGAAAAAATCTGCGCAACCGGCAAAGAAGAACATTATAACGGCCTTTTCTATTTTGAAGATAACTACAACTGGTTTTACAAGACCGAATACGAAGGCCAGAAAGGCATAGTGTTTGGTGCAGACCTGTTGTTCAAAGACACAGACCAGAACAACATAATCGGGCTTTTGTATAAAAGCAAGGGTCATTTCGATAAGTTCTACCCGATATGCGGCTACACTCCGGTTGCGCAAAAAATTCAGACGGAACTACACGCAAGCAGAATTGCGCTGCAGGAAGTTTCAAAAGACGAATATTGGCTGAATACGGAACGCCCGGACGATATGCTTTCACTTTATATGAATCATCTCAACGACACGCCTTTCGGTTGGGATTATTCTTCAATGGGCAGCAACCTTACGCCTGTTTTTATAACCACAGACCTTTTTGCCCATTCACAGCACTTGATTTTTGACGCAATGCTTCAACATGTTGAAGAAACTTTCTTTATAGGCAAGCTTATAAGCATTTGCGACACCTATCTTGCAAAGCTGAATGAAATGTCAGTTTCGGTTGCAGGCACAGCTGAAAGCAGCGCCGCCATCAGCCCAAGCGAGACAATCGAAAAAGCAGTTCTCTATTTTCAGACGGCGCGCGCTCTTCTTGAGCTTGCACCGCCAGAAACAAGCAATGCTAATACATGGCGCGATGACGAAGCAGAAAAGCCGAAAATCGATGAAGCAGCCGTTCTTGCAAAATACCCTGAAAGCGTGCGCCACGACATTGAGCTTATGAAAGCGGCAGCTGGTTTAGGCGAAGCTTCGGTCTTTGAATTTTCAGACGGCACAAAATATATGGAAGACTTTTCGCAATATAAGCCGCGCGGCCATTACACAAAGAACGGTCGGCTCAAGGCTTATTTCCGCACGATGATGTGGTTCGGCAGAATCAATTTCTGCCTTGCAGATCCAGATTCAATTGAAACAGATGAGTTGAGCTTGCGCATGACGCCGGTTGCGCTGCTCATTAATGACATAACTTCAAAAGACGAAGCGCTTTTCAACACTTGGCGCGACCTTTTTGAGCCTGTGACAAGCCTTATCGGCAAGTCTGACGACTTGAGTTTCTTCGAAGTAATGCCTTTGTGGAAAGAACAAAACGTAACAGACATGCTTTCATGGATTACAGACAAAAGCAACATCATAAAATTTGCAGAAGAGGCGCGCGAAAAGCTTGAGCCGCCTGCAATTGCGGGCCTTGGTCAGTCTAAACCGCCAATGGGCTGGCGGCTTTTCGGTCAGCGTTTCACTTATGATTCATGGATTCATCACAATGCATCGCACGACCGCGTTGTAGAGCGTGGCATGGTTTCAGGGCTTGATGTGATGAAAGCTTTCGGCTCTAACACCGCAGACCTTTATCTCCGCAATGAATACGAAAAATACCCGGGCTTAAAGCCAAAACTTGAAGAGCTTGAAAAATTCTTTAACAGCAAAGACGAAAAATTCTGGGGCAACAACTATTACAACATGGTTCTGTTTGAGACAGGCGCACAGGCAAAGTTTGAGCCGGGTTCTGGCTTTTATTTTACAGAAACGCCGAAATGGGCGGTTAAATCTATGCTTGCCGCTCACGGAACATGGGCAGAGCTTAGGCACGACACAATTCTTTATGTCAAACAAGCTGGCGCAGCAGAACGTGCCGGCGACGGTGAAATAGAACCGACTTATAGATCAGAAAAACTTCCGCAGACTGTGCATTACATCGAGCCGAATATTCCGTTCTTTCAGGGCTACAAGTTTGCAAATTCGCTGCTTGCACAGACTTATGAGCATTACGGGCTTCTTGATAACCAAGCCAAACGCGCACTTGACGCGCTCAATAAGATTGCAGACAAGGCTCTTAGCATTGCACAGCTTGAGCTTGACGACAAGCCTGTGCCCGACGAGCAGCTCGCATGGATTGCGACAATTCCGCCGGAGCTTGCAGAATATGTAATGCTTTATGAAAGCCGCTTTAGCTATGCAGAATCAGACGACCAGTTCAAGATGGCTGTAATCGCAGACGTGTTCACAGGAGCTGGAGCCGTGCTTGAAACAGGTGTCGGTATTCCTTACCGCATTTACGTCGCGCTTAACGACGGTCAGGGCGGAAA
The DNA here is from genome assembly GCA_001603145.1 of Spirochaetales bacterium Spiro_07. Classification (GTDB taxonomy): domain Bacteria; phylum Spirochaetota; class Spirochaetia; order Treponematales; family Treponemataceae; genus UBA1240. The sequence continues at coordinate 26,924 of LVBI01000017.1, read as the reverse complement.
ACGCATCGCTGTCGGCTATACTTTCAGCTATTACGAATTTGAGCATGCGATGAACGACCGCCTCACGGACGAAGATTGGAAAGCAACTGTTTACAGCGGCGAGCAGCTCGAGCAGTTCAAGCCGTTCTGGAGCAAGAACCAGACTTTGAGCGCGTCTGGCTTTGCAAATTAGCACTTATCTAAATGCGCTAATTATGCAATAATCAGACTATAAATCAGAATCTTGATATATAGATTGTTTTGAAAAAATTATAATCATACAGGAGAAACCAAATGAAAAAGGCTTATTCCTTATTTTTGATTGCAGCTTTTTCAGTGCTTGCGCTGACAGGCTGCAAAAAAGAAGAAGCAAAAGTTGAAGAGCCGCCAGCAATTGCAGAAGAAGAGCTGACGTTAGCAGAAGTAAAGCTGCCCGAACCAGTTGAAACAAACGAAATTCCGGCGCTAAACCTTGAAGACTTTAAAGCCGCAAACAGCGCAGTTAAGGCAGAAGCCCACAAGAAATATCTGAACGATGCAATGACTTTTCTGCCAGTGCCAAAGCCTGTGCAGCAAGGCTCAACCACAGCTACCGTAGTATCAAACAAGTGCAAGCTCTACCCTGTTGATTCAGTTTCAACAGACGAAGAAGCTAAAAACCTTAAAGACGGCGTGCCAATTCCAATAGGCACAGTCCTCAATATTTCAGACGATAAAATAAGAGCAACCGGCAAAGAAGAGTATTATGACGGGCTTTTCTATTTTGAAAACAATCACAACTGGTTTTACAAGACCGAATACGAAGGCCAGAAAGGCATTGTTTTTGGTGCAGATTTATTTTTCAGAGACACAGACACTAACAACATAATCGGACTTTTGTATAAGAGCCAAGGTCATTTTGATAAATTCTACCCGATTTGCGGCTACACCCCGATTTCGTCGGAACTTCAGGCAGCTCTGCACTCAAACAGAATTGCGCTGCAGGAAGTCTCAAAAGATGAATATTGGCTTAGCACAGACAAGCCGGACGACATGCTTGCGCTTTATATGAATCATACACAACGGAATCCTTTCGGTTGGAATTATTCTTCGATGGGCAGCAGCATTACACCGCTTTTTATAACGACTGACCTTTTTGCTCATTCACAGCACTTGATTTTTGACGCGATGCTTCAGCATGTTGAAGAAACTTTCTTTATAGACAAGCTCATCAGCGTCTGCGACAGCTATATTGCAAAACTGAACGAGCTGCACGCTTCGGCAGTAGACACAGCCGAAAACATCGGCGCAAAATCAACAGACGGCGTAACACTGAACAGCATCGTCATCAGCTCAAGCGAGACAATCGAAAAAGCTATTCTCTATTTTCAGACGGCGCGCGCGCTTCTTGAGCTTGCACCGCCAATCAAAGAAAAGACTAATTCATACAGAGATGACGAAGAGGAAGAGCCGAAAGTTGATGCAGCAGCCGTTCTTGCAAAATATCCGGAAAGCGTGCGCAAAGACATTGCGCTTATGGATGCGGCAACAGGCTTTGGCGATTCTTCAGTCTTTGAATTTTCAGACGGTATAAAATACACAGAAGATTATTCGCAATATAAGCCGCGCGGCCACTACACAAAGAATGAACGCCTTAAGGCTTATTTCCGCACGATGATGTGGTTCGGCAGAATCAATTTCTGCCTTGCAGATCCAGAATCACTCAAGGCTGCAGAAGGAAAACCGCTAGACGAAAGGCAAATTCTTGCTTTGCGCATGACACCTGTTGCGCTGCTCATCAATGACCTAACCTCGAAAGACGAAGCGCTTTTCAACACTTGGCGCAATCTTTTTGAGCCGGTAACAAGCCTTATCGGCAAGTCTGATGACTTGAGTTTCTTTGACGTATTGCCTTTATGGAAAGAAGAAAACGTAACGGACGTGCTTTCATGGGTTACAAGCACAGACAACATCATAAAATTTGCAGAAAAGGCGCGCGAAAAGCTTGAGCCGCCTGCAATTGCGGGCAACAGCTGGGTTAATGCCAATCAATTTGAAGGCAGCGAAGCTGATCCGCAAAACATAAAGCCTGCCATGGGCTGGCGCCTTTTCGGTCAGCGTTTCACTTACGATTCATGGATTCATCACAACCTTTCTGCGCCACGCCTTTTCAGCCGCGACATTGTTTCAGGTCTTGACGTAATGAAAGCATTCGGTTCGCACACGGCAGACCTTTATCTCCGCGATGAATACGAAGAGCACGGCGAATTAAAGCCGAAGCTCGAAAAGCTTGAAGAATTCTTTAAGAGCAAAGACGAAAAATTCTGGGGCAACAACTATTACAACATGGTTCTGTTTGAAACAGGCGCACAGGCACGCTTTGAGCCGGGTTCGGGCTTCTATTTTACAGAAACGCCGAAATGGGCGGTCAAATCAATGCTCGCCGCTCACGGAACATGGGCAGAGCTTAGGCACGACACAATTCTTTATGTTAAGCAAAGCTATGCAGAACGCGCCGGCGGTGACGACATAGAGCCGACTTTCAGACAAGATAAGCTGCCGCAGACCGTGCATTACATCGAGCCGAACATTCCGTTCTTTCAGGGCTACAAATTTGCAAACGCACTTCTTGCACAGACTTATGAGCATTACGGTCTTCTCGATAATGAAGCACAAGAAGCACTCAATGCGCTCAACAATATTGCAGACAAGGCTTTAAGCATTGCTCAGCTTGAGCTTGACGACCAGCCTGTGCCAGACGAACAGCTTGCATGGATTGCGACAATTCCGGATGAACTTGCAAATTACGTGCTGATTTATCAAAACCGTGGTGGCTTTGCACAAAATCCAGACCAGTTCAGAATGGCCGTAATCGCAGACGTGTTCACAAATGGCGAGCTTGGCGTTGTGCTTGAAACAGGCGTCGGCATTCCGTACCGCATCTACGTCGCGCTCAACGACGGCCAGGGCGGCAAGCGCATCGCGGTCGGCTACACTTTCAGCTATTACGAGTTTGTGCACCCGATGGAAGACCGTCTCACGGACGAAGCATGGAAAGCGGCCGTCTACAGCGATCAGCCGCTTGATTCGTTCAAGCCGTTCTGGAGCCAGAATCAGACTTTGAGAGCGTCGGGCTTTGCAAACTAAACACAAAATCTTAATCGTTGCAGCGGCTGCAATTACGGCGGTCGCTGCAATTTCGCTCATCATTTTCACTTCTCATAATTTTAAAACTGAAGCTACCGCGCCCAAGTCACACGCTGATTCGGGGGCGGTTTATTCTAAAGAAATAGCAGAATCTGCTAATTCACGCTTCTTGTGTGACATCATCGATGAGAACATGCTTTTACCCACCACCAAAATCGAACAAGAAGCATCGCTTTCCCAAAACGCAACGCCATTTGCAGGCATCGTAAGCCACCATCTTTTGGCGCACACCCAGATTGACGCTTGGTTCGCCGAGCTTGCACGGCAAAGAAAAGACATATCTACGTTTTTGGTGCTTTCGCCCTCTCACTGGAATCTCTCGACAGGCTTTTTCTCCGTTACTTTTGGTTCGTGGGTTGTTTCCGGCTATGCAGGCGCGGCGGCAGGTGGTGCGCAGCAGCTTGTCGACACAGACTTTGAGATTGAGAACAAGCTTAAAGAAGCTTTAGACGCTAGAATCGACGATGCCGCCTTTGCAAGCGAGCACGGCGTTTCAACGCTTGCGCCATACATCAAAAAGTATTTTCCACAAGCCAAGATTGCCGCGCTTATTTACAGCGGTGAGCCACCGCTTAATCAGCCAATGGCAGAAGATTTGTGCAACGCCGTAAGCGGCTGCCTTGATTTGGCTGAACCGCAAAAAGACAGCGTTTTCCTCTTAGTTTCATCTGATTTTTCGCATCATCAGAATCCGGCAACCACAAAGCAGCGCGACGAAAGAAGCCGCCGCTTTTTAGAAAATCCGCAAAACGAAAGCTGGATTCTAGCCGTCTGCGACAACCGCCCCGCGATGTATCTTTTAGACAAGCTTCTGCCAGAAGACGCGCAAACGACAATTTTGTGCAACACAAACTCTTACGAGCTTTGCCACGAAGCACCAGACGACATAACAAGCTACTTCTTCTGCTTCTTCAGCAGATAGAGAGCGGGCATTACACAAACGCCCGGCGTTATTTAGTCTGTCATTGCCGTCCGTTTTTAGAAGCCCCAGTTCATACCATCATAATGAAGACAAGCAGGAGAAGAATCACTCGTAGTTATCTGTACAGTTGACATAAGTTCCGTCTCAAGACCACCCCAACTAGTAGGGAATCCTCTCCAGTCATTAAGTGTACCCTCATAAATAACATATCTGAGATTACTGCAACCAGAAAAAGCATCAACACCCATATCCAAAACAAATTCCGACAAGGCAATCCATTCCAAAGCAGTGCAGCCCATGAAGCAGTTTTCAGGCAGCTCCATTATTTCTGTACCAGTAAGGTCGACAGACTTTATATTTCCAGTAAGAACACCAACTGCATACATATCAATAGATGAAATAAAAGGATTATTAACAATATATTGTATATCCGTTGCACCAGTTTCAGGTGCTTGGAAATTGATAATACAACCATCAACTACATCTATAGTGTCCTTTTTTGTAACAACAAATATCTGATTAGAAAAACTGCCATCATTTTTCCTTAAGATATATTCTCCTTGAATATATGGCGCAGCATCTATTGCAGAAATAAGGAAAGAAGTATCTGATGTTGGACAATAATCAAGAGCAGGATTACCTGTAGATTCCAAATACCAGTCACCTATTCCAGTATCACAGCTGTCAATAACAAGCATAATATCGTTTGTATATGCATAACTAGGAGCATCTGACATCGGAGGAGAATATGTGTAAACTTTCGGTGTAGAAACTATAGCACCATTTCTTTCAAAATGATAAGTAACATTGAATGATCCTGCAGGTGCTTCCATATATTCAGCAATTAATGAAACATTACCGCGTATACCTACTAGATTCTGTGGATATGACACACGCTGCCGTTCTCCATCAGAAGACCATTTAAAAAATGGAATCCCATCTGCATCCTTATATGAAAAATCTTCAGGTAGAGGAATCCCACTTGCATAGGTATATGTTCCGGTTTTTTCATGCATATCACCATCTATACCCCAATAAATCAAATTGTATTTGTAAGTTATTGCAAGCGACAAATTATTTGAGCCGGGCTGAACTTCAATTGTATCTGATTTTGCTTCGGCAGTGCCGCCGCCGTTTGCTTCATTAAATGTAACTATTGCACTTGCATAAACAGAAGAACCTACATCAACGTCTTCAACAAGCGCAACATTATCGCTGGCTGTAAGCACTTTATTGAATACAGATTCGCTATCTGCATATACAGTAAGATTTACGCTTGTCAATGTATCCCATACGCTTGTTGCTACAGCGCGTGTTGCAGAGCGCATAGACAGACCGTCCAATCCGATTACGACAGCTGATTTTGAAGAAGAACCGCCGCTAGCTGCCCCACCTCCGCCGCCTCCACCGCCACCGCAAGACAATATCAATAAACAAGCTGACAATATTATAGAAAGATTTAACAGTTTTTTCATATACTTCTCCTCTAAAGCATAGGATACAGAAAACTATCTAAAGTTTAATTGCAATTTCTATATAAGTCAACGGAAAGCCCCAAGAGCCGCTAATCTGTTAAGAATTCGCCTGATGATTTTGTAGACTTTGTTTTTTCGTTGTAATCAAGAATTTCGAGTTTTCTGATTCTTGCTACGTAGTATTTCTTGTTTTTCGAGCGTGTAAGTTCAGAGTCTGTGTATGTGTAAATCTTGTCTGTATAAACGTTGAAATAGCCGACATAACCTTTCGGAATTGTCTCTTCAAGCTCTTTCAGCATTTTCCGGCTTATAACAAAGAACAAGGCTGTTTTATCATAAGGCTCTGCCCAAAATGTCGTCTTCTGCGTCAAAGATGAAACAGAAATGCGGTAGCCGTCTTCAAAAGCCTCACCAACTTCTGGCGAAATTGACGCATCAATCAGCTTAATTCTCTTGCCGTTGTACTTTTCATACGAATTGTAAAGCTTATTGAAAGCAACTTCATTGTAAGTGCTACGTTTTTCCTTTTCCAAGGCGAAAAGTACCGTGTGCAAGGTGCTTATCGTGTTCTGAATGTCGTCCTCTTCATAAGAAGCACGCGCTTCGTCAAGCAGATCCATTATTTCATCAGCAGAAGCAATATTGACAACGAAAACAGCCAATAAAATGAAAAAAATCTTTTTTAACATACTCGCTCCAAAAACAGATTTGATATATATATAGTATCACCCCATTTTCTATTAAAAGCAATCCTGTGCAATAAAAATTTCTGCTTTTAGTGGCAGATGATCAGACAAGCCGCTGCCTGAATAGAGCTTGTAAGCATTGGGCGTTCCGTCCTGACGCAGAAACATGCGCTTTGCAACAGTGCCGCATTCGCCAAAACTTGCGTTTTCAGAAGCCAAAAAGATATGGTCTATCTGCTCCCAGTTGTCTCTAAAAAAATACGAACCGGCACTTTCAGCTTTTTTACCGTTTTCGCTGTTTGCGCTGCGATTATTGAAGTTGCTGAAACTGCCGCGCCAGCTGTGCCAGCCATGCACACTGCCTTTGCCAGTTGCGCCACCCGAAACAGCAGGTTCAAGCCACAAAGATTTGACCTTTTCAGTGCTGAAGAAGCCGCGCAGCATCACCTCATTTGATTCAGCGTCAATTTTAAATTCTTCGGTTTTCTGGTTGAAGTCACCCAAAGCAACAATAAGTGAATTCTCGCAATTTTCGCCACGCTTCAGTTCAGCAATGCGGCTTGCAAGAAGTGCTTGCTGGCATTGCCGCAAAATTCCGCCAGCTGCGCCGCCAGAAGCTTTTGATTTCCAGTGATTCACAAGCAGAACCACATTTTTCTTGTGAATTTTTACATGAACTTCGAACAGCGGGCGCAGCGTTTCTGGCTTTGTCTGCGGCAGCTGAATCTGGTGCACAGCCGCGTCTGTTACCGGCCAGCGCGAAAGCACAAGCAGCCCAAGCGCACTGCCCGGCTGACGCGCAAATGCCGCATAACGCAGCTTGTTCATATAAGGCAGAACATTCGCAATGTCATGCACGACATTAAGATTTTCAACCTCTTCCAAAGCGATTATGTCAGCATCTATGGCTTCAAGCGCGTCAGCGAGCCGCAAAAGCCTTGCATAATATTTTTCAGCCGACCAGCCGCTTTTCGAGCTTGCATATTCAGAATATTCGTCGCCTGAAAAATCAGCGTCAAAAAACGTCTGCACGTTCCACGTTGCAACGCTTATCTTGTTCGGGTTTATATAACTGATGAATTGCACCGCCTTATAAACGGCAAGAACCGCAAGGCAGGCCAAAAAGATTTTGTGCTTTCTGCTCATATATCTCCAGAACCGTCTAAACTGTAAAAACAGCTCCAAAGATATATTCGCTTGATTTTTGTTTTTTTTGTCTAATTTTGACTGAAAATCCCCAATTTTATAGAAAAACTGCGTTTATTCAGCACGACGCGTCTATTTTACCAGAATCTTTATCCGGCAAGACTCGCCTGTTTCAGATACAGCCTCAAGAATGTGGCTGCCCTTCTCTACCGGAATGTACCACGAGAATGGGCGCGGGCTTGAACCGAAAAACGTGCCGTCTATAAAAAGCTCGGCTGAATTTCCGGTTCCGCCAGCAACATCAATTTTTAGGTTCTGCATCTTCTGCAAAGACTTATCGTAAACAAAGACCGCGCCATCAACAGGATAAACAAACTCAAAAGTGCCGCCGTAAGCAAGCGCGCCGTTCATGTTCTTGCCGCCAAACCAGCGTTGATACTCGTTCGGATAATTGACCTCAACGCGGCCGTTCTTAAATACATGGAACGTGCAAGGTTCAAGCGTTTCGCCCGCTTTTACGAATTCTTCTGTAATGGCGGTGCAATATTGCGTCGGTGCAAGCCCTGAAAGCGCACAGACTTTGCACTTTTTGAATCGTTCAGGCTTGTCAAAAGCCATTTCTTCTTTTGTGGCTTTGCGGTTCCTTTCAAGGCTGTCTAAGATATAGCGCACAACGCCGGCAGGAATTGAGCTGCCGGTCTCGCCGATTACAGTTTCGCCTGTTACGTTGCCCATCCAGACACCGGCGGTGTAACGCTTGGTTGAGCCGAGCGCGACGATGTTCTGAAACTGGTTTGAAGTGCCTGTCTTGAAAATCGCGGGGTACGGCGTGTCAAAGACTTTTGCAAAGCCAAAGCCCAAAGAACGTGCGTCTCTGTCTGAAAGCATATCGCAGATGATGGCGGCAGTGTCTTTTGTATAGACGCGCGTCACGTTTTCGCCGTCTTTGTTTGCGGCTTCATCAGTTCCGCTATCATCAGACGCGGCCGTAAAGCAGAGACTACGCACAGTGCCGCCACGCGCAAAAACCGAAAAGCCGCGCACAAGCTCAAGAAGCGGCACTTCGCCTGCACCAAGCGCGAGCGAAAGCCCCAAATTCTTGCGCTGCTCATAAAGCGAATCAAAGCCCGCCTTTTTCAGCACTTCAAGGTAATTGTCAATGCCGAGCCTGTAAAGCAACGTAACAGCCGGAATGTTCAAGCTTGAAGCAAGGCAAGTGCGGAAAAGCTGCGGCCCGTTGAAGCGGTTGTTGAAATTCTGCGGAACATAAACTTCAGAGCTGCCATAATCTGTGGGTACATCTGGCAACACCGAAGACGGCGCGAAACCGTTTTCAAGCGCCATAGCATACAAAAAAGGCTTCATCGAGCTGCCTGTCTGATTTTTAACAAGCACGCCGTCAATCTGACCTGTGTCTTCGCGGTAAAAATTTGTGCTACCGCACCAGACAAGAATTTCGCCTGTCAGATTGTCGAGCACAAGAGCCGCGCCGTCTGAAACGCGCGCATCTGAATACATGTTCAGCGTCTGCTCGATATGCTGTCTGACGCTTTCGGTAAATTCAGCGTCTATAGAAAGGCGCACATCTGGCGGAATGACGCTGCCGCTATATTGCTTTTTAACCCACGCCATAAAATGCGGCGCGTCTTCTGGATAATCATAAGAAGCGGCGGACGGCACTTGCTTTATATAAAGCGAAGGGCGGCGCGGAATAAGCGAAAGCGACTTTATCTGTTCCTTGTTCAGCTCATACAGCGGAAGCCCGTAAAAGTTCCGTGCAGCACTTGTTATGCCTTCAGTTCTGAAACCGAAAGGCAGATTGTTCAGATAAAGCTCAAGAATCTGCTTCTTGTTGAGTTTCGATTCTATCCAGATTGCAAGGAAAGCTTCTTTCAACTTACCGCCGAAAGTAGCGCGCTGTGCTTCCCGCGGCACAACCATTCTTGCAAGCTGCATCGTAATCGTAGACGCGCCGCTCACAGTGCGCCCGTTCTGCACATTCTGCATGGCGGCACGCACAATTGAAGGCAAATGCACGCCGCGGTGCTTATAAAATGCACTGTCTTCGGCTTCAATAAAGATAGACTGCACGTCAGCTGGAATTTTCTCAAGCGGCGTCCATTCGCGGCGCAAGCCGTCTTCAAGAGGCATTATCTCAATAAGATTGTCGTTGCGATCATAAAAGCGCGTGCTGTACTGGTGCTGCATAAACTCATCAAGAGCCTTAAAAGGCATCAGCTTGAGAACCAGAAACAGCAGCAAATGAGCAAATAAAAGTGCTGCCAGCACTTTAAGGGCAAACCTCAAAAGCGCCGGCAGCTTTTTCCAGAAAACAGCTGTACCGGCAAACAGACCGGCACAGCTTCTTGCAAACTTATTCAATAATCCAGACCTTGCCGCTTGAGCGGCCAAAGATTTCAGGCTCATACATACATTCCGCCGTAACAGAAGGTGTCTGATATGTGCCCGAGCGGACGGCTCTGAACAAGAAATCTACTTCCTGTCGGCCGCGTCCCATAAAGTTCCAGAAATACTGAACTTCGTTTTCGTAAATCGTTTCGTTAGAAAGCCTTGTGTAGTAGTCGTCCCACCACCAGTTGTCGTCGCTCTTCTTTTCTTCTTCGTACTCTTGGAAAGAGCCGGTTGTGACGAATGCGGCATTCTGGATTTCTGCACCAGCCGGAACAGGCACGCGCAAAGCAACGAACGTGCGGTCTCTTGTGGTTGAAACAACTACATGAGCTTTGTAAGTCTTTCCGGCGACAAGCTTATCGCATGTGACAATCTGACCTGTAGCAAGATCCTTGTATTCGCAATAAACACCGATACCTTCGTCTCTCGGCATCTGCTTGTCGGCGCTTACAGCGTATTTCATTGAAAGCGTGTAGAACAAATCACCAGTGCCGTTCTTTGAGAACTCAACAGGAATTTCTTTGTCTTTTGGCAAGCCCTTAACCGGGTCTTCCGTAAGAGCGCAAGTGTTTTCGATTGGATCTGCACCCAAGCCTTTGAACTTGCCGTTTACGAATTTCTTGCCGTTTATCAGCGCTTCCGCCGTAAAGTTGGTGTCTTCAAGGTTGTTCGCCTCGATATAAGTTGCAAACGCATCAAGAACACGCGCCGTTGTCGCCGTAGACTTCCAATAACCATGAGAAGCGCGCTGCAGCTGCAAGAGCTGATAAACAAGCCTTCCGACATTCTGGTTTTCGGGGTCTGCAACAGAATAAAGCTTCAACGCAAGCGCATAAGTCTCAATTTCTCCGCCAAAGAACTGCCAATAAGACCAGTTCTGGTTCGTTATGTCAACACCGCGCGTAGTCGGGCGCATAAAGCTTGAAACTTTCTTAAGCACTTCATTGACTTTGGCTGTCTGCTTGCGTTCGGCGTACATAAGGCCTGCGTAGCAAAGGTCTGAAATAGACGATTTATCGTCGTTCACGATTGATTCGATTGTTTCGTCCTCTACATACTTGCCGAGAAGAACGCGCACATAGTTTACATAAGACTTCATGTAGCGCGAATTATCGCCGTTAAGAGTGCGTTTGTTATATTCTGAGTTGATGTAATTAGCAAGCTTGTTGAGGTCAATCTTGACGTCATAATCTCTTGCTTTTGCGGCAACCGCAATTTCAGCGATGCGCACGCTCACAGGGAACGATGCGGTTGAACCGGCCGGCCAGTACGGGAAGCTTCCGTCGCTGCGCTGATAGTTCTTCCACTTCTTAAGCTCAGCTTCAACAACCTTGCGCGGCTTCTTCACTTCGCTTTCCATGCCGAGTACTTTGATGTAGTCTGCAAAATAGACCATCGGCATGATTGCGCTTGAACGCTGCTCAAGACAGCCATACGGATAATGGAAAACATAATCGACAGCTTCTTTCAATACGCCGAGACGCGTTGCGTCAAGCGTTATAGAGATGTTGCCCTGATTGTTGTCAGAATCAGCCGGAATTACGAGCAGCTCTTTTGCAGATGCGTTCTTTTCTTTGCCTGTTGAGCCGGTCGTCGTTACAGTTTCAAATACATACGGGCGCTCAATCTCAATCGGCTTCAAGACTTTCTCGTTAAGCACTTTTGAACGCACAGTAAACTGAACAGTGACAAAGCCCGAAGCTTCTGTTTTGAGCGGGAACATGACGATGCTTGTTGAATTTGCCTGAACAGTTACAGACTTCTTGGTATCTTTAATCAAAGAAGCATGGCCTGCAACTCTTTCGATGCCGTCAACTTCAACAGGCTGGCCTGATTTTTCGATGCCGTCAAAGATTTCAGCTTCAATTTCAAGTGTCTGCGCTGTGTCTTGCAAGTTGGAAATTACAAGACCGGCCTCGCTTATATCGTTCAAGCGCAAAGTTGAAGGCACAACGTCTCTGGCTGAAACAGGGTTAGCAACATTTGTTTCGCTTTCGGCTATTGCAAAATTGCTGCCGTCAACGCCCACAGCTGTAATGCGGTAAGCCGTCAGATTATCTGGCCATGTGAACGTGCATTCAACAGTGCCGTCTGCACCTGTAACAAGATAAGGCTCAAACACTGCGGTCGGGTCAAAATTCTTGCGCTCGTTCATTTTTTCAGAATCATCGCCGTCTGCATCGCCGCCGAACATCTTCTTTGCGGCAAACACAACAGGGTCAATCAGCATTGAGCGCGAATCGCCGCCCCTTGTGCAAATCGGGAAATGATATTCATCGTAGAAATATTCTACAGGGTTCGGAACATGGTAATTAATCAAGTCTATAACGCCGCGGTCTACAGCCATGAATGAAAGCTCTGCACCAGAAAGCGGCTTGCCGTTCTGCGTTGCTTTGAGCGTAAACTTTGCGGTTTCGCCCGGCTTATAAGAAGACTTGTCGCTCTTGATAGACACATCGAAAGTTACAGAGTCTGTGTCAACGTGAATCGGCACAAGACCGAAGTAGCCCTTCGGCTTGTTCATGTCCGGCGTGTCAAAGTCTTTGACAGGCTCGCCGGTTCTTGTTGAATATGTTGAAAGCGTTACATACGCAATCGGCAAATATTCAGCCTTAACAGGAATATCGAGAACTGTTACAGATTCTTTTATATCAAGAATTTCCTGATGGAAAACGCCTTCGCGTTCAATTGTGAGAAGATACTTGCCCTTTTCAAGCGGGCTTTGAAGCATAATCTGCGCTGTTTCGCCAATCGAATAAGAATTCTTGTTTGCTGTCAGCGTAAGCTCGTCGCTCTGGTTGCCGTACCAGTACCAGTCTGAACCGATGACATAGAAGCGGCGCTCTGTTACAACGTCGTTGCCGCTCTTGTCTGTACAAGACATTCTAAGCAGATAAGAGCCGCCCTTTGGTGGTGTAACAGTGAAAGAGCCTGACTTATCAAGCTGAACCGTAAGATTCTGCTCGCTGACCATGTTGCGCACGTAGCGTGTGTTTACAGTGCCGTAAACGCCCATCTGCTGAACCAAGTTCCACTCTTCGCGCAAAAGCTCAACATTAATAGAACGCTTCGCTTTGCTTGCAGGCAACGCATTGTCTGCAACAGCTGAACCGTCAGGCATTACAGCCTGATATTTGAAGTCAAGCTTGTCGCCTTTTTTGGCAAAGCCTTTTACGTTTGCAGGCGCACTCAAGCCTATGTAAAACAGCGCCGGGTGCACAATCGTAGAGGCAGATGCTGCAATCATCTGATTGCTCTGATCTGTAACGCGGATTTCTGAGCGGTACTGGTAAGCCATGCCTTTCAGAGATTCACCGCCCGAAGTGATTGAAGTTGAGCCTTTGCCTGTGGCAGAAAGCGTGCCTTCTTCGTTGCCCAAATAAGAGCGGCTGTCGTAGCCTTGCAGCGGCCCGAAAGTGTAGCCGTCAAATTTTGCATCGCGCAAATAAAAGCCGCACGGCTCGCGGAACCAAGAAGAGGTGTAACCGCAACCGGCAAGACTGCCGCCGCCAAGATATTCAGCCGCAACAGAAGCGTCGATGCGGTCGCCGCGTGTGTATGTTATGTCCGCAATTGAAGCATTTGCCTGAAAACGCAAACGCTCAAAAAATGCAATCTGGAAATATTCGTTCCGTGTAGACGTTTTGCCGTCGCCAAGCTTTCTTGTGTAGCTTATAACATAGTCGCCCGGCTCAAGGTCTGACGGCAAAGTCAACGAATGATAGAAACCGCCCGAAGTTGTTGTCTTGCCTTCAAAAGTCTTTATAGGCTTTGCTTTCCAAGCGTCTTCTTTCACTTCGATAGTATATTCGCCCACATAAGGCTCAAGCTCGCCAAGCTTCTGTGTGCGGTCAATGCCGCGGAACGTAAGCTTTTCGCCCGGTTTATAGAGCTTTCTGTCTGTAAACATAAAGACGCGCATTTCTTCGTCTTCTGCACTTAACGGCTCTTCAATGCCATAAGTGTTGTAACGCCACATGCTTACCAAATCTGGGTTGAACACAACACGGTCGTTATTGTTCACAACTTCAATAAAGAAAGTCTTTGAATTGTAGTTTTCAGCCCTTAACGCTTTTTTGAAATCATTTTTGTCAAAGTCTATAACTGCAAGGCCGTTCTGGTCTGTTACGCCTGTTCCAATTTCACTATATTTTCCGCCTTTTATGTCTTTGTTGAAAAGCGAAACATTATTGAGAATTTTGGTCATAGGCTGATTTAAATTGTAATCAAGCAAAGACGCAAACGCGCCGACTTTTGCACCGGCAATCGGTTCGCCTGTCTTTAAAGAAGAAACGAGAACAACTGCCTTGTTATAGCCGTAGCGGACGGTTACACCCAAATCTGTTACTTGCACAGTCTGATAATTTGTCTGCTCATAATCGTCGCCGTACCAGTCGTTGTTCAGCTTCATGTGCGCACCGAAAACCACGTTGCCCACAGAAAGGCCGTCATTCTTTAAAAGGAACGGCTCAAGGTCTACAGTCTCAACTACTGCTTCATTCTTCGGAATGTCAGGCTCGTTATAAGTTTTAACAACTTGATCTTTTGTTCTTGACTGCAATGTGTAGTATGAGCCTGGCAAGATATTCTGAAACTGAAAAGCGAGCTTTGGCGCAAACTGCGCTTCAAGAATGCCTGAACCATAATCTTTGAAAGTTGCCATGCTTGCGGCGGCAGGCACTGAAACATTTACATTTACGGTTTCTGTGGTTTTTCTTCCATATACATCAGTGATTCCGGCAGGAAGAACCATCGAATAAGTGTCTTCGTAATTTACAGGCAAGCCGTAAACAATAACGCGGCTGCCGGAAATTTCCACGTTCTCTTCGGTTACTTTCATCGAAGGCGTTGTCTTTATGCCGCTTGCGAGCAGCTTAAGATTTTCCGGCGCAAGCTGATGAGAAAAATAAAAATAAACCGGGTTCTTGTATTTTCCGTAGCTGCTGCCGTAAGTGTTTGTATCTCTAAGCTTGAGCGGCAGCAACGTATGGAAGCTCATAATCTGGTCGTTCTCGGTTTTCAAAAAGCCTTTCTGCGCCTGCGCGCCGCTTTTAAGCGCAATGTCAATGCGCTTGTTTTCGGGCATCTTCTCTTTTATGGTGAGCAAAATGCCGTTTGTGTCTTTTATCTTTGAAAAAGCTGCATTATAAGATTTGCTGTCTTCGTCATATACAACGATTGAGCTTTTAACAACATCAACATCAACAGGATAATTGAAAAAAACGCCGATGTCACCGGCTGCGGCGACAGGCACATCGTCTTCGTCTATGTATGGCACGAACGCATTAGGATTTTCTTCTGTAAGCTTTTTGGCTGCGCCGTAGCCCGGCACAACAGAAACAAGCTTGAGTTCTTCAGTCTTAAAAGAAAAGCTGTTCATGCCGGTCAAGGTGTTTCCGTTTATAGACTTGACCGACGGGTTGATTTTTACCACATATTCTGTCTGCGGAATTACTTCGTCGGCACATTCAAAGCTCAAAAGGCTTGTGCCGTACCATCTGAAAACGCCTTTCAAGGCAGGCTCAATCGAAATAATGTCAGACTTATCTGAAGGTTCGCCGAGCTTTGCAAGCGGCACAACCGGTTCAGAAAACTGCACATATATAGAAGGATTCTTTACTTCATTCGGCAAAGTTCCGCTCGGCTCGTAGCTTATAATGCTCAAGCCTTCTGAATCTGCCGCGCTTGCATTAGAAGCAGATGTTTTTTTGTTTTTGCTGCACCCTGTTGCAAGCACCGCTATAAGAAGCAGCGCAAACAGCCGCTTTGCAAAACTAAAGTTTATGTTCATAAAATCCTCCAAACATAACTGTAGCTAAATATCTTTGTTTGATTTGTTTATCGAATAATAATAGCTTTTCTACTTGCAGATTGCAATACAAAGATTAGGTACATGGGCATAAAAAAACCCGGTACTACTATGGAGGCAAACAAGTACCGGGCTATATTTTCGGAGCAGCCCCAAAAACTTGCGGTCTGCTCCTTCAGTTTGTTGTGTCAGATGCGCTTAGTTCGCGCGGCTGCGTTTCTTAGAAAGAACGTCGAAGATAACGGCTGCCAAAAGAACAATACCCTTTACGGCGCGCTGCCAGTTCATATCAATACCGAGGATTGACATACCGTTGTTGAGAACGCCCATGAAGATAGCACCGACAACAGCACCTGTTACAGTACCAGTTCCACCGTATGCAGAAGCACCACCGATGAAACATGAGCCGATTGCATCCATTTCATAGTTCTGACCAGCTGTAGGCTGTGCAGAGTTCAAACGTGCGATTGTTACCAAAGCTGCAACAGCTGAGATAAAGCCCATGTTCGTATAAGCAAAGAACATTACGTTGTCTGTATTTACACCAGAAAGCTTAGCAGCTTTTGCGTTACCACCGATTGCATAGAGGTAGCGGCCAGGAACTGTATTCTGCGTAAAGTAAGAATAAGCTGCAATGATAACGCCGAGCAGAATAAGAACAACCGGAAGACCGCGGTCGCGTGCAAGGAACTGACCCAAAATCATGATAACGATTGAGAGGAACACGAGCTTTGCAACAAACGAACCTGTTGAAGAAACTGTGTAGTTCTTCTTGATTTTGTTGTTACGTGAAATAATTTCAAGCACAACAAAAACCAATACACAAATCAATGAAATGATGAGCGTTGTTATAAGAACATACTTGTCAACGAATTCGCCGAAAAGTGTCATTTCGCCGAATTTTTCTTTTGTAGCTTCGCTTGTGCCCGGAATGAAGCTTTCAAAAAGGTTCAAATACTTTGCTGGGAACGGAGCAATCGGTTTACCATCGAGAACGATTGTTGCAACACCGCGCCACAAAAGCATACCGGCAAGCGTCGTGATGAACGGCGGAATGTGGATATACGCTATGAAGAAGCCGTGGAAAGCACCAATCATCGTGCCAATCAAAAGACAACCGATAATTGACAGCCATACAGGCCAACCCCAGTTTACGATGAAAACACCTGCCAAAGCACCGACAAGCGCAACAACAGAACCGACTGACAAATCGATGTTACCGCCGGTCAAGATACAGCAAAGCATACCAGTTGCAAGAATAGCAACGTATGCGTTCTGTCTGATAATATTCGTAATGTTTGCAGGTGCAAACAAAGAACCATGATTAGTTATGCGGATCATAACTTCAAAAAGGAGCATAACACCGACGAGAACAACTATCATCGTGTTGCTTTTCAATACAGATTTTAAACCACCTGTTGATTTAACTGTTTTTGTATCTGCCATCTTTGTCTCCGTTTATTCTGTTGCCAAATTTCCGTTTTTGCCGGAATTGATAATCTCTGTCATAATTTTCTCTTGGGTGGCTTCTTTGCCGTCCATTTCTGCAATCATTCTGCCTTCATTCATAACGTAGATGCGGTCGCACATGCCGAGAAGCTCAGGCATTTCAGAACTAATCATAATAACTGATTTTCCTTCTGCAACCATGCGGTTGATGATACAGTAGATTTCATACTTTGCACCGACATCGATACCTCTTGTAGGTTCGTCAAGGATAAGAATATCCGGCTCTGCGAAAAGCCACTTGCCTACGAGAACCTTCTGCATGTTTCCGCCGGAAAGGTTGCCGACATCTTCCATAACAGAAGCGCACTTTGTGTGCATTTCTTTCGCCATATCTTCAGAATAGGCGCGCTCTTTATCAAAGTCTATGATGAAGTTCTTTGAAATCTTTTCAGGCTTTGCGGCTGTGGTGTTCTTACAGATTGACTCTGAAAGAATAAGGCCGTTGCCTTTGCGGTCTTCTGTAACATAAGCAAGACCTGCCTTAATGGCTGATTTTACGTTCGGGAAAGAAACTTCCTTGCCGTTCATGAAAATCTGTCCGCGTATGTTCGTGCCGTAAGAGTGGCCGAAAATGCTCATCGAAAGCTCTGTGCGGCCAGCACCCATAAGGCCAGAAATGCCGAGAACTTCGCCTTTTCTAAGATTGAAGTTGATATTGTCACAGACTTTTATGCCGTCAAATACCGGATGGTCAACGCACCAGTTCTTAACTTCAAAGCATACATCGCCGATTTTAGATTCGCGCTTCGGAAAGCGGTCTGTAATGCTTCGGCCAACCATTGCGGAAATAATCATGTCTTCCGTAAAGTTGTCTTTCGCTTTGTCGAGCGTTGTAATTGAAGTGCCATCACGGATAACAGTGATTTTGTCTGCAACATAAGAGACTTCATTCAATTTATGTGAAATGATAATCGATGTCATGCCGTTCTTCTTAAATTCAAGAAGAAGGTCAAGAAGATGCTTTGCCTCGTTATCATTGAGCGAAGCTGTCGGCTCATCAAGAATCAGAAGCTTTACGTTCTTTCCGAGAGCTTTTGCAATTTCAACAAGCTGCTGCTTGCCGACGCCGATATCTTTGATTAATGTCTTTGACGAATCTTTCAGTCCTACCATGCGCAAAAGCTCATCAGCCTTGTCAAATGTTTCGGACCAGTTTATTTTTGCTTTCGTTCCTCTTTCATTACCGAGGAACATGTTTTCACCGATGGTGAGCAGAGGAACAAGTGCAAGCTCCTGATGAATAATTACAATGCCTTTTGCTTCACTGTCTCTGATTGTTTGAAATTTACAGACTTCACCGTCGTAGATGATGTCCCCTTCGTATGTTCCATATGGATAAATACCGCTCAGAACATTCATCAAAGTTGATTTTCCTGCACCGTTTTCACCGCAGATTGCGTGAATCTCGCCTTCTTCAACTGTAAGATTTACGTTATCGAGCGCCTTTACGCCAGGAAACAACTTGGTAATATTTTTCATTTCCAATAATGTCTTAGCCATTGGAACCCCTCTTTCTTAGACTTAAAATCGTTATAAAAAAGAAGGCTGTCTTTAAAGCATTGTTCTTGCCATTTTCGGGCTTTTACCGAAAATCTATATTATTGCAGTCAAACAATTTATAGACTGCCGTGCTTGCTTTGACTTGCGCCGGAGCGCACGGCAATGACATCCAATTCTTTTTAGACAGCCCTTCTTTTCAGCTTACTTCAATTAGACTACTTAAGCTGTGCTTCTGTGTAGTAGCCAGAATCGATAAGCAATGATTTGTAGTTTTCTTTTGAGCCGTAAACTGGTTCACAAAGGAATGATGGAACTACGCCTGTTCCGTTGTCGTATGTCTTTGTATCATTTACAGGTGGTTCTGAACCCTTCATGATTGCATCAACCATTTCAACAACCTTTGAAGCAAGTGTACGTGTATCTTTGAAGATAGACATAGCCTGTGTACCAGCGAGCATGTTCTTAACAGCTACGATATCGCAGTCCTGACCAGTGATGATCGGGAAGTTGTCTGCTGTGTAACCAGCTGAAATAAGAGCGTTTGTTACACCGTTTGCTGTTGAGTCGTTTGAACAGTAAACTGCATCAAGTTTTGTTCCTTTTGGACCATACTTGTTAGATGTGATGAGGTTTTCCATTCTCTTCTGTGCTTCTTCTGTTGACCAGTTGAGTGTAGCACACTGAGCTTTTGCTGTCTGACCAGACGGACAAACGATTACGCCCTTGTCGAGATATGGCTTAAGAACGTCCATAGCACCGCCAAAGAAGAAGTTGATGTTGTTGTCACCTGGGTCGCCAGTGAAGAATTCCATGTAAACTGGGTCAGAAGCTGAGCGGCTCTTAAGGCCGAGCTTGTCTACGAGGTAGTCGCCCTGGATTGTACCAACTTTGTAGTTGTCGAATGTAGCATAGTAAGAAACAGCTTTTGTGTTCATGATAAGGCGGTCATAAGCGATAACCTTAATGTTCTTTTTCTGAGCTGCTTCAAGAACGTTTGAAAGTGAGTTACCGTCGATTGATGCGATAACGAGAACTTTACAGCCGCTTGTAATCATGTTCTCAAGCTGTGAAACCTGAGTGTTGATGTCGTTTGCTGCAAACTGAAGGTCTACTGTGTAGCCAGCTTTTTCGAGCTGTGCCTTCATGTTTGAACCGTCCTGGTTCCAGCGCTGCAAGTCTTTTGTAGGCATTGAAACGCCAACTTTTGTTGAAGAGCTTCCGCCTTTTCCGCTACAGCTAACGAAAAGACCTGTGAAAGCGATGCTCAAAACCAAGAGAGCACAAATAATTTTTTTCATAGAAATCTCCTTTCTTTTTCACAAGAAGCAGGAAAAATATATGCTAATCAGTACAATGCAAATATTTTTAAAGCTTCTTGTGCTTTTCTTGTTAAGTGTATTATGTAACGGAATTTTTGATAAATCTTCGGAATTTTTTGCTGACTTTTAGCACAATCTTTTTTTTGGCGGAACTTTTTTGGGCGTGACAAGCATTTTTTTGTGCTTATATTTGTGCTAACCCCAGTTGATTTGACGGTAATAAGCCGCACCGACGGAACAGCGGCACAGGCATAAAAAGATTCCCGCGTCAAGCGCGGGAATGACAAAATAACGGACTCTGTACAAAAAGCTAACGCTAGTTTTCGCGAAGTGAAAACTAGCAGGGTTTGCAGACAATGCATTTTATGTAGAAACAGTCAAAACGCAAACCCGTTATTTTCCGGCTGTGCCGAGCGGAGCAAAATCGTTTACGTCTATGCAATATGTGATGCCGGTTCCCTTAGCCTGAAGGCACGGCAAAGCGCGCACAGCCTCAAGAATTGCGTCTGCCTTAGATTTTTCAGCAAGAATAAGGAGCATCTCTTTTTCAGGCACAATCGTAATGCCGAAGAATTTTTCGTCTTCTTCTCTGCCAGTACCGCGCGCATTGATGATTGTGCCGCCGCCAGCACCTGCTTTTCTTGCAGCCGCCATAGCGTCATCTGCAAAACCCGCGTTTACGATAATACTAATCAATGTATGTGTCGCTTCTGCCATATCAGCACCTTCCTTCTGAATGTTTATGCTAGAATTTTTAAGAAATTTCTCAACGTCAATCGTAAAAACAATGCCGAAGCCGCGCTTTTCTTTTGCGGCTTCTTGCAGCACAGCCGCCCTCACTACAGGGTACAAATCATCGTCAAGCAGAGTATACACAAGCTCTTTGCGCGTATCGCTAAGACCGAGCATCTCAAGAATCTGGTTTCTTGCAGTTCCTCTGCCCATAAGAACAGTGCCGCCGGGCGCACCAGCTTTTCTGGCCGCAATAGTTATGCGTTCGCTTTTGCCGTGCGGCACGATACAAATCAGCAATTTCATTTTGCACCTCCTTTTTCTGCACCGGCAGACTTCTTAGTCTTTCCGGCATAAAGGATTCCTAAAACCTGAATCGTAATCAGCGGAGCCATTGCAACAAGCGCGATGACGCCGAATGCATCTGTCAAAGGGTTGCCGCCCAAAGCATTTGAAATGCCGAGCATGAACGAAAGAATGAAAGTCGTGGTCATAGGGCCAGAAGCTACACCGCCCGAATCGAATGCGATAGCCGTAAACAGCTGTGGGCAGAAAAACGTAAGCGCAAGCGCGACAGCATAGCCTGGCAGCAGCACAAACCAAAGGCTGAAGCCTGACAAGACCCTGAAAATGCTTAAGCCGACAGAAACAGCCACGCCGACAGAAAGTGCGGCAATAATCACGCTTCGTTTAATCGTGCCGCCTGAAATTTCTTCGACCTGTTTAGTGAGCACCCATACGGCCGGCTCTGCGCACACGACAACCGCACCAAGAAACACGCCGATTGCCACGAGTATGTAGCGGTAATCTGTCTGCGCAACTGTAAAGCCGATTATGTCGCCGGCCGGCATAAAGCCGCCGTTCACGCCGAGCATAAAAAGCACAAGCCCCACAAACGAATATAAAAGACCGACAGACATGCGGATTATCGCGTGGGGCGGCAGATGCAGCAGCGTAAACTGAAAAACAACAAACATTACGGCAAGTGGCAAGAGTGCTTTTGCAACATCAACAAGCGTTTCGGGCAACAGATGTGCAAAAACGCCTTTTTCTGCACCATTTGATGAAGCACTCGTTTTTGTAGCCACATCAGCTGCGCTTGCGGAAATTTCAGTTGTAACGGCGGCTTCTGGCTGAGCAGCAGATGAATCCGCAGCTCTCTGCGAAGGTTGATGACCACCGACGCAAATACCCAGAATGAGCACAGCCAGAATCGGGCCGATTGAAGCCATGCCCGTCATGCCGAAGCTTGATTCGTTGCCGGTCTTGCCCTTGCCGCGCCCCTGAACAGCTGCAACACCCACGCCCAGCGCCAATATGAACGGCACTGTCATCGGGCCGGTGGTTGCGCCGCCAGAATCAAACGCGACCGCAAGATATTTATCCGGCGCGGCAAAAGCTGCGACAAACACGATTATGTAAAAAGCAATTAGCAGATATTTCAGCGGAATATGAAGCACAGTGCGCAAAAGCCCGACCGACGTAAAAAAACCGATTCCGACAGCAATCATAACAAGAAGCACTGTAGAATTGATGCTTGCGTCAACAGAACAAACTTGCTTTGCAAGCACCTGCACGTCCGGCTCGGCTATGGTGATAAGAAAGCCGATAACAAAAGCTGATGAAAGCAGCAGCGGCAAGTTGCGCTTGCTCGTCAGAGCCGCGCCAGCCTTTTCGCCAATCGGCAAGATGCCTATGTCTGCGCCAAGCAGAAAAAGCGCAAGACCGAGAATTGTGAAAAGCGAGCCGGTCAGAAACTGCCAGACCATAGAAGAGCCTAGTGGCGCGATTGTCCAGTTCAAAATAAGCACAATTACGCTTATAGGCAAAATCGAAACGGCTGTTTCCTTCAGTTTATTAAGCAAAACATCTCCTTAAGCTGTTGTCACTGGCGTATGCAGCGCAAGATGTCCGGGTCAAGTCCGAACATGACAAAGCTACGAATTATCAAATTATAGCAAATTCCCGCGCTTTTATCCAGAAGCCGCCTCGCCCTCGCAAACCCGTTATTACGAGTTTTTTTATAGCACAAGCATAATGCGCCAATGGATTGCTTCGCCTTCGACTCGCAATGACGGAACATTTCACATCATTGCAAGAAGCAAACGCACCGCGTCATTGCGAGAAGCGTAGCGACGAAGCAATCCAACAAAGCGTAATACGCTAATGGATTGCTTCGCTTCGCTCGCAATGACGGATACAGCCACGTCATTGCGAGGAGCAAACGCACCCCGTCATTGCGAGGAGCGCAAGCGACGAAGCAATCTACTTTATCTGCTCGTATAAATCTATCCAATTAGGATTGCCATTCATTATTAAATCAAGCTTCTTTTTCCTTGAACCGCCTTTTATTTGCTTCTCGCGCGCAATAGCATCTATTATATCAGTAAATTCTTCGTAATAGCCTAACTTGTCAACATTATATTTAGCGGTAAAACCGCCTGTGATCTTGTTTTTATGTTCCCATATTCGCTTTGCCAAGTCTGAAGTTACACCTGTATAAAGGGTTCCATTAGGTTTGTTGAACAGAATATATATGTATGATTTTCTATCTGTCATTTTGTGCCCTTCTACATTATAGCATAATGCGCCAATGGATTGCTTCGCCTTCGGCTCGCAATGACGGAACAAACAGCATTGCGTCATTGTGACAGCTGCAACGGCATCCGTCATTGCGAGGAGCGCAAGCGACGAAGCAATCTACTTTTGGCAGCAGCCTTATCTACGGTTAAAGCTTGTCTGGTTGAGCCGATAATGACAGACTGACGGCGCGGCTCAACAAGCCGGAAGGGCGGCGCTCTGGCGTGGCGGCGGTTCCGGCGCTTGCGCCGCCTGTGCTGCCACCGCAAGAGAGGAAGTACGTCTTCATCTTGCCTTTGCCCTTCACCTCAACTTCAACGCCTTCGCTATAGTTGAAATGCTCTTCTGTCTGCATGAACGTTGACTGCGTAACATGAATCTTCATCGGTTCGCCGGTGCTTTCCATGCGGCTTGCAACGTTTACGGTGTCGCCCCAAATGTCATAGATGAACTTTGACTTGCCGATTACGCCCGCCACAAGTTCGCCGGTGTTTATGCCGAGCCTTATCTGAAGGTTCACATGCGACGATTCATTGAAAGCACGCACGTCTTCGATAAGCCCCTGCGCAAAACGAACCATCTTGAGAGAACCTTTGAAGCCGTCGTCTTCGTCAAAGCCGGTTGCCGCCATATAAGCGTCGCCGATTGTCTTGATTTTTTCGATGCCTTCGCGCTTTGCACGCTCATCAAATTTTGTGACCATCGCGTTCAGCATAGAAACAAGCTGTTCCGCGTCCATTCCGTCGCTCATCTTTGTAAAGCCAACAATGTCTGTGAACAAGACCGTAATGTTCGGGAACTTCTTAGCGATTGTCTTGTTCGGGTGCTCGGTCAGCTCTTTAGCAACTTCAGGCGGCAAAATGTTAAGCAACAAGCTTTCAGATTTTTCCTTTTCAAGCTTAAGGTCGTATGTGCGCTCCTCAACCTTTTTTTCAAGCTGAATCTGATACCGCCGCATCTGACGGATTTTCAGCCAGACGATAAAAGCCGCCAAGCTGACAACAGCAATGCCAATCACAATCCAGAACCACACAAGCTGCCAGATGTACGGCTGCTTGATTATTACAACAGGGTCAGACGGTTCGCTTTGAATTTCGTCGCTGTTCTGCGACATAACATAGAAGCGGTAAGTACCCGGCTGCAAGTTTGTGTAAGAAACATTGCGCATCGTAGACCAGTCTGAATAAGCCTTGTCAAAGCCGTCAAGCTTATAGCAGAAGCGCATCTTGTCAGACGAGATAAAGCTCAAGCCCGTAAATTTTATGCTCAAACGCTTTGCAGACGGCGGCAGAACAATCGTATCGCCGATGTAGTCATGCTTTACGTTATCAATCGTATATTCCTGCACCTCAATTTTAGGCGCAATCTGGTTCTTGCCAGATTTTACAGGGTCATAAATCGCAAAGCCGTCAATCAACGTAAACCAGATGCGTCCCAAAGAATCTTGCATTGAAACTGAAGTTGATGTAACGCCGCCTGTTATCAGACCGTCTGAACTGCCGTAATACTTTATCGAAAGCCTGTCTTTCTCGCCAGAAGCAACCTTTTCCATGTCTTCAAGCGTTGCCGAAAGCACGCCTTTGTTGCTCGTCATCCATGTGGTCTGCGTGTAGTCGCAGATTATCTGAAAAACGCTGTCCGTTCCGAGACCGTTTGACGAATTGAAGTTGACGAATTTTCCGTCTGATTCAGTATATTTTGAAACGCCTGTGCCTGTGGCAATCCACAAGCCGCCGTCGCCTAAGTCTGTCACCTTAAAGATAACGTTGCCCGCCAAGCCGCGCTCTGACGAAAAATGATTGGCAATTTTCTTGTCTTTCAGAACATAGACGCCGCCACCGTCTGTGCCGACCCAGATTTGCCCTTTTGCGTCTTCAAAAATGCACATTATGAATTCGTTGTCAAAGCCGTTTGAGCGCGTCAAATTTGTAATCGAGCCGTCTTCGTGGCTGATTATGCTCAAGCCCTGTGTCGTTCCGATGTAATAATCGCCGTTTCTTGCCTTGATTGCCACGCGGCATTTATGCCCCGCAAGACCGTCGTCGACAGTCCATTTCGTTATCTCACCGTCCGGCGTTACGCGGATCTGACTCAAGTCAGAATAGCATGAAATGAGCAGCTCGTTGTCGGCGGTCATGCCGACGTGGCGGACTCTTGTGTTCTTGCAGAATTCGGTCACTTCGTTTTCGATAAACACATTGTCTTTATAGCAATAAACGCCGTCGTCTGCGCCGAGCCACGTTACGCCCCGGATTTTGTCTTCGCAAATTGCGTTTATGGCAATCGGCATTGAGATTGTGCGGAATTTGCCCTGGCTCATCTTTTCGATGCCGCCGCGGTTGTACGCAATCCAGATGTTGCCTTCGTGGTCTTCGATAATCTCGTTGATATAATCGTCCGCAATGCCGTTACGCTTGTCGTAGTATGTGTACATTCCGTTATGAATGATTGTGATGCCGCTGTCTGATGCAAACCAGTAGTCTCCGGCCGAATCTTGGATAATCGAATTGACGACAGTGCCGTCCTGATGGTCGTGCCCGATGTCAAAGACTGTTTCTTCTGTGTCTTTGATTCTGACTGCATAATGCGGTGCAACGCCGAACCAGAACGCGCCGCTCTTGTCTTGCGTAACTTCGTTTACAGATGGGTTCTTGATTTTGGTTATGCCTGTAAAGCGTTCCAGCATTTTGTTTGAATAAACGAAAAGGTCATTTTCTATCGCCGTAGAAATCCAAACCCTTCCGGCGGTGTCGCAGTATAATTTTGAAACCTGAATAGTTTCCTGCCCAAGCTCCTTCAAGCCGTTCGGGATGATTATTTTCCGGGAGCTGTTCATATAGCAGATGCCCGATGCAAGACCGAACCAGATGTTGCCTTCCTTGTCTTCGCATATAGCACGAACCGAATTGTGCGGAAGCCCGTCATCTGTTGTGTATTTGCGGATTTCGCCGTCCGGCGTTATGCATGTAACGCCTTCGTCGTTGTGGCCAACCCAAAGATTTTCGCGTGAATCTTGAAAGATTGAGCGCACAGAGGCAAAATCATATTTCGGGTCGATTGTGCGCGTAAAATTGACAAACTCAACGCCGTCAAAGCGCACAAGTCCGTCGTAAGTTCCAATATATAGATAGCCTTTCGAATCCTGCATAACGGTCGTAATCGTCATGCCCGGAAGTCCGTCGGCGGTCGTCCAATTCCTGCAAACAAAATCATTCAAAAATGATTGATCAACATTTCCGTTTGCCGCCGATTGCGAAAATGCAAGCGGCACCCACAAACAAATGCAAAGCAAAAATAAAAATGATTTCCTCATAACATACAGTGTATACATAAAAGCTCAAGTTGCAAAGTTAAAGCTTTGCAAAGCCGCACTTTTTGGGAGCTGGGGCACAGATTCAAGATACCTATTAATGTACATTTGCATTCGGTTGCGGAATGTACAAAGTCTTGCAAGAAAAGCTTTTGCCGTAGAATAAGCCCAATCGCAAAGCCGTCATTGCGAGGAACGAAGTGACGAAGCAATCTTCTTTTCGCAGCAGATTAATCTACAAGTTTCCGTAGAACGGAAACTTGTGAATGATACACATATTATTTAATCTAATTCCGTAGAGTAGACCCTGTCATAAATTTTGTGTAAATGACAATATTTAGAATGAGGGAACACGCCCG
>LVBI01000016.1 GCA_001603145.1 Spirochaetales bacterium Spiro_07 | reverse complement strand
TCTCAAGAGACGGCATAAACCTTTCAGACCATACCACAGAAAATATGGCAGGCTGGCTCTGCACCAACGACGGCACGATGCACAACGGCAGCTACGTCAGCGGCGTGCGCGGCGACATTACACTTACACCAGTCTATAACGCGCCGAACTGCGTTATAACAGTTACGCCGCCGGGCACAGCAACAGAAACAGCAAGCGGCATATACGAAATTACAAACCTCTCTAATAGTTTCAGCCTTGTAGTTGCGCTTGCAGACGGCACAAGCTTCCCTACAGGAACAACTACTTCTTGGCAGGTGAACGGAACGGCCATTACCAACGGCACGACACCTGAAACATGCTCTGCCGCGCCGGACGATGTTGGCATTACCGTGGCTTCAATCGGCTCTAACGCAACTAATGCGTCTACAATGACCATAAACTGCATTATCAACATTCCGGGCGAACCGCAGGCAGCAGTCACAAAGACCATAAAAGTCTTTAAGAAGATTGACCTGCCGACGACATTCAGCATCGACGTAACAGCACCGGCAACAGCAAGTGAAGATACTGCAGCAACAGGCAAGTATGCGGTAACGGCTCCTGCCGACACATTCACTTTTGCAGCAAGTCTCAGCGGCGGCGCAACGTTCCCGACAGGAACTGTATTCAACTGGACAATCAACGCGGGCGGCACGAGCATTACAAAGACAGGCCAGTCATTTACACTGGCTCCGTCATCGGGCGCGGCGCTTTCAACAATTTATGATTCGCCGACAATCTGGAACATAGCTTGTGCGATAAGCCACCCTGATATGGCGAACGCAACTGCGCCGAGCGTAAGCAAGCCGATTAATCTGTATCAGGTGAACCCGCCGGCTATGACCGTAACCAAGCCGGGCACTGCAACAGAAACGGCTACGGGCATATACAAGATTGTCAACATGACGGATACATTCACCTTTGAAGCTACGGAAAGCGACGGCTCGCCGCTTCCTACAGCCACAACATCATTCCAGTGGTACGTGGGCGGAAGCCAGGTCGCCGGTGAAACGTCATACATATTCAACGCATCACCAACGGCACTTGGCCTTACCGAAGGCACAATGGGCACGAACCAGACGAACGCAACATCTGTAGAAGTCAAGTGCGTAGTAACGCGCCCGAACGGTGACGCGCCGACAGTAAAGACAATAAAAGTCTTTAAGCAGCCAGTTCTGCCTGACTTTACGATAAGCGCAGTTCCGGCAGCGTCAAGCTATGATGCGGCGAACAACGTTACAAGCGGCGGAGTGACTACATACGCGCTGACGAGCCTGAACGGCACTATTAATATTGAGGCGACCGGCGCAACATTCCCGGCCGGAACGACATTCGACTGGACTGTTTACGGAACAACACTTACTACACAGCACGGAAGCACAATCAGCATGAGCCCTGCTGCAATGGGCATTACGGCAAGCAGCATATCAAAGTCATCAGCTTCGCCAACGTCAATCGTCATCAAGTGCAAGGCAAAGCACACCGACGCAACCGAAGCGGCCGGACACGATGCACCGGACGTTACGCTGAAAGTATACCTGGTTACGATTCCGGACATAACGGTAACGCTGAGCACACCGCCAGCAGGCCTGAACCAGGACCCAGAGGGCACGTATCTTGTGAGAATCGCCGATCTGACGACGGAGACTTTTGGATTCTCGGCAAGCCCTACGTCTGGCACAATGCCGAGCGGCGTAAAATACACCTGGACAATAGGCACGACAGAGCTTAACTCTACGCCGTATACAGAACAGACTATCTCAAAGACGCTCTTACAGATGGGCGTCGTGACCGCGCCTACAACACAGCAGACGCTCACCGTGAAGTGCACCGTAAGCCACGACAACCTTGCCGCCGGTACGGAAAAATACAACACCGTGGACGTAAAGATTATAGGAACATATTCAGTTTCATTCGCTGCACGCGGCGGAACTCCCGCTCCTGCAACCCAGGACGTAGCTTCGGGCGGCACGGCGACAGAACCGGCAACAGCTCCGACAAAGACCGGCGCAGCATTCGGCGGCTGGTATACATCAACCGACAACGGAGCTACGCTCTCTGCAACAGCCTATGACTTTGACACGCCTGTTACGGCAAACGTTACACTGTACGCAAAATGGATATACACAGACTTTACAGGAACATATGACGAATTCCTTGCAGCAGAATTTGTGCAGGGTAACGATGAGACCACGCCATATACTATAACGATTACAAGTTTCACAGAACAAGACTATCCATCTATTCTAGATGCGCTGACTGCATCGACGGATACCAATTATAAGGGCGGTATATACGTGAACCTTGACCTAACGGGCTACACCGGCACACGGATAGGCTACTACGGTACTTCTGCTACAAAAGACCATAAAGAGTACATCTTAGGAATTAGTTTTTCAGATAGTATAACAAACTTATATAGTGCTAGTTGTTCCGGTTTTACAAACCTTGCAAGCGTTAGACTGCCGTCATCGCTGAGGACAATTGGTCAGAATAGTTTTTATGGATGTTCCAGCCTTACAAGTATCACTATCCCTTCAACCGTAACCAAGATTGAAAGGTTAGCGTTTGTTAATAGCGGACTTACGGAGGGCGGATTAACCATCGAAGGAACTAATAGCTGGAAACAATATGATTTCATGGAAACTGAATCTAACCTCGTAGCAGAGGGCGTTTCCATTACGGCAACAGAGCTGGCCGGTGACAATTACTATATATGGAAGCGCTAAAATTAAGATTCGGTACACAGGCTGCCGTCTTTCGGCCGGTGCACCGGGTTTGCGATTGGGCTTGTTCTACGGAATAAACTGAATCGGCTAACCCAGCAAGTTTTGCTAACGCAAAACTTGAAAGATGATGCACAACGGCTGCTTGTTTTGGGCGTGTGTACAACGGCGTAGGGCGGCGGAGTGCGCGTTTTGCAATAGCTTAATCTACGGAATGAGCTTTATCGTGCAAAACGCCAAGTTTTGCTTACGCAAAACTTGTAACGAATGCACAACGTTCTGTTTGGGCGGTTGTACAAAGGCGGCTTGTTTTGGGCGTGTGTGCAAAGGCGTAGGGCGAAGAGCGGGGTTCAAAAACATTCTGTTTGTTGTTGCCGCGGTAGCGGCAGTTTTATAGTTTCCATACAACAAACAGCATGTAGCGCGATATCGCGCGGTTTTGAACCCCGCTCCGCAGCCCGAAAGCATGTGTGCACATCAGCAAGATTGTCGGGTCAAGCCCGACAATGACACATGGGGCGGCGATGTACACAGACTGCCGGTTTTGCTTCGCAAAAGCGGCGCTTTTCGCCAGATAGGCTTTAATTGTAGACAGGGCTGATGCGAAAAGAAGATTGCTTCGTCGCTGCGCTCCTCGTAATGACGAGGCTGCTGCACAAAAAGAGCACGCATTGGGTGCTCTTCACATTGAAAGAAGCCGAACTGTAATGTTTCGGTTCAAATACAACCCCGGCATTACGCCGGAAATTGCCACAGGAGGGACCAATGGGCAATTCAATCAAATACGCACTAAGAGAGAACCTGCTGACCGCAGACCCCGATGACTGCATGGCGCAGGTAACTGACGCGCAGGTCTTCACCCAAGAAGACATCACCAAAGAAATCGTAAAGCGCGGCTCATCGCTCACAGAAGCTGACATCGCCGCGTATCAGAAGCTGGAGAGAGAAGTAATCAAAGACATCATCGCAAACGGCGGCCAGCTTAACACGCCGATTATTAACACCACATTCAGCATCTCAGGCGTGTTCACAAGCCAGACAGACGGCTTCGACAAGAGCCGACATGCCGTAAAGCTCAACGTAACAGCCGGAACAGCCCTGCGCGAAGCACTGACAAAAGTGACAGTGCAGAAAGTTGAAGCCTCTTCAACCGACCCGTACATCACAAGCGTTACAGACAAAGTATCAGGCGACACCGCAACAATCCGCGCCGGTTCCGTCATGGAAATTACCGGCAGCCGCCTGAAATTTGACATCGCCGACACCGAACAGGGCGTATTCGCCGTAACCGCGTCAGGCGAGTTCCGCTGTGCCACCGTAATCGAGAACAAGCCCGCCCGTCTCATGGTGCTGCTCTCCCCAGAAGTTCCCGCCGGAGACTTCACGCTTGAGGTGAGAACGAAGACTACTGGCAGAAATGGCGGTAGCGGTAAGACTCTCAAGAAAGGTTCATTCAATAAAATACTTACGGCTGTAAAATCGTAATACATTCCGCAGACAGCTTAAATGCATGTCTGTACCACTATAATGGAGTATACTGCACCATTATGCTGGAGCGCACTGCACCATTATAGTGGAGCACACCGCTCCATTATGCTGGAGCACACTGCACCATTATAATGGAGCACATGTCTCCATTATAATGGTGACATGACGTGCTTTTTTGCTTAGGCTTTTAATTGTAGTTCATTAGCAAGCTGTTGAACGGTTTCAAGCGGCAATTCTACAACTTGTGCAATCTGTTCATGCGAAAGTACATTCAAAGCAAGCATATTCCGTGCTGCTTCAAGCTTGGCTTCTGAGCGTCCACGCTCTTCACCGATGCTAATGCCTTCTTCCATTATGTCAAAGTCGTGGATATTGCACCTCATATACTCGCTCCTGAACTGTTCGTTCTCTTTGGCTTTTTCTACACTCTTAAAAATACCGGCTGTAAAATCATCCTCGGGAATGTTTGTGCTGATGTACTGTAAAAACGCGTAAATTTCCGGGTCGGTTTCTTTCTTGTATGCACTTGCATTATAAAAGACTTTGTGCGTTTTGTCATCGAAGATTTTTTCCGGATGTTTTTCAAAAACGGTTTTCGTCTTATAGCATGGTTCTCCCAAATCGAACGGGTCGGTCTTGCAGATGAAAATCACATAGCTTTCCTTCAGTTCCTTGAAATTTGCACCTTTCGCGAGCAAGTCCATGTCAATCATAGACTGATAATAGCGTGTGCGCTTTTCAATTTCTGCAAATTTCTTGTTCTGAACTTCTATGTCATAGACTTTATCAGAATCTTTGACATAGACATCGAAGCGCACACCGCGTGTTTCGTAATAAGGCGCGATAGTTTCCTGCAAAGTTATAAGCTCAAGTTTCTCAACTTTGATGTGCAGAAGACGCTCGATAACACCCTTGCAGATTTCCTCATTCTTCATTATTTCGCCGAACATAAAGTCGTCGGTAAAGGTCAACTTTTCTATAGGCTTCATTGTGAAATCCTCCTTTAATTTAGGTTCACAATGTATATCTAGAAAAAATTGATTTTTTTGTACTTATCTGGGAAAAAACTGAAAAAATTTACAAATGAATCAAGACCATGCTTGCCACAATTCGTCACTGGATAAGTTTTATCAGGCAAAACTAATAGCCGGTGCTCATAGGCTTCTTGTTTGAAACAGACTAAGCTTGCCTTTTATATTTTTCTAATCTATAGTTATAAAGTAAATCTCAGAATATGACCGGGAGAACTTTATGAAATTACGTAAGCATTTATTCACCGCATTAATCATTTCCTTTATGATTCTTTCAGTTTCGGCGCAGACTGTAAAAAAAGGTTCTATAGCGCCAGATTTTTCATTAAAGACTTCAGAAGGCAAGACTTTGAAGCTTTCAGATTACAAAGGCAAGGCTGTGCTCCTTCATTTTTGGGCAACATGGTGCCCGCCATGCAGAAAAGAGCTGCCTGGAATAGAAAAGCTTTATAAAAAGCTTCAGGCTCAGGGCGATTCTGCAAAGCTTGCCTTTTTAGGAATCTGCATTTCTGATACTGCCAAGAACCAGTCGTCTTTTATGAAGACAAACAGCTACACATTTTTTAGCTGTCTTGATGAGACAGGTGAAGTTGCAAATTTGTACAGCATACAGGGTATTCCTACAAGCATTTTAATTTCACCAGAAGGAAAAATTCTTTCAATAAACGTCGGCATGATGAGTGAGAAACAGCTTGCTGATTTTGTGAAAGATTACGCACAATGAAAAAAACAAAGGTTCAGTTATCAGGAATTTCTGTTTTTCTCATTATTATTTCTCTTTGCTTATGTGCAGCCGGAATTATTGCAGGCGATATGCAGGATATTTTCCGGAAAGCAGTTTTTATTTGTATGGAGTGCATAGGTCTTGGTTGAAACAGGCAGCTTAAAAAGACGGCTTATTCAAGTGCTTTCAATGTTCATTTATAATTGTGATGCACGTCACTGGTTTTCCGGGCACATTTCGAAAAGCATCGGAAAACATGTCTGTGTTCCGGGACTTAACTGCTATTCGTGTCCCGGGGCAATAGCTGCTTGCCCTCTGGGGGCGCTGCAGAATTCTATTTCAAACGGAAGATTCCCCTTTTTTGTGACGGGCTTTCTTCTTTTAACAGGAACTTTGATCGGGCGTATGGTATGCTCGTTTTTGTGTCCTTTCGGTCTTGTGCAGGAACTTTTGTATAAGATACCGGCTCCAAAAATGAAAAAGACTGTCAGAACATTGCGAATAACCCGGAAAGCTTCGCTTTTGAAGTATGTGATTCTGGTTTTTTGCATTTTTCTTCCGCTTCTGTTTTTCTTAAAAGACGGAATTGCTTCTCCGTTTTTTTGCAAATATATTTGCCCTGAAGGTACGGTTTTTGCAGGCTGGATTCTTGCGCTTTTTAACGAAGACCTCCGTTCCGCCTTGGGTGTGCTTTTTTCATGGAAAACAGCACTTGCCGTATGTTTTATAATATGGTCAGTTTTTATGTTCCGTCCGTTCTGCCGTTTTTTCTGTCCGCTTGGAGCAATTTATTCTTTCTTTAATAAAACTGCTGTTTTTGGAATTCATGTGGATGTTTCAAAATGCACGCACTGCAATGCGTGTGTAGAAACTTGCAAAATGGATGTCTTAAAAATCAATGACAGAGAATGCATAAGATGCGGTGAATGCCGTTCTCATTGTAAGTTCAATGCGATATAATTTCTTTTAATAATGACAGAGGAGGCATCATTTTGGCAGATAATACAAAAATTCAGGTTGTTTTCGCGACAATTCTGGCAGAAACAAGCCCGCAGGCTTTGCCTTTGGGCACGGCGTGCGTTGCTTCTTCGGTGCGCAATGCAAAGCTAAAGAACGTAAAGACCTCCATTTGCGATATTTCTTATGACGAAGCGAAAGAGCTGAAAAAAGATGCCGCTGAATACCTTGCGGCGCAAGTTTTAAGCGTTGCTGAAAAATCAGGCTGCAGCCTGCTTGTAGTTTCGTTTTCAATTTTTGTGTGGAACGTTGCGGACTGCACGCGCGCGGCTGAAATAATACGAAAAAACTCGAAGGTGCGCACCGTGCTTGTGGGCGGCGGCCCTGAAATTACGGCAAGGGCGCGCGTCGCTTCATTCAACCGGAACAGCCGTGACAACAGCGCGGCCATGCAGCACCAGCCGCAGAAAAACGGCCGTGCGCAGTTTGGTCAGCCGCCGCATGGGCAGACGCAAAAAAATGCCCATGCACAGCACGCTCAGCAATCTCGTGGTCAGCCCTACCATGCAAACCGAGACCAGACAAATCAGCAAGCCCATCCGTTTGATGACCTCGGCGTTTTCGATTATCTCATTCAAGGCGAGGGAGAAACTGCTTTCGTCAATCTGCTCAAGAAAATCAGCCAGAATGGTGCCGCGCAAAGCGCAAACGGCGCGCACAACAACGGCCAGCATGACCGCAACATGCACGCAAAGCATAAGCACCCGGAACTGATTGTCGGCACGACCGAAGACTGCTCAAAACTCAGCTCGCCCTGGCTTGACGGCACGATTGACCCTGTGACATATAACGGCGTGCTTTGGGAACTTTCGCGCGGCTGCCCTTACGCTTGCTCTTACTGTTTTGAATCGAAGGGCGAGCGGCGCGTGCGCAAATTTCCGATGGAACGGCTTGAAAAAGAGATTGAGCTTTTCGCGCAAAAGAAAGTGCCGCAGTTCTTTGTGCTTGACCCAACGTTCAATGCCGACCGCGAACGTGCGCTCAAGCTGCTGAAGCTTATGGCAAAAAAGCTGCCCGATGCGCACTATCAATTTGAAATACGCGCGGAATGCATGGATAAATCTCTTGCGGAAGCGTTTACGCAACTTTCGTGCTCGCTTCAAATCGGGCTTCAAAGCGCGAACCCGCAAGTTTTAAAGAACATAAACCGCTCTTTTGAGCGAAAGAATTTCAGCCGGAAAATTGCAATCTTGAACGATTACGGGCTTGTTTTCGGCTTTGACCTGATTTACGGCTTGCCGGGCGACACGCTGCCGTCTTTCAAAGAGAGCATCGACTATGCGCTCGGGCTTTACCCGAACCATCTTGAGATTTTCAGGCTTTCGGTCTTGCCGGGCACGGCGCTGTATGAGCAGGCGCAGCAGTTCGGGCTGAAATTTGACTCGAAACCGCCTTACCACATTCAGTGTTCGCCCACATTTTCGCAGGGCGACCTTTTGAAAGCAGAGCACCTTGCTTTTGCGTGCAACGTCTTTTATTCAGCCGGGCGTGCTGTAACCTGGTTCTTGAGCTTACTGCATCCGCTTAAAATAAAGCCTTCGCAGTTTCTTGCAGATTTTGCCGAGTGGCAGCGCTGCAACAACTGCGCGCGCAACACGGGCTTTGACCCTTGCACGCAGCCACACATTGAAATTGAGCGTATGCAGCTTTCGTTCCTTCAGTTCAAATATGACGAAAAGCGCCTCTCTTATGCCGTGCCGGCCGTGCGCGACGTGGTGCGGCTCAACGGCGCGCTTTCAAGAGCGTGTGGCGAGGGCGAAGAAACAGTGCTCGAAGTTTCATACGACCCCGACGCAATTTTTTCAGGCGAGGCGATGGACATCCTGGCTTTTGCCGATGAAGCCTGCATGGAGCATTTCAAAGTGCGCGTCTTCGTCGGCCCCGACGGCCCAGATTATGAGATTTTGTAGACAAAAGCTTTGTGACAATTTACAATTAGTTAATATATAGTTTTGCAAATTCAAAAAGAATGCGTCATTGTCGGGCGCGCTCGAAGTTTCGTTGCGAATGCTCTGGCAATCTTAAAGGGGAAAAAAATGAAACTAAAAGTCTTTGTATGCAGCCTGATTTTGGGTTGTCTTTTTGCTGTGTCGCTTTATGCTGAAAACATTCCAAAAGAAGAACTTGCTGAGTTGCCCGAATATCCAGAAGCAATAGTCCAGCAGCTTGAAAAGCATGATGTAATGCAGCTTATCAACGATGATTATTTTTTGAGAGTGCTTTCAAAAGAGTTGAAAAACAAGAATTCAACGGCAGAGGAAAAAGTCTATTTCTTTTATCAGATGCTTCAGAAAATTCAGTGGGCTTTTTGTGGTGGCATCGGTGTTCCATTGCCAGATAATTATGCGCATAACAGTTTGTTTCAATGCATTACATTTAAGAAATACAGAGAGTATTTGTCAAAGCGCAATATAGATGATAAACAATTTTTTGATTTGGTTTTCACCAATATGGAAGAAAAACCGATTCTTGCAGCTTATAGTTATTTGCTTGGTTCTCTTGTAACAAAAGACATAAACAAAAGTCTTGATTTTTGCAAAGATCCTTCACTTTTTGAGAAACCAACTTGGTTCCGTTCAATGTTCATTCATAATATGATGCTCATGTCTCAGGCTTTGATTAACATCCCGCATGAAGATAATCCTTATTCGATTTTTTCTAGAATTTGTCATGATCTTTTATCTGATTTTGATTGCAAAGAGGAAGAAAAAGAAGATTTGGTAATTGCTCAATTCTTTGAGCCTAACATTGATAATTTCGGTTCTGTTATTACACATCATCTTCTTAATGAAAACGATAGTGCCAGTGATTGTTTCATTCTTACATGCTTTGTTCTTGTTCAAAATCGTTTAAATGAAGAAAACTTCAAATACTTCGT
This sequence comes from Spirochaetales bacterium Spiro_07, assembly GCA_001603145.1. Taxonomy (GTDB): domain Bacteria; phylum Spirochaetota; class Spirochaetia; order Treponematales; family Treponemataceae; genus UBA1240. Next base: position 35,270 of record LVBI01000016.1, on the reverse strand, counting down.
GAATATGATTTATGATGAAATAAGAGATTCTGAAGAAGATATATGGAAAAAAGACCTTATTGAGCGATGCATAATAGCACATGACTATAATGTTGATTATTATGATGGCATGGATACCAAACAAGGTGTTTACAATAAGAACTGGGATGGCATTTCCCAGCATATCTATGATGATGGAATTCTCTATTACGATGATGACTATGCCGCGTTTCAGTTAACTTATAGAAATAAGAATTAGCCGCATTTTGTTTTTCCTGCAAAAACTGAATGCAAATCTTTTGAAGATGCTGTATAGTAAGAATGTTCATGAACCGTTTTGTTCATAGAAAAACTTAATTTATCAAGCGGAGAAAAAAATGGCTGATAAACAGAAAAATGTCATCCGTCAGGTTGTTGCCATCGGCATCGGTGCGGCGTTGTTCGTTGCTTTGACAACAGTTCAGATTCCGGTCGGTTTTGTGCCGAATGTTGCATTGCAGGTGCGTGCCGCAGTGCTTGCTTTCTTTGCCGCCGTGTTCGGCCCTGTTGCAGGTTTTGCAATCGGTCTGATTGGCCACGCTTTGGGCGATGCACTCTTTTATGGAAGCGTCTGGTGGAGCTGGGTTTTCCCGGATGCAGTTTTTGGTTTGCTGGTCGGTCTTTTTGCAAAGAAATATGCTGTTGAAGAGGGCGGTTTCGGCATCAAGCAGTGCGTATTTTTCAACGTTGTTCAGCTTGTAGCAAACGCTGTTGCTTGGGTTCTTATTGCACCTGTTCTCGATATTCTCATTTATAAAGAACCGTCAAACAAGGTTTTTGCACAGGGTGCAGTTGCATTTGTGGCTAACTTTGCGATTGTTCTTATTCTTGGCTCTTTGCTTGCCTGGGGCTACTCAAAGATAAAGACTAAATCAGGTTCGCTTAAGACTGAAGACTAAAACACAGACCTTGCGTGGTCATAAAAAAGCGCTGATTCTTGGAAAAAACTCAAGAAGCAGCGCTTTTTTGTTTGTTGTGTTTTCAGTTTGCGCTTAGCCTGCTGCGGCGCCGAAAATCATATTCGGAATGAAGAGCACAAGCTTGGGGCAGAACACCAAAATTGCAAGCTCCAGAAGAATCGCAAACAAGAAAGGCAAACTTTCTTTCGTATATTCTTCAGGCGGGCAGCCGATAATTCCGCAGACTGTGTAAAGCGCCGAGCCAATTGGCGGCGTCATTACGCCCAAAGTTACGATTGTAGCCATGAGAACGCCAAAATGAACCGGGTCCATGCCGACGCTTGTTACCATTGGCAAGAAAATCGGCGTAAGCAGCAGGAAGTTGACGTTGCTGTCAACGAACATTCCTGTAATAAAGAGGAAGCCGAGCATAATCAGCGTGAGAAGCTGCGGGTTTTCGGTGATGCCGAAAATGAATGAGCTTAACGCCGCCGGAAGCTTAACCCAAGTAATTGCGTAGCTGAACGGACCGCTCATCGCAATAATCAGCATGATTGCGCCGTTGTCTTTGAGCGTGGTAATCAAAGCCTCTTTGAAGTTTTCCCAGTTGAGCTTCTTGTAGACGAATTTGCCGACTATGATTGCATAAATTACGGCGAATGCACCAGATTCAGACGGTGTGAACACGCCGAAACGGATTCCGACAATGAGGATAATCGGGAACAAAAGCGCCCAGATTGAAACCTTAAGGTTGTCGAAAAGTTCCTTGAATGTCAGTTTCGGTGCGTCTGTGCTTGGCGGGTCGAATTTTCTGATGCGGCTTGTGATTGTCGTTGTTCCCATAAGGAACACCATCATCAAGATGCCCGGAATGATGCCGGCTGCAAAAAGGCGGCCGATTGAAACTTCGCCGACAAAGCCGAAAATGATAAGACCTAAGCTTGGCGGAATTGTCGCCGTGATGAGTGCAGTAAGGCAGTTTATCGAACAGATGTAGCCTTTCGTGTAGCCGCGTTTCATCATTTCCGGGGCGAGAATACGCGTTTCCATTGCGGCATCGGCAGTTGCAGAGCCTGAAACGCCGCCCATCAAAGTTGACATTACGACCGAAATTTGAGCAGTGCCGCCGTACATGCGTCTTGTAAGCAGGCGTGCAAGGCTTAAAAGCTGGTCTGTAATGCCAGAAACATTCATCAGGTTTCCGGCAAAAATGAAAAATGGAACTGCAAGGAATGCAAACGACTGGCTTTGAAGCACAACCATCTGAACGGCGGCTTCAAACGGAAGAACCGGCTGGCTCATGAAATAGGCGAAGCCCGCAATTCCAATGACGAACGCGATGGGCATTCCCATTATCAAAAATATTACAAAACATAAAAGAAGAAGTGCCATAGTTTTTTCTCCAATTATTCAGCTTGCTCAGGCTTCGCGTCAGCCGCGCTTTGAACAGCTTTGCCTTCATCGTTGAAATGCTGAATGCAATCTTTTATTTTGCCGATTGTAGAAATCGACATTGAAAAAGTTGCCACAACAAGGCTCAAGCTTACGAGCGAATAAGGAATCGGCATTGACTGATATGTTCTAAGCCGTTCCGTCCAGACAAGGCGTGCGCCGTAAATGCAGATAACGATTGTTACACAAAGAATTATCGCATAAATCAGAAGCAATATCGCTTTCTGCATTTTTTTCGGAAAATACCGCGTTACGATGTCTATGCCGATAAGCTGGCCGCTTCGCCATGCAATGTCCGCACCAAGAAATGACGTCCACGCAAGCAAAAGCATTGCCAAGTCAATGTTCCACGACATTGAAACGCGCATAAAGCGCAGAATTGCAGAGATAAAAACAAATATTACAAGAAAGATGAACCCAATTCCGCAGATTAGGGTTTCAGCCTTGCAAAAATATTCGTAAAATTTCTTCATATAAAGTCCTTGAAAACATTCAGTTTTGAAAAAAAACAGGTTTGTGCCTTTTGGGTAATATGAAGGAGAAAACCGAAGACACAAACCTGAAAATAAGGAGCTAAGTTTTATTGAGCAAGTTCCTTGAAAAGTCTTTCTTTAAGACCGGCAGAGAAGCCCAAATCGTTGTTTGTGTAAAGCGGCTCAATTGCCTTCTGGAATTCGCCGATGTCAACATCTGTGATTGTTACGCCGTTCTTTTTCATGTTCTCGTAGTAACCGGCTTCTTCGCTCTGAATGATTGCGCCGTATTCAGCAGCAGCTTCACGCATGATTTTGGTGAAAAGCTCGCGGTCTGCCGGGCTCATGCTGTTATAGAATGCAGAAGAGCAGACAAATGCAGACTGAAGCATATAGTGCTTTGTCATTGCAAGATATTTTGTAACTTCATACAAGCGTGAACCGTCAGCTGTTGCAACCTGAACTTCGCAACCGTCGAGCGCTTTCTGCTGAATTCCTGGGAAAACTTCGCCCCAAGAAATGCCGATGTTTGCAAAACCGAGATATTTAGCAAGGTTGTTGCCGATTGCGTTGCCGAAGCCGCGGATTCTCAAACCAGAAAGGTCTGATACGTTCTTAACCGGCGTTGTAGTGTAGAAGCAGCGGAAACCGTTGTACATGTTCGTGATATAGACGATGCCCTGTTTTTCAAGTTCTGCCTGCCATTCTTTGAAAAGCGCAGTGTCCGGCAATTTTTTGAGCATGGCCGGGTCTGTAAGAATGTACGGAGCCATAAGAATGTTCAAATCTGGAATCTTGAACTGGCTTGCAAGGCGGCCTGGGTCACTTGGAACAACAAGGCTGATGCCGAGCTTGGCCTGTGTAACAAGCGCGTCTGTGTCGCCAGAAAGAGCGCCCGCAACCTGAACGACTGCATTGAAGCGGCCTGTTTCGTTGAGCTTGTCTGCTACAGCCTGCATCATGCGGCTCTGGCCGGTTGTTGCGGCTTCTGTTCCTGCAAATGTTACAGGAATTTTTGCACCTGTGCCGCCTTCTTTTTTGCTGCAAGATGTGAATAACATTCCGCAGATAAGCAAAGCACCCAAAGAATATAGAATAGTTTTTTTCATGAAGTCCCCCTTTTCGACTGTCTGATATACTAACATGTTAGTTGCTAAATCTTTGATTGTCAAGAAAAAAGTGAAAATTTATTTTATTGACAGCGCTATTTTAAAGTGCTAACATGTTAGTTAGTAAATATCCAACAATTTTATGGGGAAGAAATGAGTAAAAGTGAATCCAGCGTGCAGTCGGCTGTTTATAATGCGCTGAGGAACAACATTATGACATTGCAGCTGAAGCCTGGCACAGTTATGAGCACGCAGGAAATTGCACAGAAACTTGATGTTAGCCGCACACCAGTGCGCGAGGCTTTTATCCGCTTGCAGCGCGACGGACTTGTAGATATTTTCCCTCAAAAAGAGACAATCGTTTCAAGAATTGATTTTCATAAAGTAGAGCAGGAACGCTTTGTGCGCGAAAGCCTTGAATGTGCAAACATCGATTTGTTCGTCGAAAAATGCACGCGCAAAGACATCGGCGAGCTTGAGCTCAACATAGAGCGGCAGCATTCCACCGTAAACGCATGTGACTATAATTCCCTTATGGCTCTGGACAACGAGTTTCATCATTATATGTTTAAAATTACCGGCCAGAGCCTTGCATGGGAAACCATCGAGCAGTCTGCCAACCATTACGCAAGAATCCGCATGATTACAGTCTGGAACAAAGACATAATGATGGAAACAATATTGCAGCATCAGAAAATTGTTTCAGCTGTTCAGGAAAAAAATGCAGATTATGCAAAGATTGCGATAAAAGCCCATCTCCATCAGCTTGAAAACCAGCTCAACCGCATCATGAAAGATTATCCCGATTATTTTGTAAAAGAGCCGCTCTCTACAGAAGAACGTTTCTCCGCGTTGTTGGCTGAATAGGCGTTTCGCATTGGGATTAATCTATTAGGTCAAAAGTCGAGTTTTGCGCCGTTATTATTAATTTAACAAGAATTTGTCATTGCCGTGCTTGACCCGACAATCTTTGTTTGCAGATGCGTTGTTAAAAGATTCCCGCGTCACGCGCGGGAATGACATGCACAATCAATCAGACAACGGTCACCATACACAGTACATTTCAGCCTGCATCCAGGGTTTGCAGATTATGCGCATTTTCTGATAGAATGTGCGCATGCAGAATAAGGCGCAGACAATTCCGGTTATCGAATTCAAAGATTTTTCTTATAAATATCGAACGCAAAGCGAGCCGACGCTAAAGAACATCAGCCTTGCGATAAACAAAGGCGAGAAGGTGCTCATCATCGGCAGTTCAGGCTCCGGCAAATCGACGATTGCAAAATGCATAAACGGGCTTATTCCTTCAAGCTACCCGGGCAAAATTAGCGGAAGCCTTTCGGTCTGCGGCCTAAACCCGGAAAAAGAGGGCATTTTCGGCATGTCAAAGCATGTCGGTACTGTGCTGCAGGACACGGACGGTCAGTTTATCGGCTTGACCGTGGCCGAAGACATTGCGTTTGCGCTTGAAAACGACGATGTGCCTTTTGACGAAATGCACAAAAAAGTTGATGAAGCTGCTGAAATCGTAGACGTGAAGAAGCTGCTCAAGTCTGTGCCGGGCGCGTTGAGCGGCGGGCAGAAGCAGCGCGTTTCTCTTGCGGGCATTCTCGTGGACGATGTGGAAATTCTCTTGTTTGACGAACCGCTTGCGAACCTTGACCCGGCAGCCGGCAAGCGCATAATTTCTTTAATAGATGAAATCAACAAAAACAAAGAAAAAACCGTAATAATAATTGAACACCGGCTTGAAGACGTGCTCTACAAAGATGTTGACAGAATCATCATTGTAGAAGACGGCCAGATTGCGGCAGATGAAACGCCCGATAAGCTTCTCTGCACAGACTTGTTCAGAGAGAAGGGCATTCGCGAGCCGCTCTATATTGCCGCGCTCAAGCACGCCGGCTGCAAGCTCAAACCAGAAGACAAGCCCATGCACATTGAAACGATGAACGTCGCGCCGTACAAGGCGGAGCTTCTAAGCTGGTTCAAAAAAATCGAGATTGTTCCGCCGGTTCCGCAAACTGAAAAGGTGCTTGAGCTTAGAAACGTCTGCTTCAAGTATGATGCGGAAAAGCCTTACACAGTTGAAAACATCAATTTCAGCATAAACCGCGGCGAGATGGTCAGCATTGTCGGCACGAACGGCGCAGGCAAGTCGACGATTGCTTCTTTGATTTGCGGTTTCAACAGGCAGAACGAAGGCCAGATTTTTGTGAACGGCGAAGAAATCTCAAGCCTTTCGATAAAGCAGCGCGGCGAAAAAATCGGCTTTGTAATGCAGAACCAGAATCAGATGATTTCAAAGTCTATAATTTTTGACGAAGTTGCGCTCGGCTTAAAGGTGCGCAACGTGCCGAAAGACGAAATCAAAGAGCGCGTCAACAATGCGCTGAAAATCTGCGGCATGTATCCGTACAGAAACTGGCCGATAAGCGCAATCAGTTTCGGACAGAAAAAGCGCGTGACAATCGCTTCGATTTTGGTGATGAAGCCCGAAATCATCATTCTTGACGAGCCGACAGCCGGACAAGATTATGCGCATTACACCGAAATAATGGAATTTTTGCGCAAGCTGAACCGCGAGCAGAATTTGACGATTCTGATGATAACGCATGACATGCATCTGATGCTTGAATACACAGACCGTGCAATCGTAGTTTCAGACGGGCATATAATAGCAGACGGAAAAAGTTCCGTGATTTTGACAGATGAAGCGATAACCGAAGCCGCGAGCCTTAAAAAGACAAGCCTCTACGATTTGTCTGTAAAATGCGGCATAGAAAAACCGGATGAGCTTGTTGACAGGTTCATTCATTTTGAGCGCGAACTTAGAGGTGCGTTATGAGCCGGATTATAACTTATAAGGAAAAGAACTGCTTCATTCACCGCTTGTGTGGCCTTACAAAGCTGATTTTCTTTTTGATGTGGACTCTTGTGACGATGCTGACTTATGACACGCACGTTCTGGCTGTTATGGTTTGCGCGAGCATTGTCATTTTCGGTCTTTCAAAAACTGAATGGAAGCAAGTGCGTTCGGTTTTTCTGTTTATCATGTTCTTTCTTCTGCTGAACGTGACGGCGATTTTTCTGTTTTCGCCTTACGAAGGCTGCAAGATTTACGGCTCAAGAACAGATTTGCTGCATATTGCCGGAAATTACACTTTTACGGCCGAGCAGCTTTTCTATGAGCTGAACGTGATTCTCAAATATTTTACGATTGTGCCTTCGGTGTTTATGTTCATCACGTCGACCAACCCAAGCGAATTTGCGGCCTCGCTCAACAGAATAGGGCTGCCGTATACGATATGCTACTCTGTGGCGATTGCGCTGCGCTACATACCGGATGTTCAGTCTGATTTTAATAGAATAAAAAATGCGCAAGAAGCGCGCGGCATCGAAATGTCGGGCAAGGCGAATATTTTTTCAAGGCTGAAAAATATGTCGGCAATCTTGTTTCCGCTGATTTTTACGAGCATGGAACGGATTGATTCGATAAGCAGCGCGATGGAGCTGCGCGGTTTCGGCAAGAACAAGAAGCGCACCTGGTATTCGGGCAAGAAACTTACGAAAGCAGATATTCTGATTATTGCAGGAATTACCGCCGCATCTGCCGCCGCGCTGTTCATAACCTACCGCGACGGCTCAAGGTTCTACAATCCGTTTAATTGACGTATAACGCCTAAGATTGTCGGGTCACGCCCGACAATGACTAAGAGACCGCAGCCGGTGCACAGGCGCGCGCCGGCTGTGCACCAGCCAGCCGCATCACTTATTTATGGTTCAATCTCCAGTTGATTGTCTTCTGAAGATATTCAACATATTCGTCGTCTTTGCACATTGTCTTGCCGATGGCGTTAGAAAGCTTTGCAACAGGCCGCTCGTTGCATTCAGAGACCTTCATAACGATGTTCAGCGGCTCAACGTCGGTGTCGTTCGAGATATATGTGCCGATTCCGAAAGCAACTTTGATTCTGTCGTGGAATTTTGCATACAAAGCCGAGGCGCGCTCAAAATCGAGGCTGTCGCTGAAAAGCAAAGTCTTGTTTTTTGGGTTTACGCGCTCATCTTTGTATTTATTATAGAAGTTTTCGTAATGCTTTATCCATGCTTCGCCCCATTCGTAAGGGTCGCCAGAATCGTGGCGCACGCCGCTGAAGCAGATTGAGAACGTGTAGCCCATATCAAGATGCGCAGTCTCGTCACCGATTGTGTCGGTCAGGTATGTGCCGTTCAACACGCCATATTCCTTTGTCCAAGAATCCATTGCGAGCTTGTTCGAATAAGCCGGGTTATACATCGGATTTCCCTGACCTACGCACATAACGAATTCGTGCGCCATAGTTCCAACCGGAATGACGTTGTATTTCTTTGCAAGATAGACGTTAGAAGTGCCCACGCAGAAGCTGTCTTTGTAGTTCTTGTTGTTTTCGCAAAGCTTCTTGACTGCAAGTTCCTGTGCTTCTGCACAAAGGCGGCGGCGCAGCCCGAATTCAGAGAAGCTGCCGATGTTGTAAGTTCCGTCTGTGAGCCATTTGATTTTCTGGTCAAGCCGCTTCTTATATTGCTCGATGAGGTCTTCGTATTTATAGGCCATTCTGAAATAAACTTCGTTTATAATTGCCAGAACCGGAATTTCGTACATCGAGGTGTTGAGCCATGTACCGGTCGCTTCAAGCGCAAGCCCACATTCTGCATTATCTGAAATGTCAAAATCTTCGTAGCGCGGCTTCCACAAGCGGAGGTGGTCAACATAGTCTTCATGCAGCCATTCGATTTTTGAAAGATATTCAAGCTCTTCTTCTGTAAACTGAACTTCGCAGTAATGCTTTATCTGGTCTTTGATTTCCTGCACCATTGCGGCACTGAATCTGACGCCTTCGTTCCGGCATTTGAAACTCCATTTTGTTTTGTATGAAGCATACTGGTGATAAATAGCCTGTCCCATTGAAAACTTGTAAAGGTCTGTCTCAAGCAGACTATTGATGATAGGGTCTAATTTCATAATTGACGCCTCCCGATACTTTGGAGTTTGTGATTTTCTTAGTATGGCATAAAATTAGTTTTTATACTATAGCAGGCTTATCTTTCACGATTTGTTGTTATGCTAATCTGAATGTTGCAGATAATCATTAAAAGATTACTCAGGTGAGATAAACTCGTTTTCTATCTTTTCTGTCTCGTCAAAGTAGCAGCCGAAAATTCTATGACAATCTGGATTATTTGTTTTTAATTCTTTTAGGATTTCATCAAGCTGACTTTGCGGAATACTTCGGCTTACCGTAAAGTCAATCTCATATGTAAGCCCTTTTAATTTTAAGAGTTCTTCTGGATTTTCCAGCGGACAATACAAAAGTGATAAGCACAACAAATCTGGTAAATTCTCAAGCCCTTCAATGCGCCTTATTTTTAGATCAACATCATCAAATATAACATATTTCAGATTTTTGTTTTTCTCTGTGAAAGTTATATCATTTTGAATCGGGCAATATAGATATAGACCTTCAAGACTGTCCGGCATATATTGCATTGAAACATTTTTTAGATTTTCACCTGTAAGCTTAAAAAATTTGATTCTCTTCAATAAATTTAAATCTGAAATATCTGTAATTTGTTTTCCATACAAGTTTAAGTTTTCTAAATTATAGAATTTATCTACACCTTTTAAATCTGGCATAGAAACATAGTCTAACTGAATGCTTTTTATCAAAGCTATTTCTGCGTCAGAATAGTTTCCAGACAAACAAGGAAAGTCAATTATAGGTTTTCTTAAATCTGATGTTTGTGATATTTCGCCTTGAGCATTTATTTCAATTTTGTCACAGAGGTAAGGCTTCTTTTCAATTTTATTCTGGGTACTTTCTTTTTTTGAACATGCCAATAATGCCAGCAATAAAGGAAGAAGAATGATTAAAAGGATTGATTTTCTCATTTAAGTGCTGCTCCTGTTGTTATAGACTCTTTAAGCCATGCCCAATGTGTTCTGCCTCAATTATTACAATCAACCCATATCCAGCCGGATTGTTCTGATTTATTCGTTACTGCTGCCCAGAAGCCTGATTTTGTATCTTCAAAATAGAGATGCTTCATGTCTGTAAAAGCAAGCGTTTCTGCTGGCAAAATAGTAGAAATTATTTCTGAATCAAAACTGTGTGTCTTGTAAAGTGGTGTCTTTTGAGACACGTGAAATCTTTCTTCAGTTTTAGAACTATATTCTATACTGTCTGATATGTATTCTTTTCTTATGCTTTCTATATATTTTGAATTGTTTCCCTGCCATGCCGGATTCTTGTAGTCGGTCATGTCATAGCGTTTAATTGTGTCATAGTAAAATGTATCTGAAGAGTTTTCCGTTGACACATAAAGATATTTCTTATTGTTCTCTATTCTTGGAAAAAGATAGCTTGATGTTGCCCAGTTTGGGCCGTCATACGCATTGACAATTGTCAGTGTCTTAAAAATGTTTGTTCCGTTTTCCAAGAAATAATAGGTTATGTTAGTTTCACCGGCAGTTCTATTAGTAACTGTATAAAAATTGCAGTACAGGCACTTTGCCTTTGAATCAGAAAAAGCTTCACATTCAATCAGCGGCGTAATATAAGCGCCGTAAACCCAGCCGGTGAGAGACTTGTTGCTTTGAGCCGGAACAGTCTTTACTTTTACCCAGTTATCATTGTATTCAGCAACTTCTGTTGAAGGTAACATTTCGCTAATAGTCTGCTTTTCACCTTCCTGCAGAAACTCAACTGCAGTCAATTTATCAAGAACAGTAATGAGCTTTGAATCAAGTCCTGGATTTTCTCTAAGTTTCAGGCGGTCTGTTGTGCAAAAATATTTATTGTTTTCATATTTTTCATTTGCAAAAATATTAATGACCGCAAAGCACATAAATAAAACGAAAATAGTCTTCTTCATTGTTGGTTTTTCCTTTGTCAGCGTTACAGCGAGGCGTTTGTATAACTATTCAGTGTAGCCAGAAACTATACTTGTTATACAGGCATTTTCTGCATAAATCAACAACCTTGCCACATGCTTGTAGCAAAGCTTCAAGCGGGGGCGATAATTCTGAATTTGCGGCTTGTTTTGTTTTAAGTTCCACAATGCGGAATTTAGCAGGTTGACGGCATAATTCATATAACGTTAATGATTGTGTTGCTCTAATAAGAATTGGTGTGTTGCTAGAAGAGAAGGGAGTGTAATGTTCTAATAAGAGGGAGAGGATTACTAGAACAAACGGGAGGGGATTGCTCTAATGTGAGGGAGTAAAATCTAGCTAGATTTTGGTAGCAAATCTAGTTAGAACTGGCTGGCAAATCTAACTAGATTTGGTTATAAAATCTAGTTAGATTTTGTGTTGATGTGTCTGAAAGTGTTAATAGATATGGGATTATAATCTAAATCATTATATCACAAAAGTGTAGTTCTTTCAATAAAAATGAGACAGGATACAAACGACAAGAAAAGCTAGATAAAAGCGCGCACGTAAATGCTTGTGGGGCTTATTTTATCCACCATTCGGGTGTCAGATCGCCGAGCTTCAAAGTGATGCCTTTGTTATAATCTTTCATTATTTCAATGTCTTTGTAACGGCCGTTCGGCATTAACTGAACCATCAATTCTCTGCAAGCACCGCATGGAGCGCCGCCGTCCCGTATTCCGTTTTCATCTTGAAACAAGCAGAGAACTTTGGATATTTCATTTTCGCCGTTTGTAATCATATTGAAAATCGCGTTCCGTTCAGCGCAAATTCCAAGCGTTGATGCAGTATCAATACAAACACCTGTATAGATTTTTCCGGAGCTTGATAAAATGGCGGCAGACACCCCGCCTGCTGAAACATAATCAGAAATCTGTCTGTTGTTCAAAACCTTTTTTGCCGCTTCGTACATTTCTTCCCAAACTTTTTCCATTTTTTCCTACATATAATGATGTTAATGTTGTGCGCATTCAGTTTGTGCAGCATTATTTTAAGCTAGTTTTGAAATTCTGTCAGCAATTTCATGCGGCAGTTCATATATTGAAAAAAATCACAAAAAAACTGAATTTTTCCCTTGCCGATTGGCAAGCTGATTTAGTATTTTCAGTATATGAGTGAAAGCAAAAAGAAAACAGAAGAAGAGCAGGAGCAAGTTCAGCCCGCTGCAGAAACGGCAGAAGAGCAGGCCGCTGCGGAACAGCCCGCACAGGAAGAGCCTAAGGAGCCGACTCTTGAAGAGAAATATGCGGAGCTTGAAAAGCAGAATGCAAAGCTTAAGGATGATTATCTCCGCAAGGTTGCCGACTTTGACAACTACCGTAAGCGGATGATTAAAGAAAAGCAGGATGCTTTTGATTACGCCAACACCGCAATTCTTACGGATTTGGTTGCCATTCTTGATGACTTTGACCGCGGCCTTGCAGCAATGCAGGATGCAACTGACGTAAAGGCTGTTATCGACGGCGTTAAGATGATAAACAAGCAGATGAAAGGCTTTTTGGAGTCAAAATATGACCTTTCTTCTTATTGCGAGCCGGGCGATGTTTTTGACCCGAACATTCATGAAGCGCTGTCAAGCGTTCCGGCTGATGTCGAAGAGCCTGTCTGTGCAGAAGTTTATCTTAAAGGCTACAAGCTCAAAGACCGCGTGATCCGTCATGCGAAGGTTTTGGTCAACATGCCGAAGCCAAAGACGGAAGAAACTGAACCTGAAAAGGAAGAAGCTGGCGAAAGCGCAGAATAAGCGCAAAACCGGCGGCTTTATTAGATATATATAAACTATAGGAGATAGATTATGGGAAAAATTATTGGAATTGACTTGGGAACAACCAACTCTTGTGTTTCTGTAATGGAAGGCGGCGAGCCTGTTGTTATTCAGAACTCAGAAGGCGGAAGAACAACTCCGTCTATTGTAGGTTTTACTGCAAAAGGCGAGCGCATTGTAGGCCAGCCTGCTAAAAACCAGATGGTAACAAACCCGGAGAACACAGTTTATTCAATTAAGCGTTTCATCGGTCACCGTTATAACGAACTTACTGGCGAAGCCAAGATGGTTCCTTACAAGGTTATCGATCATGGCGAAGATGTCCGCATCGACATTAACGGCAAACCATATTCTCCTCAGGAAATCAGCGCATTCATCCTTCAGAAGATGAAGAAAACTGCTGAAGACTATCTCGGCGAAACAGTTACAGAAGCTGTTATTACAGTTCCTGCATACTTTAACGATGCACAGCGTCAGGCTACAAAAGACGCTGGTAAGATTGCCGGTCTTGATGTAAAGCGCATTATCAACGAGCCGACAGCCGCATCTTTGGCTTATGGTTTCAATAAAGACCAGTCAAAAGACAAGATTATCGCTGTATACGACCTTGGCGGCGGTACATTCGATATTTCTATTCTTGAACTTGGCGACGGCGTTTTTGAAGTTAAGTCAACAAACGGCGATACACACCTCGGCGGCGATGACTTTGACCGCAAGGTTATCAACTGGCTTATAGACGAATTCAAGGCTGATACAGGCATTGACCTTTCTCAAGACCGCATGGCTTTGCAGAGACTTCGTGAAGCAGCTGAAAAGGCAAAGATTGACCTTTCTGCTCAGTCTTCAACTGAAATCAACCTTCCGTTCATCACAGCCGATGCAACAGGTCCTAAGCATTTGCAGAAGACTTTGACACGTGCAAAGTTCGAGCAGATGACAGAAGACTTGCTTGAGCGCACAAAAGAGCCTTGCCGCAAGGCAATTGCTGATGCAGGCATTACAGCTGACAAAATTGACGAAGTTCTTTTGGTCGGCGGCTCAACCCGTATGCCGAAAGTTATGCAAACAGTCAAAGAAATCTTCGGCAAAGACGGTTCAAAGGGTGTAAACCCAGATGAAGCTGTTGCAATCGGTGCTGCAATTCAAGGCGGCATTCTTGGCGGCGACGTTAAGGATGTTCTGCTTCTTGATGTTACACCGCTTTCTCTTGGTATTGAAACAATGGGTGGAGTTTGTACAAAACTCATCCCGCGTAATACAACGATTCCGACCCGCAAGAGCCAGATTTTCTCGACTGCCGCCGACAACCAGAGCGCAGTTACAATCCACGTTCTTCAGGGCGAACGCGAAATGGCAAGCCAGAACCGCACTCTTGGCCGCTTTGACCTTGAGGGCATTCCGCCGGCACCACGCGGTGTTCCGCAGATTGAAGTTACATTCGATATCGATGCAAACGGCATTGTTCACGTTTCAGCAAAAGACATGGGAACAGGCAAAGAGCAGAGCGTCCGCATTGAATCTTCAACAGGCTTGAGCGATGCTGAAATTGACCGCATGGTTAAGGAAGCAGAAGCTAACGCTGAATCTGATAAGAAAGAGCGTGAGCGCGTTGATGTCCGCAACGAAGCTGATTCAATGATTTATTCAACTGAAAAAGCTGTTAAAGACATGGGCGACAAGGTTTCTGACGCAGACAAGCAGAAAATCAACGATGCCGTTGCAGCTTTGAAGCGCGCACTTGAAGGCGACAACGTAGAAGAAATCAAGGCAAAGACAGAAGAGCTTCAGAAAGCTTCTTATAAGATTGCCGAAGAAATCTACAAGCATCAAGGCCCGGCTGGTGCAGCTGGTGCTGCCGGTGCAGGCCCAGACATGAGCGGCGCTGCCGGAAATGCTGGTGCTTCTTCAGCTTCAAGCGGCCCTTCAAAAGGCAAGGCTGATGACGTTGACTACGAAGTTGTTGACGAGCAGAAATAAGCTTAATATTGGCAGATAGATAAAAAGCCGCTTGCAGTTTTGCAGGCGGCTTTATCCATATTTGAATAGTTTTATAAAAGGGTAAAACCGTGGCTAAACGTGATTATTATGAAGTTCTTGGTGTTCAGAAAGGCGCGACAAAAGAAGAGATAAAGAAAGGCTACCGCAAATTAGCGATTCAATATCATCCGGATAGAAATCCCGGCAACAAAGAGGCCGAAGAGAAATTCAAAGAGGCTACAGAAGCTTACGAAGTTCTTTCTGATGACCAAAAACGTCAAATTTACGACCAATATGGTTTTGCCGGTCTTGACGGCATGGGCGCGGGCGGCGGTGGCGGCTATTCACACGCTTACAGCGACTTTCAAGATTTGTTCGGTGGCTTTGATTTTGACAGCATTTTCGGCAGTTTCTTCGGCGGCGGCAGCCGTTCAAGGGGCAGGGGAGAAGCGAACAATCAGGGCGCAAATCTCCGCTATGATATGGAAATATCATTTAAAGATGCCGTTTACGGAACAAAGACCGAGATTCAGTTCTCTCATTATGAGCCGTGCGAAACTTGTAAAGGCACAGGCGGTGCAGACGGTGCAAAGCGCAAGACTTGCCCGACTTGCCAGGGCGCAGGTCAGATCCGCCGCAATTCGGGTTTCTTCTCTATGACACAGACTTGCCCGACTTGTCAGGGCGCAGGCAGCATCATCGACAATCCTTGCAAGGCTTGCGGCGGTTCTGGTCTTGAAAAGCGCAAGCGCAAGATTCAGATTACGATTCCGCCTGGAATTGATGACGGAAAGCGCATCAACATTCCGAAGCAGGGCGATGCCGGAAGAAACGGCGGCCCGGCCGGAGATTTGTACATTTTCATGCATGTCCAGCCGCATCCGCAGTTTGAGCGTTCCGGCGAAGACTTGTATTGCGCTGTGCCTATTTCGATTATGCAGGCCGCGCTTGGAACAGAACTTACGGTTACTGTGCTTGACGGCAAAAAGATTAAAATCCGCATTCCGGCCGGCACTCAGAACGGCAAGCTTCTCCGCGTAAGAGATGAAGGCGTTCCGATCGGCACAACCGGAAGGAAGGGCGATCTTTATATAAAGATTATCGTAAGAGTACCTGCAAAGCTTTCTTCTAAGTCAAAGCAGCTGCTCGAAGAGGTTTCTAGAATTGAAGGCGAGAACGAATCGCCCGAACCGCTGCATCTTTCAGAATTGAACAACTAAAGAATTTCGAGGGGAAGGCCATAAAGGCTTTCCCCTATGTTTTATAAAATTTTACCTTCTCTTGATGATTCTGTTTTACAGATTTTAAAAAGCTGTGCTATAATGTTATCACATTCAATATGCTTTTTTAAGGATTTAAAATGTATACTACTCGGCGAAAGTTATTATTCGTTCTTTCCTGTTTTTTCTGTGTATTGTTTTTTGTTCTGCTGGCAAGTTTTCTTGTTCCGACTAAAGACTCTACATTTCAATTCAGCTTTTTAGTTGCATTGGTGACGTTCTGCATTTTGCTTGCGGCATCAACTTTTATAGACAGGCTTTTAGGTGAAAAACTCAAAGACAATGTTCTTTATACAAAAGAAACTGAAATTTTGAGCGCGTTCATTGCCAAAATCAGATTTGCATACAGCCTTGATGATTTGTTCAACGCAATCAAGCAGGAACTTGAAGACAGAGGCGACTGCTCTGTATTGTTCATTGACCGCCAGAGCCAGTATGTAATCTATAACAGCCCAGACCGCCTTGTCAGCGACGATTATACAATGCAGACGCTCGAAAGGAATTTCCCGGCGCGTCATAGCGACGGCATTTATTTTATAGATTCTGATTTCGGCATCGTTTCAAACCAGAACGCTTCGCGTGGCTTTTTTATCGCTTATCAGAAGAAGCATTTCTATGTTTTCTGCCGCTACACGCGCCTGTTTGACCCGATTGTTTTCGCACAGCTTTATGATGAATTCGTTTCGTTCACAAGCCGCAGTGAAATCATCACGGAATTGACCCGCATTTCTGAATTGTCAAAGGAATGGAACATGGTTGCTGAAACACAGCGCTCGTTCCTGCCGAAAGTTATGCCGGAAATCAAGCATCTCGATATTGCAGCTTATTTCCGCCCGCTCGTTAATGTTTCAGGCGACTATTATACAGTTCTTCCGATTACTGAAACAAAGACGCTGCTTCTGCTCGGCGATGTTTCCGGCAAAGGTCTTGCCGCCGCGCTCGTTATGGGCATCGTTATCAACACTGTAAAGAACATCAAAAACAAAGAAGATTTGCCGACTATGATTCGCGCCGTTGACCGCGCTATCAAAGGCATGAAATTTGATGATAAGTACACGGTTATGTTCGTCGGCGTTGTCGACACAGAAGCTATGACAATCACATACATCAACGCTTCTATGTCAGACCCGATTGTTATAACGAAAGCGCCGGGCGGATTTAACCTTAAACCGCTTGAATCAAACTGTAGTCTTGTCGGTATCATCGAGCTTGATGAGCTTAAAGTTGAAACACGGAAGCTTTTCTATGACGACATGATTCTGATTGCTACGGACGGTGTTTCAGAAGTAATGAACGACGAAGGCGTTGAGCTTGGCGATACGGAACTGTTCAAGCAGACATTGCAGAACAGTGCATTTAAATCAGCACAGCACTTTGTAAACGATATTTCAGATTTGGTTCTTGACTATAATGGTGATAAAAAGCTCAGGGACGATGTAACAATGCTTGCAGTTAAAATTGAGAGGTAAGAATTATGATTTTCTTTTTGTTGAATGTCTTTCTTATTGCTGGAATCATATTCTTTACGTTGCACGTAGATCTTGATGAGAAGGAAACTAAGTCAAAAGCTTTGACAACATTGCTTCTGTCTTTGGGTGTAGAAGTTGTCTTGGTTTTGCTTGTGTTCCTTTCGTTGTTCGCTAAGAATGAGCAGCTGATTAACTTGACCTGCAAATTGATGCAGATTGGTTATGCGTTGTTCAGCATTTCGCTTATGATTTTCTCTATTCAGTGCCCGAAATTCGAAGCTCATAAGATTTATACTATTATAAGATATGTTCTTCTGGCGGCGGCGTTATTCCTTGTTTGGAATTTTAAGCATGTTTCGCTTTCTGATACAAACGGACTTGACGTTGTAAGCGAACAATCGCCTGTTCTTGGTTTTTCGTGGTACACGCTTTTCCGTATGTCTTATATAATTTTGCTGCCTGCAATTTCGCTTGTTGTGCTTTTGCGTAATGCACTGAACAATAAGAACAAGCTTTATAAGCAGCAGATGCTTACCATCGTTTGCGGAATCATTGTGAGCTTGGGCCTTTACAAGTTGTTGAGCTTTGCAATCCCGTATTCGCCTTTGTATTATCTGCTGTTTACATATTGTATAGCAATTGTAGTGGCAATCTGCTTTGTAGCTGTGCGCTCATCTATGATGATTGACATTAACACAGTGCGCAGCTGGCTGTTGAAGTTCCTCATTGACTTTGCGGCACCGTCTTTGCTGGCTGGCTTTTTGTTTGCTGTGTTGTTCCCGTTCAGAGCAACTATGCCGCTGTTCTTCTGGTGCGCATTCACAATCGGTGCGGCATTGCTCGTTATAATTCAGAGAACAATCGCCTACAAAGTTAGAAAGATGGGCTTTGCTCAAGGCTCAAACTATGAAGCATCTCTCGAAGAAAAGATGGCTGCATTCGACTATAACGAAGAGCCGGGTAAATTGATTGACGAATTCGTTGCGCTCATGAAGCAGTTTACAGAAACAATGCATGTAGAGCTGCTGCTTGACAACGACACTGGCGAAATCAAGTCGATTCATCATTCAGACGGAAAGCCTTCGCCATCTATTTCGACTAAAGAAGCGTTGATAGATTCAATTTCGGGCTGCACGAGCACGGTCATTTCAAAGACACAGGCTGCTTCGCGCCACGAATTTTCTACATTCAGAGATGATTTCCTTAAGTTTTTCACAGCTTTGGATTCAGAGCTGATTATCGTTCTTAAGGAAGGCCGTCACATATTCGGAATTATCTCGCTAGGCGTAAAACGCCACGGCAACGGTTTTTCAGATTATGACCACAAGGCGTTGAACAATCTTTATTCGTACTTCTTCTTGTTCGGCTTTTATCTGAAGAACATAGCGAACCAGTCTGTTATTGGTACTGTTGACCGCGAAATTCAGATGTCTTCTCAGATTATCCGCTCAATTCAGGATAACGTTGACCGCATCAATGTTCCTTCTATTGATTTGGGGTATATCTCGCAGTCTGCGCGCAGTCTTGGCGGTGACTTCATTGATTTCATCAGATTGACCGACAGCCGCTACATGATGATTATGGGCGACGTTTCGGGCAAGGGCTTGAACGCAAGTATGTCTATGGTCATCTTGAAGTCAATTATACGCACGTTGCTTGCCGAAACAGGCGATTTCAAGGAGCTTATCGAGAAGGTCAATTACTTTATCAAGTACAACCTGCCGAGAGGCACTTTCTTTGCCGGTGTGTTCGCGCTTTTCGATTTCAACGAAAATGTTATGTACTACATCAACTGCGGTCTTCCGGTTTTGTACTTGTACACTGAAGCGTACAACAATGTAATTGAGATTCAGGGCGACGGAAAGGTTTTGGGCTTCGCAAAGAAGATAAGCCCACTCGTCAAGGTTAAGAAGATAAAGCTCAACCCGGGCGACATTGTTCTTGCTTGTACAGACGGTCTTTTGGATTCAGTTTCTTTGCGCGGCGAATTCTATGGCAAAGACCGCGTTCAGAAGGTTATTCTTGACAACAAGACTTATGACTCAAGCAGGTTGATTCAGTTTATATATGACGACATGCTGCAGTTCGTTTCAAAAGAGCTTCAGGATGACGTTACTATCGTTTCGCTGAGAATGCTAAAACCTCAAGAGTAGGGGCTTTTCAGTCGACTTATAAGGTATGCTGTTTTGACTAAAGGAAAGGGGGTCTTTTAGCTTATGGAACAAATCGTAATTAAGGAGAAAAAAGGTGCGAATTATGTTCTGCTTGAAGTTTCAGGCGTGCTTAATTCTTATACATATTTAGATTTTCAGACGAAAGTCTTTTCTATAGTAAAGGAAACGAATCTTGTAATTGACATGGCCGAAATCTCGAACTTGTCTTCATCGGGGCTTGGCGTATTGCTTGCCGCGTATGATGATGCGGAAGAAGCCGGCAACAAGATTTACATAATGCATCCGTCTGTAATTGCGCAAAAAGCGATTGAATCTACAGGCTTTGCAGACTGCTTTCCTATTATCTTTTCTCTTACGGAAGTATTGTAATGTCAAAGAAATGGTTTATTCTGCCGCTGCTGTTCAGCCTTATTGTTTCTGTTTCATGCGCGGATACTAAAAAAGACCAGCTGCTTGAGTCTGTGCTTAGTTCGCTGAACTTGCCGAGCGAAAAGCTGATTCTTGCAAATAAAGAGCAGTTTTTAAGCGACGTTGACGCTGTGCTTGCCGCCGACAAAGATTATCTTTTGACCCTTGTAGACAAGAAGCATTATTTGAGCAAAGACTACGTGCCCGAGGATTTGGTTCCGCTTGTAAAGAATAATCATTATGCGATTAACCGCAACGACTTGTCTTTGAGAATACCGGTTGAAAAGGCGCTTTGCACAATGTCTGATGCGGCGGCCAACGACGGTATTACGATTCTTGTAAGCTCAACTTTCAGAAGCTACGATTATCAGGCTAAGCTTTATGCACGCAACGTAAAGCAGCTAGGTCAAGCAGCCGCAGACAGAGAATCTGCAAGACCGGGTACAAGCCAGCATCAGCTTGGCACTGCAATTGACTTTGGCTCTATAACTGATGATTTTGTCGAGACAAAGCAGGGCAAGTGGCTTGCGAAAAACGCCATGAAATACGGCTTTTCGCTGTCTTTCCCTGATGGATACGAAGATGTGACCGGCTACAGATATGAGTGCTGGCACTACAGATACATTGGCGTTGAAGCTTGCAAGATGCAGCAGAAATGGTTCGGCAATATTCAGCAGTATATGCTCGAATTCTTGTATGCATGGGATAAAGCATCGAACGCGCAATAATTCATATTAGTTATATGAAAGCAGATTCCGAAATAAATTCGGAATGACAATGAAAAATAAAAAAAGACTGGCCGTTTTTAGCCAGTCTTTTTTTTGCCAAAGCATGAAAAATGTCAGCTGCTTTTTAAGAAGTCTGACATAGCGTTTACGAACGTGTCAACATCTTGTCTGTTTATCCATCTGTGCGTAATCAGCATCATGCCGTCGCCCTGCTTGTTAAGCTTAACCAGAATGTTCCGGCTCTTGAAGAAATCGCACAAAGATTCGCTTTCAAAATTTTCGTCTTTGAACTTGCAATAGACCATGTTCGTTTCAACGCTTGTAATGTCAATTTCAAGCTCTTCAAATTGGGTTAGGCTGTTTGCAAGATAGAACGCCGTTTCGTGGTCTTGTGCAAGACGCTGACGCATTGTTTTAAGAGCCACAAGCCCCGCCGCTGCAAGTACGCCGCTCTGGTGCATTGTGCCGCCGAGCAGGTTGCGCTTGGCTTTAGCCTTGCTGATAAAGCTTTTGCTGCCGCAAAGCAGCGCGCCAGCCGGAGCGCACAAGCCTTTTGAGAGAGAAATCATCACAGAATCTGCGTTCTGTGCAATTTCTGCAGCTGATACATTCTGGGCGGCGGCGGCATTGAAAAGGCGCGCACCGTCAAGATGCACAGGCACATGGTAGCGCGACGAAAGATAGCGCAGCTCGCGCATAGTCTCAAGAGGAATTGTGTTACCGTTGAGCATCGTGTCTTCAATGCAGATTAAAGCTGTTTTCGGCTCTGTCTCGTCTTCGCCCTTGCGGATTTTGGCTGTAATTTCGTCAATGGAAACAGCTTTGCCTTTCGGTTCAATTGTTCTGAACTGAACGTTGGCAAGGGCGGCCGCACCGCCAGATTCAAACTGAACGATATGCGAGCGGTCGTCGATTATGATTTCATCGCCGCGGTTGCAGTGCGTAATAAGCGCAATCTGGTTTGCAAATGTGCCGGAAGGCACAAAGGCAGCGGCTTCTTTGCCGACAAGGCTTGCACCGTAGCTTTCAAGCTCTGCTGTCGTCGGGTCTTCACCAAAAGCGTCGTCACCGACAATAGCCTGCTGCATGGCAGAGCGCATTTCTTCTGTCGGCCATGTAACGCTGTCGCTTCTAAAATCAATGTAATTCATCATAAGCTTATTTTACTACGATATTTACAAGCTTGTTCGGAACAACAACAACCTTAACGACTGTTTTGCCTTCCATAAAGCGTTTTGCACCTTCAGTTGCAAGCGCAGCTTTTTCAATTTCAGCCTTGTCTGCATTGAGCGCAGCCGTAATCTTGTCGCGGATTTTTCCGTTAACCTGAACAACTACGGTGCAGCTGTCATCAGCGCAGAATTCTTCGTTATATGAAGGCCATTTTTCGTATGAAATTGTGTTATTGTTGCCGAGCTTCTGCCACAATTCTTCGCCGAGATGCGGTGCATAAGGTGCAAGCAGCTTAACAAAGTCTGTCCACAAGTCTTTCGGCAGTTCCTGAAGCTTTGAAATGTCGTTCACAAAAATCATCATCTGGCTTATTGCAGTGTTGAAATTAAGTGTTGATGTGTCTTCTGTTACTTTCTTGATTGTCTTGTGAAGCGATTTTCGGATGTCACCTTCGGCCGGTTTGTCTGTAAGCGGCTTTTCGCTCAACGCCCAGATTTTCTCAAGGAAACGGCTTACGCCGATCAAGCCCTGAGTGTTCCACGGCTTTGAAACTTCGAGCGGGCCCATGAACATTTCGTACATGCGCACACTGTCTGCGCCATATTCCTTGATTACGTCGTCCGGGTTTATTACGTTCTTAAGAGATTTTGACATCTTTGCGATAACGCGCTCAAGCTTTTCGCCTGTGGCTTTTTCAAAGAATTCGCCGTTCTTTTCTTCAACTTCGTCTGTCGGAACCAAAGTTTTGTTCTTGCGCTGAAAGGCGAAAGAGGTGATAAGACCCTGATTGATGAGGCGCTGGAAAGGCTCTTTTGTGTTGACGAGACCCAAATCGTAAAGCACCTTATGCCAGAATCTTGCATAAAGCAGGTGAAGAACAGCATGTTCCGCGCCGCCTACATAGAGATCAACCGGCATCCAATAGTCGATTGCTTCTTTTGAGGCAAATGCGCCGTTGTTCGTTGGGTCGAGGTAGCGGAGATAATACCAGCATGAACCGCCCCACTGCGGCATTGTGTTTGTCTCGCGCTTTGCAGCACCGCCGCATTTCGGGCATTTGCAATTTACCCAAGAATCAATTGCGGCAAGCGGGCTTTCGCCTGTGCCGGTCGGCTGATAAGTCTTTACGGCAGGCAGTTCGAGCGGCAGCTCTTCATCAGGCACTGGCACTGTTCCGCAAGTCGGGCAGTGAATCAGCGGAATCGGCTCGCCCCAGTAACGCTGGCGGCTGTAAACCCAGTCGCGGAGCTTATAGTTGATGGCCTTTTTGCCGATTTTACGCTCGCCGAGCCATTCAAGCATCTTGTCGATTGCTTCCTGCTTGTTGAGTCCGTTCAAAAATTCAGAGTTGACGTGAATGCCGTCTTGTGTCCAAGCCTGCTCCTGAACGTTTACTTCGCTCTTGAGCACTTCAATGATAGGCAGGTTGAACTTCTTAGCAAATTCCCAGTCACGGTCATCGTGAGCCGGAACAGCCATGATTGCACCTGTTCCGTAGCTGATGAGAACGTAATCCGCAATCCAAATCGGAATAAGCTGATTGTTTACAGGGTTTATGGCGTAGCTTCCGCTGAAAACGCCGGTCTTGTCTTTGGCAAGGTCTGTGCGCTCAAGATCGCTCTTCTTTGCGGCAGCCTCGATGTAAGCTTCAACGGCTGCTTTCTGTTCAGGCGTCGTCAGCTTTTTGACAAGCTTATGCTCAGGCGCAACAACCATGTAAGTTGCACCGAAAAGCGTGTCGCAGCGTGTCGTGTAAATGCGGAGCTCGTCTTCGGTCGGCTTGCCGTCTTTGTCGGCAATTTTAAAGCCCATCTCGCAGCCTTCGCTTCTGCCGATCCAGTTTTTCTGCATCAGCTTAACGCTTTCAGGCCAGTCAAGCGAATCAAGGTCTTCAAGCAGCTTGTCTGCATAGTCAGTGATTTTCAAAATCCACTGGCGGATTGTCTTATGTGTAACGGTTGCGCCGCAGCGGTCGCATTTTCCGTCTTTAACTTCTTCGTTTGCAAGGCCAGTAAGGCAGCTTGGGCACCAGTTAATCGGTGTTTCTGCTTCGTAGGCAAGCCCTTTCTTGTAAAGCTGAAGGAAAATCCATTGTGTCCATTTGTAATATGAAGGCTCGCAAGTTGAAACGCAGCGGTCCCAGTCATAAGAAAAGCCGAGAGACTTAATCTGGCGCGTAAAGTTTGCAATGTTGGCGTTTGTTGTTGTTGCCGGGTGCGTGCCTGTCTTAATGGCGTAGTTTTCTGCCGGCAGACCGAATGAATCGTAGCCCATCGGATGAAGCACATTGTAGCCGTTCATTCTGAGGTAGCGGCAGTAAATGTCTGTCGCTGTGTAGCCTTCCGGATGACCGACATGCAAGCCTGCACCGCTAGGATAAGGGAACATATCAAGAACATATCTGCGCTTTTCTTTTGGAAAAGACTTGTCTTCTGTTGCTTTAAAAGTTTTGTTTTCTTCCCAATATTTTTGCCACTTGGGTTCAATAGTTTCAAAAGGATATTTTGCCATCGGATTTCCTCTCACAATAGATTCAATTATGGGTATCTCTAAAAACTCACGAGCCGTGATTTTTTAGAGATACCCGCCGAGTTGTAAATCGCTATAATGGCGCGATTTACAACATCGCATATTCAAAGTTACCTCTAAAAACTGAAGTTTTTAGAGGTTTCCTTATGTGAGATTATACCAAAAGCGGTAAGAACTTTCTAGCTGTGAAAGCTCTCTTTAATTAATGTGATAATTTAAAAATGTGTGAAAGCTTTTGCAAATGGCCGGAAAGCCTTAAAAGAGCGGCATTGTACCTTTTTTCGATTATGTACAAATCCATTTAGCTTCGGTATACTTGGCATATGAAAGAAGATTTACAGACAGGCGGAACTGATACAGAAGCCGCGGGCTATGGCAAAAGCGGCCGCGCGGGCTTGAAAAATCTGCTTGAGCTTTATGCGATTTTTTTTAAGATTGGGCTTGTTACCTTCGGGGGCGGGCTTGCAATGCTGCCGATACTCGAGCGCGAGATTGTCGAAAAGCGCGGCTGGGCAACCAAAGAGCGCATGATGGACTATTTCGCGATAGGGCAGTCTACGCCGGGCATTATCGCCGTCAACGTGGCTACTTTCATCGGTTATGAGCGCGGCGGCTTTTTGGGTTCTTTGCTTGCAACGCTTGGCGTAGTTACGCCGTCAATCATCATAATTTCACTTATCGCAATGTTCCTCGCTGGTTTTGCAGATAACGCCTATGTCAAAAAAGCACTTGCCGGCGTAAATATTGCTGTCGCCGCGCTGCTTGCAAAAGTTGTCTGGTCTTTCCGTTCGATAATTTTCAAGAACATGCTTACGGTGCTGCTTTTTGCCGCAAGCTTTGTGCTGATAGTCTTTTTCAAGATAAACACCGCGCTTGTCATATTGTGCGCAATCTTGCTCGGTGTTTTCCTTTATGTGCTGAAAAGGAACAAAGAATGACGTTATTCAAGCTTTTATGGACTTTCTTTCAAATCGGGCTTTTCACCATTGGCGGCGGCCAGGTTGCCATAACGCTTATGTACCAGCCGCTTGTTGAAGGCGGCTATATAGATGCAGCTGAATTCTACAACATGCTTGCCGTCTCTGAATCTACGCCGGGGCCAATCGGCATAAACATGGCGACATACATCGGCTGCAAGTTTTTCGGTGTGAGCGGCGGCATTGCGGTAACGCTTGCAACTGTGCTGCCTTCGTTCATCATAATTCTGATAATCGCAAGGTTTTTCGAAAAATACCAGAACACACCGGCGGTAAAATCCGTGTTTAACTGTGTAAGGCCTGTTTCGGCCGGGCTTGTCGCCGTTGCCGCATGGAACGTCTTTCATATTGCAGTTGTGCCGTCTTTTGCGATTGCTGCGCCGCTTTTGGGACTAGACATCTGGTGCATTGCCTTTTTTGCCGTCTGCACGCTGCTGCTTGTCTACAAGAAGATTACACCGGTTATGGCGGTTGCGCTCGGCGCTGTGTTCGGGCTGGTGTATCTGTAATAATGCATCTACCGCTTCTGCATTTTGCACTGCGCCGTTTGCAGAACAAATTCGGGCAGAATCTTCCATAAAACTTTTGAAATATCGTCTGCTGTGTGCTATTATTTTGTGCAGAGGAGCAGGTGAATGAGTCTGATTGACCCCACATCTTTATATTTTTCTGCGGCGGCAGAAGCGGCGGCTCAGGCCAGAAAAAAAGAGACCGAAGCCAAGAAAGCTGAGCGCAAGCAGAAGTTTTCGGCTATGCTCAAGGCTTCTTTTGATGCAAGCGAAGAAGCGGCAAAAGTCAGCAAGACATCTGAAATTGACAACCTGCCTTACGAAGAGGCCATAAGCAAGCTCAAGGAAATGGTCAGCTCGGCCGGCGACGCCTTGCGCAAGAACCAGATGCCCGAAGAGATGCAGAACTATAAAGAAGCGGTCAAGCAGTTTGTCGATTATGTCGTGAAGAACAGCTACGAAGTTGAGACGTTCAAGAGGCGGCTTACGCTTACAAAAGACAGAATAATCTGCCGCGTCAAGATAATCGACAAAAAGCTTGAAAACCTTGCCGCAGAGGTGCTCCTCTCTCAGCACGACCAGATTGCGTTCCTTTCAAAAATCGACGAGCTCAATGGGCTTGTAATAGACCTGCTTTCATAATCTGCGCTATATATAGTGCAGAGATTCCGAA
The DNA here is from genome assembly GCA_001603145.1 of Spirochaetales bacterium Spiro_07. Classification (GTDB taxonomy): domain Bacteria; phylum Spirochaetota; class Spirochaetia; order Treponematales; family Treponemataceae; genus UBA1240. Next base: position 8,681 of record LVBI01000016.1, on the reverse strand, counting down.
ATAAATTCGGAATGACGCTATGCAACGAACTTGTTGAACAGCCCATCTTTTAGGTCAAAAGTCGAGTTTTTATAATTCGGTGGCTGAGCGTAGTCGAAACCACAAAATGCAGAAATTTTGTTAGAAAAAAAATTGAAAATCGATCATTTCGACTACGCTCAATGACCGATTTTTGCAAAAAAATTGCGAATTTTGAAAACTCGAAATTGAACCTATAAATGAGCCTGTTACCTTTCCGAAGTTTTCCCTATGGTTGCAGAATTCATTATGCAATTTGATTTTCCTGTTGTAGAATAAGAAATCTTATAAGAAGAAATTAAGGGGAACTCAATGAAATATTATGTAGATGCAGCTGCTGCAAAAGGCGGCGACGGCACAAAGGCGAAGCCTTTCAGCAAGATTCAGCAGGCTGCAAAAATTGCAGAGCCGGGCGACGAGGTGATTGTTGCGCCTGGCATTTACCGCGAATATGTAAACCCGAAGAACGGCGGAACTGAAAAGAAGCGGATTGTCTACCGTTCAGAAAAGCCGCTTGCGGCGCACATTACAGGTGCAGAAGAACTGAAAAACTGGAAGAAAGTTTCAGGCTCTGTCTACACGGCGCGCGTCTCAAACAAGATTTTCGGTAAATATAACCCATACACCACGCTCGTCAGTGGCGACTGGTTCATTGCATACATGATTGCGCACACAGGCGATGTTTTCTTGAATGGCAAATCTATGTATGAAGTTCAGAAGCTCTCTGAAGTGAAGAAACCTGAAATTTTTGTTCCGTCTTGGGATCAGGAATTCACAAAATACGTGTGGTACGCCGAACAGGACGAAAAGACTGACGAAACTGTGTTCTACGCGAATTTTCAGGACAAAGACCCTAACGAAGAGAATGTCGAAATTACGGTGCGCCGCAACTGCTTCTACCCGGAAGCTGAAGGCAAGAGCTATATCACGCTTTCTGGCTTTACTGTTTCAAAAGCCGCAACGCAGTGGGCACCGCCTACGGCATATCAAGAAGGCATGATAGGCCCGCACTGGTCGAAGGGCTGGATTATCGAAGACTGCGAAGTTTACGAATCAAAATGCTCTGGCATTTCGCTTGGCAAATACTGCCAGCCGAACAACGACAATAAATGGCTTAAATGGAAGTTCAAAGACGGCACGCAGACCGAGCGCGACTGCATCTGCCAGGCGCAGGTTGAAGGCTGGTCAAAAGAGAACATCGGCTCGCATATTGTGCGGCGCTGCAACATCCACGATTGCGGCCAGACCGGCATTGTCGGCCATCTTGGCGGCGTTTTCTCACTCATCGAAGACAACCACATCCATCACATCAACAACAAGCAGAACCTTGCCGGTGCTGAAATCGGCGGAATCAAGATGCACGCCGCAATTGACTGCATTTACAGGCGCAACCACATTCATCATTGCACACGCGGAATCTGGCTTGACTGGCAGGCGCAGGGCACGCGGGTTACGCAGAATTTCTTCCACGACAATGTTTTGCCTAAAGAGTACAACCAGAACAAAGAAAGCATGGGTGGCTGCGCCGAAGACTTGTTCATCGAAGTTTCGCATGGGCCGACGCTCGTAGACAACAACATCTTTCTTTCTGATAAGGCGATAAAGCTTGCTACGCAGGGCGTTGCTGTTGTGCACAACATTATAGCCGGAAGTTTCGTCGCCGTAGGGCTTGGCACAAACAACGGCTCGCCGACACGACCTTCGCCGCGCTATACGCCTTACCACATGCCGCACAGAACGGAAGTTGCAGGCTTCATGACAATCCTTCACGGCGACTGCAAATTCTACAACAATATTTTCATTCAGCAGAAAATGCGGCCCGCGCTCAAGGCGGCAATGCTTGAAAACGAGGCAAACCACAACGATTGGGACGACGGCAACATCAAGGTCGGCACGTTTAAATACGATAAGTACCCCACTTATGAAAAGTGGGTCAAGCAGTTCGATGGCTATTGCGGCATGGGCTCTGTAACGACAGACCGCTATTATTCAGAGCTGCCGGTCTGGGCAGGCGGCAACGTCTACTTTAACGGCGCAAAACCGATGAAGCAGGAAAAAGACGCTGTTGTCGACAAGACAAGCAAAGTTACAATCGGCTATGAAGAGGTTGACGGCAAAATCAAGCTTAAGACAAACCTTTACGACGTGCTGCCCGAAACCGCCTGCAAGCTTATGCACACAGACGACATAATGATGGCGTTTGAGCCGGAAGAGAAGTATGAAAACCCTGACGGTTCGCCGATTACGTTTGACACAGACTTTTCAGGCAAAAAACGCTCCGGGGCTGTTTTGCCGGGCTGTTTTGCAGACAAAACTGAAATAAGCGAACCGCTTTTTTAGCAATTGCGCAAGGCTTAGACCGAATGCACTGCAGCAGCTTATGCCGCCATCGGTGCGTTCGGCGTGCCGTTCGGGTTGTCGTTGCCGTTCATGTTCATAAGCCACATCAGCTTTTTGATTGTGGCCGGCAGAATGTCGCGGATTACGACCGTGCGTTCAGAATCTGGAATGAACGACAATGCGCTCTGCATAAGGTCGCTCATTGCGGGCGGCACTGAACCGAGCACGTTAAGCGTTTCTTCTTCTGAATACTGGCGGTGCTCAAGCGGCGGTGTGTGGCTTGCAAGCACAGACGAAGGATAGAATTTGCAAGGTTTCCAGCTTTTCCGGCCGTCTTTAGAGTAAGAGCTTGCTGCGCCGAAAAGCCGGCAGATAAAAGCTCTGCCTTGATAGATTGTGCAATGGTATGGCGAATCTGGGTTGAAAAGCTGGCAGCCTTTCGCTTTTTCAAATGGAAATTTGCCCTCGGCTATTTGAAGAGCAACTTCGCGCTGGTTTTCGAGCATCCAAGCCGCCATATAAAGCGCCTCGCACTCAAATAAGTCAGGCTCAAAATTTTCGCAGCATTGGCCGCAGCCTGAAGGGCAGGTGAATTTAGCCTTGTCATACCAGCTGCCCTGTTCTTCGCTTATGCGCTCATAAGCTTCTTCCATATTTACAAGCACATCATAAACAGACGTGCCCTCAAGCTTTTCCAAAATCCCTGAAATTTGTGACATATTCGCTCCGAAAGCAAAGAATACAGAACAACTGCCGCTTTTGCAACACGGAAAAAGCTAGAATTCAGGCAAAATCTCAAAAAAAGGCGCAGTGGAGCGGGATTGCAAAGCTCGCTTGTGGCTGAAGCGCGGATTTCCGACGGGAAGTAAGCACTATTTTTTGAAATACGCGTATTAGCTTAATTAAGGGTTTGCCCGTTCCATCAATTAAGAGTATAATGAGCCCATGCAACTAACAAAAAAAGTTTACATCCGCACCGGCCTCGTATATAGCGTGCTGATTTTCGTAGTTTTTCTGATTACGCAAGCATTAAATCTTATGCTGTATAAAGTCTATTTCGCGCTTTCACGCAATTCAAAGCTTGTGGATTATATCTTTAACAGCAGCCCGCTTGAGAACATTCCGTTGAACGTTTCATTGATATTCAGCCTGCTGCAAGTTGTGCCTATCGTGCTTATGCTGCTGTACATTTTTCTTGTGAAAAGCGATAAGTTGAAGGCGCGCTTCATCAATTACCCGATTTCGCTGAGCGCGCTTGTTCTGCTTGTTTTTGTGCCTTCGCTTACGCTGCTTGCGGCAAACTTTGTCTTGCAGATTAAGGACATGTCACTTTTTGAGAAAGGCTCTTATTCGGTATATTTCATTTATTCGTTTCTTGATGCGATATTCTTTTTTTCGTTCTATTATTTTTTGCTGAATTCGATTCACAGGAAAATCGTGCTGCCGAAATATTTTCCAAGCGGAAACATCAACTTTGAAAAAGGCTTGTTCAAAGTTTCGGTGCGTTTCCTGTTTGTAATCTTTTACATTTCGGTGCTCGTGCTGCCGGTGTTCTTGCTTATGGTTACATATTTTGTCAGCATAGATGCCGAAACGTTCCACGAAAACACGGTCATCCACATAATTTTTTGCTTTTTCATCGTATTCGGTCTTATCATAACCAAGTATTTCATCAGCTATTTTTCTGTGCCGCTTGAAAAGCTCAAGGAAGGCACGCAAGAAATTGCCGAGGGCGATTATTCGCAGCACGTCAACGTGGTTTCAGCTGATATTTTCGGCGAGCTTGCTGATTCGTTCAACAAAATGACGACGGTGATTGACTCTAAGACGAAGAAGCTTGTGTCGGTGCAGAATTCTGTTGTTACCGGCATGGCGACAATGGTAGAAAGCCGTGACAACTCAACCGGCGGTCACATCAAGCGCACAAGCAGCGGCGTGCGTGTTTTTGTAGACGTGCTTAAGAAAAGCCCAAAATATGCCCACCTTTCTGAAAAATTCTACAGCGATGTGATTAAGGCCGCACCTATGCACGACCTCGGCAAAATCGCTGTTCTTGATGCAATTTTGCGGAAGCCCGGCCGGTTTACGGCAGAAGAATATGACATGATGAAGGCTCATGCCGCAGAGGGCGCGCGCATTGTCGAGAACGTCTTAAGCGAGGTTGATGACGCCGGTTTCAAGCAGATTGCCATAAACGTTGCGCATTATCACCACGAAAAGTGGGACGGTTCAGGCTACCCCGAAAAGCTCGCCGGCGAAGCGATTCCGCTTGAGGCGCGTATAATGGCGCTTGCAGACGTGTTCGACGCGCTTGTAAGCAAACGCTGCTACAAAGAGAGCATGAGCTTCGACAAAGCTTTCGGCATCATAGAAGAATCGCTCGGCTCGCATTTTGACCCGAACCTCGGCAGAGTCTTCCTACAGTGCCGCCCCGAACTGGAAACCCTGTACGGTGATATTCAATAATTCTTTTCGCATTAGCTTAATCTCCCATAGGTGTAGCCGCGGTCGTTGTTGATGGCGGCGGTGCGGAGTTCAAAATAGCAGGCAGCGTTCTCTTTAAGCTCAAGCTTGACGCAGTTGCTTGTGCGGCAAGTCTTTACAAGCGGTGTTGCGCTCTCTCTAAGCACGGCAATTTCAGCTTCGTCTGGGTTTGCGTGCTCGCCCAAATCGTGCCAGACTTTAAGCGGGTTGCAGGTCTCTTCATCGACAAGCCTTGTGAGCAGCACGTTCGCTTCGGTTTGGGCGTCAAGCGGCAGCTCAAGCTCAAGATCAAGCGTTGAGCCGCTCATTTCGGTGTCTACGTTCCATGCGATGCCTTTGTAATAGACCGCCTCTTCGCCTTTTTTCAGCTTGTCTTTGTCTTTTCTGCACTGAACCACGATACATTCAGGCGTTTTCAGCACGCATTTTTCGTAGTCTTGCATAAGCTGCTTGTAAAACGCAAAAGTCCAGAACGTCGGTTTCGGTATAAGGCCGTTTGCCACAAGCCCGAAGCCGCCGTGAAAAGGCGTAAAAGGCACGCCCCATTCCTCAAAAATGTCGCCGAAAGTCCAGTAAGAATAAGACTTGTGGTTGTCGCCGAAAGTCGAAAGCATGTTCGCAATATATGCGGCGTTCAAATTCGTGTCATGCACAGGCGCATTCGGAATGTAAGACGTGTTGTATTCTGTTACATGAATGTCCATTCCCTTAAATTCTTTGAATGAATCTACAAGCGGGCGCGTAGAATCAAGCTGCTCAAAGCATTTCTCTTTAGGGTGAAGCTTCGGGTAGCCGTAATGACCATCCGGGGCAGGCGCTTCGGTGGTGTAGTGGTGGCGGCTCACAAAGTCAATCGGGCATTTGTGCTCCTTTACAAATTCCAGGAACGATTTGATCCATTCCTTGTCTGTGCCGCCGCAGACAGCAGGGCCGCCGACCTTAAAGCGCGGGTCAACTTCCTTTACGGCGCGCGAAGTCAGGTCGTAAAGCTTGAAGTATTCGTTCATGTCGCTGTCTTTCCAGAAAACCGTAAGGTTCGGCTCGTTCCACACTTCAACCGGCCATGTAACAACTTCATCCCTGCCGTAGCGCGAAATCAAATGATTCAGCGTTGCCTTTACAAGCGCCGTCCAGCGGCCGTAGTCTTTTGGCGGCGTAACGTTGCCGCGCCAATAAAAGACGCACTGCTCGCCGCTTGCAAGCTGCTTCGGCATAAAGCCAAGCTCAAGAAACGGCTTGATGTTCAGCTTTTTGTATGAATCCATCACCATGTCGAGATAAGTCCAGTTGTATTCTACGAAAGTCTGCTCTGAATCTTTGCTCTTCTTATATTCGTGATAAATCGCCATGTCGTCGCTGAAAAGGCCATGGCCGCGAATATGCTCAAAACCGAGCTTTTCTTGCACGAACGCAAGCTGCTCAAGATATTTCTGCTGAAGCGCAAGCCCCATTCTGCCTGTGCCGATGCAGTAAAATGTATTGTTGTTGAAAAGCACATCTTCTTTGCCGCTAATCTGATATTTCATAGTTTTTCCTTGTGGTTTGCCATTTTTTCAGATTGTATGCGAATTCAATGTCTGGTGCAAGCATATCTGTCCTTGTCTGGCTTGGTGAAAAAGCGGCGGAAGGGCGCGGAGACTGGGGCAAAAACACTCTGTTTGTTGTTGTCGCGATAGCGACATATTTATAGTTTCTATACAACAAACAGTGCATGCATTTCGCTTTTAGATTGAACTACGGTTTTGAGCTAATCTAGCGAAACTGCCAAGTTTTGCTAGTGCAAAACTTGAAATAACATACCCAAATGCTGCCGGTTTTTGTGTAAGCAAAAAGTGGCGCTTTTCGCCAGACAAGCTTTAATCGTAGGCAAGGCTGTTGCGAAAAGAGTATTGCGCGGTTTTGAACCAGGCTCCGCAACCGATAGCTGTTGTTTATGCAACAAGCTAGAACCTGCGGAGAGGGCATTCGGAAGCTGTGATTTTGGGGCAAAGCTTGCTCATGCCGGTTGCAGCAAAATAATCTGAAAGTACGTCTTTAGTCACACGCGCCTGCGGTCCGATGCAGATTTCGTTGAAAAGGTCTGCATATTTTATGCCGAGGCTTTCGCACACGCCGCGCAAGTTGAGGATGAAATATTTCTTGATGTTCGTCTCTTCAACAAAGAAATGCGGCTCGCCCAGATATTCGCTTACGTTATATGGAAGCGAAACAAGCCGGTATTCCTTTTCGCTTATGAAAGACGGATGCTTGAAAAGCGGCGAGCTTGTGATTAAATCGTTGAAAAGTTCCTGAACCTTGTCTGAGCTGTAATCTTCTTTGTTTTTGATTACGTCTGCAAGCTTCTGCACAATCTCAAGATTGTCGCAGCTTTTCGAGTAGCTCACCTTGCAGAGCGGCGCGTGCCCGGCATCGCCGATTTTGGCGAGAAGCGCCTTGTCAAAGGCAATGCACACGCCCATGCCGTTCTTTGCATAGCGCGACCATTGCGCCGCATCGTCGGCGTATTCGCTGAAACAGCTTGCGTAGCTTGAAAGCTTGTCAAAGTCTTTTAAGTTTATGCTGAAAAGCTCTTCCATGCGGCAGCAGTCTTCCGGCGCGAGCAGCTTTTTGAGCGCAATTTTCAGCTCCTTGATGAAATACTGCATTTCCTGGCTGTCATTCATGCGGCGCAAGTTCCAGAGCCAGATTTCGCCTTTAGTGATAATGCCGCGCATAGCGTTAAAGTCAGTGTAGTGGTAGAGGTTCTCCATAAGTGTATTTAATTCTAAATCATTTTTTTGTTTTATGCATGAAAATTGCACTTGAAAGGTGCGGAACTTTTGACACTTGAAAGCGCCTCTGAACTTTTGAAGGGGAAAGACACCCCTCTACTCGGAAGCGTGGGGTTCTTTCCCCTTCAATCCCTATCTTCCCCAGCACCGTTCAGGGGTTCTGCCCCTAAAAACCCCGTTAGTAAAAAGTTGGTTGACTTATCTTCGGCATTGTAGATTAATCCCCGAAAGCTATTTCCATATTGCATACAGTTCTCTGTACTCGCTTGGGGGCATGCCTTTTTCGGCCGAAAAGACGCGGTTGAAGGTGGGGATGCTTTGAAAGCCGGAAAGCATGGCTACTTCTGTGAGCGGCAGTGTTTTGTCAGACAGCAGCGTGATGGCTTTTTCAATTCTTATAAGGTTAAGCCATTTTGAATAGTTCTGCCCTGTTATGTTCTTGAAAATCCGCGAAAAATAGTCTTTGCTCAAGCCTGCCTTGTCTGCCATTGCGGTTTGAGACAAATCTTCGTCCGTAAGGTTGTTCTTTATGTAGTCGGTTACATACATCATGCGCCTTATTACGTCGTCGGGGTAACTGTCGCGCTTTTCTGTGCCAAGCTCTGCTGCAAAGTCGTTTCTGTGCTCGTCAAGAATCATCATGAACTGCATGAGCAGCATGCAGCACTGAATCTCGCGGTCAAATTTATTGGCGAAGAATATCTCTTTCATCTGATTGGCAATTTTGCCGAGAGACGCAACAAGTTCGGGGTGCGCATTTATGCAAAGCACATGCATGTTGTGATAAAAGTGCATGATGCGCTGCATGTCGAACAGCGAATTGGCGAAAGAGCTGCTGAACTGAATCACAAGAGATTCCTTGCGATCAGCGTCGATTATCGCATGCATCTCCATCGGCCAGATTAAGACAAAATCGCCTTCAACAAGGCTGTAGTTTTTCTGGTTCACGCTGAAAATGTTCCTTTCGCCCGGCCCTACAAGCAGAATCTCGCCGTAAGAGTGCCAGTGCTGCTTATAGCTCCGCTCGTTTGAGCCGGTAGACATGTTGAACGCGCTTCGGTTGTGAAA
>LVBI01000001.1 GCA_001603145.1 Spirochaetales bacterium Spiro_07 | reverse complement strand
TGGGCAAACAAAGATTTTAATCATTCGCAGACTTCGGTGCTTAAGCTGCAGCAGAATCCACCATGAACTGCCGGACTGTCTGGTCCCTTACAAACGCTATGCATCCTTAAGTATTGAGCACGTGCTCACGGAAGCGCAGTCGCCGCCGGTTCTGGCAGCGGATGATGCCACATTGTACCGATTAAAGAAATGGTTTTATGGCATACTGCCTTATCTCATTGGCTGTCTCAGAAGTATCGCTATCCGTCTGGGTGGGGACCCTGTGAAAGAGCCGTCCGTCCTGTCACAGTCTGTACACCAAAGAATCGGACATTATGTTGGAAATGAGCCGGGTTGGCTTAAAAGAATTGTCCGTCCCATTGTGAATGCAAATTTATGGATACATACCCGTTCTGCCTTCTTGTCCGCAAGCACTTGAGCTAGACTTTAAAGAAAAGTCGAGAGAGGAAGTGTTTTAGGATGAAAGATCAGAAGAAGGCCGAAGAAGTCGCCAGTAACAGAGTTCAGCTTATGCTGCCACTACTTGCAGATGGGCTGGATCCGGCAAAAATGCGGGAATTCAGGAAAAATATCTGTCAGAAAGCCGGTATTTCAGAAAGAACATTGCGCAGGTATCTGGAAAGGTACCAAAATCTCGGATTCGCCGGATTAAAGCCTAAGGGTAAGGGAAAACTTGAGTCTAAAGCTATTGCTCCTGAACTTTTGGAACAGGCAATTATTTTACGTCGAGAAGTACCCAGCCGTAGTGTTGCCCAGATTATTCAAATCTTAGAATGGGAAGGTCTTGCTCAACCAGGAGAGATCAAACGCTCCACCCTGCAGGAAAAGCTCTCCGAGCGGGGGTACAGCAGCCGTCAAATGCGGATGTATACCGATTCGGGTGTAGCGGCCAGAAGATTTCAGCAACGTTATCGCAATCAACTGATTCATTCGGACATAAAATACGGCCCATACCTGCCAATCGGCCCGGGCGGTACGAAGAAGCAAGTTTTTCTTGTAACCTTTTTGGATGATGCTACCCGGTTTGTACTGCACGGCGCCTTTTATCCAACTTTAGACCAGACCATCGTTGAGGATTGTTTCAGAAACGCAATTCAAAAATGGGGCGCCCCTGAGGCTGTTTACTTCGACAACGGTAAGCAATACCGGACCAAATGGATGGCCCGAACCTGCTCTAAGCTTGGGATACGGCTTTTATATGCTAAGCCGTTTTCCCCAGAGGCTACCGGCAAGCCAGAAAAATTTAACCAAACTGTCGATTCTTTCTTAAGGGAATCTGCTCTGGAAAAACCAAAAACCCTGGACCGACTGAATGAGTTATTTCAGATTTGGCTTAGTGAATGCTACCAGAATAAACCGCATACCGCTTTGAAAAACAACTTGAGTCCGGAAGCAGCCTTTAAGAGTGACAGCCATCCCCTGCGCTTTATTGAACCCGATGTTTTGGCCAATGCTTTTTTACATTGTGAATCGCGTAAAGTGGATAAGTCCGGCTGTATTAACTTTATGAGCAAGAAATATGAGGTCGGTCTCAATTTCATCGGCTGTACGGTCGATGTCGTCTATGATCCGGCAGATATTTCCGAGCTTACGATCGAATATGAAGGCTATACCCCCTGGAAAGCTAAAGAACTGGTCATCGGCGAGCGTGTCGGAAAACGCCCTGGATTACCGGAGCACTTGGAAATTAGGCCCACAGATTCCTCCAGACTCTTGAGTGCAGCCTCATCCAGGAATAAAGAAAGGCAAAACCGTCAAAATCCTGCTATCTCCTTCCGTGGTGTAGGAAAGGAGGGCGGCAGTCATGTTTGAAACCTTTTACAACTTAAGCCGAGTACCCTTTTCCAGGGATATTCCAACTGAGGATCTATATAAATCGGTCGTATTGGAAGAGACCCTTGGCAGACTTCAGTATGCGGCTGAGCGCAGATGGTTTGCGGTCATCACCGGGGATTGCGGAACGGGAAAAACAACTACAATCCGCTGTTATGCCCAAACCTTAAACCCTGCTAAATTCAAAGTGCTCTATATCTCAGATTCCAAGCTTACACCGCGCCATTTTTACAAAGGGCTCTTAGAACAGCTTGGGCATGAAGCGAAATTTTACCGGGGCGATGCCAAACGGCAATTGCACCGGGAAGTGGAACTGATGCAGGTGGTTCACCATCAGCAGCCGGTAGTGGTCGTGGATGAAGCCCATCTTCTGGATAAAGAAATGCTGGAGGAAGTCCGTTTTCTCTTAAACATGAATATGGATGCTCAAAGTCCGATGGCTTTGATCCTTGTAGGACAAAATGAACTGTGGGACCGTTTGCAGTTGCAATCTTACGCTGCAATCCGGCAACGAATTGACTTGCAGTGTAAATTGAATTACTATGATCGCTCTGAGGTAGGAGCTTATATAAAACAGCATTTGGCTTATGCCGGAGCCACTCAGGATATCTTTTCAGATCAGGCCATTGATGACATCTACCGGTATTCCAGTGGAACAGCCAGACTGATCAACAAAGTATGTACCCATGCGCTGATGTATGGCGCACAGAATGGTCACCGGATCATCGATGACCGGATGGTGAAACGGGTCATTGAGGGGGAACTTTCATGAATCATAGAAAGTTAAGCCTTGAGGATTACTTTATTCGCACAAACTTCTATGATCTGTTGCCACTCGCGACTCAAATAGCTGAGGATTTGGGATATAGCCAGGAAGAGATGATTGAAGCTGTTTGCAAAGTCTACGATAAATTTTACCGGTACCCACCAACCCGAAATAGAACAGCTTGGTTCAGCCTGGTTTTCAAGGAGAAGCTGCTTGAAGCCAGAGGTGATCTTCTAAGTCTTAGATCACAAAGTTAATCTTATTGACACAAAGCCGGTTTGCTGAAAGGTGACCGGCTCCCTCAAATCTTATTCAAAAAAATATGACGGACTGACGGACGGACTTTTCATATTTGGTCACTTTATCCGTCAGAATATGGACAATTTACACCAGCTATATTTGGCCATTATGCGGCAGCACTAA
>LVBI01000015.1 GCA_001603145.1 Spirochaetales bacterium Spiro_07 | reverse complement strand
AGTTTTTATAAGTGCTGCCGGTTTTTGCATTAAAAGAATAGATAACTATTGATTTTACAATTTTTTTTCCTTATAATTGGGTGATTGTAAAATCTATTTGATTTAATAAACTGTGTTTTAGGGGAAAATATGAAAAAAACAGTTTCTTTTGATAAAGCATTGATTCTTCTTTTGATTACGGCAGCACTTATCCTTACGAGCTGTGGCGGCGGAGGAGGTGGCGGAAGTGGTAATGTTTCTGTATTCGGTTCTTCCGGCTGGGGTTATACAGATTTGTTCAACAACCATACATGGGAATATACAAACGGGGCTTATAAGACAACAATAGCTTGTAATAACAGCAAATTGACTATTAAGAATTTCTTGAACGGTGTTGAACAATCAGGAACAGCTACAGCTCCATATGAATTGAAAGATGCAAAAGATATGGGAAAATCAGGTAAAATAAAATGTTCATGCATCAATAATGGTGCTGAAACAGAGTTCACTTTTAATAAGCTGATTTCGCCTGAAACAGTTACCTTTACTTTAAATGGTGCAAGTATAACTTTTACAAAACAATAAATGTAGGATTTTTTATGAAAAAGATTGTTTATGTTTTATTGGTAACAATGGCTTTTCTCTTGGTCAGCTGCGGCGGTAGTTCTTCAAGCGGTGGCGCAGATGGTGGTGTTTCTGGCTGGGGGTATTACGACTTTTTTAATGGTCATACATGGTCTCTTGTTGTAGGAACGGTAAAAACATCTTTTATTTTTGCAAATACAAAAGTAACAAGAAAAGAATTTGCATTAGAAAACGGTGTCTGGGTTGAAAAATATTCATCTACAGAAAAACCTTATCTATTGAAAGACTGGACAGACTCAGGTGTTCATGGAACGATTGTCACAGAGGAAATGTTTTCAAATAACCCAGCAAAATATGTCTTTCAAGATTCAAAAACTGTTATATTGAGTTATAACGAGTTCGCTTATACATATACAAGCGAAAACTAGATCTTCTTTTATATCATTTTAAATCTAAAAAAGGGTTTAAAAAGGAAATCCAGATAAAAATGGGTTTCCTTTTTTTATGATTATTCATTATAATGTTGTAAAATCTCAAGCAAGGTACTTCATTTATTTTGAAAGTACATTTATTATTTATAATAGATGCTATAAATTTCTATAACATTTGAAAAAGAGGTATTTGATATGAACAATTTTACATTTTACAGTCCTACAAAATTTGTTTTTGGAAAAGATACTGAACAGCAGGCTGGTGCACTTGTGCGCGAATTTGGCGGAAGCAAGGTGCTTCTGCACTTTGGCGGAAAATCCGCTGAAAAGTCTGGCTTACTTGGTAGAGTTCGTGAATCTCTGAAGGAAGCCGGCATTGATTTTGTTGAGCTCGGCGGCGTTCATCCGAACCCGCTTTCAGATAAGGTTTACGAAGGAATTGATCTTTGCCGCAAAAATGGTGTTGATTTTATCCTTGCCGTTGGCGGCGGTTCTGTAATAGACAGCTCTAAGGCAATTGCTCTTGGTGTCTGCTACGACGGCGATTTCTGGGATTTTTACAGCTATACTGCCCAGCCAAAGGCCGCACTTCCAGTAGCTACAATTTTGACTATTGCGGCAGCCGGCAGCGAAGGTTCTCCAGATTCAGTAATAACCAAAAAAGAAGGCATGATTAAGCGCGGCTTCGGAAATGACATGCTGCGTCCAAAGTTTTCTATTTTGAATCCGGCTTTGACACAGACTTTACCCGCATATCAGACTGCTTGCGGTGCAACTGACATTATGGCACATGTCTGCGAGCGTTATTTTACAAACACAAAGAATGTTGAAACAACCGACCGACTTTGTGAAGGTGTGCTGCAGGCAATGATTCACGAAGCTCCAAAGGTAATTGAAAATCCAGATGATTACGAAGCACGTGCCAACATCATGTGGGCCGGCATGGTTGCCCACAACAATATAGTAGGTGTCGGCCGTGACCAAGACTGGAACAGCCACGGAATCGAGCACGAACTTAGCGGACTTTATGACTGCGCTCACGGAGCAGGTCTTGCTGTAATTATGCCGGCATGGATGGAATTTGTTTACAAGCACGATGTTATGCGTTTTGCTCAGTGGGCAACAAGAGTCTGGGGCTGCAAAATGGATTTTGCAAACCCTGAAGCAACCGCACGTGAAGGAATCAGACGATTCAGGCTCTTCTTACATGAACTGGGAATGCCAATCAACTTTGCAGAACTCGGTGCAAAAGAAGAAGATATTCCGACCCTTGTAAAGAAATTCGGTTTACCGGAAGGTGGAACAACAGGCGGCTTTGTAAAGTTGAGTTCTGAAGATATTGCGGAAATCTACAAAATCGCCGCTAAGGCAAGTTTGTAATTATACTGTCATCCCGAACTTGTTTCGGGATCTATCAAAAAAAGATTCTGAAACAAGTTCAGAATGACAAATGGAGATCTTATGAAAGCATTATTCATAGGCGGAACCGGCACAATCAGCATGGCAATCTCAAAGTTACTGCTGGAAAAAGGCTGGGAGCTCTACCTTATTAATAGAGGAAACCGCAATACAGACCCGCGTCTTAAAGGCGCACATTTTATTACAGTTGACATAAACGACGAAAAGGCTGCGGCCGCAAAGCTTGAAGGCATGACTTTTGACGTTGCCTGCGATTTTATCGGCTTTGTAAAAGAGCAGGTGGAACGCGACTACCGGCTGCTTAAGGGCAAGGTAAAGCAGTTTATGTACATCAGCTCTGCATCGGCATACCAGAAGCCTTGTGCTAACTATGTAATCAGTGAAAAAACGCCTCTCGCAAATCCTTACTGGAAGTATTCACGCGATAAGATTGTCTGCGAAGAATATCTTATGAAGCTTTACCGAGAAGAGAACTTCCCTGTTACCATTATCCGCCCAAGTCACACTTATGATGAAAGAAGCGTACCTCTTGGAGTACACGGCGAAAAGGGCAGCTGGCAGGTTGTAAAGAGAATCAAAGAAGGAAAGCCTGTGATTATTCACGGGGATGGAACAACGCTGTGGACCATCACCCACAACTCTGATTTTGCAAAGGGCTTTGTAGGTCTTATGGGAAACATTCATGCAATCGGCGAAGCAGTTCAGATTATGAGCGACGAAAGCGTAACCTGGAATCAGATTTACCAGTGTATTGCGGCTTCTCTTGGCGTTGAACTTAAGCCTGTTTACGTTTCTTCGACCTATCTTGCCGCTCATTCAAATTATGATTTTACTGGCAGTCTGATTGGAGATAAGGCAAATTCAGTTGTTTTTGACTGCAGTAAACTTAAGTCTCTGGTACCTGATTTTGTTGCAACAAAACGCGCAGACCAGGGAATCAGAGAGACAATAGAATACGTTCTCGCCCACCCGGAATGCCAGGTAGAAGACCCGGACTTTGACAAGTGGTGTGACAATATAATTGAAAGGATGAAATAGATTGCTTCGCTACGCTCGCAATGACGTAATCACAGGGTACACAGAAATTCCTCGTCATTGCGTAGTGCGATGAAAGTTCCCGTCATTGCGAGGAGCGAAGCGACGTGGCAATCCATATTAGGAGACACAAAAAATGATAGACGTAAAAGGAAAATGGGCGCTGGTTACCGGCGCAAACCGTGGAATCGGCTACAGAATCGCAAAGTTTATGGCCAGTAAAGGCTGTAATTTGATTTTGCACAGCCGTTCACTTGAACATACAAGGGCTGTGCTTGAAGAAGTAAAAGCTATGGGCGTAGAAGCCTATGACATTGCTGCAGAGCTCTCTGACCTCTCTCAGGTTCAGAAGATGATAGAAGAAATCGATAAGTTCGGAAAACCTGTCGACATTTTGTTCAATAATGCAGCTGTTCAGATTGCCTACCGCACCGACTACTGGAAAACTCCGGCAGAAGATTATACAAAGAGTTTTGTAATCAACACAATTGCACCAATGATGCTCTGCTACGAGTTTATTCCAAAGATGATTGAACGTGGCTTTGGCCGTGTTATCAACACAACAAGCGGAATCCGTAACGAGCCGGAACAGGCAGGCTACAGCGCAAGCAAAGCCGCCCTCGACAAAGTTACAGCAGATATTGCCGGCAAGCTTGACGGCACCGACGTCTGCATCAATTTAACAGATCCGGGCTGGTGCCGCACAGATCTCGGCGGCCCAAATGCCCCGAACGATCCTGACAGCGTAATTCCGGGAATCGTAGTCGGTGCTTTTATTGACGATAAAAAAAGTGGACGAAACCTCGGTGCTCAGGCATTCGCAGGTATGACTCTTGAAGAGGCCGTAAAAAAAGCCGCAGATTTCCCGCAGCTTTTTAAGTAAAACAAAAGCTTTTCAAAGAAGCCGCTGCAATTTCTGTTTTTGACGCTTCCTTCTGCCGCTTTTCATAATAAAAGCGGCAGAAAACTTGCAAATTCGAAAAATTTTCCTTTAATCAGCCTGCAAAACTATGATATACTAGCTTCATGCGGAAATTTTCAAAAGCAATTCTAAGATTTTCCATAAATTTTTTGACACGGAGAGTAAAATGACAGGCAATTTGTTTCTCAAAATCATAAAGGCAGCAGGCATCTTTGCCGGGGTGCTGATTTTAGCTTTTGTAATTCTGGTTATAGTGCTGACAGTTTCAGAATATAAGCCCGGCGACATTATCAATGCGGAAATCAATTCACTGTCTGAAAATACGTCTTATATCGAAAAGAACCAAAACATAAAAATCATGTCGTGGAACATCGGCTATTGTGGTCTAGGCAAGAACGAAGATTTCTTCATGGACGGCGGCAAAACTTCGCTGCCGACAAGCCAAGAAAATGTTGAGAAATACAAGACTGGCATCAAAGACGGAATTAAAGACCAAAACCCGGATATTCTTATATTACAAGAAGTTGACTATAAATCAAAGCGTTCAGGAAGAAAAAATCAGGTTGACTATTTCAAAAAACAGCTTAACAAAAATGCAGCGTTTACATACAACTACAAAACGCTTTATTGTCCCATTCCTATACCGCCGCTCGGAAGAATCGAAAGCGGACTTGCAACTTTCACAGACTACAACGCAGATTCAGCTGAGCGTTACAAGCTGCCGAGCGTTTTTAAATGGCCTGTGAGGCTTGCCAATTTGAAGCGCTGCCTTCTTGTCACCAGATTTCCGGTTTACGAAAACGGAAAAGATACAGGCCGCAAGCTTGTGCTGATTAATTTTCACCTTGAAGCATTTGACAACGGCGAAGCGAAAAAGCTTCAGACTATAAAGCTTGCTGAAGTTCTCAAGCAGGAATATGCAAATGGGAACTATGTAATCGCTGGCGGCGACTGGAACCAGAAATTTCCGACCGACACCGGAAAATATGCAACTGTTTTCAAGGACGGCTGGCAGCCCGGCATTATTGACGATACGCTGATTGCAGAAGGCTGGAAGCTTTGCTCAAGCGAAAATGCCCCGACATGCAGGTCTAATCAGTTTCCATATATTGGCGAACAGGCTGAAAAGCATGAATGGCAGTATTGGGTTATCGACGGTCTGCTTGTTTCGCCAGGAGTTGACGTAAAATCCATTTCAGTTTTGGATAAAGATTTTGAAGATTCAGACCACAACCCGGTAGTAATGCAGTTTGAACTCAAATAATATTTCCAGATTTGCTTAACTTTTACAAATCTTTGTGCTATACTTTATAAAAAGTTTGTTACTCAATTTTTTATAATTTTGGAGATTTTACTATGTCAGTTGCACCACAGATTTTAAAAGCAATGGAAAACTCTTCTGCCATCAGAAAAGCTTTTGAGGCAGGAATTAAACTTAAGAAAGAATTCGGAAACGATAATGTATATGACTTTTCTTTGGGAAACCCCGACCTTGAACCTCCTGTAGAAGTAAAAAATGCAATGAAAAAACTTGCCGCTTCAGACGATATCGGCACACACGGCTATATGCCAAACCCCGGCTATGATTTTGCACGCGCCGCAATGGCAAAGAAGGTCAGCGAAGAGCAGGGCATTTCAATTGAAGGAAAGAACGTCGTGATGGCTTGCGGTGCTGCAGGCGGTCTTAACGCAGTGTTCAAGGCTATTCTTGCACCGGGCGATGAAATCATCGTGCCGTCGCCGTTCTTTGCAGAATATACTCATTATTGCGCCAATCACGGCGGCAAGCTTGTTCCGGCAATGACAAACGAAGATTTTTCGCTCAACCTTGAAACCATAAAAAAAGCTTTGTCGCCAAAAACGGCCGCAGTTCTCATTAATTCGCCGAACAACCCGACAGGCAAAATCTATTCAAAGCAGGATATTCAGCTTTTGGCTGATGCGCTCAATGAGCACGCAAAAAAGACAGGCAGAAAGCCTTATATAATTGCAGACGAGCCTTACCGCGCAATAGTTTACGGCAACAAGACAGTCGCGCCGCTTTTTCCAGTTTATGATGCAAGCATCGTAGTTTCTTCTTTTGCAAAGAATTTGAGCTTGCCTGGCGAGCGCATCGGATATGTGGCAATAAACCCGGCTTGCCCTGAAATTGACCAGCTGACAGCGGCTGTAATCTTTGCAACAAGGGTTTTGGGCTATGTAAATGCACCTGCGTTCTTTCAACGCGTCATCGCTGAAACATGGAACGCGCCTGTAGATTTTTCTTCTTATCTTAACAGAAGAAACGCGCTCACCAAGATTCTTGACGATGCTGGCATTCAATATGCAGAGCCGGAAGGCGCGTTCTATCTTTTCTGCAAAGTGCCCAAAAGCAAGAGCGGTTCAACAGACGAGAACGAATTCTGCGCTCAGCTTGAGAAATATCACATTCTTGCCGTGCCGGGCACAGGTTTCGGCAAAAAGGAATGGATAAGGCTTGCTTATTGCGTGTCTGAAAAGACTATAGCAAACAGTGCAGAAGCTTTTAAAGCTGCTGTAAAATCATGGTAATCTTAATAGAAACTTTATGAAGCGAGGTGGAATATGCGTATTTTGATGGTTTCAGCAGAAGCTGCACCTTTTGCAAAAACAGGCGGATTGGCTGATGCAGTATCAGCTCTTTCTATAGCATTGCATAAGCTCGGACACGACGTAAGAATCGTGATGCCGCGCTATTATAAAATAAACCGTGAGAATTTGACCCAACTGCCCGGCCCGATGTGCGTACATTGTGGCTACCGCGAAGAATGGACAGCCGTATACACGACAGATATGCCAGGCGAACCAGGGCTTCCTGTATATTTTATAGACCATGAAGGCTGTTACGGCCGCGACGGCGTTTACGGCGTGCCGAATGATACTGATTTCAAGGACAATCCGACAAGGTTCTCGCTGCTCTGCAACGGTGCTTTTCAACTTTGCAGAAAATTAGACTGGTACCCGGACATCATTCATTCGCACGACTGGTCAGCGGCACTGGCAACCGTGCTTTTGCGCTTCAACGAGAGACACGACAACTTTGCACACACCAAGAGCGTATTCACGATTCACAACCTCGGCTATCAGGGCGTATACAACAAGCACAACTATTCGATTTTGAGCCTCGACTGGAATCATTTTTATTCATCAGGCCTTGAGGACTACGACCAGATTAACTTCCTCAAATCAGGCTTAATTTCAGCTGATGCATTGACAACAGTTTCGCCGACGTATGCGCGTGAAATTCAGACACAGGCGAATGGTTTCAGAATGGACGGAATCTTGCGCGCGCGTTCAAATGATTTGTACGGAATTCTTAACGGCGTTGATACCGATGTTTGGAATCCATCTAAAGACAAGCTGATTGCAAAGACATACACAGCTAAGACAATCAAGAACAAGGTTGAAAACAAAAAAGCCTTGCAGCAGCGCATGGGGCTTGAAGTAAACCCGGATATTCCTGTAATCGGCATCGTGACAAGGCTTGCAGACCAGAAAGGCGTGGCTGATATTTTTGCACCGGCTTACGGCTGTGCTTATAAGATGTGCGCCGACATGCGCCTGCAGTTTGTCGTGCTCGGTTCGGGCGAAAAATGGTGTGAAGACGAAATCCGTGTTTTGTCGAACAATCTGCCGAATTTCGCCTCATACATAGGCTATGACGAAGCTTTGAGTCACTTGATTGAAGCCGGTTCAGATTTCTTCCTTATGCCGTCTAAGTATGAGCCGTGCGGCTTGAATCAGATGTATTCGCTGCTTTACGGCACATTGCCGATTGTAAGGCGCACCGGCGGTCTTGCCGACACGGTACAGAACTACAATCAGGAAACAGGCGAGGGCACAGGCTTTATTCTTGACAACCTTACGCCGGCCAGCATCTACGACACCGTAGGCTGGGCAATGTACGCTTGGTACAACAAGCCAGAACATATCGCCAAGATGCGCGAGCGCGGCATGAAGCAGAAATTCGGTTGGGATGTTTCGGCAAAGAAATATCTTGAAATTTACGAAAAACTCTTAAAATAAAACTACAAAAAGACGCTTTTTTTAAGGCGTCTTTTTGTTTATAAAAGGATTTTTTATGCTTAAATATTTTATCAAGATGCTGAAAGCTCTCAATGCGAATTCTCATCCGGGCGAGCTAGCACATGCGTTCGCTTTCGGAATGCTGCTCGGTTTTTTGCCGAAGAATTCAGCATTATGGTACATAATCTTTATTATTTCGCTTTTCCTAAGAATCAACAAAGGATTCTTCTTTCTTTCGATTATTCTCGGCTCGCTTCTTGCGCCGCTGCTTGACCCGCTGTTTGACAACATCGGCTATTTTGTGCTTACGCTGCCGCAACTTTCAAGCTTGTTCAGGTCTTGGCTCGACACACCGTTCGTAGCTTTTACAAGGTTCAATAACTCGATTGTGGCAGGCTCTTTAGTCTTTTCGATAATCGCGTATATTCCGTTCTATATTCTTGCACGTTTGTTCGTTTCGCTTTGGCGCAAGACTTTGCAGCCGATGCTTGCGAGAAACCCGGTCGTAAAGGCTTTTATGAAGATTCCGCTTGTAAGAACAATCGCAAAAGCGGTGCAAAAGGCAAAATTGGGCTAACAGGAGCAATAAAATGGCAAAAATACCTTCAGTTTTTGACGACACTTTTAACGAAAAATCATACGAGCGGAAAATCTCAGATAAGATTTATGTTCCTGCTGACAATGAATTTGTAAGATCTTTATATGAGCAGTCTGAAGACGGAATATTGACGCTGAAAAAAGACCTTGCGCTTTCAAAGAAAGACGAAAAACGTCTCAAGCTTATCTCAAAGCAGATGAAGAAGCAGAAAGGGCGCATCAAATTCCTGCCGATTATTCTGCTGGTTGCGTTCATCTTCGCAATTTTCAGCATTGTAATTGCGTTCAAGAACCCGATTTTGAAGGCCGTGCTTATAAAGGCCGGCGAAACTGCGGCGGGCGCTAAATGTGAAATTGAAACCGTTGACTTGCGGCTGCTCGATTCTAAGCTGACGCTTAAAGGTGTGGCAGTTGCCAACAAAAACGAGCCTATGAAAAATCTTGCGGAAGTCTCAAATCTCGTGCTTGATTTTGATTTGGTTCAGCTTTTGAAAGGCCGCATGGTAGCAGACGAGCTTACGGTTGAAGGCATTCAGATTGGAACAGACAGAACAACTTCTGGTGCTCTGCCTGAAAAAGAGAAGAAAAATAAAGAAGTCAAGGAAATCAAGCCTGAAGACATTGCGCTTTCAGTCTCGAATTTTGTGCAGCAGCAGACAGGCCTTTCAAAAGAGGGCATAACAGAAGTATTTTCGCAGTTCAACCCTGAAACTGTCGTAAAATCAGTTTATGACCAGATGAGCTCGCCTGAAGTTATTAAAAACCTTGAACCGCAGGCAAAGGCGATTGTAACAAGTTGGCAGACTGAATCTGAAACGCTCACCAAAAACGTAAATGATTTTACTACAAGTGCACAGGAGCTTGTCGCAACAGATATTTCCAAAATTTCAGACCCGGTGCAGCTCAAGAAATTGCTTGACAATCTCAAGACTGTTTCTGACAACGCCAAGACAATCAAAGGCTCTGTAGAAAATGCCGGTCAGAAGCTGAAAACAGACATCGACACTGTTCAGAATATCAGTGTTTCTCTTAAAAATGCAGTCGATTCAGACATGAAGCTTTTGAATGACCAGCTCAATACATTGTCAAACATCAATTTGAAAGACATGACGAACCTGTTTTCCGGCGAGCTTGACGGACCTGCAATTCAACTTTTTAAGAAATATGCACCAATTGCAGAAACTGCTCTGGTTAAAGTTCAGGAATTTCAGACTTCTGGCGCCAAAAAAGCAGAGAAGAAACCAAAGAAAAAAGAAGCTTGGCGTGCCCCTGGCCGCACAGTCGAATACAGAAAAGACAATGTACCGGATTTTCTCATCAGAAAGACAGTGCTTTCTGGCTTTGACGCAAAATCGGGCTTTGCTCTTTCGGGCACTATCACGAACATTTCAAATGACTGCGACAAGCTTGATCAGCCGGTCGGCATGAACGTAAAGCTCAACCGCTCGGCAAAGACAACTGAAATGCTTGACGCTATAATCGATATGCGCAAGAACCGCACGGCAAAAGCTCTTACAGCGAACCTTTCGGGCACAGGCTACAATTTTTCAAAGCTTACGATTCCGAACGTGAACGTGAACGGCTTGCCTTATCTTTCGGGCGCGGCTTCTTTCAATGCAGGGCTTGCGTTTGACACAGACATGAGCTTTGATTTAAACGGCGCGCTTTCTGTTGTTGATGCGCTGCTTGAGGTCAAGCCGTTTGAACCGGCATTCGCTTATTCGATGTACACAAGGGCGATTGAGAACATAAATAAGCTCAATCTGAGCACTCTGGCAAAATACACGCCGCAGACTTTGCTTGATCTTGATATTAAGACAGACCTTGACAAAATCCTTTCTGAAAATCTTTCAAAGATTTTTAAGTCTGAAGTAGCGGCTATCCGTGCCGAGCTTGAATCGAAAGTTACGGCTGAAATTGAAAAGCTTATCGCGCCGATTGACAGCGAATTGCACATCTTTGAAGACCTGAAGGCTTTGGTCAATGGCGATACATCAGCTTATGCTTCAATGGAAAAGAAAGTCAACGCCAAGATGGCGGAAATTGAAGCAAAACTTAAAGAAAAGGCAAATGCCGCCACAGACAATGCCGTAAAACAGGCAACAGACCAGCTGCCTGACGAGATAAAAAACAACGAAGCTGTTAATGATGCAATCAACAACACGCTCGACAAGTTCAAGAAGAAGCTGTTCTAAGTTCTACTAAACTGCGATTTATGTGCTATTGAGAATAATTCTTAATAGCACATAAACACCGCTCCATTTTAGACAAAAGCTTAATTCTTATAGCATCGTGAAAAAATGAAAAAAATATTTATTATTTCGATTATCTTATTAGTTCTCACCAATATATTTGCACAGAATTTTTCCTTTGATGGTGATTATGACCCGGATTTGTATAGCACAATACATTGGTTTGCTATAAAAGAGGGACAAATTACTTATAAATATGAGCATAAACAGTGGAATGAAGAAATAACGGTCAATTACAAAAAGATTCATAAAGATGGACTTCTTTTTTTAGAAATGGCAGAAAAATTTCCTCACAGTATAGCTTCAGATTATGAAAATGCCCCTACAAGCAATACCTTACTGGCTCTTGCTGGAAAGCATATATCTGAAGACGGCAAAGAAACACGTTTTCCTAATGGACAGATTCTTTTTTTTGCAGAAACCGCAGGCTTTGAAGATCAGTGCTGTTTTATTACTCCGCATATCAATTTCTATGATCAAATAGGAAGAGAATATAAAGACTGTTCATCTTATCTGAAAGAAAAAAATAAGGAATATAAAGTTAAAAATCTTTGTGATTGTAAACCAGGAACTCCCTGGGTAGAAGGCGTTTCAGGGTCAGGTATCGGAGAAGGTTTTACCATAGACGGCAGCTTCCCATATCTGCTTATAATGAATGGATATATTTCTTATGACAAGCCTTATCTGTACAAGCAAAACAACAGGGTAAAGAAACTGAAAGTAACAGGAATCCGTAGCGGAAAATCAATAATCGTAGATGTTTTAGATACGCCGCATCCTCAAACCGTAGATATTTCAGCAGTAGCAGAACAATATAGCGATATCCGCGTAGAAATTGCTGATGTCTATAAAGGTACAAAATATGATGATACATGCATGAATTTCTGCATTACATACAGCCACGAAGTCATTCCATACGAGAACAATATTGAATGATCTTTTGATTCGGTCTGCCCCTTTTTTTAACTTAAAATAAGAATGTTATAAATCTCATTTCCAGAAGAACGTAATCATTACGATTGCTCGATTTGCATTTTTAAATCGTAATGATTACGATTTCTCACTTTGGCATTTTCACAAATCGTAATCATTACGATTGTCCACTTTGGTCATTTTCACAAATCGTAATGATTACGATTGCTCACTTTGGTCATTTTCACAAATCGTAATGATTACGATTGTCCACTTTGGTCATTTTCACAAATCGTAATGATTACGATTGCTCACTTTGGTCATTTTCACAAATCGTAATGATTACGATTGCTCACTTTGGTCATTTTCACAAATCGTAATGATTACGATTGTCCACTTTCACATTTTCACACATCGTAATCATTACGATGACTTTTTCAATTTTTGCAACGCGTACTAGGTGGTTTCGACTACGCTCAACCACCTAAGAAAAGTAAAAAAAATCGGGTTGCAGCTTTTGAAGCTCAACCCGATTTTTTGTTTTATGTGCTTTTATTTGCCCAGCGTTTCAGCTGCCAGAACGTGAATTCGGTTCTGTGAATCGACTACGCTGATGGAATTATCTTTGATGAAGATTGGCGTTGTCTCAAGCACAGAGAACGGCGTTTCTGCCACAAGCTCAAGGTCTTTTGAGTATTTGCCCAAAACCCATGCCTTGTCGCGCTGAATCACAGTGTAAAAGAATCCGCCGTGGCTTACAAGAACAGCATTTTCGCTTACAGGCTCATTGCTCTGCTTTGTCATTTCAAGCGTAAGGCCGTCAATCAAAACAAGGCGTATTGCGCCGTTACCTTCGTTTTTGCCGGCAATAGCGATAAACTGGTTGCCAGCCTGATAGACTGTGCGGCCTCTTATGACGTTTACAGCCGAAGTTTTAAGCTCTTTACCTGTGTCATTGTCTACGATTACGAGCGCAGAAAGCAGCTTTGCCTTGTCGACAATCTTCAAGCCATAAGTCATAGAAACAAGCTCGTCTTTCTGCGGAAGCTTTGCCGCATCTTTGGCGATTTCTTTTGTATCGGTTTGAGCTTCGCTTCGCTTCTTGTCTGCAAAAATCTGCTCTTCGGCAGCCTTGTCTGCTTTTTCTTTGGCTTTCTGCTGAGCCTCAAGAAGCTTGTTCTGTGCGTCCTGCGCTTCTTCTGCAGCAGTTGCGGCTTCTTTTGCCTTTGTTACGGCCTTTTCAGAAGCAGCCTTTGCCTTTTCAGCAAGCTCTTCATTTTCAGGGTCTTTGTCGGCTGCTTTTTGAGCCTGAACGGCATCGCTCTTAGCTTGAACAGCTTCACGCTCAGTCTTTTTAGCCTGAGTCTTAGCGTCATCTGCTGTCTTCTGGGCGTCTTTCACGTCTTTAGCCGCTTCTGCCGCAGATTCAGCCGCTTTCTTGGCGTTATCAAAAGCTTCGTCAGCTTCGCGGTCTTTAAGGTTTGCCATATCAGTTCTTACATCAACGCCCATGTCTGATTCTTCGCGGATGTTGTCAACAACCTGCTGATCAGAAATAACCGATGTATCGATTGCGCTCAAACTGCCAGCCTCGCGGCCTGTCAATGGAATTACAATCTGCGTATTTCCCGGCCAGTCTGCATAATCTGTTGAAAGACCGACAATGTCAGAATCAAGAACGCTGTAAACAGATTCTTTGTATTTTTCTATGAAATTGTTGATATTCTTGCGGTAAACCGCATTATAAACAGTGATGAAAGTAGCAAGTGTGTCAGAATCTTCTCTTGAATACTGATATGCAGATTCAAGATATGCGCTAATTATGGCGCGCAAGTTTCTGATGTGGTCAACGGCAGCATTCTGCCCAATAATGAAAATGTCGGCATCAAGCCCATCCGGCTCTTCGTTCAGCAAATGCATAACGTAATAGCGGTTAGGGTTGCCGGCCTCAAAAGAACCATTTGCGACAGCGTTGCCCAAATCTGAACCGATTGCACGGATTTGCGCCATCGTGTTGTAAACTGTTACAGGTCCAACATAGCTTTTGAAGTGGATTTCCTGATTTGTTGCTAATTGAAGCTCGCTTTTGTAAACTTCAATGGCTGTTAATGGCATCAGCGCAATAATGATAAGCGCAATGACAAATGTTATTCTTTTCATAGAATAATTATAAACCATATTTTGCAATGCAACAAGTTATTAAATCAGAAAAGTTGCAATTGTTTCGATGTGGCTTGTCTGCGGATAAAAATCAAGGATTTCAAGGCTTTCAAATGTGTAGCCGTTTCTGCACAAATCAGCGGCGTCGCGCGCAAAAGTTACAGGGTCGCACGAAAGGGCACGCACAACCGGAATTTTTTTCGATATAATCCAGTTACGCACAGGCTTTTCCATGCCGCTTCTCGGCGGGTCTATAACAACTGCGTCAAAGTCTTGCCTCGATGCCTGCATTTCAGGCCATTTCGCGCCGCTTATTCCGTAACTTTCGTGTTTGGCAAAAGTCAGGTTCTTGTCTGCGCTTGCGCTTCTGGCGTTGGCAAGGTTGCGCTCCGCAAGCACAATCGCCTCGCGGTTATGCTCAACAAGATAAACTTCATCAAATTTGTCTGCCAGAAAGACCGAAAAAGTGCCCACGCCTGCATAAATGTCTGCAACACGGCGGCCTTGCAGATTTTCTGTAATCTTGGCGATTGTCTTTTCGAGCATCTCAAGGTTAGACTGAAAAAAACCGTGAACGTCGAACTGCAAAACTTTTCCGGCAACATTCACCGTGCAGAGATTCTCGTCATTGACGCGCATTCCGGCAAAGCGGCCGCTCTTTTTATCAGATGAATCTTTAGCCTGCATCACAGTTCCGTTTGCGGCAAAGAGGTGAGAGCGCTCTTTTGCGTTGAAACTGCCTTTTTTTAGATATTCACGGATTTCGCTCACGGCGACAAGGCAATCGTCTATGCGCACAATTTCGTTTGCGGCTTTTTTCTTGAGACCGCCGTTATGAAGCTGAAAACGGTTTCTGTAGCCGAAAGGCTCGCCGCCTGTAATCTTGATTTCGGGCAATTCTTCAAGTTTAAGACCTGCCCTTAAAAGCGAATCGCGCAGAATTTCGGCTTTTAGCTTGCGCTGATAATCTATTGAAGCAATCTGAAGGTTGCAGCCGCCGCAATCGCCGTAGAACGGGCAGGGCGGCTCAATCCGCTCTTTTGAAGGCTCAATTATTTCGTCAATCTCGGCAGTGAAAAAATCGCCTTTGTCTGCTGTAATTCTGACTTTGACAGTCTCTTCGGGCAGCGCGCCTCTTACAAAGACTGATTTTCCGTCAAGCTTTGCAAGGCAGTCGCCGCCGGCAAGCATTTTTTCCGTTTTAAGCGTGATAAGTTCCATAGATTAGCAGTTTAGTCTTTTTTTCTGTTTTGTGAAAGACTGTATGTTTTAGGATATTAATCAAATGTTTCAAAAATAGTGCTTCATTCCCGTCGGAAATCCGCGCTTCGACCACAAGCGTGCTCGCTACGCTTACAACTGAGGTCAGCACGGCTTTTCGGCTCCATGACAGAATCAGCCCATTCTGTCATGGAAATACTTCATTCTTGATGGAATATACTTTTTCTATGACAGAATTACCTCATTCTGTCACGGAAAAACCTCCTTCCATGACAGAAACAGTCCATTCTGTCACGGAAAAGCCTCATTCTTGATAAAATATTTAATTTTCAAGACCGAGTGATTTTCTTATTTTGGGCAAATCGGCATTTAGTTTTTCTCGCCAGTTTTCGCCATAATTGTTAATACACCAGTTTTCGCCAAACATATTTTTATAACTTCGATTTTCAAGCTCAACTTCTTTTATGCCATGCCAGAGACGCTCAGGATAACCATATATTCTCCAAACAGCAATCATAGCATTTCGTTTTTCTGATAATACAAAATGATGCGGAAATTTTTTTAAATTATCAGGATTTTTCCAACGTATTTCTGCTCTATTAAAAGAAGCTTCATATCCTGCAAGATACTGTTCTCTTGCAAGCATCTGAACATATTCCAAGATTTTATCATAATTATCTATGCAATCAATCATGTTTTCAATTTTTATACCCAATAATTGACTTAAATCTTGAAACCGTACATGAGAACCATAAGTATCTTTCCAAGAATGATCTACTCCATCTATATAATCAACCTGACCAGTTACACTGAATTCACCTATTTCTTTTAATCCTGCATATTTACCGCCACCGTTTCTGGAATCAATAAATTGAAATTCAAGAATTCGTCCTTTTGTTAATTTAATTCTGTAATCATTTCCAAGCTTATTTCCCCATATTCCTTCAATACTTACAAATTCTGGGTGTTTTTTTAAAAGCTTTTCTGCTCTGGTTTCAGCAAAACACATTGATTGTTTAGCAAACGAAAACAGCATTAAACAGCAAATCAAAATAAACTTTTTCTTCATTTCTATATTATTCTCCGTTTAAAAAGCCAATTACTTTTGATGAAATTATAAGCTTGTAATTTGCATCTTGCAAGCTATCGATTTTGCAATTTGACTTATTATGTAATCTCTTGTATCTTATATAGAATATCAAAAAAAAGGTTAGGTTCACATGAAAAAAGATTCAATCATTATGCGCATGTCTGACGGAAAGAAGATTGTAGTTCACAGATGGATGCCAGACAAGAAAACGCCGGTAAAGGGGCTTGTGCAGCTCAGCCACGGCATGATTGAACATGCAATGCGGTATGACGCTTTCGGCGAGCAGCTTGCAGAGAAGGGCTTTGTGCTTTACGCGCATGACCACCGCGGTCACGGAGAAACAGCCGAAACGCAGGACGAGCTTGGCTATCTTGCAGACGTTGACGGCTTTCAGCGCGTGGTGCTTGATTTGCGCGAAGTGCTCAACAGGCTCAAAGCTGATTACCCGGGACACAAAGCATTCATTTTTGCGCATTCATTCGGTTCTTTTGTGGCGCAGTCTTTTATTGAGCAGTTTCCATGCGACATTGACGGCTGCATTCTCGCCGGAACAGCCGGCCCGCGCAAAGCTCTTATAACAACAGCAAGAATTGTGTGCAAATTCCTTATGATTTTCGGCGGCAAGAAACGCCGGTCAAAGTTCATGGCAGGGCTTTCATTTTCGGGTTACAACAGCCGCTTTGACAAGTCTGAAGGAAGCAGGGCATGGCTTTCAAGAGACCTTGAATATATCGCAAAAGACACGAACAACGTTTATTGCACATTCACGCCGACTTTGGCGTTTTATTCAGACATGCTCACCGGGCTTAACAGAATTCATAAGCAAAAGAATATCCGCATGATTCCAAAGGCATTGCCGGTGCTTTTTCTTACAGGAACTGACGATCCGGTTGGAAACTACACAAGCACTGTAAGAAAGCTTGCGGACATCTATAAAAAGAACGGCATGACTGAAGTATCATTCAAGACTTATGAAGGCGCGCGCCACGAGCTTTTGAATGAAACAAACAAGGTTGAAGTTATTGCAGACATCTTTGAATGGCTCAATGCCCAGCTTGAACGCAATAAGCGCACAAAAGAAGAACCTGAAAATGAGCATATCGAATTATCAGGCTTAAAAGAACTATTGGAAGACTAAATATGGCTAACGATTTGCAACGTAAAGAAATAACTGATGTTATCCGCATCATTGACGAGCTTATTCCGCTGCTTGATGAAAGCGAGCGCAAGATGAAAAGCGCGCGCAACTGGGGCATTCTCGACATTTTTGGCGGCGACACACTGACCGGGCTTGTTAAGCACTGGAAAATCAGCTCTGCCGGCAAGAACATGAACAGAATCAACATCTTGCTGCATGATCTGCAACGCGAGCTGAAAGATGTCACCATTCCGAGCGGAATGAGCATGGAAACAGGCACGTTCGCGACATTTGCAGATTTTCTCTTTGACGGTCTGTTCGCCGATGTGTACATGCAGACAAAGATTGCCAAAAGCCTTGACGAAATCCGCGAACTAAAGCGCAAGCTTCAAGTGCTCTCAACCCAAATGCATACGCTCCTGGATCAATACTGAAAAGACAGTTGAAGCTGCTGCTTTGGGGCTTGCGGCTTCATCTTAAAGGTCTTGACCATAACGGGCGTTTCAATTATTGTTAAAAAGTGCTAAAAAGATATTCAGTAAACGAAAAAGGCAAACTTGTAAAGAAAGCCGTAATATATACTAAAAACGAGCACTCAATTTCAGCTCAAAAAATAGACCCAGACGCAATGCGGGTTATTACTCATTTAAGAGATAACGGCTATGCTGCATACATCGTCGGCGGAGCAGTACGCGACCTCTTGGTAGGCAAGACACCGAAAGATTTTGACATCGTTACTGATGCCACACCAACAAAAATCAAGAAAATCTTTAGAAACTCAAGAATAATCGGCAAGCGTTTCAGGCTTGTTCACGTTTTTTTTGGCCCGAAAATTTTTGAAGTCAGCACATTCCGGTCAATCGCTGACGGAACTGTCGGCAACAAATTCGGCACAATGGACGAAGATGTTTGCCGAAGAGATTTTTCGCTCAACGCATTGTACTACGACCCGATTAAAGAGCAGATTATCGACTACGTTGACGGCGTGCGAGACATAAAGAGACGCCGCATTGAGCCGGTAATTCCGCTGAACATAATTTTTAAAGACGACCCTGTGCGCATGCTCCGCGCTGTAAAATACGCCGCAGGCACAGGCTTTCATCTTCCGCATAGGCTGAAAAAAACAATCTGCAAGTCGGCTTCTCTTTTAGGTCCTGTTTCTCCTTCAAGATTGACGGAAGAGCTTATCAAGATTATCAACAGCGGTTCGTCTTACAACATTGTTTCGCTTGCAATGCAGACTGACATTTATATGCATATTCAGCCGGCGGCTTGCGCTTTAATGTACGACGATTCAGCTTTTGAACGCAAGTACATGTCAAGCCTAAAAGAGCTTGACGCGCTCATTGTTGCAGACCCGACAGTGCGCCTCGGCAAGAAGCTTTCGTACCTCATTTATGATTTTATCGCAAGTCTTACAGACTGGGAAAAGGAAGTGCAAGAAAATCAGGCTTTGTCTGAACTGTTCTTGCGCACATGGACACAATGCAGAAATTTCGTGCTTCCGATGAACCCGCCGAGAGTGGAGCTTGAATTCGCCATAAGGTCTTGCCTTAAAAAGCTCGGCGTAAATGTAAAGATTCCAAAAAGCGCGTTCAGCACAAAAGAGCAGAAAAAAGACAAAAAGCCAGCCCCGGAAAAAGATAAATCTGCTAAAAAGCAGAAGAAAGCTTCAGCTTCAAAAAAATCAGCAAAAGCAGCTTCTCTTAAGCGTAAAGCTGCACAAGCCTCGCCTCAATTGCAGGCTGCACCAGTTCAGCTGCAAAACGCAGTAATGCCGCCAATGAACGGCGCACAGCCAGTGCAAAAAGCCGCACAAATTTAAGTTGTTTAGCAACAGCTTAATCAAAGTACAAATAAAACCAGAAGAACCCCATTGAACAAGAAGCCATCATACTTAGTGTAAGCAATACTACATGTCCTGCAATGAGCGTTTTTTTCCACACAAAAAAGAATATCGCACATACTATGCCTGCCGGAATCAAAAGCAACTCCACGAAAGGAAGTAACACATATAACACAGGATTTAAGAATTCAATTTCAATACCCTGCAATACAGCTATAGCAACAGCAAGAATAGCAACGGCAGAAGCAAGCAGAAACATAATATGTCCCCACCGCGAAGTACAAAAGTGCATGGCAACGCCGAGCATGTTGAACAGAAGCAAGATTGCAAGCAAATCAGTCGGCAAAAGAATCCCCTGAACATTCCATACATCATAGCCATTGCCAAAAGGAGTACCACAACTATAACCAGGAGAACTTTCTGGATTTACGATATAATCATAATTGAGATGGACATAATGCCCCACTAAAAGCACGCTTGCAACAATCACGCATAAAGTAAACAGAGCATATAAAATAAAAAATCTCTTCTGCATTTTCTTCAACAGCCTTGTTTTAAAAAGTTTTAAGGCATCTGCATTATAAGATCATCTACTTTTTTGCCGTAAGAAGCTTCGTCAAGCTGCTTGGCCTTAAGCAGATAGACTTTGCCTTCTTCGTAGCGCTTGTCTGCGTAGGCACATGCGCCAAGCCCCCAGTTTACAAGGGCTGGGTCTGCGCCGTAATGCATCGCTTTCTTATACCAAGAATCTGCTTCTTTATAGTTTTTCTGACTGTAGGCACACAAAGCAAGATAATAGGCGGCAGTGTAGTTTTCAAGCTGCACATCGAGCACACGTTTGAAGAGCACAACCGCATCTTGAATTCGCTTTTCGCTATAAGCGTTAATTCCGGCAGAAAGGTCTTCTTTTACAGAATGAAGGTTGCGCACGAAAGAATCATAGTCTTTTTGGAACTGCTCGTCGTCAATCCATTTTTCGTAATATGTGATGAACGGATCATCATCGTTATAAGCTTCGTTAACTGCAATCTGAAGGCTGTCATACAAGAAGCGCGAATTTCTGCTGTAAGGCCCTTCAACTAAGAAAGAAACAAAAAGCCAAGACTGCGGCAGAAAAACGTCAGAAGTGTATGTGTCTTTTGTGGCTTCAAGCATGAGCTTAACCGGAATTCGCTTGTTTTCATTCAGATAAAGCGACTTTGCTGGCTCAAGCCACGGGCTTTCGTATAAATCAGGGTACTGCTCAAAATAAAGCGAAAAACCGTTGACAAGCCAGGCCGGCGGCGCAGCGATAAAGCTGTAAATATACTGAATAAAAAGTTGTCTTATGAATGTGTTCTTGTTTTCAGGCGAAACTACCGCCGCAACTTCAGAGCGGGAAATTGCAGAATAACGCAAGAACACTGTTTCAGATTTCGGTTCAACAGTGCCGGTCTTTTCGGCAACATAAGCTTTATATGCGTCAACGTCCGTAAAAAGGCTTACAGGATACTTAAAACCGGGGCCGTCTTCGTCAAAATGAAAAACGTTGTTGAAGCGCACGTAGCAAGAATCAAGAATCTTGAAAAATTCTGATGTTCCGCTACCGGAGCCGTTGTATTTTATCTCGTAAAGACCAGCCTGCCCGAACATATAGCAGGGCAGCAACAGCAAAAGCAAGCATAAAAGCTTAACGTTTCTTTTCATGCCGAACCTCTTTTAGCTTTTCGTCATCATTATGCACAGGCTGCGTAATCTTATCTATAATGATGCTGACTTCTTCCAGAAGAATTCCAGTGAACCGCTCGATATTTTCGATTATATATTGCTGAAGCTTATGCATCTGACCAGAAAGCTGCGTACCGAACGGCACATCAATCAGAATGATAAAGCGGTAGCATTGCAAGTCTGTCTTAATCGTAAGCTTTTTAACCACAATGTCGGGGTTGAATTCACTTATGCAGTTCTGGCACATTTCGGCAAGCGCAGACTCTGAAATCTGAATGCAGCCTTTCTTAGAGAATTCAGGGCGCACGACAGATTTTTCGTAAACCTTGCTGCTTTTTACACCAAGAGGAGATTTGTTGCCTTTAAGCACCATGCGGATTTTATCGTAGAAAATCTTAGGATAATTGCGCTTGACTTCAATTGAAGGAACTGGAATTACATGCTTGCCTTCAACTGTTCTTGAGCGCTTTGCCTGCTCAATCTCTTCTTTTGTTGCAAGTTCCTCTATGTGAATAATCTTTGTTGGCGGCGGCAGCTGAAGCCTTGTGGCAATCTTGATTACCATTTTTTCAGATGTGCCTAAAATGAGAATCTTCTTGAATTTGATGCGCTGAAGCACACGGGCAACTTCGTCTCGGTGTTCTTTGTCGTCAAAGACTGCAACCTTTACAGCGCCAAGAAAAGTCTTTTCTCTTTTTGCAGAATGACCGGCAAGAATCTTGTCGTCGCGAATCAAAAGACCGTCATCTATAAGAAGCTCTATGCCATATTTTTGAGTCAATAGTTTTGCACGGAAACTTTTACCGGTGCCGCTTTCGCCGACAAGCGCATAAACAGTGATGCCTTTAATCAGCCAGTAAAAGTCTTTAAGTTTTTTCATGTCTATATAATACAAGCTAATTGCTAATTACGGCAAGCCTTTTGGGTTTGCATTAAGAATATTTTAATCAAAAGTCTATTCGGCAAACCCAGCAAGTTTTGCTGACGCAAAACTTGAAAGATTGTACATAAGCTTTATCAATAGTGAATAGGCTTATCTCGCAAATGATGCCGGTTTTGCGTTAGCGAAAGCGGCACTTTTCGCCGATTGAACTTCAGTTGTAGATTGAACTGCTGCGAAAAGAATGACACATCATTATTCGCAACTAATTTTCAAGTGAGCGGAAAAATGACACTCTTCTGAAAGGAAGAGACTGAAATCTTCTGGCAACGGGGCTTCTATTGTTTGGGGCATACCTATAGGGTTAGGCGGCACGCTAAGCTTGAACGCATGAAGATAAAACCGATCAGGCTGCGCCGTACCTTTGCGGAAATCAGCATTATATGCAGAGTCGCCGAGCAAGGGAAAACCGTGAAACGCGCTCTGCGCCCGAATCTGGTGTTTGCGCCCGGTTTCGATGCAGAAGCGGCACAGCATGACAGGTGTGCCTTTATAAGAACCGCGTGAAAGCGGAAAGCAGTGCGTTCTGGCTTCTTTGCCGGAAGACGAAATGCGCACAGTCTTATAAGCTGTGCCACCTTCTTTCGGCGCGTCATCTATAAAATCAACCCAATATTGCGGCTCATTAATCTCGCCCTGCACAATGCCAAGATATTCCTTTTTGAAGCTAGGCAGGTTCTCTGAAAACCATTGCGCACCTTTAAGGCTTTGCGAAAACACGATGATTCCGCTAGTATTTTTGTCAAGGCGGTGAAGCGGCCCAGCCGTAAAAGAAAGCGATTCATTCTGATTAAGCGCACGGTATTCGGCAGCTACAATTTCTGCAAGCGAAATCTCTTTTGAGTTTGATTTATGCACCGCAACGCCGAAAGGCTTGTTTACGGCGCGTATATGCTCATTCTGAAAGAGCGTTTCAAGCTTAAAGCCGTGATTCTGCTTTGCGACACCAGCCGGGCGCGCTGTATCAGCTGAATTCGGGGCAAAGGCTGCATCGTCTGCTTGCGCTGAAAGCTGCACCGCACCGCAATTTTGCATTTCAGCTTCAAGAAAAGAAGCCAAAAAAAGCACGTCGCCTTCATTCATGCGGTAATCTTGCGCAGCTTTTTTTGCGTTGACCTTGATTGTGCCCTTGCGCAGATGCTTGTATATTTCGCCCAGAGCAACGCCCGGCAGCAGTTTACGCAAAACGCGGTCAATGCGCCGCCCGGCATCATCATTTCCAGCTTTAATCTGAATGAACTCCATATATCAAGTCTATCAAAAAAAGCCCAGTTACGGTAGTAGCGCATGAAAGCTTCAAAATTTGCTTCAGCAAGCATTGGGTACAATAACGACGAGAAAATCATACCGTCGAGCAGTCCGACAGACACGATTACGCGGATTTCCGCCAAGAATAAATGCACATTCCTTTAAGATTTTCCCTTGTTAATAATGAACGAACCCCGACGCAGAGCGTGCGGGGTATCGTTCGTTCTGTTAAGGAATTGCACTCAGGTTTAATACCCTTTATTTCGCCCCAGAGGGGCGGGGTATTAAACCCTCGGCACGAATAAAAAACAAAAACTACTTGACAAAATTTGGCTAAGAGGCAAAATAGATTTATATATGGGAATGTCTGCAAAATTTCAGCTTCAAATGTTTATCACGAACCCGATATTTTTATCGGCTATATTCAGCTGGCTTTCGGCTCAGTTTATAAAGACGCTTATTAGGCTCATTTCTGGGCGTGTACATTCGCTTTCAGAGCTTATCTCGCTTCTGTTCTTCAAGACAGGCGGCATGCCGTCGTCGCATTCTTCGCTTGTTTCGGCGCTGGCCACATCAATAGGCTACCATTCGGGCATCAATTCAGACGTATTCATCCTTGCATGCTGCTTCGCGCTCGTCACTGTAAGAGATGCAGTGGGCGTAAGACGCTCAAGCGGCATTCAGGCTAAAGTAATCAATAAAATAGGAGCTGAACTGCAAGGAAAAGAGATTATTCCTTCTTTCAACCCGGTAAAAGAAGTGCAGGGCCATAAGCCGCTCGAAGTCCTTGTTGGCTGTCTTTTAGGCGTGTTTATCGGCACGGCATTTTCTATCTTATAAAGTTAAAGTTCATCAGTTTATGAAGAAAGTTTTCTGCTGCATTCTGCCGGCTCTCTACATCTGCTTCACGGCGTTGCTCATAGTCTTCCGCATTCAGTTCGTGGCTTCCACATGGGAAGGCTACAGAATTCTTGCCGTGCCGTCATCAGTTTCAGAAAAAGCAGTCTTAAAAGAGCTTGAATCACAAGGCATAATCGATACTTTGAGCATTTCTTCTAAGTCTTTGTGCCCCAAAAACGAGCTTACGCCTGTTACAAGCTTTGCAATCAAGTATAAAGACACAATCAAAAAATATTTCTATGACGAAACGCAGCAGCACAACCTTTATTATCTGAAAGAATCACGGAATTTAAGCACAAGCCTCAAGCAGATAATCAAAAAGAACGGCTCAACATGGCGCGTTGAGCGCATCTCGTTTTTTGCGGTGCTCATCTTGATTTTTCCGTTCAGCATTTCTGTTATCTTTTTTGTTTTGAGCAAGCGCAAATTGCTTTATCTTTTTCTGCAGCTGCCGTTCCTTGTTTTTTGCTGCGGTTCAGCTGAATTTGCCGCAGCATTATGCGCATCAGTTTTTCCAATTGTGGCTTATTCAATTCAGTATTATTGGCAGCGGCCGGGCTGGGTCAATTTCTTAATCAGCGACCTTGTTACGGTTGTGCTTATACTTGCGATGCTTTCTGCGCTCATTCTAACAGTACCGTTCACCAAGGATTTCCGCATAATCTTTTTGGGGCTTTTCGCGTTTTTCGCTTCAGCGTGCGCATTCTGTTTTTTCTATTTTTGGGATAAAAACAAGAAGCAGACAGGCTTTATTCTTATTAACTCAGCGCAAACTGTTTCGTTTTCGCTAAAATCAAAGCTTGAACTTACGGCGCTTTCGGCTTTAATGGCAGGCATTCTGGCTCTTTCGTTCATCGCCAAAGACCGCTTCTTTTCTTCGGGCGGGCTTGCAGGGCTTTCTCTGCCTGTGCCGCACGAATACAGCAAGAACGCCGGCTTTTCATACGCTTCATACGAAAATCTTGTAACATCAGAATCGCCTGCGCGCGCATTGCCAGATTTGGCTGATTTTGTTAATCTTAGCTGGAAGACTGACGTGCTTCCGTATGTTTCGCTTAACGCAAAATTTCCGCCGGCCTACAGCGGTTCAGAAGTTTCTATGCCGGTATATGAATATGACGAAGACAGCGGACGGGTTTCAACAGAACGCAAAATCTTGTATACTTTTGATGAATCTTATTTTGCTTCTGTTCTTGCAAAAATTGATTCAAGCCCGGAGCCTTCGGTTGAGAAAATGCTTTTTTCGCAAAAACATTTTGTGACAGTTGCTTATAAACAGTTTAGATAAAGGTTGCCCATGATTTCTACAAAAAAATTGACTGAATCATCAGCCGCATTCAACACTTGCACGAATGCTTATGTTCCGCACGAGGTGCTTGTTGCATTGTGGCAAGACGAAAGCACAAAAACTGAACCTTTAGTTTATGCCGGAGAGCATGTCGAAGAAGGGCAGCTTATCGCCCGCGATTCAAGAAGCCTCTGCCAGATACATTCGCCAGTGCCGGGCAAGGTCGAAAAATTTTCAGTTATTTCTTTGCCGAACGGCAAGACCGGCCCGTGCCTCACCATAAAAACTGAAGGCTCTTTTTCATTCTTGGGGCGGCCCAAAAAGAAGCAGCAGTGGGACTTTATGTTTGCAGACCAGCTCATAAGAAGCATAGGCGAGAAGGGCGTGATCAACACTTTTTATAAGCCAAAGCCGCTCGCGGTAGAGCTTATGCAGCAGAAGCTTCGGCAAGAAAACAGGTCGATATTCCTGCGTCTTTATGACCTTGACCCGACGAACTGTGCAGATTCTTTTATAGCAAAGAATTACATGCCGCAGATTCTTGAAGCAATGTCGATTCTATCTCACATTGTAGAGCCGAGCGCGGTTTATTGCCTTTTTGACAAAGCATCTACGCCAAAAGAAGACACAGACGCGATGAACATTCTGTTCAATACAGTACCGCTTCATTTTATTCCGGTTGATGTTTCAAAATATCCTTGCGGAGGCACTTTTGATGTGCTGCGGCTTGTGCGCCGCTCGGCAAAATCGCCTGACGAGATTTCAGTTAGCCGCAAAGATTTGTTTATAGACAGCATGACAGCTCTTTCAGTTTATGAAGCCATTGTCTTGAACCAGCCTTCAATGACACGCTTTGTTTCAGTTGGCGGCGAAGCAATGACAGAAAGCAAGCTCTTCAAAGTGCGCATCGGAACGCCAATAAAGAACCTTCTTGCCGAATGCGGCGGCTTCTGTTCGCAGCCGAGCAAGATTCTCATAAACGGCAGAATCTACGGTTCGGCGATAAGCAATTTTGACACGCCGGTAACGAAATATACAAAATCTATAACTGTGCTGCCCAAAAGGCTTATCGACTATATTCCGACTTCGCCGTGCATACACTGCGGAAACTGCCGCAAGATTTGCAAGGCAGATTTGCAGCCGGACAAGCTTTACATGCAGTACATGAAAAAATCGCACCTTACGCCAGACGAAATCAAGATGACTTTGCTTTGCAGCGAATGCAGACTTTGCAACATGGCGTGTCCTTCAAGGCTGCCGCTTTTTCAGACAATAAACGAAATTAAAAAAATTGCGGAGACAAACTATGAAGATTAACACAAAGCTAAGATTTTCACCATTCGTCCATATTTCACCGGCTTTTCCGAATACAATAGCCGCAATGATTCTTGTGCTTGTGCCGCAGCTTGTCTTTTTGGGCATATACAAAGACTATAAGGCGCTTCTCGTAATCACGGTGTCTGTGCTTGCAAGCGTCATCGCCGAAATTGTTGACAATTTAATCCAAAAAAAGATGTCGGTCGGTTCTTTTGTTTCTGTGCTTGAAGGACTGATAATCGGAATGTTTCTGCCGGAAGTGTACCCGCCATTGCTTGCGTTCTTCGTCGTAATGTTCAGCTTGTTTGTCGTCAAATATTGCTTCGGCGGCCTTGCTTCAAACTGGGCAAACCCGGCCGCATGCACGATTATCATTGCTTGGTTCACCGGCTCACTGTTTTTCCCAGATTTTCAGCTTAACGCCGAAATGCTTGAATCTGCAAACCCGGCTTCAATGCTCTTTTCGATGAATATCATTCCGATGAACGAAAATGCAAACATCGTTTCAAACTTCTTGAATTCTCATGTACTGAACCATTTCGGGTTCGTGCTGCCGGAAGGCTATACTTCGCTTTTCTGGGATACACACGCGCTGATTCCGGCTTTCAGGTTCAATATGCTTACAATTTTTGCTTCGCTTGTGCTTGCGTCGCTTTCGATGATTGATTTGCTTATTCCGGTCTGTTACTTTACAGTTTATGCCATTCTTGTGCGCGCTTTTTCGCTTGAGCCGTTCACAGGCTTGACAGGTCAGGGCGACATTTTGCTCGCGCTGCTTACAAGCGGCACTTTGTTCTGCGGCTTTTTCATGCTTTCATGGTACGGCACAACGCCGATGAGCATTCCGGGCAAAGTTGTCTACGGCGTGCTTGCCGGTGTCTGCGCATTCGTAATGAGCGGGGCTGGCACTTCACCGACCGGCGCAGTTTTCACGGTGATTCTTGTAAACACAGCTTCGCCGGTAATTCAGCTTTTTGAAGATAAGTGCTACAGCATTTATAAATCTCTGACATTAAAGACGAGACTTGAACATGAAAGATAAGAAACTGTTTATACATGAAGCTGGTGCTTCTGCGGTTGTAATCATAGTTTTATCGGTAATCTTTTTCTTTATGGTGCTCGGCTCAAGAAAAAGCTGGAACAATGGGCTTGCGGCTATGACCGAAAAAGTGCTCAAAGACCATGCCGGAGCAGAATACACCATAAAAGGCACATTGCCTGTTCATTCACCGCTCGCAGTTTCAGCTGCCGTGTTTGAGCTTGAAAAGAACACCAATGGCCAGACCGCACCGGCTTATGCTGTCTTAATCAGGGCTTATGGCATTGCGGGCGCGCTGCCTTTGGTTTATGTATTTGACGACAACGATGCATTCTTTGCCGGCATGGGCGGGCTTGAAAATGAAATTGCAACTTATACAGACACAGGGCTTTTCGGTTACGGCCTTACAACGCCTGTAATCGAATTCTGGCAGAAAAGGGCGCAAGCTCTTCTGCCGCCAAAGGAAACCGAAGAAGATTCAAAAGGAGCGGACAAATGATTAAGAACTATTACTATATTTACATAGCGGCTGCTCTTTCAATCATCATTCCATTTCCGCCGCGTTTTGCTTACGGAATAATTGCAATCATTCTGCTGAACATTCTGATTTACGGCGGTTTCGCTATCAAGTTTTTTACTGAAAAGTTTCATATTACGCCGATGCTTACAAGCCTGCTCATCTTTACGACGGTTGCGCTTACAGGAATCTACAAGCAGCTGCTGATTCTTTACGCGCCGTCAATCGCGTTTACTTCAGGTCTTGCGCTTTATCTCACGGCTTTTTCGTCTTATATTTACGGCAACGTGCTTGATACGGTCGGTTTGCCGCCGCTTGAGCATCTTGTGCGCACTTCAAAAAGAACTGCGCTGTTTTCAGGGCTTGTGCTGCTGTTTTTCTTGCTCCGCGACATAATCGCTTTCGGCTCAATAACTTTTCCTGCACCGAAAGGAATCAAGGTTATTACGATTTTCAAGGTCGGCGAAGTTTATCCGCTTCATTTTCTTGCGACAATTCCGGGAACGCTCATCGTTCTTGGGCTTATATTCGCGCTTTTTTCATACATTAACCGCAAACTTATGATTCTTAGGAGGGTTTCAAGATGACCCTTTCTTTATTGGCTTATTATCTTTTCAGTTCATGCGCCGTCTTTGTCTATGGAATTGGCTTGAAGCAATCTCTGATGAAGTCAAGCACAATCCATTATTTCGGCACGGCGGCTATAAAGACATTTCTGACAATTCTTTTTTCATTGCCTATTGTTTGGGGTTTGTCAATGTTCTTTGCAAAGCGCGGTTTTGCAGAACTTTATCCGCTGCTTCTCATTCTTGTGACGCTTCTTATAACAAAGGTGATTGATTCAGTCTCTTATCTGATGAAAAGCTCTGTTTCGGCGGGCATTCTGCTGCCTTGCTCGATTATGCTGCTTGCGGTAAACGAAAGCGTGACGCTGCTTGAAGCTTATACAATCGCGCTCGGCGTGTTCCTTTCGATATTTCTTCTGCTGCCGCTTTTATATGCAACCAGAAAGCGGCTCACAAGCTCTATGCCGCCAAGAGACTTTAAATATTACGCTGTTGCGTTTTTCAGCGCGGCATTCATTTTCTTTGCGTTTTTTGCGTATCATTTTTCTTGGTTCAATCAGGAGTTTTTCAAATGATAATTCCATTGCTTGTCTTTCTGCTGATTTTAATCGCCGTTTCATTGTCTCTCTGGGCTTTGTTTGCATTCCTTCCGGATTATCTAAAGGAGCGCAACTTAAACATAACGCAGGACATTCTTTCACACGAAGAGAAGGACATCGTATTTTCAAGGGAAAATGCTGTCATTTCAAAAGACCTGCGTGCTGTTGTGCGCTGCAACCCTGAGCGCAAAGTCGTAAAGCGCGGCTTTTTCTATGACGACGTGCGCGACTGCCGCCTTTTCAAAGAGATTTACGAATCAGACTCTGAATGTTCATACGGCTGCATCGGTTTCGGCTCTTGCGTCAATTATTGCCCGCAAGACGCAATCTCAATCAAAAACGGAACAGCGGTCATCAATTCGAACTGCTCAGGTTGCGGCTTGTGTGTAGACACATGCCCGAACGGCCTCATTCAGCTTATTCCGAAAGAGCAGACACATTATGTTGCATGTGCATCAATCGGAAGCAACGAGCACATCAAGGAAATCTGCTCAACTGCATGCACAAACTGCGAGAACTGCCAGAAAGACGCGGTGACAGAAGAAGACGCACAGAAATGTCCGTCCGGCTGCATCTTGTCTTATGAAAAAAAGCCGGCAAAAGACTTTAAATTCTGGCAGATATGCTATAACATACTAACTGCACAATCTACAAAAACTGCAAAAAGAGATTAACCGGAACGTTTTATGGGAAAGATTGCTCTTTGTTTTGGGCTTTTTGCCGACACGTCGGCAGACGGTTCAGGCATACCGAATACTCACATTTACGAAAACAGCTACAAGACATTAGCATCATATCTGTTTTCTCATGAAAATGTGCCGTTTTCGTTCTTCTTTTCCGGGCCGGTGCTTGAATGGCTTCAATCTCAACATTCAGAATATCTTCTTGTAATAGAAGAACTTATGGCGCGCAAGCAAATTGAAGTGCTTGGCGGCGGCTATTACAACCCGCATTTTCCGCTGCTTCAGCCTGCAGACCGTTCCGGGCAGATTGAAGCGCTGACGACCGCTCTTAGAAAGCATTTTAAGAAACGCCCGCATGGCTGTTTTATCAACGAAAGCGTCTGGGATCCTTCACTTATAAACACGCTCAATTCATGTTCGCTTGAATATGCAATGCTCGATTATTCGTTCTTCGCTTCAGACATGTATGACCCGAAAGCGCTAACAGTTTCTATAACCGAAGATATGGGCAAGTCTGTGTTCGTGCTGCCGCTGCATAACGAGCTTTTTGAAGCGGCAGACATAGCTTTGCCCGAAGCGTTTTTAGAAAAGCTTATAAAGGCCGTGCCTTCTTCAGTTAGCAACCCTGCCGTAACATGCTTTATTTCAGCTGAAAAATTGTCTGAACTTGTGCAGCAGAACTGGCTTGAAGAATGTTTTGAACTGCTTGAGACAACCTTTAAAGAAAAGATTGAGCTTTCATTGCCGTGGAAGGTTCTAAAAAATTCAAGTGCTTTCAACAAAGCTATAATACCATCAGGCATGAGTAAAAAAGCTTCAAGCTGGGCTTTGAAAGCTTATGCAAAGACTGCGCAGAATAAGAACTCAACGCGCACAACAATCCGCAATTTTACGCTGCTTTATCCGGAAGTGCTTAATCTTTATTCCAGAATGACTTACACAAGCTTGCTCGTAAACCAGTGCCGCGGCGACAAGGTGCGCAAAAAGGCCGCAAGAGAAGAGCTTTGGAAAGCGCAGAACGGTGCGTCTTATTGGTTTCTCGGTTCAGGCGGCATAACCAACGCCAAGCTGCGCAACGAAATGTACAAGAACCTGCTTCATGCAGAGCAGCTTGTAAGGGAAGTCTCTACGGTAAACGATTCTCTTAATTCGTTTGACGTAAACTTTGACGGCAGCAACGAATATGTGGCGCAGTTCAAGCTTTACGACGCTTATCTTTCAAAGACTGGCGGCTCAATCTATGAATTTGATATTCTTCAAAGCGAAAGGAATTTTGCCGCTACGATTTCAGACAAGCGCAGGCGCGGTCTTTTTTCAGATTTTCTGGTATCAGACAAAGATTTTAACATCTTGTCTAAGGGGCAGAGCATTGACAACGTGCCGTGCCTGAACGAAGCGCCATACCACGAGCTGAAGTATGACCGCATGAAAAAGAACGTCAAGCTTGAGTCGCAAGTTCCTTTTGACAAAAAGAAAACTGTCAAAATTGTCAAAGAATTCCACTTTACAAAAGACTCAATCCGCGTTGACTACAGGCTTATAAACACGTCAAAAGAGAACATAAACGCTTATCTGATAATCGAAAACAATCTGTGTATGCAGTCAAACAGCCCGGAAACTTTGTCAATGGAATGTTCGGCTGATGATTTGCTTCTGCCGATTCCACCAGAAAATGATTTTTTCAACAATAAAGGCATTTTCTATTTGCGCATGACAGACAGCCTTTCGCAGTGCTGCTTTACACTGTCTTCAAGCGATGCGGCTGGTGTCTATGCTTATCCGTATTTCAGCCAGCAGCAGTACCTTGCGTCTACGACCGGCCTTTTCTGGAAGATTTCGCTTCTGCCCGGCGCCGTATGCAGCCGCACCGTCACCCTCTACATCAAACGCACCGAAACCCACCAGCACAAACGCAAGAACTAAAGATTTTTTCAGTCAAAACACATAAAGGAGAGAACTAAAAATGAAGAAAACAATCTTTCTGATATTTTTGGCAACTGTTTTATGTTCCACACTAGTTGCCAGTGATATTCCATTTTTCAAAAGTCTTTTTATGGGCGATGAAGAATATGTAAGACAG
Organism: Spirochaetales bacterium Spiro_07; assembly: GCA_001603145.1. Taxonomy (GTDB): domain Bacteria; phylum Spirochaetota; class Spirochaetia; order Treponematales; family Treponemataceae; genus UBA1240. The sequence continues at coordinate 11,773 of LVBI01000015.1, read as the reverse complement.
GAAATTTTAAAATGCAAAGATGTAGAATCTGTAGAGATACAATTAGGATTTCATGACTATGACACTAGAAATTATAATATCTATGTTTATTTGACAAAAAATAGATACATCCATTTTTCCGATGTGCAACTGGGGCATTTTATAAATAATGATTCAGCACAGGGAGTTTCTATATGTATTTGTCAAATAAATGATTTATGTCCAGTAGAGCATTGCTATGATGTTGGTCTGTATGATCTTGATTCTATATTATATCATATTGAACTGAAAAGATTAGAAACAAAGCTTTTAAAAAGAATCGCTTCTCAGCTTAAAGTTGAGAATATCCTTGATATTATCAATAACATTGATGAAGTTTACAGTTTTATTTCTGATTTGCCAGAATTGCCATTTGGAGAATCATTTTTTACTAAATTTAAGACTTTTGATTATAAATACAATGAAATATTGAAAAATCAAATTCCTGAAGAGCTGAAAGATGATATTCCTTTTTCTATAATAGAAAAACATACATACAAGTTAGGAACTTATGAAAGTGGTTATAAATTTTATAAAATGTCCGTAGACAGGGCTGTAAAAGAAAACAGTTATGGCAATTTAAAATACAACCATGAAAATCATGAATGACAAGCCTGTGCACCATTTACAAGTTTTGCCTTTAGGCAAAACTTGGCCGTTTCGCTCGATATATCCATAGCTGTAGATTAATCCCAATGCGAAACGCCTTGACTGATTCAAGCTAAAATTTTATCATAAGCCATTATGAACAGACGACTTATCACAGCAGCTTTACCTTACGTTAATAACATTCCGCATTTGGGAAATATAATTCAGTCGCTTTCGGGCGATGTTTTTGCACGCTTTTGCCGCAGCCGTGGTTACGACACTCTTTATATTTGTGGTGTTGATGAATACGGTACCGCAACCGAAACTAAGGCTCTTGAAGAAAAAACAGACCCTCGTTCTCTCTGCGACCACTACTATGGTGAGCACACAAAAATCTACGAATGGTTCAAAATTGATTTTGATAAATTCGGCCGCACTTCAAACGAACAGTGTACAGAAATTACACAGTCACTTTTCAACGACCTGGACAAGGCTGGCCTCATTCATGAGCATGTAAACAAGCAGCTTTTCTGTCCACACTGTAATATGTTCCTTGCAGACCGCTATGTTGACGGAACCTGTCCAAAGTGTGGTTACGAAAAGGCCCGCGGAGACCAGTGCGATAAGTGCGGTTCTCTGCTTGATCCAACTGAACTTAAAGAACCTCGCTGCCATACCTGTGGCGGAACTCCGGAAGTTCGCGAGACAAAACACCTGTACATCGACCTTCCTGCAATGAGCGGCAAGCTCAACGAATGGATGGAAAAGGCTAGTGTAGAAGGCCGCTGGGCTGATAACGCCATCAACATGACTAAGGCCTGGATTCGTGATGGCCTTCAGGAGCGCGCAATTACCCGCGACCTTAAGTGGGGTATTCCTGTTCCAAAGCCTGGTTATGAAAACAAGGTTTTCTATGTTTGGTTTAATGCGCCAATCGGATATATTTCCATCACAAAGCAGCTGGCTGATGAGCTTGTAAAGGCCGGCAAGCAGAGCTTTGACTGGAAGAGCTGGTGGATTCCAAGCGAGAGCGAAGAGGGAAAGAATAAGCCTAAGGTTGACCTTTTCCAGTTTATCGGTAAGGACAATATTCCTTTCCACACTGTAATTTTCCCTTCAACAATGTTAGGCTCACCTCACGAGTGGACAAAGCTTCATCACATGTCTTCTACTGAATTCCTTAATTACGAAGACGGTAAGTTCTCTAAGAGTCTTGGTGTTGGTGTATTTGGTTCGGATGCAATTGAGAGCGGAATCCCTGCTGATGCATGGCGTTTCTATATCTTCTATAACCGCCCAGAAAAGCAGGACTATCAGTTCACCTGGAAAGACTTTATGGAAAAGCTGAACGGCGAGCTGATTGGTAACCTGGGTAACCTTGTAAACCGCACACTCTTGTTTGTAAATAAATATTATGAAGGAAAGATTCCTGACGCCCCTGTTGATGAAGAGCTTTGGACAAAGGTTCGCGAGCTTGAAGCTAAGGCAACTGCTTCACTTGAATGGGCAGACCTCAAGGATGCTTTCCACACAATGTTTGAGATTTCAGATATCTGTAATAAGAAGTTCCAGGCAACTGAGCCTTGGAAGGCACGTACAGAAAATCCTGCTGTTGCTGAAAGCCTTATCCACAACCTCTGTTATGTAATTAAGGATTTGATGATTATGATGAATCCTTATATGCCACAGTACACTCAGAAAATCATGAGCTACTTTGGAAAGACTATTCAGGTTAAGAAGGTTGGAATGGAAACACAGCCTGGTTACACCTGGGAAGATCTTGGAAAGCTTGAAGGCCTTACAACTGTTGGCCCAACTGAAGTTTACTTCAAGCCAATGGATCAGAAAACTATGCTTGCCTTCCGCGAGAAGTTCAGCGGAAAGCAGAAAAAATCTGAAGTAAAGCCTAAAAACGAGAAAAAAGCTGAAAAGAAAGAAGCAAAAGAGCCTGAGCCGCTTCCACCAGAACAGCAGAAAGCTCTTTATAACGAAAAGATTATGCTCAAAGTGGCCAAAATCACAGAAATTAGCCGACACCCGGATGCAGAAAAGCTTTACGTTGAAAAAGTCGACGACGGTACAGGTGTTGAGCGCATAATCTGCTCTGGCCTTGTTCCATATCTTAAAGAAGATGAGCTTTTGGGCAAGCATGTCGTAATTGCAGACAATCTTAAGCCGAGAAAGCTTCGCGGAATTGAGAGCCGCGGTATGCTTTTGGCGGCAGACTATAAAGACAGCGAAGGCAACGAAAAAGTTGAAGTGCTTGAATGTCCGTGGGCAAAGCCAGGCACGCCTGTTGTCTTGAAAGGCGCAGCCGCAGATGCAGAAAAACCAGAAGCAATAGACGCAGATACATTCTTTGCTGTGCAGATTGCTGTTGCCGCCAAAAAAGTCGGTATACATGGCACAGACCTTGTTGCAGACGGCAAAGAAATTGTAATGCAGCATGTTGAGAACGGCGAAGTCTGCTGATGCTGTCTGTAAGAGTAACGGCAGAGCACCAGAACGGCGCTCTGCTTGAAAACACACATTTTTTACAAAGCTCTTTTTGGGCAGAATTCAAATCTCACCACGGCTGGAAAAGCTACCGCTTTTACATAGAGCTTGAAGATTCAGCAAATTTCAAAAGCGGTGTTTATCCTGTTTCTGTGCTAGTACGCACATTCAAAAAGCTTTTTTCGCTTGCTTATGTGCCGCTCGCGCCAGAGTTTTTGCTAAAATCTAGCGATGTTCCGTTTGAGCAACTGAATGAACCAGAAGCTATTAAAGAATATCTTGTAATTGTAAAAAAAAGTGCACAACTTATAAGAAATTTATTACAAGAAAAGATTATCTTTTTGCGCTTTGACCCACCGCTCGCTTATGCAAACGACGAGAACCTTGCCGCAAAAGATTCTGATAAAGCTGAATTCGTAAAACTTTGCAGCATGGCGCATCTCAAAAAAGCTGGTTCAGACATTCAGCCGCCAGACACAGTTTTGCTCAATCTTGAGCCAGACGAAGAAACGCTTTTGGCGAACATGAAACCGAAATGGCGGTACAACGTCAGACTTGCAGAAAAGAAGGGCGTAAAAATTGAGCGGCGCGCCGCTGACGGCATAGATGTTTTCTATAAGCTTTACGAAGAAACTTCAAAGCGCGACGGCATTGCGCTTCATGCAAAGTCTTATTATCAAGACTTGTTTGAAACAGCTGAAAGAATGAAGAGCGCAGACAGCACAAGCCCGAAAATCACGATGTATGTTGCGTCTTTTGAAGACGAACCGCTTGCAGCGATAATCACGCTCTTTTCTCCAAAAGAAGCTGTGTATCTTTACGGCGCGTCATCAAACAGCCACAGAAACCTTATGCCGGCTTATCTTTTGCAATGGACGGCGATTCAAGACGCCAAAAACTACGGCTGCAAAACTTATGACTTTTACGGAATTCCGCCAACGGATGACGAGCACCACCCGATGTATGGGCTTTACCGTTTCAAAACAGGCTTTGGCGGCGCAGTTGTGCACCGTGCAGGCAGCGTAGACATCAGCTTTTCGCCTCTGTATGCTTTTTATGCGCTTGCTGAAAAGCTCAGGCTTATCTGGTTTAAGAAAATAAAGAAAATCTTTGTGAAAAAAGGCAAATGATTTTTCAGTTTTAGGAATAATATGAATCTTGAAGCTTTTGTTCTCGGCTGCGGCGGAATGATGCCGCTGCCATATAGACATTTGACATCTGTGCTTTTGCGACGCGAAGGTGATTTATTTCTTTTTGACGGCGGCGAAGGCACGCAAGTATCGCTCCGCAGGCTCAACCTCAAATGGAAAAAGATAAACGCAATATTCGTTTCGCACACACACGCCGACCATGTTACAGGAATTCCGGGAATTCTTATGCTTTCGGCGCAGGTTGACCGCGATGAACCGCTCTACATTTATGGGCCGCCTAAAATTGCAGAATACATCGAGACAAGCCGCAAAGTGCTTGACATGTACATAAACTATCCCATTGTAGTAAAAGAAATTACAGCTCCATGCGTTGTGCATGAGGGCGACGGCTTTTATATCCGCGCTTTTCCGCTTCAGCACACAAAGACTTGCGTGGGCTATACACTTGAAGAGCTTAACCGTCCGGGCGAATTCAACCCGGAAAAAGCGAGGGCGCTCAACGTTCCGGTCGGGCCTTTATGGTCAAAGCTTCAGTCTGGCGAATCTGTACTTTCTGCCGACGGCAAAACTGTAACGCCTGAGCAGGTGATGGGTGCGCCGCGCTCAGGCAGAAAGGTGAGCTACGTAACGGACACGCTTTATCTGCCATCTATAGCGAAAGAAGTGCAAGGTTCAAACTTGCTTTTCTGCGAAGGCATGTTTGAAAGCAGCCTTGAACAGACAGCAACTGAAAAGAAGCACATGACTGCGGCGCAGGCAGCAACCATCGCGCGTGACGCAAAAGTCAAAAAAATGGCGATGATTCATTACAGCCCGCGCTACACAGACAAGGAACTAAAACCGCTTCTCGACGAAGCGCAGAAGATTTTTCCGGAAACTGTGCTGTCAAAAGACCGCATGGTTTTTGATATTCCTTACGAAGACTGAAAATGATAGAACTGGCGCATTTTTCAAAAAATTATGGTTCTGCCGCCGCGGTTTCTGATGTTTCTTTTTCCGCGAAATACTCAAAGATTACCGGCCTTTTAGGTGCAAACGGCGCGGGCAAGACCACAATCTTAAAAGCAATTTGCGCAATTCATTACGCTACAAGCGGTTCGGTGCTTGTTGACAATATCAACGTCGAAGACGAGCCGCTCAAAGTAAAGAGCATAACAGGCTATGTAAGCGAGAACCCGCGCTTTTACGAAAACTTTACCGTAATTGATTTTCTGAAATTCATTGCGGATGTGCGCTTTTCTGATTTGAGCCGCTCAGTTAAACCCTCAACCTTGAAAACACAAATTGACTACGCTATTGAAGCATGTTCTCTCAATGATGTGCTTTCAAAAAAGGTTGCCGCTCTGTCAAAAGGTTACAGACAGCGGCTCGCTTTTGCGGCTGCAATCATGCACGAACCCAAAATTCTGGTGCTAGACGAGCCTGTTTCAGGTCTTGATCCGGTGCAGATCCAGGAAATACGCGCGCTAATAAAGAGCATGAGCAAAGACAAGACAATTCTGCTTTCGACTCATCTCATGCAGGAAGTTTCTGCTCTATGCGATGAAGTCGTCATTCTAACGAAGGGCAGGCTCGCCGCATCAGGCACCCCGGATGAGATTCTGCAAAAAAGCGGCAAAAGCAATCTTGAAGACGCTTTTCTTTACTTCAGCAAAACTTAGCATTCAGCTTGAATCAATCTGCAATCTGTTTTTTTTGTTGTACTTTTACTTATTTAAGTATAAAATAATTAAATAGGATTTTCTGTAAAATGATTGAAATGAATGATACACGAATAGACCAGAAAAAGCTTTTTACCGGGCTTTTTATTTATCTTTGCAGCTTTGCGCTTACAATGTTTTTCGGTAAAGTCTATCATGTCAGTTTTTATCTTGGAAAATTGCAGGTAACCAGCGATACAATCTGCGGAATCATTAACGTGCTTTTCATCATAAGCTGTCTGATAATTGTCCATTCGGAACCAGAAAAAGGGTTGTTTCTGGCAATTCCGCTTATAATTTTTGCGGAACTGCCAACTATAAATGTAATCATTTCAAAAGGAAATTACCTTGCGCTTCCGGGCGTCATCACAGGTATTTCGTCAATTCCTCTTCTAATCATTTACGCAAGGCAGCTACGCTCAATATATGAAGAAGATAGAAAGCTCAAAGTTCTTTCTGTTACAGACCCTATGACAGGTTTGCTCAATAGGCGCGGGCTGACAAAAGAACTCAACAAGTTAATCAATAAAAATCAGCCGTTTTACCTGCTGTTTCTTGACCTTGACAACTTTAAAATCGTAAATGACAACATCGGCCACAAGGCTGGTGACGAGCTTCTTACAAGGCTTGCTTGCCAGTGGCAGACGCTTATCGATACAGACTGTGTCTTTGCACGCAACGGCGGCGATGAATTCGTAATAATCGTACCGGATATTCCGAAATATAACATCACCAAATTTATGACGCGCTGTCTTGCCGTGCTTAAAGACGAATTCTATTTTGAGGAATTCGACTACAATTATTATGCTTCTGCAAGCATCGGCTCTGTTCATTACCCGGATAATGGAACTAATGCAGACGATCTTTTGAAATTTGCAGACATAGCCATGTATAGTGCCAAAAAAGCCGGCGGTTCTTGCTATGCAATCTATACACAAGAAATGCAAGATGATTTCAACGCTACACGTGAAATTGAAACCGCAATCAGAGACGGCTTTACAAACGACAGATTCTTCTGCGTTTTTCAGCCGCAATATGATATAAAGACTTCTAAGATTTGCGGCTTTGAAGTGCTGCTGCGTCTTAAAGATGCAGACGGAAACCTTGTAAGCCCGGGCAAATTCATTCCAGTGGCGGAACACAGCAACCTGATTTTCGACATTGACAACTGGGTTCTGTCTCATGCAATCATTGAAGGCTCAAAACTGCTTGCAGACTGCAACGAAGACGTAAGAATTTCAATAAACGTTTCGGCGCGCCACATTCTTGAAAAGCATTTCATGGAAAAGCTCAAAAACGCTCTTTCGATTACTGCATGTGACCCGAATCATCTTGAACTTGAAATAACCGAATACTGCCTTGTGCAGAATTCAGCAAAAGCAGAGAAGATAATCGAAGAAATAAGAGCGCTCGGCATAAAAGTCGCATTGGACGATTTCGGCTCTGGTTATGCTTCAATAAAATATCTGATGCAGCTTCCTTTTGACGTGCTGAAAATCGACAAAGTTTTCGTCGACAACATCGTAACAGACGCGAATTCGCATAAATTCATTTCTATGCTTATAACTGTTGGGCACACGCTCGGCTGCACGCTGATTGCTGAAGGCGTTGAGCACAAAGAACAGCTTGAGCTTCTAAAAACGATGGGCTGCGACTGCATTCAGGGCTTCTTGCTCGGCAAGCCTGTTGACTTTGACACAGCCAAGCAGCTTCTTGAAGCGGAACATTAAGCCGTGCATCTTGTGCGGCGGGCGAGGCGTGTTGCGATGCGGTCAAGCTTCCACAAAAGCGTCAAATTAGCTACAATAAGCTCATGAAAGATTTTTTCTCAAAAACGGCGGTCATCATAAAAAAAGAACTGCTTAACGCCTTTATGTCACCGTCAGTCTATATCGGAATCATCATTTTTATTTTGGGAGCTTCATCAAATTTCTTTTTGCAAAACCGCTTTTTTGTGCCAGGTCAAGGTTCTTCAGACTTGCGCAATTTCTATATGTTCTTTCCGTATGTGTGCATTCTGTGCATTCCGGCTTTTACCATGCATCTTTGGTCTGGCGAAATAACAGATTTGGCTTTTTCGCTGCCAATACCAGCGGCCGCACTTGTTGCTGGCAAATGGCTTTCTGCGCTTATAATTTGCGTTTATGTGCAGCTGATTCTGCTTTTAGTGCCGTTTACAGTTCATTTCTTCGGCGAGGTTGATATGGGGCAGATTATTGCGGCAAATGCCGTGATTTTTCTTTATTTCAGCACATCAACAGCTTTGGGCGCGCTGCTTTCTTTGGCTGCAAAAAATCAGATTACGGCGGCGCTCATTTCGGCGCTTGTGCTTGCCTTGCTGAACGTAGCGCATATTGTTCCGGTCTTGTTCAGTCTGCCAAAGATTTTTGAAAGCTTCTTCAACAGCATTTCGTTCTCTTATCATTTTGATGCGGCAAGCAAAGGCATAATCGCCTTTAAAGACATTCTGTTTTATCTTGTGCTCACGGCCTTTCTTTTGGGCGCGCAGCTTGTTGCAATTGAAGCCAAAAAGGAAACAGACTGATGAATGCAAAAAAACTGATACAGCTTGCGGCAGCTTCAGCTGCAATTTTTACGATACTCCTTTTGTGCTTTTTCAACACGCTGAACGGCCGAATTGATTTTTCAAAAGACAAAGTGTTCACGCTTTCGCCGTTTTCGCGGCAGTTGCTTTCAGATGTTTCTGAAAAAGTACAGATTACCTATTATGTTTCAGACAAGCTTTCGAGCTTTTACCCAGAAACGCGCGACGTGAAAGATTTTCTAATCGAATATTGTTCGCATAACAAGCTAATTTCGCTTGATGTGCAAGACCCGCAAAAAGCAGGGCTTGAGCAGCAGCTTCTTTCGCTCGGCGTTGAAGCGCAGCAGATTCAGACGGCTTCTGCAACTGAAACGTCGCTCACTTCGGTTTATTCTGCAATCGTAATGGAATACCGCAACAAGACCGAGATAATTCCGTTTGTGGTTTCTACAGCCGGTCTTGAGTTTGAGCTTTCAAGCCGCCTGCAATTCATGACAGATAATGTCTCAAGAGAAGTGCAAATTCTTATAGGCAATGACTTTACGCTTCAAGACGATTACGGCTATCTTGTGCCGTGGCTTCAAAGTGCGGGCTTTGTCTGCACGCAGGTTTTTCCGGCAGAGCTTAATCTGCTTGACCCTAAAGTGCCGCTGCTGGTGCTAGGCTCAAAAAACTTGAAAGCGGAAAATATCTTTGAAATTGAAAATTTCATAATGCAGGGCGGAAACGCCGCATTTTTTGCAAGCAGAAGCAACGTCAACATTTACACAGATTGGGTTGCAGAGCTTGACGAAAATTCTGCATTGACAGATTTGCTAGATTTTTGGGGCATTTCAATTCAGAAAGAGCTTGCCGTTGACATCGTGAATTACCGCATAGAAATGCAGACAGGCAAGCAGAACGGCACAGCAAGCGAATATATTAACTATCCATTCTGGATTGTAACTGGAAATCATTCGCTTTGTTCAAACAGCATTTTGAATTACGGCTATTCGGGGCTTGAAACTTACTGGGCGAATCCTATTGAGCTTTTCGAAGAAGAAGGCCGAAAGCTTACGCCTGTGCTAAAAACGAGCATAAAAGCTTCAACAATGAAAGAGCCTTTTGACACAGACCCGTTCCGCAACAGAACAAGAGTTTTCGACAACACACGTCAGCTGAACCTTGCGGCAACGCTTGAAGGCAAAGTGCACGGCTATTACACAACCGCTACAAGCCCTGACATAAGGCTTTTTGTACTTGCAGACCAGTACGCACCTTCAAGGATGATTGAATACACAAACAGCCCGCACAATATGGATTTTGTGGTTTCTGTATTGCTGTGGCTTTCAAACGAAGACGAGCTTCTAAAGATTAAGAACAAAGGCATCCGCACAACCGCGCTTGACTCGATTGTGAATCTTGAAAGCGCTTCTTATGCAATAAGCAGGGCGGTCTGGCTTTGCTTTGTGCTGCCGCTTGTCATCGTAATTCTTACAGGCGTTTGCTTTGCTGTTTTCAGAAAGAAATCTCGTGCAGAAATCAAAAAAGGAACTGAAAAATGACAGCGTCAAAAGCCTTAAAATGGAAAAAATCAATCTGCATCTTTGCCGTTTCTTCAGTTCTTATAAGCATATTGCTTTTTATAAGGCTCGCCGTCTTTTCGGGCACAAAAGGCATTCCGGGCAAAGAAACTGCAATATTGAACCCGAAATATCAAGAATCTTTGAGCGAATTTCTGCTAAAAGCGGGCAGTGCAGACACAGCTGAAATCTCTCTCTTCAAAAAAGACGGAATCTGGCAGGGCAGTGCGGCTGTTGACGGCATAACTGTCGTTTTTCCGCTGAACGGCAAAAGAATGACTGAATTCATAAATACGCTAGATTCAATCAGAAAAGTCTATCACATATCAGACAATGTTTCGCTTTACAAAGACTATAACCTTGACGGCGGCGCATTTTTCATTGAAGCAAGAGACAGCGCAAAATCGATTTTGCTTGAGCTTTTCTTGGGCAAACTCAACTACAGCGGTGCAAAAATCGCTTTTAGGACAGGCAAATCTACCGCGGTTTACGAAACTGAATCAGATTTAGCGCCTTATTGCCACACAGAGCCTGAAAGCTGGGCAGATATGCTGCTTTTGCCGGCATACACAGCTTCGGTTGACGAATCTGAAGTGCTAGCTTGCATGGTTGACGGTGTACCAGTGTTTCAAGACAACCGCACAGAGCTTGAATCGTTTATCCACAAAGTTGCTGCATCAAGAGGTTCTGCTGTCAAGCCGCCGTTTGCACAAAGCGTAAACGCTTCAGATTTTGTGCATATTCTGCTAATTGAAACGCCGCAAAAGCTTTTAAGGCTTTTCTTTTTGCAGAACGCCGATAGCGGCACTTATTCAGTTCAAAGCGAAATAAACGGAAAACTGTCGGGTTATTCGCTTGAAATATCAGCTTGGACATTCAACAATTTGTTTGACTAAGCGGAGAGTTTCATACCCCGAGGCTTGAATCGGGGTTCGTTGATTTTTTTACAAATTTTTCTTTGAATGTTGTAGTAAAACTTTGTTTTGTATGATATAGTAAAATTGAAGTATCGCTGAATCGAAAATCTGAAAAGGATTGATTATGGATAAGAAAATCTATGTTGAAGGTCTTGAAGAAGACAAAGAAGCGGCTATAAACTCTGCCGTCAGTGCGGTGGCCGGTGTCTCTGCATGTAAAGCAGCAGCAATGAAAGCACAGGTTCTGGTTACATTCGATGAAAGCGTAGGCGGCATAGAAGATGCCATAAACGCTGCTATTTCATCTTTGGGAGTTACTGTTCTAAACTAATAATCTTGGTTCAATTGAATATCACGAGTAAGAAAGCTGCAATCCTTGCGGCTTTCTTTAGATTATTCAGTTGCTTTAGTTTTCTCTACAGCCTGAGATTTACCAAGCTGGCCGCACGCGCCGCCAATAGTTCTGCCTCTGCGTGTTCTCAAAGTTGCAGAAACACCGCCTTTTTCAAGCCTTTCCATTAAATGATTAACTTCTTGTCTTGCAGGTTCTTTAAACGGCAAAGATGATACCGGATTCCACGGAATCAGATTAAAATGAACGTCCATGCCTTTTGCAAATCTTATCAGTTCGTCTGCAGCTGCATCGTCTGTGTTCACGTCATGCATAAGCGCGGCTTCAAGCGTGCAGCGTATGCCGGTCTTTTCAGTGTAATACTTTATCGCCTTTTTCAAATCCGCAAGAGGATTTGCTTCTGTTACAGGCATAAGCTTTTTTCTAAGCTCTTCGTTTGCCGTT
>LVBI01000014.1 GCA_001603145.1 Spirochaetales bacterium Spiro_07 | reverse complement strand
TTTTGAAGAAGTAAGAAATTTTGACAACAAGCGGCTCATATCATATGACCTGCTCTCTTTTGAAAATAAAAAGTGGAAAGTATTTGCAAGTGCCAAAGCCTCTTATGTTTACAATCTTTCAGCTGAAGAAGAAAAATGGATTTCCACTGACATAATCGAAAAAATGGCTGCTTTTGATTATTCATTCATGGGCATAAAAGAAGATCATCCCGGAATAATTGAACGTGAAGTTTCAGACAAAAAAATCATCGCAAAACTCTATTACACATCTGTTGGTCGCATACCTTCTAATTTTGAAATAAGCATTTATAAAAGAGAACGCGAAATTTTTAAAACCGATGAAAAGTCATTTGAAAAAGAAAAAGAATTATTACAGCTTGGGGACTTCTGTTGGGGATTCAATATCGTTGAAAAAAATAATAAGTATTATTTAGTTTACATTGAAATGGGCAATTCCGGAGAACAACAATGTTCTACAATAGAATCGTTTATGCTCAACGTTTTAGATTTATCTACACTAGAAATTGTATATAGAAGTTATATAAACTGTGATATAGAATATAAATAAGGAATATTTTCGTGTAACAAAGGTTCGTAGCCGACAGCGGGTCGAGCCCGCTACGATACAACCAGTTGTTATGTGGACGCCCGCTCTGGAGTGCGTTTCGATAAAGGAAGAAATAATCTTTGAGAAAAAGGCTGATTCTGCTACGAATCAGCCTTTTTTATTCAGCAAATTGTTTCACGTGAAACTCAGGTTCGCGATTGGGTGCAATCTACAAAATGAACGAACCCCGACGCAGAGCGTGCGGGGTATCGTTCGTTCTGCTAAGGAATTGCACTCAGGTTTAATACCCTTTATTTCGCCCCAGAGGGGCGGGGTATTAAACCTTCGGCACGAATCAGTTTTATTTGCGAACCTTGCAAGTTTCCGCTTCGCTAAAACTTGATAAGCGTTACAACTTCAGTGATAATGCTTTTGAGCCACGCTCGGGTTTCCACTTTTTCTGGCGTTCTTCCGGCAAGGATTCAATTGCTACTGGCTCAAAGCCGAGCTGCTCAAACCAGTCGGCGGTGCGTGTTGTAAGCACGAACACTTCAGAAATGTTCAGTTTCTGTGCTTTTTCAATAAGATAATGCACAAGTTTCGGGCCGACGCCGATATGGCTGCACCGCTTGTCTACGGCTACGGCCGCAATTTCAGCCTGCTTTTCGTTATAGACATGCAAAGAAGCACAAGCTTTTATGCCGCCGTCAAGCTCATAAATGATATAGTCGTTGTACTGTTCAGAGAGGTCAACTTCTGTGCGCGGCAGCAAAATGCCTTCTTCGATAAACGGCCGCATTACGTTGAGCACGTCAGGAATGTCTTCAATAGACATGTTACGAATTCCGCCGTAATTGTCTTCGTAAATCATTGTGCCCGAGCCGAAGTTTGAAAACAGTTCGCATGGAATTGTTCCGTTATATGAGCCGTTCAAAATATGCACGCGCGAAACACCGGCGCGGCAAGCCGTAAGACCGAGCCGCAGCAAAGACAGGCTCTGCTTTAGGCTTGTGTTGTGCGCTGATTCATCGTCTAAGGCGTTTACCTTGTCTTCGTTCATGCGCAAAAATTCGGGTATTTCATCAACATTGAGCGCAAGCACGTTGCCCTCTTGCGAGATTTTCGTGTTGGGCGGAATGTCAAAATCTTTGTTTGTAATGCTTGTATTCTGCGTCAAAAAGAAAAGCTTGTCTGCTTTAAGCTTAACAGACAAAGCCGCCGCCAGTTGAGTTGAAGAAATGTTATAAGGCTTTCCTGCCATGCTCCAGCCGATACACGGAAAAATCGGGATAAAACCGTTCTCAAGCACAGTTAAAACGGCATCCACTTGGATTTTATCAATCTCTCCTGCTGTGCCGAAATCGATGCCGTTTTGAATGCCCTTACCACGTGCCCTTACCCAGTTGCCGATTACGGCAGTGTTTTTTTCGGCGGCAAAAGCTGTCATAATCTGGTTTGACACATCGAAAGCAGCCATCTTGATAAGCGGCATGGCTTCTTCTTTTGTTATGCGGCAGCCGTTCAAGATTTGCCAAGAAATTTCTTCACGGTCAAGAATCTGGTTGATACGCTTTCGTGCCGCCGGAACGATAATGACGCGGAGACCAGCTTCTTTGACAAAGCAGATGTCGCGTATGTGGCTCGCAAAAATCGGCGAATCGATAATGCTGTCATCAATGTGAATAACCAGCGTTGCGCTCTTAAAAAGGCGAATGTAGCGGATAACATCGCGTATGCTTTCTGCTTTTGTGAATATATCGGAACTGTGCATAGGTTAAGTATAAGCTGTTTATAAGCTTTTGTACAATGCCGCTTTTGTTGAGATTCTATAAATAGAAGCGAGACAAGGTGTCACCCCGAACTTGTTTCGGGGTCTGTTTCATCTGATGAGATTCCGAAATAAATTCGGAATGACATATTTGACCTATTTCGTGCTAAGTTGTAACATGGTCGCATGGCTATAAAAATTAAGAATAAAGACTTTGTTTTGGTAATTGAATCTGCCGGCGAGCGCTATAAGGGCAGCCGCTTTGATTGGAACGGCACAATAACACAAGTTTATTTCCGCGGCATTCCGCTGCTTGGGCAGGAGAAGAAACTGTTTCATAGAAACGCGCGTATTTACGGGCGCGGCCTTCACAATGAATTCGGTATAAATGACTGCATCGGCTATGATGAAGCCGGAGCTGACGGTCTGTTCCCCAAGCTTGGTACAGGCTGGCTTAAAAAAGACGACAAGCCTTATTTTTTCTATACACAGTATCAGGTTGAACCGCTGAGGTTTTCTCTTAAAAGGCCGCGCGCAGACATTGCAGAATTCTATTGCGAATCTGGCGAAAAAAACGGATATGCCTATGAATACAAAAAGACAATCACGCTGCTTGCAGACGGTTTTTCAATTGATTATGAGCTGAAAAATGTAGGGCAGAAAAGTTTTTCAACAACCGAATATGTGCACAACTTTATTTGTCCGGGCAATGGAACAATCTCAAAAGACATAAAGCTTGAATTCGGCTGGCAATATGATGTACAGAAGCTTGCAGAAATAAGAGAAGCAGAAGCTCTTGAAACTGACGGCAAGACAATAACTTTTAGAAAAGAACCTTCGGGCGAATTCTACGTTGGCGGCATTTTTGATGCAAAGATTGACGGTAACGCCGAAACAAGCTGGACTGTAAAAGATGCAAAGCACAATCTTTCGATAAAAGAAACAGATTCATTCGTGCCAGACGCAGTGAACCTTTGGGGGCACAGCAAATCGATAAGCCCGGAAATGTTCTTCAGATTTACCGCCGCCCCGCAAGAAACTGTGAAATGGCAGAGGCTCTACACCGTAAAGACAAACTAAAAAGCATTAGCTGCGCAGAGTCAGAATCGTCACAACGTCATTGTCGGGCTTGACCCGACAATGACGCGTCGGGGTCTTGTTCGGCCAGCTTCGGTTTTTTCCATAAAGTGCGCCAATAAATAAAAAGCGGAATGAACATCGTTATTTGAATAATAAAGAGGCTGTGCCTTACAGAAAGTCTGTCTGCAAGATAACCGACCAAAACAGAAAAAACCGCAACGACAATTGAACCGATAAACGAAGTTATTGAACCCATTGTTGACCGTTCTTCATCAGAAAATTCAGCCTGCATCAACGAGCTGTTGGCAACTGACGAAACGCCGAAAAACGCTGATGACGAAATGAACAGAAACGGCGAAGCAAACGCGTTTATAATCAGCGCGAGCAAGCTTGATAAACGCCCATACAAGTTAGAAGCAATCAGACAGACGCGCTTTGAAAACCGCTTAAAGATTTTATCTGAAAAATAAAAGCTCAACGCGCCAAGCACATTCGACAAACCGCGCAAGATGCCAATAAACCAAAGCGGGCACAAGCTGTTGAAATACGCTGCCTGAATCTGATAAGACGACGACGAAAGCCCTTCCTGCAAAGATTTTGCAAATATCAAACCGATCAATTTTGGGTTGTCAGCAATTTTCTTAAAAGCCGCCGCAACATGCTTAAAAGGATTTTTGACCTGAGCTTTGTAGCCTGTGTCTACAAACGTAAACGCAAAGAAGACGCTTATAATTTGCGGAAACACCGAAAGAATCAGCACAAGCCGCATTGAATATTTTGCCAAAATCGCTGACAAAACAGCCGTAAAAACAAGTGCAAACTGCATCGTGTAGTTTGTCTTGCCTAAATAAGCATGAAATTCTTCCTGCAAGTTTTTTTCTTTTAAAGAATCATACAAAAGAGCTTCGTTGTTGCCCGAAAAAAACGCCGTTGCTGTTCCAAGAAAAAACGCGCCTGTTAAAAAGCTCCAGTAAACCGGAAACAAAGCCCACAAGCTGATGCCGATAAGGTTGCACATTGCGCCCATAATGGCGGCTGTTTTTTTGCCGGCCAAATCGCCCAAAATGCCGGTCGGAAATTCCATAATGATTACGGCCAGCGACATTACCGAAAGAATCGACATCGATGTCGTGTAATTTCCTAAAAAAGCGTTAAAGACAATAACGATAATCGGGGAATAAAACTTAACTTCTGTAAAAAAATTGAATAAAGCCAGCTTTTTTATATTTAAAGAAACGTCTCTCATAGAATCCTTTTTTAACTAAAAAAGGCTGGTTCTTTGATGAATCAGCCTTTTATGTTTGTGCAGCTGTTACAAGCTAAAGCTTGCTAAGTTCATAAAGGAACAAAGTGGCGGCCTGCGCAACGTTAAGGCTTTCAACGGCTGTGCGGATTGTGTTGCCGTAATAAGGCTGTTCCTTGCCTGCAATACGGATAAGTTCGTCGCAGTTGTCTGCCACGCTTTTTGAGATGCCTTGCTCTTCGTTGCCGAGCACGAGCAAAACAGGCTTGCCTTTAACCATAGAAGGCAGGTCTTTTAGCGTTTTTTTAGCCCTTACTTCTGTGCCAAGGCGCAGCATCTTGCCTTCAAGGTCTTGCATAAGCTTTGGAATTGACGCAACAGTGAAAAGGCGCACAAATTCCATGCCGCCCTGCGCAACGCGGTAGCTGCTTGTGGTAACGCTTGACTGCGCTTCGTCTAAAGGAATAACGATATTGTCTATGCCGAAAAAAACCGCGCTTCTGATGATTGCGCCGAGGTTGTTTGCGTTGCCCACGCGGTCAAGCAGAATGGCATGTTCTTTGTTCTTTATCCAGCTTGCAACAACTTTTGAATCAAGTTGCGGAATTTCGAGTTGCGGAATCATGGCGACAACGCCCTGATGGTGGATGCTGCCGCAAAGCTTTTCAAGTTCAGAATCGTCTTGGACGCAGTTATAAGGCTTCTTTGCAGCGGCAAGGCGTTTGCACAAGCCGCCGAATTGTGGTGCTCTTTCCTGGTTGAAATAAAGGCGCGTGATAATGTCGCCATGTGCTTTTTCCAAAGCTTTTACGGCTTCAATGCCGCATACAGCAAGTTCATGTAATTTCTTGTTCTTCATGGCGCTATTATAACATTTTAGCTGTTTCCTGTCATCGAATTATGTTGAAACATATCAGCTGATGGAGTATCTTTTCTTTGCAAGTTATTAATTCATAACGAACCCTTGCCGTGATTGGTGTTTAGCTTATACTAGGGGTTTGTAGATTTTTGGAGAAACAAATGAAAATAAACGATGCACATGATTTGCTATTAAAATATGTAACAAGCCCCACGCTTCAGCGGCACTGCCTTACAGTGTCGGTCGTTTTAAAATATTGGGCAGAATCGCTTGGCGAACCCGACCCTGAATTCTGGGAATGTGTCGGACTTTTGCACGACATTGACTTTGAGCAATTCCCTGATGAGCATTGCAAAAAGGCTAAAGATATTCTTGAAAGCGAAAAAGCGAATTTCCCGGAAATTACAGACGAGCTGATTCATGCGGTGCAGAGCCACGGTTGGAACATCTGCTGCGATGTTCAGCCTGTTCATAGAATGGAGAAGGTGCTTTATACGATAGACGAGCTGACCGGGCTTATCTTTGCGTGTGCAATGGCGCGCCCATCAAGAAGCGTGATGGATCTTGAAGTCAAATCTGTAACGAAAAAGTTCAAGACACCGGCATTTGCAGCCGGCTGCAGCCGCGAGGTAATCTCGAACGGAATGGAGCTGATGAAAGCCGTGATTCCGGCCATTGACAATAACGAAATAATTAACCGCTGCATCCTTGCCATGCGCACCCAAGCCTCCGCCCTCGGTGTCGGCACAATGTAGCTCATGCCCAAAAATAGTAAAAGTTGGAGTATCCAGAAAATTGGGAAGTTACATTAATATTGGCTTTGCATCGAATAAAGATGATATAAAGGAATCAGTTATGACTCTTCTAAAGAGTTTGACTGATTTCAAATTTGCTAAAATAGTTTTCCCTAAAAATAATGATTATTCTGATTGGCAATATTCAAATAATCTAGAATGTTCCATAGATAAAGCTTTGGATTATTGTCTAAAATATGAAATGTCATATTTCTTAGGAAGTTTTAGATTGAATGAATATTTATTAGATAATGTCAGCTTTTCGGTTGAAAGAAATAAAGATAATTGTGTGTGTTTTATTATTAAAATGACAGATAATTTATTATTGAATAATATTGATGAAATTGAATTTTGTATTGTTGAACTAATGAGAAAAGCAAAAGGATTTGACTTCGCATTTTGTGATAATGAAGCACATTTAGATGATGAGAAATATTCAATTTATGTGCAATATTTGAAAGAACCATGTTTTGTATATAACGATTGGAAAATCGATGGTTTTACTAAAAGATAAAATCTGCATTTAACAATTAAGCTAAAACAAAGATAAAAGCTGATGCAAAACAACTAAATTCAGATTTTTAATTTCCGATAATGATAAAGTCTATCTAGCCGGATTGTTCCGGTTCTGGTTTTGGAGTTTATTTTAATGAATCGGTCTGATAAATTTTCAATAGTTTTTGGTTTTTTGTTAGAAGCGCTTGCTGTCTTTTTTATTTGCACTGTGCTGATGCAGTTTTTCGCTTATGGCGAACAGCAGCCTGCAATTTTTAAAATTGGCGCGGTGCTCTTTCAGGCTTACGGATATTCTTCTATATTAGTTCCTCTTTGCATGTTTGCGGCAGGCCTGCTTGTTTTTGCCGGCTTGTGCACAATGAGATGGAGCATTTACCTTGCTTGTTCAGTTTTTCCTTTTATAACAGTTGTTTTTGCAGAAAAGATTGCGAAAAACTTTTTGATGACAGACACATCGGCGTTGCTGGGCTTTAAAATTGCCGCAGTTTTTGTGGTTGCCGCGCTTGCTGTTGCTATTGAGTATGTGCTTATCGGCATGTTCTCAGATTATGTGCTTGTCAGAAAAGCGATGAAACACGCCAAGAAAAACGAAAAAGACGATATTCCGCTTAACGCATTCTCAAAAGAAACTACAAAGGTTGTTGCAGAGCCGGGCGCAGAAGAAGCCGAAAAAAATGCACAGTCTGAAACAGAAGAGCCTGAAACATTGGCTTTTGAAACAACAAGCATTTTGACCCCGTCAGACACAGAGACTTTTGCAGAAAAGCTTGAAAAAGCTGAAAAGGCCGAAGAGCAGCCGGAAACATCAGAAAAGGCTGAAGAAACAGCAGAACCAGAAAAGAATGAAGCTGACAAAGACAATGTTACTTTCATCATTCCGCAGTATGTTCCGTATGGCGAACAGATCGCCAAGAAAGGCTCTGTCTGGAAAAATTACAGCAAAATCGGTGACTACATAAGAAAAACCCCGAACAAAGGCACGCCTGCCGAAGAGATTGAATCTGAAAATAAAGAAGAGAAAATCGAAAAAGAGGCGATTCAGGAGCTTGATAAGGAAAACGAAGAAAAGCAGATTCTTCCGATTCAGGCTGAAGAAGAGCCTGTTTTCGTCAATTTTAAAAGAATTCTCGTGCCGGATGCACCGATTATTCCGGATGATAACGCAGAAGCCGCAAAGCCAGAAGAATTTGCAAACGAAGAATCTCCGATTGAGGCGCTGCATAAATCTCTGAAAGAAAAAACTCTTCAGCAAGACGCAGAAATTGCAGCAGAACCTGAAAACGTTATTGAAGACTCTGTAAGCAAAGTCAATTCTACAATTGCGGCAAATTCTTATATAGAACAGACGCCGGAAGTAACGGCCGAAGAAATAGCGGAAAATTTCACAAGCCAAGAAGAAGCGGCTTTCTTAGAAAACCCTTTTGATGAGATTGATTATTCAAATGAGCCTGCTGAAATTGCGCCAGAACCGGCTGCAGAGCCTGTTGCGCGTTCTTTTAATGATGCGCCGCTTACGGTTGAGAAAATCATAGAACAGGCTGCATATAAAGAACCAGAAACATTCAAAGAGCCGGAAATCGAGGAAATTAAGCCAGCCGCAGAAGTTGAGGCTGCGGAACAAAGCGACACAATTGAAGAGCTTGAAACTGTTGTCGAAGACGCAGACTTTGAAGATATAACCGAAGAGCCAGAAGAAATTCTTGATGTTGAAGAAGCAACAGAAGACGTTGCAGACGAAATTGAAGACGCAGATATTCCGTCTTTCAGTGAAGAGCTTGAAAGCTTTGAAGAGCCGGTTGAGTACGAAGACAAAGCCGATGACTTTGAAGAAAATGCAGAAGCCGTAGAAGAGTCTGAAACAGGTGAGCCTGCTGATTATTTTCAGAACAACAATTTTTCTTCTTTGACAAACGAAGAAAATGAAGAGCCTGAAGCTTTTGAAGAACCTGAAATTTCGCCGGAAGAGCGTTTTGAGCATGAGCTTGCACAAAAAGCAATGCCTGTTGCAGCTCCAAAACCTGTAAAAGCTTATAAGATTCCGACTGAAGGACTTTTGGACACATATCCGGATGGTCAATACTGGATTATCGACGAAGAAACCGAGCGCGCCGGTGAAATTCTCAAAGAAACGCTTTCAGAATTCAAGATTGAAGCAGACGTTACGGCCATTAGAAAAGGCCCTGTAATCACGATGTTTGAGATTTTGCCAGCGCCGGGCGTAAAGCTTAACAAAATTGTCGGGCTTCAAGACAATATCGCGCTCCGCCTTGCAGCTTCAAGCGTGCGCATTGTTGCCCCGATTCCAGGCAAACACGCCGTCGGCATTGAAGTGCCGAACAAGCAGCGCTCAATCGTAAGTTTCCGCGAGCTTATCGACAACGATTCGCCGCTTTTCGACAAAATGGAAGTGCCTGTTGTTTTGGGTAAGGACATCACGGGCGAAGCTAAGCTGCTTGATTTGGCGGCTACACCGCATCTTTTGATTGCGGGTTCAACAGGTTCGGGCAAATCTGTCTGTGTAAATACGATGATTCTTTCGATTTTGTACAAGCGCACGCCGCAGCAGGTCAAAATGATTTTGATTGACCCGAAAGTTGTTGAGCTGAAGCTTTACAACGATATTCCGCATCTGCTTACGCCTGTAATTACTGAGCCGAAAAAAGCTTTTCAGTCTTTGCAGTATTGTCTTTGCGAAATGGAACGCCGCTACGCGCTGCTTGACAGAATGGGCGTGCGCGACATCAAGAGCTACAACCGCCGCATCAAGGAACGTAATCTGGCAAACGAGAAACTGCCGTATATCGTTGTTGTTATCGATGAATTTGCAGACCTTATGGCGACGACGGGCAAAGAGCTTGAATCTACGATTGCGCGCCTTGCCGCAATGAGCCGCGCCGTCGGCATTCATCTTGTGCTTGCAACGCAGCGCCCGTCAATCGATGTAATTACCGGCTTGATTAAGGCGAACATTCCGACAAGAATTGCGTTCATGGTTGCTTCAAAAATGGACAGCCGCATCATTATTGACCAGGTTGGTGCAGAAAAACTTCTCGGCAAAGGCGATATGCTTTATGCTTCGGCTGTTGATCCGTTCCCTGTGCGCATTCAAGGCACGTTCGTTTCAGACAACGAAGTTGAAAACGTCGTAGAATATGTAAAGAAATATGGGCCGCCTGAATATATCGACGAAGAGATTTTCTTTGACGAAGAGGAAGAAGAAACCGAAGCCTCGCTGTTCTCTGACGGCGAAGACCCGCTTTACGAAAAAGCGCTTGAAATTGTGCTTCAAGCCGGAAAAGCTTCGGCTTCTTACATTCAGCGCCGCTTAAAGATTGGCTATAACAGAGCAGCCCGTCTTGTTGAAGAAATGGAAGCCCGCGGAATTGTCGGCCCTGCCAACGGCTCGAAGCCCCGCGACGTAATTCATGTGCCGTCAAGGGCTACAGAATCCTCGATGGCGCATAACGAATAATCGCCAATTTCAGCATTAATGAACGAACCCTGATACAGAGCGTTCGGGGTTCGTTTTGCTAAGAAATTGCACAAAACTACTGAAGTTTCGCTTATGGAAATTTGTTAAGCTTGCTATCAAATTATCTATAATGCGAATTAAAAAAGTTTACTTGACAAATTATCAAAAAGTATTTATTATATTGGCACACGACGCAGGATAGAGCAGTTGGCAGCTCGTCGGGCTCATAACCCGGAGGTCGTAGGTTCGAGTCCTACTCCTGCTATAAGGCGATCCGTAAAAGCGGGTCGCTTTTTTTATGGGTTTTCTATGATTATTGATTTTCACACACATATTTGGCCAGATTCTTTAGCGCCAAAAGCTATTAAAGTGCTTACAGACAACGCGAAAGGCAAATATTTTCCATCTACAGACGGAACGGCCGCAAGCCTTTTCAAGACGATGAACGAGTGGGGCATAGATAAATCGGTAGTTTTGCCTGTTCAGACTAAAGAATCGCAGACAAAGACTGTAAACGAATATGCCAAAGCGCTGAATGATTCTCCTTTATATGAAAAGCGCATAATTTCATTTGGCGGCATCTGGCCTTATACAGAGAATTTCAAAAAAGACATAGATTTCATCTTGAGCCTGAATCTTAAAGGCATAAAGTTTCACCCCGAATATCAAGGCTTTACAATAGACGACGAGCGGTTTTTCCCGTTATATGAATATGCGTTGAGCAAAGGGCTTATTCTAATTTTTCATGCTGGGGCAGATATAGCTTTTGAAGGGCCGCTTCATAGCTCGCCGCGCCAGTTCAGAAGAATTGCAGAAGTAATGGGCGGCGGCGTAATCGTTGCGGCTCATCTTGGCGGCCATCTTCAGACAGAAGAAGTTCTGCAAGATTTGGCAGGTTCTTCTGTTTATGTTGATACCTCTATGGGCTTTGATTTCTACGGAAAAGAGAACTTTTTGAAAATGGTAAAGCTTCACGGTGCAGACAAGATTCTATTTGCATCAGATTCGCCGTGGAGCAACGCCAAAGCTGAAATTGATACAATCAAAAGCCTGCCAATAACAGACGAAGAAAAGCAGCTTATTTTAGGTAAAAACGCCCAGCGGCTGCTCGGACTAGAGTAGATGGGGGCAAAAAAAATGTCCGGCTTGTACCGGACGTAAATTGGAGCATATCGGACTTGAACCGACCACCTATTGATTGCGAACCAATCGCTCTACCAGATGAGCTAATGCCCCAAAAGATGAACTGATTTTAGCGCAAATCAGCTGTCTTGTTCAATAACCGCCAAGCATTTTTTGCTTGGGCGTAAGCATGGCGGCGCAAATATAGCCGCTATCTGTCGCCGAAGCATGTGCCGACTGCTCTGCCAGCAAGAATCAGCTCATGCGAAAGCGGCACTTTCTTGATTTTTCCGCTGATTTCTTCAAGCGGCACGGCTGTAATACATTCGTTCTTGATTGCAACCATTTTGCCGAATTCGCCGCGTGCAAGCATGTGCGCCGCTTCTACGCCGAACCTTGTAGCAAGCACCCTGTCGTAAGGCTCTGGCGTACCGCCACGCTGAAGATAGCCAAGCACCGTTACGCGCGAAACAAGCCCTGTAGCACGCTCAAGCTCACGCGCAACTCTGTAGCCGATTGAGCCTGTCATTTCGGCACGGCGGCGTTTCAGCTCTTTTTTGTCGAGCTGCGCTTCTTCAATAGATTTTGCACCTTCAGCAACAACAACGATTGAAAAGCTTTTGCCTTGCTTTTTGCGTTCAGTCAAATGCTCGCCGATTATCTGTACGTCATAAGGAATTTCTGGAATAAGAATAACGTCGCCGCCGCCTGCAATGCCTGCGTAAAGGCCGAGCCAGCCGGCTTTATGCCCCATAACTTCGATGACCATGATTCTGTTATGGCTGTGCGCCGTTGTGTGCAGGCGGTCTATAGCTTCTGTGGCAACGGCTACGGCAGTATGAAAGCCGAAAGTTACGTCAGTGCCAACAAGGTCGTTGTCAATCGTTTTGGGCAGCCCGATAATGTTCAGGCCTTCTTGTGAAAGAAGATAGCCGGTGGTGTTCGTACCGTTGCCGCCCAATACAACTAGCGCATCAAGCCCGAGCTTTTTGTATGTGCGCTTTATGCTTTCAACTGGTGTTCTGCCAGTTTTTGGGTCTTTTTCAGGGTCTTTGAAAGGCTTCTCGCGCGAAGTGCCGAGAATTGTGCCGCCGCGTGTCAAAATGCCGGTAATGTCAAAGGGCTTTAATTCCTCATATTCGCCGTCGATTAAGCCGCGGTAGCCGTTATGAATGCCGATGACTTTCATGCCATATTCATCCATTGCGGTGCGTGCAATGCCGCGTATTGCTGCGTTCAGTCCGGGCGCGTCGCCGCCAGAAGTCAAAATGCCGACAGTTTTTGTCACTGAATTGTTCATAAATTCCTCTGAATGAATATGTTGTCAAAAGCATGAGCAAAGCAGGCTTCAAATATCTTGTGCTTTTGGGTTTATTCTACTATAAAAAGAAGATAAATAGAATGATTTTTGAATCGTATTTCTAAAATTTATGAACTTAAAGGAAAAATATGTTTTTTGAGAATTTTTCATATATTTACAGTTGGGGCTTGGATTTTATCCGCGCGGTTCAGAGTATTGCTTCGCCTGCGCTGACAGCCGTTGTAAAAGCCATAACCTTTTTGGGCAACCCCGAATTCTGCATAGCGCTCATTGTGGTGCTTGCGTGGTGCATTGACGAAAAAAAAGCTTTCAGGCTGAGCTTGCTTATGGGCTTGTCTACAGGCTTGAATTATGTGATGAAAAGTGCGCTTAAAGTGCCGCGCCCATACGAAGTAGATTCTTCTGTTATGCTGATGACAGAATCTGATTTTGCTACTCCGTCCGGTCATGCACAAAATTCAGCAATTTTGTGGCCGTTTCTTGCTAAAAACGCCGCCGCGCTTCAAAAGAAAAAATACAATGCGCTCAAGCTTGTGATTGCGTTCGCGCTACCGCTGCTGATTGGCTTTTCGCGCGTTTATCTTGGCGTGCATTATCCGTCAGACGTGCTTGCCGGCTGGGCTATAGGCTTTTTGTTTGTGCTTTGCGAATTTGTGCTGGGCGCAAGAATTGCAGAGGCGTTTGAAAAGCTCCAGCACCATTCGCTTAAAGTGCTTATCTGCTTCTTGCCGTGTTTTTTGCTTTTATGTATTAACAATCAGCAAATCAAAATGCCGGCTTTTATTTTCGGGCTTGCGGTCGGAAGAATCTATATAACCGAAAAAGGCGGTTTTTCTGCAAAAGACGGAAAATTGTACCAGAAAGTGCTGCGCGTTTTGGTCGGTGCTGCAATTGCGGGCGCAGTTTTTTATCTGCTGAATTTTGCGCGAGAATTTGAGCAAATTGAGCGTTACGCTAAGTTCGTGCAGTATTGCTTTTTAGGCTGGTGGCTCACTTTTGGTGCGCCTGCTGTTTTCGCTTTGCTGCATCTAGCTGCCAAGCCGGAACAAGCAGCCTCTGAAAGCACGGCGCAACCGGCTGAAGCCGCAGAATCAGCGCAACACGCAGAAGCCGCCAATTCCGCAGAAAAAGAGGGTGCAGATGATAAATGAACAGTATACGCCCGAAGAGCCGATTGCAGCCATTGCTACGGCTTTAGCACCGGCGGCGCTTGGCATTGTGCGCACGTCTGGCAAAAACGCAATTGATCTTGCATCAAAATGTTTTTCAAGACCAAAAGCTTTGCTTGAAGCAGCCGGAAACACGCTAGTCTACGGCTGGATAATAGATCCGGAAAGCAAGCAGAAAATCGATGAAGTGATGGCCGCCGTTTACAAAGCGCCGAAAAGCTTTACAGGCGAAGACATGGTTGAAGTGTTCTGTCACGGCGGTTCTTCTGCCGTGCTTGGCGTTTATCATGCATTGCTTGATGCCGGGTTCAGGGCGGCGCAAAAAGGCGAATACACGTTCCGCGCTTTTATTAACGGAAAAGCTGACCTTACAAAAGCTGAAGCCGTAAGGGAAATTATCGGCGCAAAGACAGACGAAAGCCGTAGCCGTGCGGCAAACCGCTTGCAGGGTGCACTTTTTTCAGAGATAAACGCCGTAAAAGAAAAGCTTCTAAAAGTGCTTGCGTCTATAGAAGTTGGCATCGAATATCCAGAAGATGAAGAAAACATTTCAGAGACTTTCGACGATTCGCTTTTGCGCCAGGCGGTTGAAGAACTCAAGGTGCTTTCGTCTTCTTGGCAAGCTGAAAAGCTTTATCAAGACGGCGCGGAAGTTGTGCTTTGCGGCAAGACGAATGCCGGAAAATCTAGCTTGTTCAATCTGCTCTTAAAAGAAGACAGGGCGATTGTTTCAAACATTCACGGTACGACGAGAGACTTTATAGAAAGCTACGCATCTTTTGACGGAATTCCTGTGCGGCTTTTTGACACGGCGGGTTTGCGCGAAACTGAAGATGAAATCGAGAAAGTCGGGGTTGAGCGCACAAGAGAATTGATTCAGCAGTCTGATGCGGTGCTTTATGTGATTGATGCAGCTTGCGGCTTTACAGATGAAGACAGCGAATTTTTGAAAAGCTTTACTGCAAAAAATGCACCTACAAGCGAGATTCCGCTTCTGCTTGTGCTTAACAAAATTGACAAAACCGAATATAAAGATGCTGCCGAATGTGCAGCAAAAATTGTGGCGCCACAATGGAAGAATCTGCCAGTTTTCGGCGTAAGCGCCAAAACAAGCACCGGCATTCAAGAGCTTGCAAAAGCAACGGCAGCTGTTCTTCAGAAGACTTGCGCCGCTTCAAAAGAAATGGTCGGGCTTGGCAGCGAGCGGCAGAAAAATGCGGTTGAGGAAGCTCTTGAATCATGCAATCATGCGCTTTTATGCACAAAAGAAGGCTTTACACTTGATGCTGCCGTGCAAGATATAGAAGATGCAGTTGCTTCTTTGGGCGAATTGACCGGCGAAGTTACAAGCGCCGACATTCTTGAGACTGTGTTTTCACAGTTCTGCGTAGGTAAATGACGAAAGCTGTTAAAATTTCAGCTTGATTTTTTCTAAGTCGCCGATGTATTTGATTCCTTCCAGAAGTTTTGAAATTTCAAGGTTATCAGGAACTTTAACCGTATAGATAATTCGTATCTGCTTTTCTGCAAGTTCTTTTGAAAAATCATAGTTGATTATAATCAGACCCTGATTTTTAAGCTCCTGGTTTAGCAGCTTCATGTTAATCATGTCATTTTTGTAGATAAGCTCAAGATGTTTTATCTGCTCTGCCGGAAAATGTTTCTGCTCAAAGCGCTCAAGCGAAAACATCAGTATAATCAGAATAATGACGGCGAGAAAACCGACTGCAATCAAGCCGCAGCCGATAGCCATGCCGATTCCGGCTGTAGACCATATCGTAGCTGCCGAGTTCAAGCCGCGTATGTTAAGCCCTTGATGCAAGATTGCGCCGCCGCCTAAAAAGCCGATGCCAGAAACAATTTGCGCCGCTATTCGGGCAGGGTCGCTGCGCCCGGCGCCATAAGCTTGTGGAATATAAAGCGAAACGAGCATTATGACTGTTGTTGACAAGCAAATTAAGATGTGCGTGCGAAGTCCTGCACTTTGAAGATGAATTTTTCGTTCAAAGCCGATTGCAAAACCGGCGATGGTGCTTAAGATAATGCGCAATGCCATCGTTTCAAAAGAAAGAGATGGGCTCGTTAAAGTTTCAAACAAATGTTCCAACACAGATAGACAAGAAGAGGCATCAGCTTTTACCCCGAATGCCTCTTTTCCTTTTAATTAGATTAAACTAGATTGAACCGCTTTCTTGGCTATTTCAAGAAAGAGAAAACGCGGCCTGTCTTAGTACCGACTTTGAGCCAGCCCGAAGTTTTGCGGTTTTGCAAATCATTCAGATAAGAGAAAAGCCATGTGCAGATTTCTGAATCGCTGTTGGTGTCTGCCCTTACAAGCGTAATCTGATAAGGCTTGTCGTTCTCAAAGCGTGCTGCGTAATTTTCAGCGAGCGCAATGTATGCGTCTTGTGCAACTGAAAGCGGAATGCTTGCAGGGCGCACATCTGGACCTGAGCGAACAGGGTTTGCAGAAGTTGGCGCATATTTCAAGATGAAAACAAGACGGCCTGAACCCTGCTTTTCAAACTGCGTTATGGCTTCGTGCGCCATGTAGCTGTAGCCCAAAATAAGGTCATCAACGCTGTGAGAGATTCCTTCAATATCGCCTGAAGTATAATCCGGGGCAAAGAACTGCGCATCAAAAACAAGAATAACTTCATCCAAAGACTTGTATGCATTGAGTGCTTTAAGAACCGCGCCTCTGGCAGAAATCGGTGAAGGTCTGTTCCATGCCATAGTTTCTGTGTTCAATGGAGAAATGTCGCTGTCTACGCCATACGGCAATGTAATCAAGACATTTCTTTCAGCTTCTACTGCAAACGTAGAATAAGCAGTTCCGGCAGGATAATCTTTGCCGGCAATCAAAGTCGTTTTCTTCATTGTTCCATTATAAATCAACAAATCAAACCGCTCAAGTAGTAAAAATCCCGATTACCGTTGACCGTAACCCAAATGTTAGGTATTCTTCCATATATGAAAATTTGGTTGAAATACATATTGGGTTGTGCCTTGGGCATTGTCCTGTCGATTATCCTGCAAAGCTCAAATCCTTCGGCTATTGCAGTTGTTCAATATTTGTCTGATTTTTCGTTGTCTGCCGGCCGTTACGCACTGCTGCCGCTGCTTTTCTTTTCGATGACTGTTGCGGTCTATGAAATACGCGAATCGAAAGCGCTTTTGAGAACGGCTTTTAACTGCGTGATTATTGCGCTTATTACGACCGCCGCTTTTACGGTGCTTGGCGTGCTTTCTGTGCTTGTCTTTCAGCCGCCGCGCATTCCAATTTCTGTTGAAGAAGCGACAACTGTTTATACGCTTTCAATCCCTGAAAATATAATGAAGCTTTTTCCTGTTTCGAATTTTTCTTCGTTTTTGGAAGGTTCTTATCTGCTGCCGCTTTATGTGCTTGCAGGTTTTGCCGGTGCAGGCTGTGCTTCAGAAAAAGCCGGCGCAAAGCCGACGCTCACTTTGTTCGATTCTTTGTCGCGCGTAAGCTATGCCGTTATCAGCTTCTTCATCGATATGCTTGCGGTCGGTCTTATCGCCGTTTCTTGCACTTGGATGATGAATTTTCCAAGTATTTGGAGGAACAGCTCGCTCGTTCACCTGATTCTTCTTGTTGGTGCTGATGCCGCCGCCATTATATTGATAATTTATCCGCTGCTTTTGAGGCTAATTTTCAGAGAGAGACACCCTTACAGGGTTCTTTTTGCAAGCACGGCTTCAATCATCACGGCTTTTTTCTCTGGCGATTACAACCTTACTTTGGGCGTCAGCATCCGCCATGCAAAGGAAAGCCTCGGTATTCATTCGCGGATAAGCTCTGTGTGTCTGCCGGTTTTCTCAACGTTTGCACGCGGCGGCGCGGCAATGGTTTTGAGCATTTCGTTTGTCGTCATTTCGCAGTCTTATTCAGACATGAAAATCTGGAACGAGCTGCCGTGGATTATGTCTATGGCTTTTGTTCTATCGTTCTTGCTTGGTTCTTTCACAAAAGACGGTCCGATAATTGCGCTTGCGGTTATGTGCTCACTTTATGGCAGAGGCTTTGACACGAGCTATCTTATCATCAAGCCTGCTGCATTCTTCTTGTGCTCTGCCGCCGCCGCAATCGATACAGTTACGTCGTTCTTCGGTACATATATAATCGCCGTGCATGAAAACCTTGTGCAGCATAAGGAGCTGAGGTTCTATATTTAATCAGTTTTTGTGCAGTTCTCTTAGTTCACACGCCAAAAAGAAAAGCCGCAGTTTTTTCTGCGGCTTTTTTTGTTTGTCATTCCGAACGCTACGCTATATGCGGTGTAGATGCTGAACCAAGTTCAGCATGACAATTTACAATTCATCGATTGTCATTTTCGGGCTTGACCCGGAAATCTATTGATTTGCTGTATAAACATTAAAGATTGCCGTGTCTTGCATGACAATTTACAAGTTTTGCGGAGCAAAACTTGGTCGTTTCGCGTGAAGAGCCTTTCCTGTAGAAAAGCTATCGCGAAACACTTAGTTCAGCAAATCTTCAAGGTCAATCTCACCGGCAAAGCATGGCACTGCAATAGCCCAATTTTCAAGCACAGCTGGATGAACTTCGCCGAAAATGCCGACAACTTTAGTCTTGCCGTCAGAAGTCTTCATCAGAATATTTGCCTGTCTTCCAGGGATAAAGCGCGGATCATCGCTCTCGCTTACAAGATATTCATGATCAAGGAAGTGCAGGATTGTGGCAACTTCACTGGCTGCTGTGTTGAAGTTTGCATCGCTTACGGCTGTAACAAAACCGAGGCTCTGGCGCGTCTTTGTTCCGGTGTTCTCGTTTTCATCAAGATATGCAACCTTGCCGATTTCGAAAATCTTGTGCGGATAAACAGCGTTGCCAGAACTAGATTCTGCGCCGAGCAGAGAAGCAATGATTGAAGGGCGGACAAACTGATAGTTTTCTGTCATTGGGTTAGAAATTTCAATAACTTTAGAACCATCAATATTCATGCGGTCAATATAATCGCGCTTTGAACCGAGGTAATTGAAAATCATTTCCTGATAGCCTAAGCCGACCATAAGTGTTTTTGCCTTGCGGCTGAAAGTTGTAAGCTTTGAAAGACGTCCGATTGTGAAATCATTCGGTTTTTCAGGCTTAAAATTGATAAGCTCTTTGCCCATCATAATGTCTTCAATAATATCAACTTCGTGTAAGAAGTCGTTGCGGTATGGCGGCGGTGTTACTACAATTTTTCCGTCTTTAACTTCAGCTGTTACGTCAAGTTTTGCAAGCAGGTCAAGAGCTTCTTTTTCTGTAAAGTCTGAACCCAAAAGCTTGTTTACAGCCTTAATTGTTGTAGAAGTAGTTTCCTGGAAATAATAAGGTGTAACAATTGATTTGCCGAAACCTGTTTCATACGGATGGTTAACCTGAACAGGCAGAATTTCGTAGCCGGCATCTTTAAAGTCACATGCAACAATTGATGTTGAAAGCAGCAGAGAAGCCATGTCAGTTCCAGTCATTTCAACAAGAAGGTCTTTGTCGCCAACTTGAACAGCGCCGAGAGTTGCACTGTTGATGATAGGTGCCATAGACATTACTTCGCCTTTTGAGTCTGTTAGAAGCGGGAACATTTTTGCGTCTTTAAGAATCCAGCCGTATTCTTTTCCTTTCGGGTGGTCGCTCAAAATCTGGCGGCAAGTCATTTTTTCTTCGCAGCCGAGCGGAACAAAAGATGTCTTGTCCGGGTCAACAGCCTGATAAGTTACAGGCCACTGAATGTTTGCCGAGCGATAAACACCCATAGAAATTGAGCGGCGTTTGCGGCCGTAGTTCCAGCAAAGTTTTTCCTGAGTCTGAATGATGTCGAGAAGCATCGGCTCATCAATCGGTTTGCCGGAAATGACAAATGCTGTCATAAAAGGTCTTATATCTTTGATGTTAGCATTTACGTTTACAACGCGGTTGCCGAAATCGCAGGTCTTGCTTTTTGTAGAAAGAAATTCTGAATAATCGGTACGCTTGCCGCCGTCATGAATTCGAAGGCATCGTGCAATACCGGCTGTTGACCATAAGTCCGGGCGGTTTGTGTCGTTAAGCTCAATTTTAATGACACGCTGATCTTCCGGCAGCGATTCGTCCGGTTTTTCGTCAAGTTCTGCTTTTCCGCTTTCAAGGCGGTTCTCTAATTTTGCATAATCATACTTTTTACCAAGCAGGTTAAAAAAAAGTTTTTCGTTAACTTCAATTTTAGGCATTAAATGTTCCTCATAGACGGCAGAGCAGGCTGAAAAGCACCGCTTTGTTCCGCAGATAAGCGCAAAACGAACGCGCTGATTAGATTATAGCGAAAATCAAGCTTATTTGTCTATGAAATAATGATTTGTTTTTGCGGCAAAAGCAGGACAAGGAAGATACGAAACAAACTTCTAAATTTTTTATTCGTGCCGAGGGTTTAATACCTGTTTCCGTAGGAAACATCCCCCTCTGGGGCGAAATAAAGGGTATTAAACCTGAGTGCAATTCCTTAGCAGAACGAACGATACCCCGCACACTCTGCGTCGGGGTTCGTTCATTCGATGCTTACAAAATCTTCTATGCGGGAGGCTAGATACAATGGAAGATTTATAAGGGTGTATTCCTTTTTTTGTACGGGAGTAACGGCATGTTCTACGGAATACTCGCCGCTATAGAGCCGTAAGGCAAAATTTGCATTTGAATTTTCTATATAAGAGTGAAGAGAGCGCAATGTTCCGGTTTTGCCGCTCTTTACTTCGACAGGAATGACATTTCCATCTTTTACAGTCAGAAAATCAAGCTCTGCGTTGGACTGCTTTTTTTCGCGTACCCAAAAAATCGGTTTTTCTAATTTCAAGCATGATTTTGCAAGAAGTTCCTGCCCTACAATAAGTTCTGCAAGTTTTCCATTGTAAAGCTCACTTAAAGAATCATTCTTAAAATAATAGCTTGTAATTCCAAGTGCATGATTCAAAAGTCCCGAATCTAAGAACTGGAGATATGGTTTAAGCTTTAAGTCCGGCAAAAAAGGCAACGAAAAAGACGTGACAGGATAACGTAGGTATAAAATCATGGTACGCTCTAAAATTCTAAGTGCATTGCCAATTTCTTTGGATTTATAACCTGAATTGCCAAATTTTTCAAATGTGATTCGCTTTGCTGCTTCAAAAGGGGCTGTCTCTATTACATGCCGGATTATGTTCGTTTCGTTAGAGTTTTTGGCATACTTTGTAACATCATCCTTAAAAGATGAAAAAAGAGATTCGTAAACAGACGCAACCTGTACAAAATCTTTGGTTTCTTTATATCTAGAAACAGCTTCCGGCATACCTCCAATAAATGTATAGAGCCTGAAAAGTTCCATAAGCTTTTTATGTGCAAAGGAAGGCGGTGGTATTTGCCGGAAATATTCCAATGACATGGTTTCATCCATGGCTTCCAGGAATTCTTCAAATGTCATGGGGAAAAGATAGCGGTACTCCACACGGCCAACAGGAAAGCTTATCTTATGCATGTCCATCATGATTTCAAGAAGAGAACCTGCGCTTATAACAAAAAGTTCCGGAAAATCTTCATAAAAATACCTCATTTGCATTACAGCATTTGGAGAGTTTTGAATTTCATCAATGAACAAAAGGATCTGACCTTTTGGCGAAATATTTTTTTCAAGACAAATCATCTGAAAAAGCTGATGCACATCGAGTTCATTTTCAAAAAGTTTTCTATCAGCGGCAATTTCTAGATTTAAATATATGAAACTGTCAAATTCTTCAGCAAATTTCTTGATAACTGTTGTTTTGCCAACCTGTCTGGCTCCTCTTAAAACAAGAGGTTTTCTGCTTGGAGAAGTTTTCCAGTTTCTTAAATTTTCAAGAATTTTCCTATTGAATCCTGAAGTCATGGTTATTCCCTTTATCTTTAGTACAAAATCAATGCAATTTTATGGCTTTTATTACCTAAAGTCAAGGCAATTAGTCTCAGGTTTTGGCACAAAGTCATGGCAATTTAGCATAATGATATAAAGTAGCTAATGCCATTGATTTCTTAAACGGTGTAGATCTATGAACGGGCTTGATGCTGTTGCTACATCTCTTGAAAAATTGCATAAACATATGACATTTGCCATGATGCCTTAGAATATTTAACATGAATCGCGGGAGCCTGTTTGGGGGAGAGGATACGTTCGTCTCCCTTTTTTATTTTAAACGAACTGAGAATCATGCAGCTGTCTTACAAGATGGCGCATTGAATCTCTTGCGTTTGTGTCATACTGCCAGTGCTCGTCAAACACTTTTATAACTTCTGGATTTCCAGAATAGCCTACTTCCAAAAGATAGAATTTAGACTTCTTTTCTTTATGTGCATTTACATCAGAAACGAGTTTTGCTGAAAAGCCACCCATTTCTCCGTCTGTAACGGCAAGAACGTCAGCGTTTTTCCATTTGTTAGTCTGCATAAGCTCCAGCGATTTTTCAAGCGCCGGGCTTGCATCTGTGTCGCCGTTAAACGACATGCGCAAAAACGCGACAAGCTCCGCAAGACCGTTGGACTTTTCAAAATCAGATAAATCCTGCACTTCTATTTCTGTGGAAAACGAAATCAAAAAGCATTTGCGGTCTTCATCAAGGCACTTTTTTGCAAGCGCGAACGTGATAGTCTTAGCTACACGCTCCGGCGTACCCTGCATTGAGCCGCTTGTGTCTACGCAGATTATGACAGGCCCTTTCTGTTCGGTTTCTTTTTTAGCAACCTCAACTTCTTTTGTTGTTGTTTCAGTGCGATAAGTTTTCTGCCGGTTTGTGTATGCATACGAAAGCAGCTTTTTCTCTGCAAATTTTTGGGCAAAATACCGCTGTGTCGCAGGGTTCTTTGACATTGCAAGCTCGCTTGGCAGTGCAGAAGTAATCTCGCCGCTTAAGCGCAAGCCGCTGATTTGACCACGGTACGCCGGCTTTGGGTGATATTCTGTTTTTAGCACAACTTTTTCACGCAGCTCTTTCTCGTAGATTTCTTTTTCGGCTTCTTGCCGGCCGATTAAATTTGCAAGTTCTTTCAAAGATTCGTCGTTTTCAAGGATATCTGCAAAATCTTTAAGAATTTCAAAACCGTAATCGTTGAAATTGCCTTTAGATAAATCCCACAAACGCCCAAAGTTATTGATGACAGGCGAAAGCAGTTCTTCAAGCTTTTTGAACTGCTCGATTTTTTTGTAAAGCTCTTTAAGATATTCGCGCCGTTTTTTGTCGATTTCTTCGAGCTGCCATGCGGTGTAACGTTCGGTCAAAGATTTCTGCAAATCTGCCTTGAGGTTTCGCGCAAGGATTTCAAATTCGTGGTTTCGACTACGCTCAACCACCGCGTCACCCCGTGGATTCTTGTCATTCTGAGCTTGTCTCAGAATCTCTTCATACTTTTTCTGATAAAAATCAAAGTTTGCCGAATTGTCATTGCCGGTTGGGGTAGTGCAAAGCTCTGCCTTATGTTCTGCAAGATTTTTCAGTAAATCTTCATCTGTGAACTGATTTGCGTTTTGCACAAAAAGATTTTCTGCATAAAACGGATTCTCCGGATTTGTAATTTCAGTTTCATCATAAGCAGTCTGAAGCGTTTCAAGGATTTCTGACTGAATCTGCTGATTAAGCTCGTTATGTTTTTTTGCAAAATCAAGCAACGATTTTTGCAACGGATTCTCAGCTTTAAGAAATTTCTGAACTTCTTTTGAAGATTGGGTTTCTGCAAAATCAAGTTTTTCGCTGTCTTTAAGCGATGAATCCATTTCGTCAGCAAGAGCCTGCGAAAGCTGTTTGCGTTCAAGTTCATTGCCGAACTTTGAAGAACCGAACTTTTCAAACTTGCGGATTTCTTTGCGGTTGGAATCACTTCTTTTTATGTTTGCTTCAAGTTCAATCTTTGCCTTATCTGCAAAACCAAAGAACTTCTGCCAGTTCTCTTCGATTTCTGCTTTAGAAACTTCCGCCGTGCTATGAGCAATCGCATTTCGCACGACTTTGCTTTCGTCCAAGAATGAAAAACGCTTGCAATTAGTTTTTACAACGCTTTCATGGAAAGTGCGTATGCGTTCATTGAGCCATGAAATTTGTTCTTCGCCCAATGAATTGATTTTTGGCATGGACGGATACTTTTGCATTATTTTTTCAAGCTCGTCTAACGCCAAAAGAGAAAATCTGCGTGATTTGTCGGAAATGCTCATGTATATTTATTCCATCTATTTTTTAGAACTGGAGCGCACAACCCGAAAACCAAGATGGACGTCGCTGTAGCCTGGATCGTCGTAGTTCCGACAAGAAACAGTACAGATGTCATCAATATTGCTCCAAGAACCGCTACGAAAGACGTGGTAGTCCCCTGAAGAAGCACCGAGCGGATTAATCTGGTCGACCTCCTCGTAATCGTCATACCAATCGTTACACCATTCCCATACGTTTCCGCTCATATCATAAATGCCAAGTTCATTCGGTTTTTTCTGCCCTACATCGTGTGTTTCATTTCTTGAATTATACTTAAACCAGCCTACTTCGTCCAAGTCATCACTGCCAGAATATTCGTATCCGTCGCTTTGATTGCCGCCACGAGCTGCGAACTCCCATTCCGCTTCGGTTGGCAATCTGTAGCCGTTTGCATTGAAATTGCACTTTATGCTTGAGCCTCTTCCAGAATAGCATGGAGAAAGTCCATCTTTTTTGCTCAAAGCATTGCAAAATTCCACGGCATCTAACCAGCTTACACATTCCACAGGTCGATTTTCACCTTTAAAGTTGCTTGGATTTTTGCCCATTATGCTTTGATATAGTTTTTGTGTAACAGGGAATTTTCCGATTTCAAAACTGCTTACCGTAATATCATATCCCTCGCGTTCAAATATGCCACCGTCCACGGCAATCATTTCAGTACTAAGGTTTGCTTTGGGTGCTGAATAATTTGGCTGCTTTTTTTCTGTTGCAGAAGAAGCCTGCGGAACATTTTTTTCTGAAGAATATCTGTCTTTAACTTTATCAAGCTCAACTTTCAAATTTTCTATCTGTTCGCTGGCTGCTTTAACGGTTGACATAATTACATCGCAATACTTTTGTGCCGAAAAATGATTCTGCTTAAAAGGCTTTTCCTGTTCAGTTTTAAAGTCATCAATTTCTTTTAAGGAATCTTTTATTTCTGTTGAAATCCGTTCATACCATTCAGAATCAGCTTTGTTAGAACGAAGTTTAAGCAAATCTGGTGTATCAAAAACCTTAGGATCTTTCTTGAGCTTATTGTTGGATTTTATATAAAACTGTTTATCAACGTATTTATCAAAAGCCTTTATGTCGTCTTCAATTTTCTGCGTGTCATTATCAAAACTTATTCCATTCTGCTTCAAAATCTTTTCGATAATTCCGCCAACTTCATCATGCTGCTTATCGGTGTTCCAGATTGCGTATTCGATAAGAGAACAGTCCATTAAATCTACAGCATTACGTCCGTTCAAGAATGCGCTTGTTTTTAGAATATGCACAATCTTTTTCCAGCGGCGGTCTGAAACATAATATGCTTCGTCATCTTTGTGGTTTTCGTCAGTGTTAAGAAGTGCAAGCTCTTTTCTAATTGCAGAAATCACTTCTTTTGCTTCGTCGCTCAGCGTAACTTTGTTGATTTCAGCCTGCCAGCTTGCTACATCATCAATTTTAAGCAAAGATGCAGCCTGTTCCGCAGTCGGGGCAAAATCCTTGTTTCCGTCATCAACAACTTTGAAGAAGTCATCTTCGGTTTCAACCGGATTTACGAACACGCGCAGAACGAACCTGTCCCACAAGGCTTCAAGTCCACGGTCTTTTTCGGGCAGTTCGTTACTAGCCGCTGCAAGCGATACAAGCGGCACATTTTCAACTTTGCTACCGTTGTGGAATTTCTTTTCGTTTATAATTGTAAGCAGCGTGTTCAAAATTGCGGGACCGCTCTTCCAGATTTCATCAAGAAAGGCAACGTTTGCACTCGGCAGATAGCCTTTTGTCTGGCGCACATAGCGGCTCGGCTTTTCATTAAGCGCAGAAAGGTCAATCGGGCCGCAGATTTCATCCGGCGTAGAAAATTCGTTCATCAGATATTCAAAATAGCCGCCGTCCTCTGTGGTGAACTTAAGTTTGCCGTCTTCGCCTTTTTTATAAAAATCGCTGAACGCGGCTGCAATGCGGCGGCTTATCATACTTTTTGCTGTTCCGGGCGGCCCCATAAAGAAAATGCTTTCATTAGCAACGGCACTTAAAAGCGCAAGCCTCACGGCTTCTTCTTTGCCGTAAAGATTTTGGTTCAGATAAGCAAAAATCGTTTTAATTTTTGATTTAATATCATCGTTAGTTATTTGATTTGCCATAATTTCTCCACTATTTATATTAGCATGGTTTTTTATGTGAGTTGACAGTTTTGCTTCAAAAAGTCATCATTGGCTTTTCGCAAAATTAATGAGCTTTGCTCATCTAACTAATTGTTATTGACAATTTTTGCAATTTTGTTCATCATAAGCCGTTCATGACATTATATTTGATATTGTCAATTTGTTTGCTACTAAATATGGGGATAATATGGCTGTAAAGATTGTTGGAGCCGGCAAGGCTCTTCCAAGAAAAAAAGTTTTGAACAGCGAGCTGCCCAAAGAGCTTGAAACATCTGATGAATGGATTCGTTCGCATACGGGCATAGGCAACCGTTATGTTTGTTCTGAAGATGAAAATTCTGCTACGCTCGGTACAAATGCCGCGGCGCAGGCTTTGCTGAACGCGCAGTCAAACGGCTGTTCTGTTAAGGCTGAAGATATTGACTTGATTGTATGCTCAACCGCTACGGCTGTGCATTGGAGTTTTCCGTCAAACGCCTGTCTTATTCAGAGAGGGCTTGGCGCGTCTAAAGCTGCCGTATTCGATTTGACGGCTGCTTGTTCGGGCTTTATCTATGCAATGCAGGTTGGCCGTTCTATGCTCAACCAGATGAACTGGAAACATGCGCTTATCGTTGGCTCTGAAATGCTTTCAAAGATTGTGGACTGGAGCGACCGCAGCTCATGCATTCTTTTTGGCGACGGCGCCGGTGCAGTTGTTCTTGAAAGGACGGACGACGGTGCAGATACATTCGGCTCTTTCATTTTGGGTGCGGACGGCAAAGGCGCAGACGTGCTTTATCTTGATTCAGAAAAGCTTAAAATACGCATGGACGGTCACGCTGTTTATAGTTTTGCGGTTGGCAAAATGGTTGAAATAATTCAGACATTGATGGAAAAAGACAAACTGACGATTGACGATGTTGATTTGATTGTCTGCCATCAGGCTAACGAGCGCATCATACGCGCCGCTGCAAAGCGTCTCAATTATCCGATTGAAAAGTTTCCTATATTACTTGAAGAATATGCAAATACATCAAGTGCTTCTATTCCGATTTCGCTTGTAGATTTGGCTGAACGCGGAATTTTGAAACACGGCATGAAGATTCTGCTTGCCGGTTTTGGCGCAGGATTGACTTGGGGAGGATGTTCACTGACATGGTAAAATACATTTTTGCGTTTCCGGGGCAGGGCGCACAGACACCCGGAATGATGAAAGCTGTATGCGAAAAACACGCAGAAGGCAAGG
This sequence comes from Spirochaetales bacterium Spiro_07, assembly GCA_001603145.1. Taxonomy (GTDB): domain Bacteria; phylum Spirochaetota; class Spirochaetia; order Treponematales; family Treponemataceae; genus UBA1240. Next base: position 79,706 of record LVBI01000014.1, on the reverse strand, counting down.
CTGTTCTCGATAAGTTCGGCAAGGTTATCGGAATTGATGTGCCTGCTCTTTTGTGGAATTCTACAGAAGCCGAGCTTGCAAGAAGCGACAACAGCCAGATTGCAATTACGGCGGCTTCTCTTGCTGCTGTTGAAATATTGAAGAAATTCGGTGCAGAGCCAGCCGTGGCTGCCGGTTTCAGCTTGGGCGAATGGAGCGCACTTTGCGTTTCCGGCGTTCTGTCTTTTGAAGAAACAGCTTATGCTGTAAAACGCCGCGGCGAAATCATGCAGGCTGTATGCGAAGGCATTGCTGCTGAATCTCAGGGCAATGCGCCTGGCATGGCTGCTTGTATCGGTCTTACTCCGGAAGCTGTAATTGAAGCTGTTAAAGGCTTAGACGGTGTTTTTGCGGCTAACCTTAACAGCGTGCGCCAGACTGTACTTTCCGGCACAAAAGACGGACTTGAAAAAGCCGGCGAAGCTCTTAAAGAAGCAGGTGCAAAGCGTTATATTCCGCTCAAAGTTGCAGGCCCTTTCCATTCGCCTTTGATGCAGAGAGCGGCAGACCAGTTTGAAAAGGTTCTTGACGAGTTGCATTTCAACAACCCGAAATTCCCGATTTTTTCGAATGTTTCAGGCAAGCAGGTTCAGAGCGCAGAAGAAGCAAAAGTAAACTGCATAAAGCATCTGACACACCCTGTTTTGTGGACTTCTGAAGAAAGTGCAATTGCTGATTTCTGCAAGAGCAGTTCAGATGAATTCAAATTTTTGGAAGTTGGGCCTGGAAAAGTCTTGAACGGACTTTGGCGCGACAGCGGCAACATTGAAACAATTCCGGCTTTTCAGTGGGAAGATTTTATAGAAAACAAATAGGAGAGGGTTATGGGCCTTTTACAGAACAAAAAAGCTTTAATTACAGGTTCTTCCCGCGGTTTGGGCAAAGAAATTGCCCGCCGCTATTTGGAAGAAGGATGTGAAGTCTGGGGCTTGTGCACAAAACCTTCGCAGGCAAAGGCAGAGCTTGAAGCATTTGCAGCAGAGAAGGGCTCAGCCTTTCACGAGATTTATGCAAACTGTGCAGATGCAGATGCTCTTACGGCAACAGTAAAGGCCGCGCTTGCAGAAGCCGGTTCTTTCGATATTCTTGTAAACAATGCAGGCATTACACGCGACGGTCTTTCGTTCCGCATGAAAAAGCAGGACTGGGATGACGTTATAGCCGTAAACCTTACAGCTGTGTTCATCACTTGTCAGATTATTTCCGGCGACATGATACGCAAGCGTGCCGGTTCAATCATCAATATGTCTAGCATCGTCGGACTTCACGGTCAGGGCGGCCAGGTGAATTATGCCGCAAGCAAGGCCGGTCTTATCGGCTATACAAAAAGCCTTGCAAAAGAAGTTGGCGGCCGTGGCGTAAGAGTAAACGCAATTGCGCCGGGCTTTATTGAAACAGACATGACAGACGCAATTTCAGAAGAAGCACGCAAAGGCTGGCTTGATACAATTCCATTAAAGAGAAGCGGAAAACCTTTGGACGTTGCAAATGCGGCTGTTTTCTTAGGTTCAGATTTATCAACATATATTACTGCGCAAGTTTTGGGCGTAGATGGCGGAATGGGGGCTTAACATGAGAAAAGTTGTAGTTACTGGTTTGGGTGCAGTTACACCTGTTGGCAATTCAATCGACGAAACTTGGGCTTCTTTGTGCGCAGGCAAAAGCGGCATCGCAAAGATTACAGGTTTTGATGCAACCGGCTATAGCGTTCAAATTGCCGGTGAAGTTAAAGATTTTGACGTAACACAGTGGGTTGACCGCAAGGAATCAAGAAAGATGGCGCGCTTTACAAAGTTTGCCGCCGCCGCTTCTGCAATGGCTTTGCAGGATGCTGGCCTTTCAAAAGCAGATATGGACGGCGAGCTTGGCGACCGCACAGGCGTTATTCTCGGTGTAGGTATCGGCGGTTTTGAAGTTCTTGAATCTTCTATGGGAAAATACTTCCAGGTTGCTCCGAACCGTGTTCCGCCGCTTTCAATTCCGATGCTCATTCCGAATGAAGCGCCGGGCAATGTAAGTATGCTTTTCAACATCAGAGGCCCGTCAATGTCTCTTGCAACAGCTTGTGCTTCAGGTACAGATGCTCTTGGAACGGCTCTTGACCAGATTCGTTCTGGCAGGATTGATGTTTGCCTTGCCGGCGGTGCAGAAGCTACAGTAACAGGCTACGGCATTTCAGCTTTCAGCGTGCTTCAGACTTTGGCTTCTTCTTATAACGACAATCCGGAAAAGGCAAGCCGTCCGTTTGACAAAAACCGCGAAGGCTTTGTAATGGGCGAAGGCTCAGCAGTACTTATTCTTGAAGAAGAAGAACACGCAAAGGCACGCGGCGCAAAGATTTACGCAGAATTTGCCGGTTACGGCGCTTCAAGCGATGCTTATCATATTACAAGCCCGAATCCAGACGGTTCAGGCGGTGCAGCTGCAATCGTAAAGGCTCTCAAAGACGCAAACTTGAAGCCAGAGGCGGTTGATTATTACAACGCACACGGAACTTCAACACCGATTAACGACCCTTCTGAAACAGAAATGATTAAAAAGGCTTTCGGCGAACATGCTTATAAAATGAAGATTTCTTCTACAAAGAGTATGACTGGCCACTGTCTTGGTGCAGCCGGCGCAATTGAAGCTGCTGTTTGTGTTAAGGCAATTCAGGACGGCTTCTTCCCGCCTACAATCAACCTTGATGAGCCTGATTTGGAGCATGGCTGCGATTTAGATTATGTTCCGAATGTTGGCGTAAAAGGCGAGATTAACTGCGCAGCTTCTGGCTCGCTCGGTTTTGGCGGCCATAACGGCGTAGTTATTTTCAAGAAATATAAGGCTTAAGGAACAGATATGAGCGATTTTTTGACAGATGATATTGAATCTTTGCTTCCGCATAGAGACCCGTTCAAATTTGTTGACCGCATTATAAGTGCTGATAAAGACAAAGTTGTTGCAGAGCGTACTTTTACCGATAAAGAGTTTTTCTTTAAAGGCCACTTTCCGGAATATCCAGTTGTTCCAGGCGTTATTTTAGTTGAAACAATGGCTCAGGCTGGCGGTGCAGGTATGAGCGCACAGCATATATTTGAAGACGGTTCGCTTTTCTTTCTCGCTACAGTTGATAAAGTAAGGTTCCGCCATCAGGTGCGTCCTGGCGACACAGTTCGCCTTGAAGTGCAGAACTTGCGCGTTTCACCACACATGATTAAGCAGCAGGGCGTGACTTATGTAGGCGACGAAGTTGCTGCAGAAGCCACATGGATGTGCCTTGTGGGCAACGCTGATAAATAAGCACAGGAGAACAAAATGATTATCAAACCAATGGTTAGAAGCAATATTTGCTTGAATGCACATCCGGCAGGCTGCAAAAAGGCTGTTGAAGATCAGATTGCATTTGTAAAGGCTCAGGCTGCTGAAAGAGCAAAAGCCGGAAAGAGCGTATCAAAAGACAGCAAGGCTGCCCCGAAAAATGTGCTTGTGCTCGGCTGTTCAAACGGCTACGGCCTTGCAAGCCGCATTACAGCCGCTTTTGGCTACGGCGCATCTACAATCGGCGTTTCTTTTGAAAAAGCAGGAAGCGCAACAAAATGGGGAACACCGGGCTGGTACAACAACCTTGCTTTTGATGCGGCTGCCAAAAAAGAGAATATCAAGTCTGTTACAATTGACGGCGATGCATTTTCTCATGCTATAAAGCAGCAGGTTGTTGACGAAGCTAAAGCTCAGAATATCAAGTTTGACCTTGTGGTTTACAGCCTTGCAAGCCCTGTGCGCGTAGACCCGGATACAGGCGTTATGTACAAGTCTGTGCTCAAGCCGACGGGCAAGGTTTTCTCAGGCATGACGATTGACCCTTTTACAGGCGAACTCAAAGAAATTTCAGCTGAACCTGCAACAGACGAAGAAATTGTGAATACGCAAAAAGTTATGGGTGGCGAAGACTGGGCGCTTTGGATTGACAAGCTCTCAAAGGAAAATCTTCTTGCAAACGGCTGTATGACTATTGCTTATTCATACATCGGGCCGGAAGTTTCGCACGCAATTTATAGAAGCGGCACAATCGGCAAGGCAAAGGAACATCTTGAAAAGACTGCGCATGAGCTTGACGCAAAAATGGCTTCATTCGGCGGCCACGCTTATGTTTCTGTAAACAAAGGCCTTGTTACACGCGCAAGCGCGGTAATTCCAATTATTCCGCTTTATCTTTCTGTGCTTTTCAAGGTGATGAAGGCTCGCGGAACGCACGAAGGTTGTATCGAGCAGATTAACCGCCTTTTTGCAGAACGCCTTTACATCAGCGAAGACCGTTCAAAGACGCCTGTTCCTGTTGATGAAGAAAACCGCATCAGAATTGACGACCTTGAGATGAACCCAGAAGTTCAAGCTGAAGTAAGCCGCATTATGCCGACTGTAACAAGCGAGAACAGCGCGCAGCTTACAGACCTTGCAGGCTACAGGCACGACTTCCTTGCTACAAGCGGTTTTGACATTGCCGGTGTTGACTACGAAGCTGATATAGCATCTTTTGATAGAATATAACTTGTAAAAAAGCTGAAAAGAGAATCAGATTTTCCGGCATTTTTACCGAAAATTATAATGAGGTCAATGACTTGCTTTGCTTATGCATTGCAAGTTGTTGGCGCTTTTAACCGCTAATATCAACTTAAGTTGAGAAGCTCGTTACACTTAACTGAAACTTGATTTTTAGCGGTTATGCTACTAAACTGTATTGTATGAACGCAGAAGAAATTTCTGAAAGAATCTACAAGCAGATGCTTCCTTTTACAACAGAGGAACTACCTCCCGTTGCCTACGTCAGCATAGAAGTAGGAAATGAATTCCAAATTTCAGATGACGAAATACGCAGCTCTTTCGACAAACGGAAATGGGACACGGCCCTTTCTTCTGCTGAGCTGCTTATCTTGCGCAAGCCTAAATCAAATTTTACAGACTCAACAATAATTCTTGGCGGCTTCTCTTTCTTTAACGACGGCGTTGACGGCTGCATCGACGAAGCTGGTGAAGTGCCGACATTTTGCTTTGTCGGCAAAAGCATTGTCTGAGCAGCGGAGGAATCTTATGGAAAGACGCGATAAGCACAATTATTATCTTGATTTGGCTGAAATGGTTTCTCAGCGCAGCACATGCTTGCGCCGCCGCTACGGTGCTGTAATCGTCAAAAACGACGAAGTTATCTCAACCGGCTATGTAGGCGCGCCACGTGGCAGAAAAAACTGCTCTGACATCGGCGAATGTATAAGGCAGAAAATGCAGATTCCGCGCGGAGAAAGATACGAACTTTGCCGTTCAGTTCATGCCGAAGTAAACGCCATAATAAGCGCAAGCCGCGACCAAATGATTGGTGCTTCGCTTTATCTGGTTGGGCTTGAAGTTTCAGATAATTCATATGTAAAGAACGCTTCAAGCTGCTCAATGTGCAAGCGCACAGTAATCAACGCCGGCATAGAAACTGTCTATATCAGAAAAGACAAAGATCATTTCAACGTTATTCCTGTTTCAGACTGGGTAAAAAACGACGAATCTCTCGAAGGCAAATTCGGCTATTAACAAAAATCTCGCCTTTTGTAACTTTCTGCATTCATATATCATTTTTCATAAAATAACTAAATCAACGGTATAGTCGAAGTTTCTAAAAATCGGCTGTTGCCGTTTCAGTAGAAAAGACATGGAGGACTTTCCCATGAAAAGATTAGCTGTAATTATTGCTTTGTTGATTGCAGTACCATTTTTTTGCTGTGCTTATAGCAAGGTTGAAAGCACCGGCAAGAATGCGCTTATTTTGATGTCTCTCGAAGAAGAGCAGCAGCTCGGCACAGAGTCTTATAATGAAATTCTGAAAGAAAGCAAGCTTTCTACGAATGTCACCTACAATAAGCGTCTTGATGAAGTTGCAAAGCGGCTTATTCAGGCTGTGGGCAAAGATGCGCCCGAAGGAACGCAGTGGGAGTATCACGTTATTGAAGACGAGCAGGTAAATGCTTTTGCCGTTCCGGGCGGAAAGATTGCAGTTTATTCTGGTCTTATGGCAATTGCTTCTGACGAAGAGCTTGCTTATGTTGTGGGCCACGAGCTTGGCCACGTAACAGCAAGGCACGGCGCACAGCGCATGAGCCAGCAGACAGTTATTTCGCTTGTAGGGTCTGTCGTTCAAAGCTCAATGAAATCAGATACAAGTGCTGCGCTTTTTTCTGTAGCTTATGGTCTTGGTTCAGAGTACGGCATCGTTTTGCCTTATTCGCGGCAGAACGAATATGAAGCAGACAATCTCGGAAGCTTATACGCTGCACGCGCAGGGTATAACCCGGACGGCGGCCTTTCTATGCTTCAAAAGCTTAAATCGCTCAGCGGCGGCGGCAGCTCTATGCCGGAATGGCTTTCAACGCACCCGCTCGATGACAACCGCATAGCCAAATTAAAGGAACTTTATCAGCGCAATACTGAAGAGTACAAAAAAGCAACTTCAGCTAAAAAGAAATAACCAAAACCGACGTATGACCGCAGCGGAGCTTCAAGTTAAGCCCGCTGTGGTATAGCTAGTTGTTCTGCTGACACCCACTACTTGAGGCGCATAGGAGAAAAAAATGAAAAGAATAATCAGAAAACTTTTTTTACTTTTTATAATTTCAATTTGCTTTTTGGAAAACATCTATTCAGAAGATTGGGTCCCTAATACTTTTGATAATAAGAAGTTTGAAAAAGCAAATAACGCTGTAAAAGAGTACATTGTTAAAAACGGTACATATCTTTCTGGAACAAATGATTTTTCTTTTTATTATCTGAATGATGTAAACATTTCTCAAGATTCAATAAAACCAGAGAAAAATTATAAATTTGTTTTTGTTATTCTGTATAAAGAAAAAGTTTACTATTATAAATCATTTAATAATTATAGTTCAGGAATTATGGATTATTCCATTATAAGTTGCGAACCTCCAATTATATATCTGAAGTTTAATTCAGGTATTGGTATTGATACAGTTATTATATCTTTTGATGGCTCAGATTTTGTAATGAACAGCATAGACTGTGTCTGGCAATCTTTCAGCGATGCAGAAAAGTATAATGCATTAATGTCTATCCCGACTAAATATTATTATCTTCAGGGAAGAAAGATTCTTAGAAGGAATATGCACGACCAGACATATGTTTATTCTGACGACGAAGATAAAATTTTTGACCAAAACAGTCATCATCGTATATGGTTATTAGGCATAGATGGTGCAACATCTATGAGCGAAGTTTATTATCAGACTTACATAACTGATGATAACCTTCGTTTGCGAACATCAAATTCTAAAGACGCAAATGTAATAGAACTTCTTAAAAAAGGAACTGAAGTAAGAGTCTTGAGCATTGACCCTGCAATAACTCAAATGGAAGGAAAAAACGGATTTTGGGTTTTGGTTGAAACAGAGACAGAATATATTGGCTGGATTTGGTCAAATTATCTTAATGAATTTAGTTATGAATGGACTAGACACCTTAAGGATTTTGACCCACCAAAAAACTGGTAGACGAAGTTATATGGAAAACCACATAGCAAAGCTTCAATTGACCTAAAGGAGCAACACCTTTTTGAGAGTAGTTACAATCTGTGGAAGTATGCGATTTGCGGATGAAATGAAAAAAATCGCATTTATTTTGGAAAAATCTCACAACATGAATGTCTTGCAGTGTGTCTACAACGAAGAGAATATCGAATTAAGCGACGATGATATAAAACACCTGAACGAAGCGCATCTTAGTAAAATTCAAATTTCAGATGCCATCTACGTTGTAAATCTTAACGGATATATCGGTGAGCAAGTGAAAAAAGAAATAGCTTATGCAAAAAAACTAGGAAAAGAAGTTATTCTTCACACTGATTTTATAAATGAGCGAACCCCGATGCATGACCGTAGCGGAGCTTCAAGTTAAGCCCGCTGCGGCGCAGCTAGTTGTTACACGGACGCCCGCACTGGGGTACTGTTTTAGGAAAGAAAAATGAAAAGATTTGCTGTATTTTTATTTGTTTTATTATTTATCTCAAAAGCTTTTTCGCAAACTAATGAATTAACGGATGCGCAAATAAAAGATGTATTAGTCACTCAAAATGAATTTGGAGATTACTTGAAATGCAAAGCCGACAATACTTTTGTTTCAAATTTTAGAACTAAAGGTGGCGATGGCTACAACTTTGAAGGACAATATTCAATTAATAAAGGTGTTATTTCTTTTTCAAATGTAAAAGGAACTGAATGGGCTAATAAGATAATCTGCACAGATAACAACGGAAACTTGAATCTTGATTCAAAATATCGCTATTTGCCTGATTCAAACAATGGCACATTTATTGGCTGTCTGTATAATCTTGAAGACGAATCTTATTTCTGGTCTACAAAAGAAATTCCATCAGACATGATTATAGAAATAAATGGAATAAAGGCTTATAAAGTTAGAAATGAAATATACATTACAGAAAATCTAAAAATGCGAGATACCAATTCTTTAAAAGGAAAAGCTGTAGAAATAAAAGGCTGTGATTTCAGATGCAACGGTTGGGTCGAACAATCTCGAAAAGTTGTATTCAAAGGAATGGTTATTCCTGCAATTGCAAAAACAGTTGAAACAGAAACGATAGATGGCATTACAGCTCCATGGTATTATATTCAGCAGCAAGAACATGATCCATTAGATAGAAACGAAGGAGATATTTTCTATGTATGGATTTTCGGCGGATATGTGAAAGAATTTTCTGCTAATGAAAAACATGAAGATCCAGAAGAATTAAAAAAATCCGTTGAAAGTATAGGATTGAAATTTTATCAATATACTAATGACGAAAAGAAATAGTCACATAATAAGTTTACGAGCTTTGAGCATATAATTTTATATAAAACCAAGAAAAAGTCTTGAACATTTTTTCAAAAAATGTCATATTAAGCCCATGAATACAAAACTTAGAAAAATTTCTACGGCGGGTGTTTTGAGCGCCCTCATTATTCTGCTCGGTTTGACAAATTTGGGAATGATTCCATGCTCACCGACAGTTTCTGTAACTCTTCTGCATGTGCCTGTAATTGTCGGCACAATTATCGAAGGCCCTGTTGTTGGTCTTGTGACGGCATTCGTTTTTGGTCTTTATAGCTTGATACGTGCAGCTATTTCTCCAGCCGGAGCATTGGATCCGTTCTTCGTTAATCCGCTTGTTTCAATTGTTCCGCGCCTTTTGATTGCGGTTGTAACATGGCTTGTTTATTCAGGCTTGAGCAAAATTAAGGAAATGCCGAAAATTGCTGGCTACATCGTTTCGGCATTGCTTGGCGCGCTTGTTGCTGCCTTGCTTTACACAATTTTATCTCCAATTGAAGCATTGCCAAAAACAATCGCAGCTTCAATTTCGGCTTTTGTAGCATGTCTGCTGTCGATTTTCTTTGCAACTGATGACAAACGCTCTGTAATTGCTGTTTCTGCCTTCTTCGGCTCAATGGCCAATACAGTGTTTGTTCTTGGCTCGCTCGTCATTTTCTCAAAAGGAATGCTCACCAAAGAAGTTGCAATTCTTGTTACTTCAACAAACGGCATTCTTGAAGCTGTTGCTTCGATTATTTTCACGACAGCCGTTGTGATGATTTGGCTTGGCTACAGCAACAGACACATTTCACGCTTGAACGAAATAAAAGAAGAAGATTAGCCCGAAAAATATCAGCTGTCTGGTTTAGGCGAAAGCAATAACGGCGGCAAGCTGATAATCTTGCTGATTTGCTATAAAAAAGCCCTGCACTTCAAATGAAGCAGCAGGGCTTTTTTGTTATATAATGCCTATAATGTCATTGCCGTGCCCGCCACGATAATGACATTTTTGAAGAGAAAACGACTTCTTTTGAAAACTCGAATTGAACCGATTATTCGTCTAAAGTCAAGTCGCCGTCTTTAATCCAGCCGATTTTGCGGAAGAAAAGCCCGAAAGCCCATGTAAGAAGCGCCGGAAGCACAAAGCAAATAAGGATAAGCCCAAGCCAGTCAAAGAATGTGGGGCTTATAGCAGTTGCGCCGTGCGAAACTGCAACTTCGCTTGGGCTGTACCAGCCTGTAATAACGCCAATCTGACCGACAAAGCCGCATGTACCCATTCCGCTTGATACGGCGGCGCCGTTCATTTCAAGGCCGAAAATGCAAGTTGCAATCGGGCCAGTGATGAGCGAAGTAAGAATTGGCGGAATCCAAATTTTCGGGTTTTTGATAATGTTCGGCATCTGAAGCATTGATGTACCAAGCCCTTGCGACAAAAGGCCGCCTGTTTTGTTTTCTCTAAAGCTCATGACTGCAAAGCCAATCATCTGTGCAGAGCAGCCTGCAACAGCCGCGCCGCCTGCAAGACCGGTCAAGCCGAGTGCGGCGCAGATTGCGGCAGAGCTTATCGGCAGTGTAAGCGCAATGCCAACCAAAGCAGAAACAATCATGCCCATAACAAACGGGTGGAGCGTTGTCGCCCAGACAATAAGATTGCCGAAAGCAGAAGCTGCTTTTCCGATATAAGATGCGGTAAGCACCGTAAGAAGCGCGCCGCTCAAGATTGTCACAAGCGGCGTAACAAGAATATCAAGCTTTGTCTTTTTGCTTACAAGATTGCCAAGCTCCGCGCTGATTATCGCGATAAAGAGAACTGCAAGTGGGCCGCCTGCGCCACCAGAAACATTTGCCGCCGCACCGACAGCAACAAGGCAGAAAAGCACAAGCTGCGGTACTTTCATTGCAAAGCCGATGCCCACAGCCATTGCCGCGCCTACAACATGGCTTTCTGTTGCAAAGTTGCCGGCATTAACCAAAAAAGAGAAGACAGGGTTCTCGCCTAAACGGAGAAGCTGCTGTCCTAATGTTTTAACGATTGTTCCAATCAAAAGAGAAGCGAACAATCCCTGCGCCATACCACTCATGGCATCAATCAGATACCTTTTAACTCTTGGGTGCATAGAACCTCCATGACTTTGCGCAACGCGAAAATACGCCGCAAAGCTTTGAATTGAGAAAGATAAAAATGTCTGGTTGATATACTTGTTGATGTAGTGGTAGGAGCACTCGTGGGCTCGTTAGGCAGCAGGTCTGCCGACAGTCATCGCAAACGTAACATCTAAAGTCAATGTAATAGAGTTTTGAATCTTTTGCAAGTGCTTGTATATTATTGAAAACGCTTGAAAAGCATGACGTATAATGCTTAGTTTCAGCTGAAAATTTTGCCGAAAGTGCGGCTTATCAAGCCCTTCGTGCTTGTGCAAACTCTGCGAGCAAATTTTAGCCTTGTCGATTCAGTATTTTATCCGTATTTTAGTTATGCATAGCTGTCAAAAAAAGGCGGCAAATATTAGGAGATTCGTTAAAATGGCAACTTATCAGTTTCAAACAGAAGTGAACCAGCTTCTTACGCTTATCATTCATTCACTGTATTCAAACAAAGACATTTTTTTGCGCGAAATCGTTTCAAATGCTTCAGATGCTTTGGATAAATTGAAGTATCTGACTGTTTCAGACGAAACTTACAAGTCAGTCAATTTTGAGCCGCGTATCGATATTTCATTTGATGAAGACAAGAAAGTGCTTGTCGTAAAAGACACCGGCATCGGCATGAATCAAGATGATTTGGTTGCAAACCTCGGTACAATCGCGCGTTCAGGCACAAAAGCCTTTATGGAAAAGCTTACAACTGATGCAAAGAAAGATTCTGCACTCATCGGTCAGTTCGGTGTAGGCTTTTATTCAGCTTTCATGGTTGCTTCAAAAATTGATGTTTACAGCCGCAAGGCCGCGACAGACACAATTTTCCGCTGGTCAAGCAACGGCACAAACTCTTATGAGCTTGAAGAAGTTGCCGCCGGCAGCGAAGAAGCCAAAAAATATGGGCTTGATGCTTCAAACGGCACAGCTGTTGTAATGTATCTCAACGATGACGATGGTTCTTATGCTTCGCGCTGGAAGGTTGAAGAAATCGTAAAACGCTATTCAGATCATATCGCTTTCCCGATTTTCCTTCATTATGAGCAGCGCAAATATGACGACAAAGGCAAGGAAACAGGAAAAGAAGCCAAAGTCGACCAGATTAACAGCGCAAGCGCGTTGTGGCAGCGCTCAAAGAGCGATTTGAAGCCTGAAGATTACAACAACTTCTATAAGACAATTTCTCATGATTCGGCTGACCCGCTCATGTATGTTCATACTCATGCTGAAGGAACGCAGGAATACACGACATTGTTCTATGTGCCTGAAACCGCGCCTTTCGACATGTATCAGGCCGATTATAAGAGCGGTGTAAAGCTTTACGTAAAGCGCGTGTTCATCACAGACGATGACAAGGAGCTTTTGCCTTCTTATTTGCGCTTTGTACGCGGTATCATCGACAGCGAAGATTTGCCGCTTAACGTAAGCCGTGAAATCTTGCAGCAAAACCGCATTCTGACGAACATCAAGACTTCTTCAGTAAAGAAGCTTCTCGGTGAATTCAAGAAGCTCTCTGAAAAGACTGACGACGAAGGCAAAAAGAAGTGGAGCAAATTCATTTCTCAGTATAACCGCCCGTTGAAAGAGGGGCTTTATTCAGATTTTGCAAACCGCGAAGAAATTGCCGAGATTGTGCGCTTCAAGAGCACGGCCGAAGAAGGCACCGGCGACGACAAATGGACAAGCTTTGCAGATTACGTTCAGCGCATGAAGCCTGACCAGAAGGCTATTTATTACATTACCGGAACTGACGAAAAGCAGCTCCGCGCTTCGCCTCTGCTTGAAGCTTATAAGTCTAAGGGTTTTGAAGTTCTTATCATGGCAGACGAAATCGACGACATCGTTATTCCGTCTTTGAACAAGTATAAAGAATATGACCTTAAGGCTGTGAACCGCGCCGGCAGCGACGAAGAGCTTGGCGTAGACAAGGCTGAAGCCGAGAAAAAGGCTGAAGAATTCAAGCCTGTTGTTGAGAAAATCAAAAAAGCACTCGGCGACCGCGTAAAAGACGTTGTGCTTTCAAAGCGCCTTTCTGACTCGCCGTCATGCATCGTTGTTGACGAAAACGACCCGTCGCTTCAGCTTGAAAGAATGATGAAGGCAATGGGCCAGGCTACGATGGGCGAAGTTAAGCCGATTCTTGAAGTGAACGGCGACCATGCGCTTGTTGCCGCGCTCAAGGCTTCTTCTGACGAAGAATATATTGCCGATGTATCAAATGTTCTGCTTGACCAGGCTTTGCTTGTTTCTGGCGGCGAACTTAAAGACCCGGCAGATTTCGTTAAGCGCATCAACAAGCTGATGGTAAAATAAGCTTAATTTCGAGTTTGCATTATTAGCAATTCGTCATTGTCGGGCATGCCCCGACAATCATTTGAGCAAGATTGCCCGGTCAAGCCGGGCAATGACAAATCATCAAGAACGGAAAAAGGTTCTGTTTCTTAAAGAGGCAGAACCTTTTTTATTTGTCTGGCGCGGACTTCACAATCTGCTGATTTTGTAAAACAAAAACGGCGCGTTTCACGAACAAGCTTTATCTAAGATTATGCTATTGCGAAACGAAGTCTGACAGCAGCAGCGAGCTTATAAACTCATCTGAAAGGGCGGCTTCGCTTATGTGCGCTACAACAACGGCAAGGCGGCTTTGCACGCTTGAAGGGTTTGAGATTGCGTAATCGCCTTTATGTTTGTTGATAATCTGCTTGCCGTCATAAAGCGGGTAATTATCGTTGATTATGTAACCGCTCTTTGTTGAAAGGTAGTTAAGCTGCGTCAAAGGCGCGTCTTCAAAAGCTTTGTCCGCAAAAAGCCTTGAATAAAAAGCTGTCTTGAGCGTTTCATCTTTTGCGGTGGCTGCTTCTTTAACGGCTTCTGCATAAACGTTGAAAGGCAGCTCTTTAAGAAGCTCAAACATTCCGCCGCCGACGCGGCAGGCAAAATCAATAGGCACAATTCTTCCGGTTTTATCTATAATAAAGTCAAACTGCGCAAAAGAGATGTCAGAAGCGTCAAAAAGCGCGTCAAGCCAGCTTTGAACGGCAGAAACAATCTCTGCTGTTGGCTTTACAAGCTGGCACGCCGCCGTGCATGGCTTGTCTTTTATATAGACGATTTTCTTTTTGCAGAGCCGCACAAGGCTTTTTTTGCCGTTAAAGCAGAAACAGTCCGCGCTATATTCAGTTCCTTCAATAAATTCTGAAATCATTGCGCCGTTGTTTTCGATTTTCATAATGCGCATTGCTTTGTTCGTAATTGTTCCGGCACACAAAAAATGCTTGTCTAAAAGGGCAGGGTCGGCATCTTTCAAGATTTCAACGCCATAACCAGAGTGCAGCCCTTTCGGCTTGACGATAATCTTTTGGCCACTTTTCAAAGCTTTTAGCGCATCTTCTTTTGAGCTGAAATTTTCCGGTACGTCGATTTTATGCGAAGCAAGCAAGCTGTAGAAAAATTCTTTTGAGCGCGAGCTAAGCAATGCGTTTCGGCTTATTCTCACGTTCTCCGCATTGCAGTCTGAAATGCAATAAGAAATCCAGTATTCGCTTAACGGAATTATGATGCTGTTTCCGGGGCTTTTAATTGAGGCTGAAAACAAGACAGGTTCAGTTTCGTCTGAAGAAAGGAAAGGCTTCATAAAAGGCGCGTCTACAAAAAAAACGCTGAAACCTTCTGCTTCAAACGCTTCTTTAATTGCGCTCAAGCCGGGCACGCTTGTTGCTCCGGCAATAAAAAGAGCCGGCTTTTCCGCTACTTGCATTGACCGAGCCTGATTTTCTGCATCCACATGCTCATAAGCACGCCGAAAGCAACGCCCACATTCAGCGAAGCTTTTATGCCCGTCATCGGAATTGTGACGCAGCCATAAGTTGCTCTTGCAAGCGCTTTGGGGCTGCAGCCAAGCTCTTCTGAGCCTAAAATGACGATGCCTTTCCGCGGAAAGACAAAATCGTCTATCGGCGTGCCGCCTGTTTCAAGCGCGAAAACCGGCATGTCGTCGGGCAGATTGTCTAAAGAAGTTCTTTCCCACGGAATTGATTCAATGCAGCCCATAGCGGAGCGGATTGCGCGCGGGTGGTTTGGGTCTGTGCAGAAAGGCGAGAGCAGCACTTTTTCTGCGCCGAATGCTTCTGCGCTTCTGAATATTGAGCCTAAATTGAAAGGCGAGCGTATGTCTTCGGCAAAAACCTGAACACCTTCGTAAAAATTTCTTGCAAGAAGCGCACCGTTTTCATCGCGCGGCGCATTATGCGGTGCAATCACTAAATCCCATTCGGCCGGTAATGTACCGATTACGGCAAGAAGATGGTTGCGCGCCACGTTGCAGAGTCGCCGCTCATCAAAAGGCTCTGCCTTTATGAGTGCGCTTATTTCGTCTTTTGCCTGCTGGCTTATTTGCGGGTCTGTAAGAAGAACGGAGGCAATCTTTTTGGTGTATTCCTGTCGCGGCATTGTCTTGATGTCATAGATACAGCCCGGCTCTGCAACTCCGGCTATATCACGTTCAAGCGCGCCAAAGCACAGCGCAAGCTTCCGCCTGCGCTGACCGCCTTCGATTTGAAAGAGCTTTTCTGGAGAAATCATTTAGTAAGCTTGTTTTACCAAGTTGAAGAGGCTGTCTGCTGTAACAGGCTTTGCGTAGAAAGGCATAAAGTCAAGCTGCATTGCATCATTGACCGCTGCTGCAACCTGTTCAATTGAAATAGACAATTCCTTAATTCTGGCCGGAAGCCCTGCGCGGGCGATGCGTCCTCGGATGTTCTCTGCAAGAAGATCAGCAGCTTCTTCTGGAGAAGCATTTTCACCGCATGCGCCAAGAAGCTTTGCCGCTTTTTTGATCCTGTCGCTAGAGAATACAGCTTCTTCAATAAGATAAGGCAGAAGAATTGTTGAAAGCAATGTGCGCGAAATCTTGTAGCGGGCATGAGCCGCAAAGGTTAATGCCGTAACAGGGCCAGGCGCAGACAAAGACGCAGCCAAAGCAGACATGCAGCCACATTGAAGCAACGCTTCGTCTACAGTTTCAGGCGATGCAAGCGGGTCTGTAAGGTTATCAGCCGGAGCCATCAGCTCGAAAATCTTTTCTGCAATTGCGTCAGACAAAAAGCTTGAGCGGTTAGAGAAATAAGTCTCAAATGTAAGGCCGAGAATATTCAAAGAAATCGAAGAAATCTGGTTTTTTGTAAGCGTTGCACCGAGCGCAACGTCAAAGATAATCTCTTTTGTAAGGCCTTCTTGAACTTTAATAAGTCTGAACTGATTAGACCGTGCGTCGATGATTGCGCAGCGTTCATAAAAAAGGAAAGTGTCGCGGATTGCGGTCGGCATACAAATGAGCGGCAGCGGCTCTGCGCGAGAAACGTCGCCGTCAACAATATCATAAATAGGTTTATCTTCGTTAAAAAGTGAAGCTACGCCGCGGCCAAGGTTCAGCGCTTTTTCGCCGCCGCAAGCGATGATGCCCTGAACGTGCGCGCCCTGGGCAAGTTTCAGAACCTGAATCAAGGTTTCTGTGTCGGTGTTGTTCGGCATATCGTCATAGACGATAAAATCAATATTGCTGTCAGAAAGAACTTGCGAAAGTTTTTCTTTGGCTTTTGATTCTTTTGTGGCCGGATCCAAAATCAGCAGGTATCTTGAAGCCAAAGGCGAAGCGAGCGCACCAAGTCTTGAAGAAGTCTGATTACCCAGAAGAACGTGCGGGGCAACTTTAAAAGATAAATCGTTCATATTGTTCCTTCAAAATTTAGAAAAAAAAAGGCGGATAGAAAATCCGCCTTTAAATCAGCATACACAAACAGCATTAGACTGCTTAGATACCGTATGCATCCATAATTCTATTTGCAACTGTGTCGATGACAGCGGCATTGATATAGAACGGATCCTTAATCTTTTCTTTGATTTCTGCAATTTTATCTGCGCGGACATCCGGAGTCTCTTTTGCAACTTCAGAGGCGTAATAAGCTTCTGCGAGCTCTCTTGCTTCGTCTGAAAGATTTATGGAATCTGCCGTATCGCGTACAGAATACTTGTTCTGTGACTTTTGTGCAGCCTGCCTGTCTTGCAGTGGATTAATGCCGTCAAGTCGATTAATTACCATAAAAAACCTACCTTTTTCCTCTACACTAAATATCGGCATCGTCTTCAGTTTTTTTAAGCTTTTTTTCGCCTGCTACAAAAACTGCAAACTCGCCTAGAATTTTACTCCGTGCGGAAAAATCATCCCTAAGCTCGCCAGCCGTTCCCTCAAGAATCTCTTCATGAAGCTTGGTAAGTTCCCGCCCAATAACAACACGACGTTCATTATTAATTTCGGCAATATCTGTCAAAAGCTTAACAATTCGGAACGGTGATTCGTATAAAATAAATGAATCTCCCGTGGCGATAAGCTCTTTGAGCCTTGAACGCCGTCTGCCCGGTTTTGGTGAAAGAAAACCCTCGAATATTACGGTCTTACCCGCAATGCCGGCAACGCTTAAAAGCGAAGCAAAAGCCGATGCGCCGGGAATCGGGCAGATTTTGTGCCCGGCTTTTCTTGCTTCTGCAACCAGAACAGCGCCCGGGTCGCTGATGCCCGGTGTGCCCGCATCGCTTGCATAAGCTACGTTCTTGCCTTCGTCAAGCAGCTGCACAATCTTTTGCGCCGCTTCAAGCTCGTTCTGCGAACGGCAAGACACCAAAGGTTTTCTTATTTCAAAATGCGTCAGAAGCTGCAATGTGTGGCGCGTGTCTTCAGCGGCAATTACGTCAACTGCTTTAAAAGTTTCAATTGCCCTAAAAGTCATGTCGCTAAGATTGCCTATCGGTGTGGCTACAATAAATAATTCTGACACACTACTAGTATACTGTGATTTTTTACTTGAAGCAAGTGAATTTATACTGCAATATATTGTTATGCAAATGTTTATAATTTTTGTGCTGCTTTCGGTTGCGGTCTGCCTGCTTATGCTTGTCTTTAGCGGGAAACTGGCGTTCGGTTCAAAAAAGCGGAAAAAACGAGCAAAGCAGGGCGCGCCGGCAAAAAAATATGCAGACGGAATAAACCCAGGCTGCTGCCCCTTGTGCGGCACATTTTTAGTCGGTAAAGAAAAAATCAAGTCTTCTGTCTTTGAAGGCGGAAAAGCAAGCGACAGGCTATGCTACATTCACGGCTGCCCACACTGCCTGCCGCCCGAATCGCCAGAAATTAGGCGCGTCTGCCCAGTTTGCAGAAAAACCGTGCCGCTAGACGGCCACCTTACCGCGCGCATGTTTGAACGCAAAGGCGGTGCCCATCACGTGCACATTCTAGGCTGCACCGAATGCCATAAGCGGTGAGCAGGAGCAACCAAATGAAACGTATTTTATGCTTAATCTTGATTTTTTTAGTTACATTTGTATTTGCAGAATCAAATAGAGAAACTGAAGATATTGATACGAGCTTTATTGTATCGCATGATACTTTTGGAGAAATTCAGTTTTATGGCTATTATGATGATGAAGATATTTGTAATCGTTTTTGCAAAATTGAACCCCAATGGGATTTTGATTTTACTAATAAAATTATTCAAAATAGCCTAAAAGAGAAACAAGTTAAACCAGAAGAGATTGAAAGTGCATATTCATTAATGAATTTTGACAAATATAAATATGTAGGTTCAAAATTTATTTGGAATGAACTTAATATTTTATGGATTATGAAATTCGAGAATAATGCAATATATGAAATAATTGTGGCTTTTTAATCCAATTCATTTAGGCATAAAATAGGTTTAACGCCCATCACGTGCACATTTTAGGCTGCACAGAATGCCACAAAAGGTAGGAATAAAATGAAAAAAGGTTTTTTATTTGTTTTGATGTTGATTTGCTTTTGTTCTTGTGGACTTTCTGAAGCTTGGCAAACCATTCAGAAATTAGAAATAGATTTAAACAGTAATGGTAAAAAAGAAACAATAAGTGTGCAAATTTTAGCTGAAGCTAATGAGAAAATGGGCTTATTAAGAGATGACGCCAATGAGTGGAGAGTTATTTCTTCAGAAGGAAATAAAATCTTGTATTCTGGATATTTGTATGGTGGCATGATAAAAGCATTTCAAAATGGCAATAAGCAGCTGATAGTTTTAATAGATTCCAGCGATTCATTTGTCATAAAAAGATTTTCGTATTCAAGATTTTTTCATAAATATTTTTGCAAAACCAGAAAAGCCTTCAACAAATTTAGTGCTTTCAATGTCTTATAGTGTCTGTTGAAAAGCCTAAAGCGATAAACTAAGGAGAAAAGTAAATGCTAAAAAACGTCTTTTTGACAATGTTTATGGACAAAAAAGCCATGAAAGAAGTGAATTCTTATAAGAATTCATTCTTTATAGCATCTATTATTATGGTTTTCCTTTTTGAATTTATATTACTTTTTTCATGGCTTCAAGTGACAGATAAAGTGTCAATGTCAACAACTCGTTTTCTCGTTATAATGCTTGCAAGAGCAGTTGTATTAATTTTATTTGATTTTTTATTCGGATATACATTATACCAGAAATTTTTACGGAAAGAACATGTAAAAATTCTAAATTTAATTTTCAAGATGATTGTTTCAATGAATTTTATTAGATTAATAATAGATATTATTTTTATGTTTTTGGATATTGGTATATATTTGGATTTACTTGTAATTGTATACAAATACTTTTTTGCTGTTAACTATATGAAAGCTAATTCTGGATTAGAATTATCTGGAGAAACACTTAAAAAGGATATACTAGTTTCTTTTATAATAACTTTTGGTTTGTTCATTTTTACATTTTTCATCTGTTTTTACATAATAGGCAATACAATAAAAATTTTAAATCCATAATTCGATATATTTTTTGATATGTGGTATAAAGCTGTTCAGCGAAACCTTTTTCAGCTTGTCGTTATATTTGACCCAATTTCTTGACTTGCGCGTCAGTTCAATTCGTGTTAGTTTTTCAGTGTATGAAAATAATTATTGTTGGTGCGGGCTTTACAGGCGTTCAGCTTGCAAAGCGGCTTGTTTCAGAAAAGAATGATGTTGTGCTGATTGACAATGACGAAGAGACTGTCCGCCATCTTTCAGACCGTGTGGACTGCCTTGTGGTTCAGGCTAACGGCAACAGCCTTGAAACGCTTGAATCAGCCGGAATTGCAAAAGCTGATGCGCTCGTGGCTCTTACCGAATCTGATGAGCTTAATATGATAACCTGCTCGCTCGTCGATTCAGTTTATCCCGATGTGTTCAAGATAGCGCGTGTGCGCAATGACGAATATTACGCCAATTCAAAGCTGCTTGCGGCGCAGAAATGGCTTGAGAACACTTCGCGGCCGCCGCTTTACGGCATTGACGTTATGGTTCACCCAGACGTTGAAGCAGCAAAGATAATTGTGGCCGCCTATGAGCATGGCGCAGTTGCCGAGGTGATGGAATTTGAAGATTCGCCTTACGCAATTGCTTCTCTCGATATTGAAGCCGGAAGCAGCCTTGAAGGAATTCTCGTTCAAGCTATAAAGCCGCTCGTTCCGTTCCGCTTTTTGATTACGGTTGTTTCGCACAATGGTGAATCATTCCTTCCGCGCGGCGACACGAAGCTTTATGCAGGTGACACGCTTTCGCTGCTGCTTGAAAAGAGCCAGCTGCCAGAATTTCTTAAGCTTGCGGGCACAACCGGTCAGAAACCGATAAAGCGTGTCGCGCTCGTCGGTGCGGGCAAAGTAGGCTCAAATGTTGCTGACGGAATCTTGAAAAAGTCCGGGGCGACTAATTTCTTTTCAAAAGTTTTTGACAAGCGTTTCAAGCCAAAAATCAACCTTGTAATAATCGAAAAAGACCGAGAGCTTGCAAAAGAAGCTAAGGCAAAATTCCCAGAAGCTGATGTAATCAACGCTGACATCACCGATGAAAGCTTTATCTTTGAAGAAGGCGACCTTTCAAGCTATGATCTTGTGATTGCGGCTACAAGAAACCACGAGCTGAATATAGTTACTTCTGCTTATTTTAAGGCGCAGGGCTGCTCAAAGAGCATCTGCCTTGTTACAAGCTCTTCTTATGCATCAATTACGCGCAACATAGGCATCGACGTAGTTGTTCCGATTAAAGACACCGTTGTAGACACAATTATGAGCCATCTGCGCGGCAAGAGCGTAACCGGAATTCACACGCTTTCAGAGGGCAGCTTCGAGGTTGTCGAGTATGAACTGCCGAAAAACTCAAAGGTTGACGGAAAAGCGCTTAAAGACTTGAGAAGCGGCGATGAGACTTTCTTGATTCTGCTTGTCAACAAAGGCGAGTCTTATGCAATTGCAGACGGCAACACCGTGCTTTCAGGCGGCGATAAGCTTGTGTTTATTGCAGACGTGAAAGACACAAAGCATGTGCTTGATAAATTTGGAGACTAAATGTTCATTTTTGTTGTTCGGCTAATATCGTTTTTGCTTGCAATTATCGCTTTGACTTTTGTAATTCCTGTGGCTTGTGCGCTTTATTACGGAGAATATCAGCTGATTTCTTGCTTTGCGCTGCCGTTTGTCGTCTGTATTCTGTTTGCCGTCGTCATGTGGTTTGCCGGAAAAAACAAGAAAATAAAGCGGCTTTCTTTGCGGAGCGGCTATGTGCTTGTTGCAGTTGCATGGGTTATGGCGTGCATTCTCGGTGCTGTTCCGCTTCTGCTTTCGGGCACGATGAAGTCGTTTACAGACGCTCTTTTTGAAAGCGTTTCAGGCTTTTCTACGACAGGCGCAACTGTCTTGAGTGAGGTTGAGCCTTTGCCGCATTGCATAAACATGTGGCGAATGCAGATGCACTGGCTTGGCGGCATGGGAATTGTGGTGCTTACGGTTGCACTGCTGCCGCTTTTGGATGCGGGCGGTTTTACGCTTGTAAAAGCCGAAACGACCGGCCCGGACAAAGGCAAGATTACGCCCAAAATAGCCACAACTGCCAAGATTCTTTGGTTTATTTACTTCGGCATGACTTTGGCTGAAACTGTTCTGCTTATGATTTGCGGCATGTCTTTTTGGGATGCTCTTGCACATTCGTTTTCTACGCTTGGAACGGGCGGCTTTTCATCTAAAAATGCAAGCATAGGCGGATATAATTCAGCTTCAATTGAATGGGTCTGCTGCATTTTCATGGCGCTTTCGGGCATCAATTTCAGCCTTTATTTTCAAGCTTTTACCGGCAAAATCAAAAGCATTTTTGAAAACACGGAACTGAAAGTTTATATTGTATTGCTTCTTGTGTGCATAACCGGCATAACAATCTTCATTCTTCCGCAGTACAAGAGCTTTTCAACAGCTTTAAGGCTTGCTGCTTTTCAGGTTGTAACAATTGTTTCTACCACTGGCTTTGCAACCGCCGATTTTACGGTATGGGCACCTTCGGCTCAGTTCATAATATTTGTGCTTATGTTTGTGGGCGGCTGTTCAGGTTCAACAGGCGGCGGCTTCAAAGTAATCCGCTGGGTTGTTTTCGGCAAGCAGGCCGCAAACGAAATGCGCCATCTTCTGCATCCGCACGGAATTTTCACAATCCGCATCAACAATGACCCGGGAAGAAAGGATTTGGTTTTCAGTGTTGCGGCGTTCGGCTTTTTATACGGAATTCTTGTGCTGATAACCACTTTTGTGGGCACTTTGGGCGGGCTTGACCTTTTCTCTGCGTTCACCGGCGGTTTGTCGATGGTCGGCAACATAGGCCCTGGCTTCGGTATGCTCGGTCCTTCTGAAAATTACGGCGCTTTACTTCCGTTTGTAAAGTGGTGGTATTGCTTTGCAATGCTTGCCGGCCGTCTTGAGCTTTACACGCTGATTTTGTTCTTCTTCCCCGAATTCTGGAAAAAATAACATTCCGGGGCTTAAGCTATTGAAGATGCTCTAAAAGACCTTTGCAGCCTGCAAAAACATCTTCAAAAGTCTGGTCAAAATTGCCTGTGTACCACGGGTCGTCAATCTCTTTTATGCTGCCGTACATGCTTGAAACGCCGCCTTTGTAAGAAGCCGGCGCAAATTCAAGCAGCAGGTGTGTCTTGTCTTCGGCATCTTCGCCGCCGATCCGCAGAATGTTCCGTATATTGGCGTAGTCCATACCGATTATGTAGTCATATTCCTGGCAATCGTGGTGCGTAAGCTGAACGGCCTGCCGTCTTTCAAACGGAATGTGCATTTCGCGGAGCTTTTGCTTTGTGCCGTAATGCGTGTCGTTACCGATTTCTTCGCGGCTTGTGGCGCTTGAGCGGATAAAGAACGAATCGGCGAGGCCGGCCTTGTTTACTAAATCTTTCATCACGAATTCTGCCATTGTTGAGCGGCAGATATTTCCGTGACAAACGAACATTATCTTTGTCATTTGCTATCTTCTTCTGTTTTTCGAAATGAGGAGAATTCGCAGGAAAGAAGCAATTGCGGTTAATGCCGAAGCGACATAAGTCATTGCGGCGGCGGCAAGCACTTTTTTAGTGCCGCGAAGTTCTTCTTCGTCGAGTGTGTTTGTCTGGCGCAAAATCTTGATGGCGCGGTGCGATGCGTTGAACTCAACCGGCAAGGTGATAAGCGAAAAAATGACAGAAGCTGAAAAAAGCACAAGCCCAATGTTTACCAAAAGCTCGCCGATTGGAGAAGAACCGCCGTTGCCAGATGTGCCGTAGCCGAAGCCCAAGCCGATAATCGCAAGAAGCGGCCCGAATTTTGAGCCGAAATTTGCCACAGGAACAATTGCGCTTCTAAGCCAGAGCGGTGCATAGCCGCGCGCATGCTGAATAGCGTGGCCTGTTTCGTGCGCTGCAACACCGATTGCGGCAATTGAAGTCTGCGAATAGACAGAATCTGAAAGGCGGAGAACTTTCTGTGTCGGTGCATAATGGTCTGTAAGGCTGCCTGCTACATGCTCTATGCGCACGTCTGTAATGTCGTTCGCCCTAAGTAGCAGCTGCGCCGCCTGCGCGCCGTTCATGCCTCTTTTTGAGGCCTGTTTTGAATATTTTGAAAATGTTGATTTGACCTTTGCTTGTGCTATAAGCGAAATGATAAGCGTCGGCACGACAAGCATGATATAATATGGATCGATGTACATAAAATCCTCCGGTATCAATGTGAATTTAGTTGTCTTAGTAATGATAAAATACTTTAGGAAAATGTAAAAGTCAAATGTGAATATTCTTAAAGAAAATTGAAAGGCGGTTTAAAAAGAAAAAAGGCCGCTAAAGGAGGAAAGAAAAAATACGGCCTTTTTTCAAAGTATTGCTGTTTGTTGTATATAAAGTATAACAATAAACTGAAATTGTCAATAGCAAACGTTGCGGTTTTTTGCAAAATGCTTGAAAAGTTTGCAAATAATGCGATTTTTGACAATGTTTTACGATAATTTTACAAATACTTGAAGGTTTTGGCGGATAATTTGTGCAAAAACTGTTGCTGACAAATGCTCCGCATTTTTGATATACTCAATTAAATATTTTCAGAAACTCATTATAAGCAGGAAAAACTATGTCAGAAAAAGCAATTAAAGTTGGAATTATCGGTGCAATGGATATTGAAGTCAAAATGCTCAAAAGCCTTTTGAAGCCGCTGCCGCAAGAAACAGAAATAAAAATCACAGAAGCAGGTTCATGCACTTTTATGGAAGGTCTGCTTGACGGAACGCCTGTTGTAATTGTTCAGTCCGGCGTAGGCAAGGTAAACGCCGCGCTTTGTGCACAGCGTCTTGCGCTTCAATTTGGCGTAACCCATGTGATAAACACAGGCATTGCAGGTGCAATGGCTCACGGCTTAAAGGTGCAGGACGTAGTTCTTTCTACAGACGCGCTTTACCACGATATGGACGCCGTTGGTTTCGGCTATAAGATTACAGAAATTCCTGGCATGAAATGCTCTGACTTTAAGGCAGATGCAAAGCTCATTGAAGCCGCCGAAAAGGCATTTGCCTCGTTAAAAGAAGCCAAAGGTCATTCGCTTGTAAAGGGCAGAGTCGCAACCGGCGACCAGTTCATCGCTTCTAAAGACGTGAAGGCAAAAATCATGGAAAACTGCGCACCTGCCTGCGTAGAAATGGAAGGCGCGGCAATTGCACAAGCTTGTTACTTGAACCAGATTCCTTTCATTGTTATCAGATGCATGAGCGACATGGCTGACGACAACGGCGAGACTACATACAGCTTCAACGAAGAAGCCGCCGCTGAATTAAGCGCAAAGCTCGTCCAGAAGATGATTTCTTTAATCTGATTTGTGCAAGTGTTTTGCGGCCGTTCGGGTTTGTTTTTCATTTGTGGCCAGGTTGTTGATTCGCATCGAAAGAAAAACCCAAACAGGCTGTTTCTGTTTGGGTTTTAGGCCGTAAAAGTTAGGAGGATGAACCTTTTACGGCAAGAAACTTTTTTTATGGCTGCAAAATAAGATGACAAACAACAATTCCTTATGAAAAGACTAATATAAGTTTGAATCCGGTTAATCGTTTAATGAATAGGAAATTTACCCTATTGCGCTAACCAATATGAGTATCGGTTTTATATGCAGATTTCAAGAATCTTTTCTGAAAAATCTGTGAAATTTATAGCGAATTCTTCTGTTTTTTAACATTTCTTTTTATTTGACAGCAAACTACAATCATAATATCATTTATAGTGGGTTTCAGTTTTCCAAAATTTTACTGGAATTTTACCATAGAGAAGAAGGTCTTAAGATGCAGCGATTTTTGGATATGTACAAAAAGCGTTATCAAATATTACTTTTCGCTCTCATAGCTGCTCTTTTTGTTGCATGCACGCTCGGCCTTTTTCTGCTGCAAATGAAGAATTTCTCAAAGAAAAGTGTATACATGACGCTTGAAGCTGTTTCGGAACAGCACAAGCATGAAATAGATTCATTCGTTTCTTCAAGAAAAGAATCACTCCACAT
Organism: Spirochaetales bacterium Spiro_07; assembly: GCA_001603145.1. Taxonomy (GTDB): domain Bacteria; phylum Spirochaetota; class Spirochaetia; order Treponematales; family Treponemataceae; genus UBA1240. The sequence continues at coordinate 53,807 of LVBI01000014.1, read as the reverse complement.
GGCGTCTCTCTTTTTTGATGCTTCGCAGCCATACGATGAGCAGAAAATTGTAGAAAAACTTGCGTTTTGCAAAAAAAACACAACATTCGACTTTTTGTTTTTTGTTCAGCTTGACGGTTCTTGTGTCAACAACGCAAATGAACATTATCAGCTTGATCAAGAACCTTTCTTTAAAGAAGGGCTAAAAGGAAATTCATATTTTTATACGCTGAATAATTTCCTTATAGAAGAAAATAAAATCTTTTCTGTTGTTTCGGTTCCTATTTTTGATAAAGACGGAAAAGTTGGCGGAATACTCGGCGGAACAAACATTCAGGCAACAACAAACGAAAAGCTTTTTCAGAACGTTGCCGGAAATGTTTATTCGTTTTTGCTCGATGAACATCAGAACATCATAGCTTTTTCTGAAGATATAGACGGCAAAGACAAGCTGCTTGCTTATCTGAAGACGGCAAATATCAGCAACGGCATAAAGCAGGTTTTCAAGATAGGCAAGGAAAATTATTTTGCATATTTTGATAATATTTCGCAAAACAAATGGCAGCTTGTTTCTGTAATTCCGGAACGGAAAGCTTCTGAGCGTTATTCTTCGGTGAATCTATGGAGTATTCTTGCTTCAATTTGCAATTTTTTAGCTTTTTCAATACTCATTATGGTTATGGTGCTGATTTATACGACGCATCTCAATCAGCTTAAGGCTTATGCTTTTTCAGACCCTGTAACGCAGGGCATAAGCTACCAGAAATTTCTTGATGATGCAGAAAAGTACATCAACTATCATAAGTCAGACGCGCTGCTTGCTGTTTGCCTTGACATCAACGATTTCCGCATCTTCAATGATTTGTACGGCTTTGACGAAGGCAACAATCTTCTTAAGCTTGTTTACAAAATGCTCGGAAGCCATATTTCTTCTGGGCTTGTGTGCCGTGCAACTACAGATACTTTCTATATAATTACTAATTTTGCGGGCACAGAAGACGAGCTGCTTACAAAACGCGATATTTTTACAGATTCTTTCAATGCGATGCTCGAAAAGAACAAAAAGCCGTATCACATAACTTTTACGGTGGGCTTTTATAGAATTGAAGAATCGACGACAGATAATGTTTCTTTAATATTTGAAAAGGCGAATCACGTTCATAACTGCGCCAAAAAAGAAGGCGTGCCGGGCTTTGTTTATCAAGAAAAGCTTCGGCAAGAAGCCATTAGGCAAAAGCTGATTGAAAACACAATGCACGAAGCATTTGAGAATCTTGAATTCCAGATGTATCTTCAGCCGAAATACGAACTTGTAACAAAGCGGCTTGTCGGCAGCGAAGCTCTTGTAAGATGGGAAAGCACTGCAAAAGACAAGAAATATCCTGACGAGTTTATTCCTGTCTTTGAAAAGACCGGCTTTATCATACAGATTGACCTTTATATGATGGAATGTGCGTGCCAGCTTTTACGCCACTGGATTGATTTTGGCATAGAACCTGTGCCGATTTCTGTGAACCAGTCTAAGCTGCTATTGCTCAACCCGATTTATTTCAACGTAATAACAACTACGATTGAAAAGTACAATCTGCCGCCGCAGTTTATCGAGGTTGAGATAACCGAAACAATCATGTATGAAAATGCAGCCGTACTGAATGACCTTATCGCGAAGCTTCATATGTACGGCATAAGGGTTGCAATCGATGATTTTGGTTCGGGCTATTCTTCTTTGGTCTTGCTGCGCGACATTAAGGCAGACGTTCTAAAGATAGACAAGGCTTTCATCTATAAGGCTGAAAAAGATACAGTTGGCAAGAAGATTTTGTCTTCAATAATTCAGCTTGCAGACACGCTTAACATGCAGATTCTTGCTGAAGGCGTTGAAACTGAAAATCAGCTTAACATGCTTGCAGATTTGGGTTGCCATGAAGTGCAAGGCTATCTTTTCGGCAAGCCTGTGCCGGCTCAGACTTTTGCACAAGAATTCCGCAAAGACTAAAAAAATTAAGGCATGGGCGCATTTTTAGCGTACCGGCGTTAGCTGCACCAGCTTTTTTGAACCAGATTTTTGTGCACCAGGCTTGGTGCGTGGCGATAAAAAAGGCTGCCAGATAAGTATTGTCATGCTGAACTTGTTAGCCTTCGCGGCTTTCAGCTCAGCATCTACGCTATATAGCATTGAGATTCCGAAACAAGTTCGGAATGACATTTGAGCTTATCAGGCAGCCTCTTAAATTTTATGAAAAACGCTTTACTTATTGTACTTGCGTTTAACTTTTTGAGTCGTCGTCATTTCGAGCGGCTCGTCAAGAATGGTTATCTTAGAAATGCGTGCGTAAGGCTGCAAGGTCTTGTTGACCTTTTCAACAATGTCAGAAATTGCATTGTAGATTGCATCTTGTGCTGCTGCATCGCCTCTCTGAACGCCGAGCTTTTTGAGAAGCTCGTCGGCCGGGTAAATCTGCGCTTCAATTTCTTCTGATTTTGAACCTGCTTCTTTTTCGTAGCCAACAACCGTAATCTGGTTGATGTCGTTAAAGTAAAGCTGGAAAGCATTTTCAATCTCTTCAGGATAAACGTTCTTGCCGCCGGCAGTAACTATAAGGTTTTTGGCCCTTCCGCAAAGATAAAGATAATGCTCGCTGTCCATCCAGCCTAAGTCGCCAGTCTTTAAGAAGCCGTCTTCTGTAAACATTGCGGCAGTCTCTTCTGGCATGTTGTAATATCCTTGCATAACCATCGGGCCTTTAACAACAACTTCGCCGATACCTTTTTCGTCTTGGTCGATGATTTTCATTTCCATGTGCGGAGAAAAATCGCGGCCTACGCTTTCAATCTTGAAATGCTCTTTCGGATTGAGCGCAATAATCGGAGACGTTTCTGTAAGGCCGTAACCCTGAATAAAGTCTATGCCGAGTTCCTGATAAGTCTTGAATACGCTTGCTGCAAGCGGGCCGCCGCCACAGATTGCCACGCGCAAAGTGCTTATGCTTGCTTTTTCAAGCACGGCCTTGAAAAGCTTTTTGCCAGGGTTTTTGCCGGTAATTTTCTTGATGATGTATGAAAGTCCCATCAGGAATTTCATGAGGCCGTATACGACAACGCCTTTTGCGCGTATGCCCTTCATAATGCCGGCAAGAAGCTTGTTGAAAAGCAGCGGAACGCCAAGAATAAGCGTAATCTTTCCTTCTCGCAGCTCTTTCAACATGCGGGAAACAGCCATTGTCTTGCCGAATACTATTTCAGCACCGACAGAAAGCGGGTTGATGAAGGCTGCCTGCATCGTATATGCGTGATGAATCGGCAGAAGTGCATAGAACACGTCAGTTTCAAGAATGAGCAGGTTTGTCTGCGCGATGAAACAGTCTGCCGTAAGGTTTTTGTGCGAAAGCATTACGCCTTTCGGATTTCCGGTTGTGCCCGAAGTAAATAGCAAGGCAGCCGTATCGTTTTCGGTTGCAGGTTCAGGCGTATAGTTTGTTTCTGTTTTCAGGTTAAATACGTATGTTTCTGGAATTTTCGGTGTAAGCGAATAGATTTTTGCACCGCAAGGGTTTTCTGAAAAGTATTTGTACTTTTCTTCGTCTACAAAGAAAAGCTTAGGTTTTGCCGTGTTAAGAAGGTTTACAACTTCTTTTTCATGCAAAGCATAATCTATTGGAACGATGATTGCGCCGACAAAACCGGCTGCCAAATATACAACACCCCATTCCGGTGAGTTTTTGCCAGAAACCGCGATGCAGTCGCCTTTTTTTATGCCTGCGCTGCAAAGCCACTGCACAAGCTGCTGAATTTTCGCCATGACCTGTGCATAAGTGTAAGTTCTTCTGTCCGGGTCAAAGTCTGTAAAGCAAGGCCTGTCGGCAAAGCGTTCTGCGCTTATTGTAATCAGCTCGGCAAGTGTCGGCCATTCGCCTTTGAAGGTTTTTCCCCGCCACGGCTCGATTGCTGCCCACGGCAGGGGACGTTTTTGTATTTTGCTCATATCAAATCCTTTTTTACGGAAAATTCCGTATATACTTTGACACATGAATTCTGTATTAGGTTGCAAGAAAAATCAAATAAAAGTGATTTTTATCGATAGAAATTGCGGTTTTTGCTCTGTCTGGCAAAACATGCGCACTGGTGCGCTTTTTTTATTTCAAGGGTGCGTTAAATTTGGAGATGTGCCGATACTAAAAATGAGTTTCTTTAAATTCGGGCTTTGTTCCGTGTTTATTGTAACTTCATTTGCATGAGGAAGCTTCTATTGTCAAGGATGACTGTACTTCTAGTGCTTAACGTTAAAAAGCTTGTTTGTGCAAAAAATTGGCATTTCATGGAGGAAAGACAATGAAAAAACTGCTTACGTTGTGCATTCTGCTTTGCACGGCGTTTTTCTTTGCTTGTGCGCAGGATTTAACTCCTGAAGAGCAGCGCACTGTATTCATCGAACAATGTAAAGCATATTTAGGAACTCCTTATAAATATGGTGGAATTTCTAAAACCGGAATGGACTGCTCCGGTCTCATTTTTACTTCAGCAAAGCAGTCTTTGGGCATAAAGCTGCCGCGCCGTGCAGAAGATTTGTATAATGCAACGGAACGTCTTGAAAAAGACCAGCTTCAGCCTGGCGATTTTCTGTTCTTTAAGGCTGCAAACACCGTAAATCACGCGGCTGTCTATCTTGGCGACGACGAATTTATTCATGCTGCAAGCGACGGCCCGAAAACTGGCGTAATCATCTCGAAAATGAGCGACTCATATTGGAACACAACTTTTGTCGGTTGCGGAAAATTCCTTCCTGCTGCAACGCACCCGGAGCGGATAGGTAAATCGTTTCCCAAAAAAGAGGAAGCTGAAGCGGTTCAAGTCGAAACACCGGTAAAGGCAGAACCCGAAGTGCTGCCTGTTGCTGTAGCCGTAGTGCCGGAAGAACCAGAAAAGGCAGAAGAGCCGGAAACAGGCTTTGTTCAAGTTGAAGCAGTTCCAGCCGGAACGGAAAACCAGGGCGAAGTGTTTACAGCTATTCCTGTGCCGGGCACAATCAGTGCAGGCCCGTCTGCCGAAGAAATTGCAGCCCAGAAACAGAAAGAGCAGCTTGCCGCACAAGAAGCCGCTCTTGCGCAGGCTCAGGCACAAGCCGAAGAGCAGGCTAGGGCGCTCGCAGAAGCGCAGGCACAGCTTAAGGCGGCTCAGGATGCTCAGGCTCAAGCTGAAGCACAGGCAGCCGCTTATGCGAAGGCTCAGGCAGAGGCACAAGCTCAGGCTTATGCTAAAGCACAGGCTGAAGCCCAAGCGCAAGCTCTTGCACAGGCACAAGCCCAGATGCAGGCAAATCAGGCTGCGCAAATTAATGCGCAGAACCAGCAGTCTATGGCTATGCAAGAAGCTACACAGGCTGCAAGAGAAGCTGCCGCCGCCGCAAGAGAAGCTACTTTAGCAGCCAAAGAAGCTACCGCTGCAGCACAAGAAGCAAAGGCAGCCGCGAACGAAGCAACACAGGCAAGCAAAGAAGCGCTTAAAGTTGCTGACACAAGCTACCGTTCGATTCTTTCATTTCCGGATGTAACTATTTCAACTGATGGTTTTATTTATTAATATGCAATTTAATAAGAAAAACACGCGCCTTGCATCATTGATTTGCTGCTTGGCGCTGTCAGTTTGTATCATTTCTACAAGCTGCACCACATCAGTTTCGCTTGATGCGCGCACAGATAAATCCGGGGCTGTCGCCATGCAGACAAAGCTCAGCCCGTCCGTTCAGACTTTGGTTTCATCGCTTGCCGGTGTTGATTCAACTGAAGAGCTGTTCGATGCGGCGCAGATACGCGCCTCGCTCAAGGCAGCAGGTTTTGCCGTTACAGGCTTGAAATTTCCTTCAAAGTCGGCCATTACCGTAACTGCGGAAACCAAGAACATAACGACAATGCTCCGCGGTTCTAAGGATTTTCTTACCGTAACGAACAGCAACGGCATAAACGATATGCGCATTAAGCTTACGCCCGAAAACGTGAGAAAAGCTGTCGCCGTCATGCCGGAAGATACAGCTCTTTATATAGAGCTTCTTATTGCGCCGGTCTTTACAGGCGAAGCAATGACTCCGCAGGAATATACAGATTTGATTGCTATCGCATATGGTGATAAAATAGCACAAGACCTTCTTAAAGCAAGAGTCAATCTGATGTTTTCTGTGCCGGGTACGATTGTTTCTGCTGAAATGACCAACAGCAAAGAAAACGACATTGCCGTAAAAGACAATACAATAACTATGAGCATACCTTTGGTTACGCTTCTGACAGATTTAAAAGGAACTGAATGCCGCATCCGCTGGAAGGAATAGCATAGTTCCGCTAAGGAGCAGCAGGTTTCCGCTTATGGAAACAGCTTATAATCAGTTTTGTATACGTCTTTTTGCTGCAAATGCTTTACCAGATTTCAAGAAAAGAGTACAATTATTGAGGTTGTGCATAAGCATATCAGCCGGATGCATTGTCATCGGCTGATATTATTTTTCCAACTCAGGGAGAGTGCATTATGATGAAAAAAACATTTTTCGCTGTTTTATTCAGTTTAGTTGCGTTTGGTTTTGTATTTGCTCAGAATTCTGAATCTGAAAGAAAATCTGAGTCAAACAACATCAAGCCGTGGGAAGAGATTGTGTACAGAACATTTTCCGATACAATTCCGGATACTACGCTGAATTATACTGTAGAAGTGCGCTATTCTCCGTATGGAGATGAGGCTTATATTACATACGTCGTTCTTGACAGCCTTTACCGCGAAAGCGACGCAGTTTATGCCGTCAGAGACGTTGCACGTAAGCTTACGGCAGAATTCGGCTATGACTGGTATAACTATGCATCAGCTGCCGTGCTGAGATTCGATAATGTGAATCACCTGGCCCGATATAGAGCCAACATAATATTTAGAAAATATCTAATTCAGGAAGACAATTGATGGACACAAATGCGCTTATCAAAAATTTGCACCCGCTCGAAATACGTGTTTTGCGTACATACGGTGCAAAAGATGAACTGACGGCTGAACGTTTGCAGAAAGAGCTTGATTACAAAGAAGGCCATGCAAACCAGGCGTTTTCTTGGCTTGCGGGCAAGGAACTTGCTGCAGTGGTACGCCGCGAGCCGCACACCTATTTTGAGATTACAGACCTTGGCCGTGCTTTTGCTGAGAACGGCACAAATGATGAGCGCATTATTTCGTTTTTGAAGGACAATGGCCCGCATCTTTTGCCGGAAATTGCCGCAGCACTCAAGATTGAGAACAAGGACGTAGGCAGCGCTTTCGGTCAGCTTTCTAAAGAAGGTGTGCTCGCTATGGACGGCAACAAAAAAGCCGCCTATACAGGCAAGCCAGCAAGCGGCCGCATCGCCATAACAGCTGCATTGCTTAAAAAAGCTGCTGCCTGTGAAGGCGGCCTTATGGATCAGGCTTCTCTTTCAAAAGAAGAGCTTGACTGCATTGGTGCTTTGGCAAAAAAGCGCGGGGCAGCTGACGCCGCATTCCGCATTGTTGAGCGCGAAACTGTAGTTTATAAGCTTACATCAGACGCAGAGAATGTAAAAAAGGCGCTGCTTGCCGCAGGTGTTACAGGCGAAGAGCTTGGCGCTCTAACCCCGAAAATGATCGCATCTGGCGAATGGAAAGATAAAGCTTTCCGCGGCTACAACATCGCAGTTCCGCCGGCACGCATCATTTTGGGCAGAACAAACCCTTATGTGTCTTTCCTTGAAAGCGTAAAAGACAAGCTTGTTTCAATCGGCTTTGAAGAATTTGACGGACCGCTCGTAGAAACAGAATTCTGGAACGGCGACGCTTTGTTCATGCCGCAGTTTCACGCTGCACGCGATATTCATGACGTTTATTATGTGAAGAATCCTACACATGCAAAGAAAATCGAAGAGCCGTATCTTTCTAATGTTGCAGCCGTTCACCGTAACGGCGGAAACTCAGGCAGCCGCGGCTGGAACTACGAATTCGACACGAACTTTACGCGCCGCCTGATTTTGAGAAGCCAGGGCACGGTTCTTTCTGCCCATCAGCTTGCCTCAAAACCGAAGATTCCTGGCAAATATTTCGGAATTGCACGTTGTTTCCGCTATGACAAGGTTGATGCAACTCATTTGTCAGATTTCTATCAGACAGAAGGCATCGTTCTGGGCGAAGACGTAAATCTTAAGACTTTGCTCGGCTTCCTTGAAATGTTTGCAGTTGAAATTGCCGGTGCTACAGAAGTCAAATATGTTCCGGGTTACTTCCCGTTCACAGAACCTTCTGTTGAAGTGCATATCAAGCACCCTGTTCTTGGTTGGTTTGAGCTTGGCGGTTCTGGTATTTTCCGGCCGGAAGTTACAAAAGCTATGGGAATTGACTGTCCTGTTCTTGCTTGGGGCATCGGCATTGACCGCATGGCTTTGATGGCGCTTGGCTTGAACGACTTGCGCGAGCTTTTCAGCAGCGACATCGAACAGGTTCGCCTACGCAAGGCAAGATATTAACCGAAAAGCGCCTGCTTTTCAGAATATGTGTCATTGCCCGACTTAATCGGGCAATCTGACAACAAACTTGCTGTGGCTCGCAAGATGAAGCTTATTTTGCTAGTCAAACTTAATTGTGCGAACCTGAGAGTATCGGGCCGAGCCCGATAATGATATTTTTGAAGCTAAAAAGGCTCAAGCTCTGTGTAATTCAGAGTTGAGCTTTTTTTGTTTTTGGCAAAGGTTTAGTCGTACGGTTTAAGCTGCATCAATCAAAACCGATGACTTTCTGGATTCTTATCGGCAGCTGGTTTACATCAAAAGGCTTTGCGATATAGTCAACCGCGCCGAGCTTGAGCGCATGAGTAACCACATCTTTGTCTGTGTTTGACGTAAGAAAAATGACCGGAATCTTTTTATAATCGTCATGTTGCTTCAATAATTCCATGACTTCAATGCCGTCCATTTCCGGCATCCGTATGTCAAGCAGAATTAAGTCCGGTAATGCGCGCTCAAGCATTACAAAAAGCTGCTTGCCGCCTGTCAGCAGCCTTAGCTGATAGCGGTCTTTCAATGCACTTTCTGCAACACGCAAGTTTGTGATTTCATCGTCTACAAGAAAAATCTGTTTCATTTATTCCTCGCTTATTTATGCTTCTTGCTTGATATAGCCATTTATTATTGACAAAAGCTTTTCGGTTTCATCTGACATTTTCCCATAATCATAAGAATAAGCAGCTTGCGAAACGTCATCAAGTTTTGCCTTTATTATATCATCCCATGTGTAATTAGCAACTTTTTTCAGCTCTTCTTCAAAATTAACTATGTCCATATCGTAGGCATATTGCTTTAGAAGCTCTGCAGTTGCTTTTAAAGTCTGAATATCGCCCTTGGGGAACGCATTCTGCTGTACAGTTTCTTTTCCAAGATAGTTCTGAATATTCTGGCAGACAGTCTTGTAAAGCGTCATACATTCTTCAAAGTGCGAATCTATAAATTCTTTGTCGTTCTTCTGGCCGGCTTCTTCAAGCTTTGCGGCAAGGTCAGAAACTTCATCTGCACCGACGTATCTTGAAGCGCTTTTAAGGCCGTGAATGTTTGTGGTGAAAGACTGAATGTCATCAGCTTCAATCATTCCGTGAAGTTCTTTGTCGCGCTTCTCATAGTCGTTTGAAAAAGTCCTAAGAATATCCATATAAGTCGCCTTGTCGCCTCCGGCAAAGCCAAGACCGTTCTGATAGTTTATGCCTTCAATTGCAGTTTCTTCAGGTTCAGCCGCTTTTTCAGGCAGCGCTGTCTGAGCAGATTCTGCCGATTCATACTTGATTTTTTCAATCGGCAGCCAGTCTGCAAGAATTGCGTTCAGCTTTGCCGGCTCAATCGGCTTAGACAAGAAGTCGTTCAGTCCTTCCGAAAGGAATGTTTCGCGCATTCCGCTCAAAGCGTTTGCCGTAAGCGCAACAATCGGTTTCTTGCTGTTTTCGTTGTTCTCAAGCGCCCTGATTTTGTGCGTCGTTTCAATGCCGTCCATATCAGGCATAAGATGATCCATGAAAATCAGGTCGTAAGTCTTTTTGTAAATCATGCCGAGCGCGTCATAGCCCGAATTCGCTGTTTCGCATTCAATGTCGTGTGTCTTCAAAAGACCTTGCGCAACTTTAAGGTTGACCGAATTGTCGTCAACGACAAGAACCTTTGCGTCTGGCGCAAATACGCGGTTAAAGTTGTGCGTCTGCGCAAGGTGCGTCTGCGCAATAGATTCGTTGCCAGAAAGCAGCTGCGCCAGCTGAATGCATGTAACTGGCGTAACGAGCACGCAAGTCTTGCTCTGCGAAACGGCGGCAGAATCTTCTGCAATCTGAACAACCTTCAGGTCAGAAAGGTTTTCAGCCTTTATGCACTGCTGTATTTTCTCAAAATATTTTGAACCGACGAAAACGAAATCATAATCAGATTTGCTGCCGTCTTTGTGATTTTCAAGACATTCCGTTGCGGTCTTAACGTCAACGCAAAGATCAACCTGCGATTCAAGCACCTCGAATTCTTTCATCATGAACTTGCTTGTGCGGTTGTTCGGCTCAAAGTAGAGAATCTTCTTATTGAGCGCGTCTTTTGTGTCAACAAGCGGCTTGTATTCTGAAACTGATTGCTGAACCACGGCGGTGAACGTCGAGCCTTTGCCGTATTCGCTCTTGACTGAAATTGAGCCGTTCATCATTTCGCACAGCTTTTTTGTAATGGAAAGACCCAAGCCCGTACCCACGATGTTGCGGTTCTTCTGCGCGTCAAGGCGTTCAAATTCAGTAAAAAGATGCTTCCTGTCTTCGTCTTTGATGCCGATGCCGGTGTCGCTGACGATAAAGCGCAGTTCGTAGTTGCCGTCTTTTTCGCGCCCCTCTACAGTCAATGAAAGGTAACCTTCGTGGGTGTATTTTACGGCATTGCTGAGCATGTTGAGCAGAATCTGCTTCAAGCGGATTTCATCGCCCGTCATTTCAGCTGGAATTTTCGGGTCTATATGAACGAAGAAATCGAGGTATTTGTCTTGCGCGCGGAGCTTTATCATCGTAATTACGTCGTTTATCATTTCGATGAAGTTGTATGTTACGACCGTAAGCGTGAGCTTTCCAGATTCAATCTTTGAAATGTCGAGAATGTCGTTGATGATGCCGAGCAAGCTGCGGCACGCCGTAGAAATGTTCCGCGCGTATTCAATGTTCGAGCTTGACGAAGACTTGTCCAAAAGAATCAGGTCGCTCATGCCCATAATGGCGTTCATTGGCGTTCTGATTTCGTGGCTCATGCTTGCAAGGAAGTTCGATTTGGCTTTTGTGGCGGCGAGCGCGGTTTCTTTTGCTTCGCGAAGCTGTTCGTTCATCTTTACCATGTCGGTAATGTCTGTAAAGATGCTGTACATAACCGGCGTGCCGTTGTAGTTTTCGTTTACGAAAAGGCATTTTGTGCGCACCGAAATGTACTGGCCGTTCTTATGCTGAATTCTGTAAGAAATCGAGTAAGGCATCTTCTTTTCCATAGCGAAATACAATGCTTCGAAAATCTGCGGTACGTCGTCTTGGTGGAAATATTTGATGCCCATAAAGCCGTCGGCTTCAATGTCTTTTGAAGTTCGGCCAATAAGGTTCAGGAATTTCTGGTTAGTATATAGAAAAGTGAATTCCGGATTCACCGCAAGCTTTGCGATTCCGTCCGCAGCGGTGTTTACAAGCTCGTCGATGTCTTTTTCATCAACAAAAAGCGCCTGATGCTTAAGCAGCTGCGACTCATAAATTGTGTATGTGTCCATGCCGTGCGTCTGGCTGAAATAAAGCGCTTCATTCGCCTTGCCGAAAAGCTCTTTATAGCTTGTGCTGTGCTCAGGGTAAAGCGCGCAACCGATACTCGCTGTAACTGTACAAGTGATATTCTCGTGCACAACCTGGCGGTGCAGCTCGTCGCAGAGAATTTGCAGCTGTGTCTTGAGCATGGCGCGGTTGCCGTAGTTCTTTACCATAATTGCAAAGCTTACGCCGCCAAGACGGCCCACAATGTCTTCGCTTCTGATGTTGCGCTTTATCGTTTCGATGAATTCCATGATTATCGAGTCGCCGCTCAAATAGCCGAGCGTTTCGTTAATCTGGCGGAAGTTATCAATGTCTAAGATTACAAGCGCGTGGTGGCAGTTTGTAGTTCCGGCTTCTGCAAGAAAATCTTTTGCCTTGCTGTCAAACGAAGACTTATTGAGAAGATTCGTGAGTATGTCTTTTTCGCTTTTTTCGATAAGCGAAAGTTCTTTGCGCTTTTCTTCATCGATGTTGCGCACAAAGATGATGGCGCGTACCGTATTGGTCGATTCAGAATAATAAAGCGTAATCTTTGCACTTTTCCACAGATAATTCTCGCTGTAGGTGTTGTCCATAAAGACAATGTCGCCTGCTTTTTCGCCTTTCTCATATTTGCTAAGCAAGGTCTCTGAACAGAATGCTTCGTAAAACTGCGACGCAAAATTCGGATGAATCACCTGCTTTACGAGCGTTTTAAGAAACTCGTCGTAGCTGGTCTTTTTGCTTAGGTTCAGATGCTCCAAAAGTGCATCGGAAGACTTGCCAAGAATCACGTTGTCCGTTACATCTGCTTCAATGACGTTCTCGTAAATGTCGCAGCAGATTTCGCGCAAGAAACGCTCGTGCTCATATTTTGAGTCAGCAAGCTTTTCTCTTGCAATGTAGATTCTGCTGCGCAAGTGATAAACTATAATGCAGATGATGAGCAGCAACCCAGCCAAAGCCCAGATTGTCGCTACAATATAAAGCAGGTTCGCCTTAAAGTCTTCTGTTGAGCTTATCGAAAGCAAAATCCAGTTGCGGTCAGGCACTGTAATAAAAGTTGCAAAATGCGTGCCGCCGTTGCTGTCTACAAAAATGAACATTCCGTTTGGGTCATTCTCAAAAGATGTCTTTATAAGCCCGGCCGGTTTATTCTTAAAAATGAAGTTCTTTGTATGATTCATGCAGCCAGAAAGAGGTTCGTTGACCGAAAAGCCGAGCGGCACAAGGCCTGATGTTGAAGTCAGAATCGTGCCATCTTTGCTGCAAAGCACGAAAGAGCCTTTGTCTTTCATGTCGGCGGGCATAAACTTGTTGAAGATATTCTCTGCATAGACAAAGCCGCCCAAAAAGCCGTAATCTTCAATGCCTGTGCTGACCGGCGCAGAAAAAACGAAAACCGCTTTTTTTTCAGCATCCGGCTCGTGCGGGCTGATGATTTCCGGCCCGTAAAAGCCGCTTTTGCGAGAAAGCAGCGTATGTATGTTGCTGCGGTCTTTGTCGAGGTTCTTGTTGCTTGATGAATAGCATTTGCTTTCGGCAGTGCTGTCGTACAATATGTAGTCTGACGCAAGGCTGTATTGCAGAAGCGCAAGAGTTGCAGCCGGGTCTTTGCCGTTTTGCAAAGCGGCGGCAAATTCTTCTGCGGCAGAGCGTGTTTTCAAAAGCTCATAGTTGAGCGAAATCTCAAAAGTTGAGCGCTGCTGTTCAAGCGTGTGCAGGTTCTGCGACGCAAGCTCTTTCGTTTTCAGGTCTATGATTAGAAGGCTTGCGGTTACAAGCACAACAGCAAGAACGATTATTACCGGAATGAAAAATAAAAGACGCGTGCGTATTTGTTTTTTTTGTTCAGACATTTTTTCCCAGACTTCATATAGATTAATAAGATAAAACTTAAATAATTATAAACCCCGAATGACGGTTTTTGCAAATTTTGTCTAGTTTGTCATTCCGAATTTATTTCGGAATCTCATTGCAATCTTTCAAAAAAAATCTTGTCAAAATATTACTATTGATTGTAATATGTAAGAACTGGAAATATTTAATTTTTTGGTGTTTTATGAGTTTCTGATGCAAAAGAAATTTCAAAATATGGCCGATAAAGAAAAGAATATTTTCATAAATGAAAAATTTGTCTGATAGAATTCATTAAAAAAGTTGGCGGATTGCTTAACTTTTTATGGGAGTTTAGATGAAATTAACTCACAAGCTGCGCGCGTTGTTCTTTGCTGTATCAACGATTCCGCTATTTGTAAGTAGCGCGATGTTGTTGATTATGAATTACAAAGCTACTGTCGGTGATATCTACGCTTATTATGAAACTTATGTCAACAATGCTGCCTCTTCTGTTTCAGCTTTTTTTCATGAAAAGGTTTCTGTAGCTTCAACCTTGTCTAAGGTTGATGGTGTTATCAACCATGACTGGGAAAACGTATCTTCTTCAATGAAGGCTGTAGTTAGCGAAGGCACTTATGAAAAGATAATTCTTGCCTTCAATGACGGAACTTATCACAATACGGGTGGCGGAAACCCATATTTTGACGGAAAGCAGACATCGGACAACAAAAGCCCGAACGCGAAGCTTTCTTCAATTGCTATCCGTGATTATTTTAAAGACATCGTTACGAACAACAAAGCTGAAAAGAACATGTCTTATGTTTCTGAGCCAGTGGTTTCTTTGAGTAATGGCGTAAGGCAGATAATGATTTGCCAGACTTTGCACAAGAACGGTCATCTTAACGGAATGATTGCAGGCTCTATTTCTTTTGATTTGTTCGCAAAAGAACTTCAGACGCTTCAGGAGCAGGCGCAGGAAACATTCGGCACGAACGTTAAATTTCTTATAGTTAATGACCAGGGCAACATCGTATATCACTGGGATGATAATATGTTGGTTCATGTAAAGGAAGAAAACGGCAGCAAAATTTCTGTTACATCTTCTATATCTGATTTGCCGTCTGACTTTGTAGAATATGCCCAGAAGATGGTTAGCCGAGAAAAAGACTTTGGTGTCGTAGGATATACTTTGGACAATACAAAAGAGCTTTTTTCTTTTGCTCCGATTGACGGCACTTATATGACGATGGGCATTTTCGTTGACCGCGACCCGATGTTCGCACAGATAAGAAGTCAGCTCGGCTTTGCGGCTATTTGGCTCGTCTTTGTTACGCTTATCGTAACGGTCGTTTCGTTCATCTTCTCTAAGCGCATCGTTCTTCCGTTGAGCACAATTGCAAACAGCTTCGGTACCCTTGCAACTGGTGCAGGCGACCTTACAGTGCGCCTTGAATCAAAAGAAGACGGCAACGATGTTATTGCGCGCATGTCTACGAGCTTCAACCGCTTCCTTGAGATGCTTGGTAACATCATCAAGTCAATTCAGTCTGAAGCAGAACAGCTCGGTAACGTTTCAAACAACTTGAATGATACTGTTTCACAGACTAAGACCGCAATCGGCGATATCAATGGCCAGACAGACACGCTTTCTAAGAACGCCATTAATTTGAGCGCAAGCATTGAAGAGACAACTTCAACAGTCCATGAGATTTCAAAGACTATTGAAAGCTTGAACTATCAGATTGGAAATCAGGCTAACAGCGTAAACGAATCTTCTGCCGCTATCGAAGAGATGGTTGCAAACATTCAGTCTGTTTCAAACAACTTGGGCCGCGCAAGCAAGACCTTTACAGAGCTTAAGGGCGCATCAGAAACCGGTAGAAACACGATGGAAGGCGTTATCGAATCTGTTAAAGAAACAGCGCAGCATTCACAGCAGCTGCTTGAAGCGAACGAACTTATCGAGACAATCGCTTCTCAGACGAACTTGCTTGCTATGAACGCGGCAATTGAGGCTGCCCATGCGGGTGACGCAGGTAAGGGCTTCTCTGTTGTTGCTGATGAAATCCGTAAGCTTGCGGAAGATACTTCTGAGCAGTCTAAGAAGATTGCAGAAATGCTCCGCATTGTAGTTTCAAACATCGGAAACGTTGTTGACCAGTCAACTGATGCGAACACCGTATTTGAAGATATTTCTGGTCAGATTGGTAACGTCAACGATTTGATGTCAGAGATTTCAATGTCTATGAACGAGCAGGCTGAAGGTTCTCAGCAAGTTCTTGAATCTTTGCGCACAATGCAGAACACAACAACGCTTATCTTGAACGGTTCAAGCGAAATGAACAGCGGCGCTGCAATGGTTCAGAAAGAAATGGTCAATCTCCGCGACTTTGCTTATCAGGTTAAGGAAGTTACGCAGAATGTTAGCCAGAGAATGGATCAGATTAACAATTCTGTTGACAGCGTTTCTTCTTTGTCTGGCAAGAACAATCAGTTGTCAGACGACCTCTACGAGCAGACAAAGGGCTTCAAACTGTAATTGGAGTTTTTATAAAGTCACCCCGAACTTGGTTCGGGGTCTTTTTTTTGCCGTATCCGTTCTATCAGCGTATAGATTCCGAAACAAGTTCGGAATGACGTGATTATGCTAAAACCAAATGTGCATTGCCGTGCCTGACACGGCAATCTTAAAAAAAAGCTGTCGGGTTTTCCGGCAGCTTTTTTTGTACTTCGCTATTTGAGCTTTTCTATTAGCGCATCCATTGCCTTTGCGTAGCCTTCAAAGCCGAAGCCTGCAAAAGTTTGAAAGCAATACATACCGGCGTAAGACACTTGTCTGAAAGCTTCTCTTTCTGAAACTTTTGAGATGTGCACTTCCACAGCCGGAACCGCGGCGGCTTTTAATGCGTCTAAAATGGCCACGCTTGTGTGCGTGTATGCAGCCGGGTTTATGACGATGCCGTCAAAGCGGTTAAAAGCTTTTTGGATTTTGGTCACAATCGCTGACTCAGAATTTGACTGAAAAAGCACAGCTTTCAAGCCGCGCGCTTTTGCAGAATCTTTTATGAATTTTACCAAATCTTTGTAGCTTTGCTTGCCATAAATGGCAGGCTCTCTTATGCCGAGCATGTTGATGTTCGGGCCGTTTATCACGAGTATCTTCATTTAAAAGCCTCCAGAATATCTGCCAGAGCTTGTTCAATCGTGCCGTTGTTCGAGATTTCGGCTTCTGCAAGCTCTTTGTAGACAGGCATACGCTCTTTTTCAAGCGCCTTTGTGCCTTTTGCTTTTGAAACAGGCCGGCCTTCAAGAGCAAGCTTTTCCTGGTCGCGCTTTATCAAGACACAAAAGCCGTTCTGTCTGATGTTCAGCCTGTTTCGGCGGTTCATCACCGCGCCGCCGCCTGTAGCAATCACCGCGCCAGAAGTTTTTGTAATTTCAGCAATCACTTCGGTTTCAATTGCCCTGAAATGGCTCTCACCGAATTTTTCAAATATTTTTGGTATAGAAAGATGCTCGCGGTTTTCGATTTCTGTATCTATGTCGATAAAAGGGCGGTTGAGCTTCTTTGCGGCGGCTTTGCCGAGGCTTGTCTTGCCCGAGCCGGGCATTCCGATAAGAATCAGATTCTGCTTCTGGCGCAAAATCTTGTGATAGACTTTTTCCTCTTCTTCTTTGCTTATTTCCTTGCCGGCAAAAAGCTCTGCAGCCTTTTTCGCTTGTCCGACGAGCATTGGAAGACCGCCGCTAGCCTTTAAACCGCGCTCAAGCCCTTGCTGAACAAAGCGGCTTTTAAGCGGTGTGTACACAACATCGAGCACGGCTTCTGCCTGCTCAAACTGGTCAATCGACGTAATTTGATTTTCAGTTTCTGGGAAAGTGCCGACAGGTGTGGCGTTTATCAGAATCTGCGCGTCTTTGTGCTTAGGCAAATCTGCATAAGTTGTCTTGCCGTTGCGCGAAATTACTGTAATGATTCCGCCTTTGTCTTTTACGGCCGCGCAGATTGTTGCGCTCGTTGCGCCGTTGCCAAAGACAAGCACTTTCTTGCCGTTAAAATCAACTCCGGCTTTTTCTGCCATGTTTAAAAAGCCGTAATAGTCGGTGTTGTCGCCGAAAAGTGTGCCGTCTTTGCGTAGCACAACAGTGTTTACCGAGCCAATCGCTTTTGCCTGCGGAGAAAGCTCGTCACACAAGGCGGCTGCATCGCGCTTATATGGAATTGTCACGTTATAACCGGCATATTCTTTTTTGGCGAAAAATCCGCTCACTTCTTCAGGCTCAAGGTTGATGATGTTGTAGTCATAATCTGCAAGTGCGGCGTGAATTTCTTTTGAGAACGAATAGCCGATGTTGCGGCCAATCAAACCGAATTTAGCCTTGCCGACAAGCTTTGACTGATAGCGCTTGCTCGTTGCAAAGATTGCTTCGTAAACTTGCTCGATTGCGTCTGCATATTTCGGTGGAATTAGCTTTGTAAGCCGCTTTATGATAGATTTTTCCCTTTCAGATTGGTTCACGCCGAGTGCGTTTTCTTTTTTGTAGATTCCAATCTTTTCAACAGCGTCCATGCGCTCTGCAAAGAGCTTTGCAATTTGAGTGTCAATTTCATCGATTTTGTTTCTCAACGTTTCAAGATTTTCTGCCATATTATTCCTTTGTGTTTGCTGATTTTTCTTGTTTAGCGTCTGCTTTCCAAAAGAAGGTCATAAATTGCTATTGCTGTTGCGGCTTCTACGCAAGGCACTGCGCGAAGCACAACGCACGGGTCGTGCCGCCCTTCAATTTTGAGTTTCTCGTTCTTTTTGGCGGTCAAGCTGACCGAATCCTGCTCTTTTGCAATTGAAGGCGTCGGCTTGAATGCCGCCCTGAAAATGATTGGCATGCCTGAGCTTAAGCCGCCCAAAATGCCGCCGTGGTTATTCGTCCTTGTTTTTACGGTGCCGCCGTCAAAATAGAACGAATCATTGTTTTCAGAGCCGAAAAGTTCAGCTGCTTTAAAGCCTGCGCCGAATTCAATGCCTTTGACGGCTGGCACTGCAAAAATTGCTTGCGAGATTCTGTTCTCAATGCCGTCAAACATCGGTTCGCCGATGCCGGGCTTTAAGCCGATGCATGCACATTCAATTATGCCGCCGACTGAATCGCCCTGTGCCTTTGCGTCAAGCACTGTTTTTTCCATTAAAGCCCATGTTTCTTGATTTAGCAACGGCATAGGCGCATTTTTCAGCTTTTCAAGTTCTGCCTTTGAAACTGAAACGCTGTCAAAAGGCAGGTCGTGCACGTCTTTTATTGAAGAAATGTGCGCGCCAATGTAGATGCCTTCTTCTTGAAGCAGCTGCATACAGACTGCGCCCGCAAAACAGAGCGGCGCGGTGAGCCTTGCCGAAAAATGGCCGCCGCCGCGAATGTCGTTAAAGCCAGAATGTTTTACAAAAGCCGGAAAATCAGAGTGAGCCGGGCGCGGTACTTCTTTTAGTTTGGAATAATCTTTAGAGCGCACGTTCGTATTGTTGATGATTGCGCATAAAGGCGCGCCGCATGTTACGCCGTCAACTAGGCCGCTTGCAATATGCGGCTCGTCTGCTTCGGCGCGCGGCGTAGAAACGGCGTTTTGGCCGGGCGCACGGCGTTTCATGAATGCGCTTATTGCGTCCATATCAAGCTTGAAGCCAGCTTTCAGCCCGTCTATAACGACGCCGATTGACTCAGAATGAGACTGACCAAAAATCGAGATTTTGATGCAGTTACCGAAGGCTGATGACATTGAAAGCACCTCCCAGCTTGTTAAAATCTTGAAAGAATGTCGGATATGACTTTTGGACAGCTTCTGCGCCGTCAATTGTTACAGGCTTTTCAGATATTGTTGAAGCAATGGCCGCCGCCATAACGATGCGGTGGTCGTTTTGGCTAGAAATTTTGCCGCCTTTAAGTGCGCCGCTGCCAAAAATCGTTAGAGAATCTTGTGCGGTTTCAACCCTTCCGCCAAGATTATTCACAAGGTTTGCTACTGATTCAATGCGGTCGCTTTCTTTGAGCCTTAATCTGCCTGCGTTTACAAAATGCGTTGCGCTTTTTCTGGCGCAGGCTGCAATTGCAAGCGGCGGCACAAGGTCTGGTATATCAGAACAATCTACGGAACATTCTGTAGAAGATTCAAACTTTTTTAAGATTTCTACAACAGCCTTATCGCCTTGCGGAGAGCTTGAATCAAGGTTTAAGACTGAAATTTTAGAGCCCATAAAAGCGGCGCAAAGCCAGAATGCGCTGCATGACCAATCGCCTTCAACGGTGTAAGAGCCGGGCGAGACAAGCTTCTGGTTTTCAGGCACTTTGTAGCAGCCGTCAGATTTTTCAGTTTTTACGCCGAATTTTTCAAGCACACGGCGTGTTATTTCAACATAAGAAGCAGATTCAAGCTCAGAAGTAAGGCTGATTTTGCCGCCGCCGCTTACGGCAGAAGCGAATAAAAGGCCGCTTATATATTGAGAGCTTATGTTTCCGGGCAGCTTGAAGCTTTTTCCGTTCAATTTGCCAGAAAGCGTGAGCGGCAAAAAATTTTCAGAATGTTGAACAAATGAAATGCCGTTGTCTTGCAGGGTTTTGCACAATTCAGTCATAGGTCTTAACGGAAGCCTGCCGCTGCCTGTAAAAAGCACTTCGCCGCCGACGGCAGCTGCAACCGGCAGTAGAAACCGCAGTGTCGAGCCGCTTTCGTTGCAGTCGGCCGTGCATTTCAGCGCCCTGCATTTTGACGGAATGACTTTGTACAAATCATCAGACTGTTCGATATCTGCACCGAAAGCACGAAGAACTTCGGCTGTTGCTTCAATGTCTTTTGATGTTGTTGAAATTTTCAGGCTGCACGGCGCATCTGCAAAAGCCGCGCAAATCAAAGCTCTGTGCGCGTCAGATTTTGAAGCTATTGCCTCAACAGTGCCTTTCAATTTTCCCGGTTGTAATTCTAAAATCATTGATTCTCCGTCGGCTAAAAGCTTGCTGAAACTAGATTTTCAAAATCTTTCAGTTTCATCGGCAGAAGCTCTGTCTTGCCAAGTTCCGGCGCACAGACAGCGGTTATTGAATCAGCTGCATTGCGTTTTTTGTCTGACAATGCGGCAGAATATACAGCTTGTGCCGAATATGCGTGTTTGACCGGTAGGTTGTTCGCTTCAAGCACCGCCGTAAGCTCTTCGTATAGCGCGGGCGCGGCTTTGCCAGTTTTTGCAAAAGCTTTAGTTATTGTTGCCATGCCGATTGATACGGCTTCTCCGTGCGGAATCTTGTAGTCGCTAAGCTTTTCAATTGCGTGGCCGATTGTGTGCCCAAAGTTCAGAATCTGGCGGAGACCGCCTTCTTTTTCGTCTTGGGCAACTACGTCAGCCTTAATTTCAACGCACCGGGCTATAATATTTTTGAGCGTTTCCGAATCGTTTTTCGTTATGCGCCTTTTGAAAACCTCAAAAAGCTTTGCATCGCGGATAACGGCTGTTTTAATCGCTTCTGCAAGCCCGCAAGCGAAATCTTTGTCGTCTAAAGTTTTAAGACAGTCTGTATCGCAGATTACGAGTTCCGGCTGATAGAATGCGCCTGCAAGGTTTTTGCCTGCGCTCAAGTTGCAGCCTGTCTTGCCGCCGACCGAAGAATCGACCATTGCAAGCAACGTCGTCGGAATTTGCACGAATCTGATGCCGCGCTTGTAGATGGCGGCAGAAAACCCGGTCATATCGCCTGTAACGCCGCCGCCGAGTGCAACCGCCAAATCTTTGCGCGTAAAATCATTCTGGGCAAGGAATTCTATCATCTGAACAATTGTGCCCATGTGTTTTTGGGCTTCGCCGTTATTAAATACGAATTTATATGTTTCAAAGCCGCTGTCCTTAAGTGATTTTTCGACAACGGCGGCATAGAGCTGTTCCACTTTGTCGTCGCAGAAAAGCGCAACTTTTGCAGGCAGCGGAGAAACTGTGTCCTTGATGAATTTTCCGGCATCGCCAATCAAGTTTGAATCAATAAAAACTGGGTAAGTCTTTGAAGCTTTTACTTCGATTTTCTTCACAGGCGGTCTTCTCCTTTGTCTGCGTTTTCTTTGCAGATTCTGCCCTCTTTAAGAAGTTCCTTCAGCGTTGTTTCGTCTTTGGCTTTAATGGCATCTCTGTATTTTGTCAGATTTTCAATTACAGTGTCCACTTCTTTTTCAAGATTTTCTGCATTTTCAAGAAAAAGTTCCGTCCACATCGTTTCGTTGAGCCTTGCAACGCGCGTCATGTCCTTGTAGCTTCCGGCTGAAAAACCGGCATGTTCTTTTGCGGTGGGGCTTTTTATGTATGCGCTTGAAACAACGTGCGCAAGCTGCGATGTATAGGCAATGATTCTGTCGTGTTTTTCGGGTGTCGTAATTTCAAAATTGGTGAATCCAAGTTCGCTCCAGAGCTGCTTGATTTTATGCAGAAGCTCAAGGTCTGTGTTCTGCGGCGGCACAAGTATAATCGATGCGTTGTTGAAAAGCTTACGCTGTGCGTTGTCAAAGCCCGAATATTCAAGGCCCGCCATCGGGTGTGCGCCTATGAAGGTAAAGCCGTTTTCTTTTGCCAGCGGAAATAATGCGTCGCATACGACCTGCTTAACGCCGCAGCAGTCCATCACGATTACGTCTTTCTTGAATTTTGTATAATTGTTCTTTACAAAGTCGATGCAGATGCCAGGATATGTGGCTATGATGATGATGTCGCAAATAGAGAGCTTCTCATCTGTCAAAGAATCATCAACCGCATCCAGAAGAATCGCTTTCCGCAAAACCGGCTCAAGAACATCCCTTCCCAAAACTGTATGAGGCGTGCTGTGCTTTATCGCTTTTGCTACAGAGCCGCCGATGAGACCTAAGCCTACAATTCCAACTATCATGAAATACTCCGAAAATACAATTTTTGCTTTTTATTCTGAAAGACTTGCTTAGCCTTTATAAGCATAAGGTCTGAGTGCAAAGCAGCATTTTGCCACATCGTCGAAAACTTGCGGCGTGAGCGATTGAGCGCCGTCACAGAGCGCATGTTGAGGATCGTTGTGCACTTCAATCATAAGACCGTCTGCACCGGCGGCTGTTGCAGCCATTGCGAGCGGCTTAACATAAGAAGAAATTCCGCATGCGTGGCTCGGGTCAATAACAATCGGAAGGTGAGTCTGCTTTTTCAAGACTGGAATAGCTGAAATGTCGAGCGTGTTTCTTGTGGCGGTCTCAAAAGTGCGTATGCCGCGTTCGCAGAGAATCACGTTCTCGTTGCCGCCCGCCATTATGTACTCAACGCTCATAAGAAGCTCCTGAATCGTGTTTGCAAGGCCGCGCTTAAGAAGAATCGGCTTCTTTGTGTGGCCAAGCTCCTTGAGAAGCTCAAAATTCTGCATGTTGCGTGCGCCGACCTGAATAAGATCAACGTCGTCAAAAAGCGGCAGCTGAGAGAATTCCATTATTTCTGAAACAATCGGAAGACCGGTCGCTTCTTTCGCTTTTAAAAGATACTCGATGCCGTTTGCGCCGAGACCTTGAAAAGAATATGGCGAAGTACGCGGCTTGAATGCGCCGCCGCGGAGCATCGTTGCACCAGAAGCTTTGACCTGCTTTGCGATGCTCACAACTTGCTCTTCAGACTCAACAGAGCAAGGACCGGCTATTATATTGAATGTTCCGCCGCCGAATTTGACGCCGTTCACGTCGATTATGCTGTCTTGCGGGTGGAATTTTCTGTTGGCGTTTTTGTAAGGCTCCTGGATACGCTTTACGTCTTCTACGATGTCGAGCGAGCGCACCAAATCAATGTCGACTGTCGATGTGTCGCCGACAAGGCCGAGCACGATTGAATTTTCACCTTCGCTTGTGTGAATCTTTACGCCGAGGCTCGTAAGCCATTTTGTCAAATTATCAAATTGTGTTTGATCGTGGTCTTTTTTTACTACAACAACCATATATATACTCCTGTAAATCTGTGCTAATTGATGTTTTTATATTATTTGAATTGAAAAGCGTGGGCAAGTAGGAATTCGATAATTCTATAAAAAAATATAGCACAAAATTTGGTTTTAGCTATACATATTTCAAGTTAGTAGCCGAAAGAGGTGTTCGTTACTTTTGTTTTGTATAGTTAATCTGAAATTTAGGCCTAAAAAAGCGGAAAATATTATTTTCTTAATGAGAAGCAGATCTGTAAATACTCGTATTATATGTAGTAGTCTGATGGCTATTTTTTATAGGGGGTTTTACCTATTTGTAAATCGTTTAACAGTCGCTTATCATATTTACATAAAGGAATATGGAGGAAATATGAAAAAAATCGTGTTAGTTGCTGCAGCAGCAGTCCTGGCATTGAGCTTGGTAGGATGTAGCAAGGGCGGTTCTTCTGCTAAAGGCAAGAAAGAAGCCCTCAACATCTCTGTTTTTACTATTCAGCAGCGTGAACAGCCGCCTGCTGACAACAAGGCTTACAAATGGATTGAGGATAAGTTCGGTGTAACATTCTCTTGGGATATCCTCGTTGGTGACAAAGACCAGAAAATTGGTTTGCTCATCGCTTCAGGTGACCTTCCTGATCTCGTAGAAGTAGATTCAGAGAAGTTCCAGGGTGCAGGTTGTCTCCGCGACCTTAAGCCTCTTGTAGAAAAATATGCTCCAAATCTTAGAAAGCATTATGAATCTGCATGGAAGAAGATGATTGACCAGGATTCAGAAAAGAATCCAGACGGTTCTATCAAAGTAGAGCACATCTACTCTTTGCCAAACTATGGTGTAATCGATGGTGTTCCATCTGACACATATTACAATCAGAACGGTTGGTGGATTCAGAAAGCTGTTCTTAAAGAATTTGGTTATCCAAAGATTAAGACAATCGATGAATATTTCGATCTCATCGAAGCTTACTACAAGAAATATCCGACAATCGACGGTATGCCAACAATTCCGTTCTCAATCATCACAGCTGACTGGGAAGCATTCGACTTGTGGAACCCACCAAACTTCTTGGCTGGTTATCCAAATGATGGTAACGGACACGTTACTCTTGAAAACGGTAAGTATATCTACACAGATAACTTCGTTGACGAGAATGCTTACAGATGGTTCAAACTTGCTAACGGTTACTTCCAGAGAGGCTTGATTGACCCTGCTTCATTCACAGACAACCGCGACCAGTACTATGCAAAGATTGCACAGGGCCGTGTTCTCGGTATGTTCATTCAGGGTTGGCAGTTCATGGGTGAACCAGAACAGACACTTTGGACAGCTGGAAAAGACGAAAGAACTTATGCTCCGCTCCCAATCGTATTTGATGAGTCAATTAAGCCGCACTACCGCGACCGCTCACTTCCAAACCTTCAGAGAGGTTATGGTATCACTGTTAAGTGCCCAGAAGACAAAGCTATCAAGATTCTTCAGTTCATGGATGAAATGATTAAAGAAGAAAACCAGAAAGTTCTTTACTGGGGCTTTGAAGGTGAAGATTATCTCATCGATACAGACGGTTCTAAGACAGGCACAAAAGGTGCTGCTTACAGAACTGACGAACAGCGCGCACAGCAGAAAGATCCTGTATGGCTTCAGAAAAACCGTGCTATTCTTTGGACAGAAGAAGCTCCAAAACTTGAAGGAAGATTGCCTTCTGGATATACACGCCAGATGGATGACCTTGAATGGGAATATGCTGTTAGCCAGAAGCAAGTTGACCTTGACCTGTGGAAAGCTTATGACGTTGGTTCTTATGCCGAATTCGTAGATCCTAACCCGCCAAAGAATGCCGGTTGGTATCCGATGTGGCAGTGCAACCCATCTGCTGAAAACGGTGGATTTGAAGAAGAAGCAGCTATTGCTATGACTGGATTCGAAACAGTCCAGAGAAAGTATCTCCCATTGATGATTATGGGCAAACCTGCTGATTTCGATAAGACATGGAACGAATACTGTGCATTGTTGAAACCTCTTACAGAGAAATACAACAAGTTCATGCAGCAGCAGCTCGATCACCGTGTTGAAGCATTCGGTGGTTTTCAGGACTAATTAAGTCAAGCCTTGAAGTTGCAAAGCTTTAAGGCTTGGACACAATAGTGTCTAGCTTAAACATGGGCAGGGAACTGTGAAGAACAGTTCTCTGTCTTAAAAAAGTCCACGGAGATATTCTGTGGACTTTTTTTTAATCATTTTTTGGATGAGTGTTTTTTTATGAAAAATAAAAATGATTCTGGCACTGCAACGGCATCAACCTCAACAGTGCTTGTGAATAAAAAAAGCAAATGGCAGATATTGAGTAAGCAGAAAATGCTTATTCTTATGTCGCTCCCATTTGTACTTTATATTATTCTGTTCAGATATATTCCTCTTTTTGGCTGGTCAATGGCATTCCAGGATTATAAGCCTTATAAATCATTCACCGACCAGACTTGGGTTGGCATGAAATGGTTTGCCCAGCTTTTTACTGAACCAGAATTCCTTCTTTCTTTAAGAAATACAGTAGGCATGAGCCTTATCAGTACGGCTCTTGGTTATGTTACTGCAATTTTGATTGCTGTTTTCTTGAACGAAGTTCGTAATATCGGCATCAAGAGGTTCGTTCAGACAGTTTCTTATCTCCCGCACTTCCTTTCTTGGGTTATTGTTACGGGTTTGGTTGCGAATGTTCTTTCCGTTGAAGACGGAATTTTAAATGACATATTGTTGTGGCTTGGAATTGTAAACGAGCCGATTCAATGGCTCGCTGTACAAAAATACTTCTGGCATATCATAGGTTGGACTTATGTTTGGAAGGAAGTAGGTTGGAACACAATCGTATATCTCGGTGCAATGACAGCCATTGACCCTTGTTTGTACGAAGCAGCACAGATTGACGGTTGCGGCCGTCTCCGCAAAATCTGGCATATCACATTGCCAGGAATTAAGCCAACAATCATCATTATGATGATTATGTCTGCCGGTCATATTCTTGATGCTAACTTTGAAATGCCATACTTGTTGCAGAATGGCATGATTCAGGATGTAGCTGAAACAATTGATATTTATGTATTGAAATATGGTTTCAAGTTATCTAGATACGGTCTGGCTACTGCTGCCGGTATCTTTAAGAATGTTGTTAATATTCTTCTTCTTATCATAGCAAATACTATCGCTAAGAAGAGCGGTGAGGAGCGTTTGATATGATAGATGATAAAAAACGTTCAGAATATGCTGCTGCCAAAAGACGCACTGCTTTGGGCAACTTCATATTCGATGTGATTATATATGCTGTACTTTTATTTGTAGTTGTTGCTACAGTTTATCCTTTCTGGAATACAATCGCCATTTCTTTGAATGATGGTCTTGATTCTCTTAAGGGAGGAATTAAACTCTGGCCTCGTAAATTTACATGGAAGAACTATCAAGACTTGTTCGTTACACCGCGTATCTTTCAGGCTGGTTTCATTTCTGTAACAAGAACAATCTTGCAGACAATTTTAAGCGTATTCTGTACAACAATGCTTGCTTACGCTTTGAGCCGCAAGGAATTCGTGCTTAGAAAATGGCTTACGACAATTCTTGTTATTTCGATGTATGTAAACGCCGGTTTGATTCCGGGATATATGCTTATCAAGAAGCTCCACCTTTTGGGCAAATATTCCGTTTATATCATTCCGTGCCTTGTTGATATTTTCAACTTTATTCTTGTAAGAACATACATTAACGGATTGCCGGACAGCTTTGTTGAATCTGCCCGTATTGACGGTGCGAATGAATTTAAGATTTTCTTGAATATCATTATGCCGCTTGTTGTGCCTTCTGTTGCGATGATTTCTTTGTTCACTGCCGTTAATGCATGGAACAGCTGGTTTGATACATACTTGTATTGTTCAGACAAGCCGAAGCTGCATTCTTTGCAGTATGTCTTGATGTCGTTCTTGCAGCAAAGCCAGAACCAGAGTTCTTCGGCTGCCGATGCAAACTCAATGGCTGTTGCAGCGGGCGCAGGTTCAACAGCATCTAAATCAACACCAATCAGTATACGTTCTTCTATTACAATGGTTGCAACGCTTCCTATCTTGGTTGTTTATCCATTCGTACAGAAATACTTCGTAGTTGGTATGACAATCGGTGGTGTAAAAGAGTAAAAGGCATTAGGGTTTTTACAAGTCTTTTCCCTATAAACTTTAAAAAGTTTAAGCTTGTATTAACTTGAAAAAATTAAGCACATCTGGTTTTCAGATGTGCTTTTTTTATGCGATTGAATGTTGGTTTAATCGGAACGAAAAATTAATTGATAGATTCTTTTTCGTAATAGCCAGTCAGAAGCAGAATCAATGCAGAACATGCAAAAATGCCGTCTGCAATTCCTGAAGGAATCATAAAAAGCATAAGGTTCATCGTCAAAACGCAGTTTATAACTGAAAGGACAAATCCCCATTTTCGGTTTTTAAGAACACC
Source organism: Spirochaetales bacterium Spiro_07 (assembly GCA_001603145.1). Classification (GTDB taxonomy): domain Bacteria; phylum Spirochaetota; class Spirochaetia; order Treponematales; family Treponemataceae; genus UBA1240. The sequence continues at coordinate 25,764 of LVBI01000014.1, read as the reverse complement.
GATTGCGCCGAAAATCCTTGTTATTCCGAAAATCACTGCCATCGGCAGCATGAAAACAAGATTGTTCCTAAAGAAGTCAATCACAAAAAAAGGCGGAATCGCATTGCTGTTAAAGCCTGATTTCAAAACGAAAGGCATTAGCGTAAGACCTGTGAGCGCCTCCATAAAAGCTCCATGAATTATCATAAGAACTGCGGCAATTTTAAATTTTTTGTTGACCATTTTTTAACCTCATTTAATTTTTATATAAGGCCGAACGGTTTAGTCCAAATTGGCAATGTCAATAAGCAAATCGAACTTCCATTCAGGTTCATTCACTGTAAGCACAACCAGATTGCCAGTTGATGTGGCAACAAGCGGCGTTTTGCCAGAAAGCTGGTACAAAAACGAATAAACGTTGAGCCGGTCTTGCAAGACAGTAACCGCAACGTTGTATGTTTTATCTGAAATTTTATTGAACAGCAAATAGAATGTTTCGCTACGTGTTTCGTTGTTCGACAAATATTTGCGGTCGCCCGTAATCAAGAAGCTGCCGTCGTCAGATTTGCCTGAAGAGAAAATCTCACGGCATGTAGATAGCAGATTATAGCCGTTTGCCGTAAATCGTATGATTTTTGCTTTGTTCTTAGGTTTTTCTTCAAAAGTCTGCGGCTTTTCTTGTACTGAATCGAACACAGGCTTTTCATCTGCTTCGCGCTGCATACTTTCAAGCTGTGTTAAAATTTGCTGAAGCAGTGCATTTGTGGCGGCTGAATCATCGGCTGTCTTGTTGTTTTTGCCTAAAAGCGAAGAAATAATATCGGTGTTGTTTGAATTGCCCGAAAGAACGCGCGTAAAATCTGAAAGGCTTGCCGCCGTAAGATATTGGTCGTTCTTTGAAGTGGCTGTTTCATCTTTTTTAGTGTCAGCCGCGTTACTTTTTTCTGGTGTGCTAATGCTTGCAGGGCTAGACTGCGACACAGACGGAAAGCTTGAAAATGAAGGCATTTCTGGCGAAGACACAGTCGGCATTGTTTGCGCAGCCGCCGATAAAGAAGCAGCCAAAATAAAAAAGAAAAAAACTGAATGTTTCATGTGATAATTCTACCTTGTAAAGCAATGTACCGCAAGCTTTTATGCGCGCTTGCGGCAGAAAATTCATCAAAAAGGCTTGTAATTTCCGCTTAAAGCAAGAAGAGCAAAAATGTAAAGGCAGTTGTCGTAATAGCGTCTTTTGCCAGTGCGAAGCGGTGTGTGCCAGAAAAGGTGCACGTAATGTTCTGCAATTTCAAGGCTTTTTTTGTCAGCTTCAGGATTTGCAAAAATTGCAAGGCTTGACTGTGCAAGCGTTGCGAGCAGCGCAACTGGATGCAGCGCAGTGCCTTCTACAGGTGTGCCGTCAATTTTATAGATGCCGTAATCGCATGGCGCAATGTCTTTAAAGAAAAGCTGAATCGCCTTTATGCGCTCGTAAAGTGGTACAGTTGTGCCGTTCCATAAAGCATCAAGTCCGACGTTTGCCGCCGTTCTGTATGAATCGCTGTAAAACCAGCCGTGGTCGCCCCACGCACAATCTAAGACAGGCGAGCCGTCAAAATGCGCATATTCTGGGCAAAGACCGGTATCTTTGTTCATGCTTTTTTCAAGATATTCGCGGCTTGCTTGTGCAGCTCTTTTCCAGAAATCATGGTTGTCTGTATCAAATTCGGCAAACAGCTCGTAAAAATGCGGCAAATGATACGAAGGGTCTGTGTCAGGGCAAGCCGGAACAAAAAGGATATAAGCATTTTCACTGTTCCACATCGGATATTTGTGGGTAAGGCAAGTTTTGAGCAAGCTTTTTGCTTCTGCTTCATAGTTGTAGATGCCTGAACCGTTGCCCCATCTTTTTGAAGCAAAGAAAAGCGCCATAGCATAGAATTCTTCGCCGTCAGGTGCAGGGCCTTCAGCATTATGCTTGCCTTCAAGGGTGCAAGACCATGCAAAATAGCCTTTCATTTTGCCTTCGTTCATGAACATGTATTTTTTTGACCAATGCCAGATGCTGTCAAAAATGTCTTTGCGGTTCATCTGAACAGCCATCATCATGCCATAAGACATGCCTTCTGTTCTCGCGTCAATGTTGCCGGTGTCTTCCATGCAGCCCAAATCGCTTGTCTGCTGATGATAGAATTTTTCTTTTGAAGATTGGTCAAAAACTGTGTTCCAGACTTCTTTTATGCGGTTGTCAATTTCTGTTTGTGAATAGCCAAGCTCGGCGAGCAAATTTCTCATGTTGCTGAACCTTCTTTTAAAATGAATATGCTTTCTGCGTTTGCAGCATTGTTTCAAGCTGTTTAGCAAAATCTAATAGAAGATTAATTGCAGTTCTATCAGCAAATTTCCCCATAATTGCGGTCGGCTGAAAAAGCGGAAAAGGCAAAAAAAAAGCGCAAGCCTCACATAAGAGGTTGCGCTTTTTCTAGCTTGTCAGCTTCAGGCTGCCATTACTGGAGCAAGCCCAAAATTGACTGTGGCTGCTGGTTTGCCTGTGCGAGCATTGCAAGACCAGACTGTGTAAGAACTTGGTTCTTTGTGTGCTCAACCATAAGTTCAGCCATGTCTGTATCGCGGATGCGTGATTCAGCTGCCTGAAGGTTTTCTGCACCAATATCAAGACCAACGATTGTATGTTCAAGGCGGTTCTGGTAAGCGCCGAGGTCTGCACGCTGTTTGTTGATTCTCTTAAGAGCTTCATCAAGAGTGTTGATTGCGCGGTTTGCATCATCCGGTGTTTCAAGAGAGATAATCTCTTCGTTGCCCAATGTGCGGATTCCGAGAGCTGTAGCTGTCATTGTGCCAATGAAAGCCTGTGTGCGCTGATCCATATTTGCGCCAATGTGGAACCACATAGAACCTGTAACTGTGTTGTCGCCGTTTTCTTTTGCATAGCGGCCAGTGAGCATGTTCAAGCCATTGAACTGAGCTGTTGAAGCGATGCGGTCAACTTCAGCAACGAGCTGAGAAACTTCAACCTGAATCTGCATGCGGTCTTCAGCTGTGTAAATACCGTTGGCAGACTGAACAGCGAGTTCGCGGATGCGCTGAACAATATCAGTTGTTTCCTGAAGGTAGCCTTCAGTTGTCTGAATGAATGAAATTGCGTTCTGTGCGTTTTCAGAAGCTTTGTTCAAACCGCGGATCTGTGCGCGCATTTTTTCTGAAACAGCGAGACCAGATGCGTCGTCGCCTGCGCGGTTGATTCTATAACCAGAAGAAAGTTTTTCCATTGCTTTCTGGCTAGAGTCGTTTGTCTGACCCAAAGTTCTGTTAGCAAACATTGCACTGATGTTGTGATTGATAACCATAATTTTCTCCCTTCCTATGAGATATTCTATAGAACGTAGAACATCGCTTATTTGATGGACATAAGTTTGTAGAATGTTCTAAATGCCTGATACTTATCTATCGGAGAACAGAAAAAAGACTTTAGAATTTATTTACACAATTTGCAAAATCAGTGGAAAAGCTTGTGGAAAACTCTTCGATTTCTTTATATCATAAGAAATAATAAACTGTATCGCAATAGATTCATTTTTTCGTTATATGAAAGCTTTTAAAATGATTTTAAGAGAGTTTGCACTTGTCGCTTGTCTTATAAAGCATTAAAATATTCTGCTATGCTGAATCCTACAAATCCATTGATTGTCCAAAGCGACCGCACAATTTTGCTCGATGTTCACGCTCCTCTTGCGGAAGAGTGCCGCAACGCGCTCATTCCTTTTGCAGAGCTTGAAAGGTCACCGGAACATCTTCATACATATAGATTGACGCCGCTTTCATTGTGGAACGCCGTGAGCGCCGGTTTCAGCGCAGACGATGCAATCGCTGTCTTGAACGATTATTCACGTTTTCCTGTGCCGCAGGCTGTGGAATTTTGGATGCGTGAAACTTCAGGTAAATTCGGCAAACTCAAGATGACGTTGCCCGAAAATGCAGATGCTTCGGAATGTGATTTTCTGTTTCTTGAAGCGTCATCGCTTCCGGTTTATAAGGAAATAGAAGCTGCAAAACAGATGAAGGAGTTCATAACTCCTGATGCCGTCAAAGAAAAGATGCGTTTCGTGCTGAAACTTGTAGACCGCGGAATTGTAAAGCAAAAGCTTTTGCAGCTCGGCTGGCCTGTTGAAGATTTAGTTCCGCTTAGAGATGGCGAGCCGCTTGAAGTTGAAATGCGAAGCAAATGCCGTTCAGGTGCTGCACTTAACGTGCGTGATTATCAGAAAAAGGCGGCAGACGCACTGGTTGGCGATAAAGGCCCAGGCACAGGCTTTGGCACGATAGTGCTTCCGTGCGGTGCAGGCAAGACAATTGTCGGCATGGAGATTATGTCTAGGCTGAAGACGAGCACGCTTGTAGTTACTACGAACATTTCTGCTGTGCACCAATGGATTGCAGAGCTTCTTGACAAGACAAACCTTGAAGAAGAGCAGATTGGTGAATACACGGGCGAAGAAAAAGAGATTAAGCCTGTGACTGTTGCAACATATCAAGTGCTCACATGGCGGCCAGACCCAGATTCGCCTTATCCGCATTTTGATTTGTTCAGAAAACGCGCTTGGGGGCTTATCATTTATGATGAGGTGCATCTTCTGCCTGCGCCGGTCTTTAGAATTACAGCCGAGCTTCAGGCAATAAGGCGCGTCGGCTTGACCGCAACTCTTGTGCGCGAAGATGGCTGCGAAGGCCATGTTTTCAGCCTTGTAGGGCCAAAGCGTTACGATGTGCCGTGGAAAGAGCTTGAAACTTCGGGCTGGATTGCGGAAGCAGAGTGCATCGAAATTCGTATTGACTTGCCAGAAGATAAAGAAATCGAATATGCGGTTGCGAACCAGCGTGCAAAGCACAGAATTGCAAGCGACAATGCAACGAAGCGCGATGTCGTGAAGAAGCTTGTAAAGCTTTGCCCTGACGACAAGATTCTCATAATCGGGCAATACATCGAACAGCTTGAAATTATTGCGCAAGAGCTTGGCGTGCCGCTTATAACAGGCAAAACTTCAAACGATGAGCGCGATAGAATCTACGCTTCTTTCCGCTCGGGCGAAAACCGCATAATCGTTGTGTCTAAGGTTGCCAATTTTGCGATTGATTTACCAGACGCTTCTGCCGCGATTCAGATTTCCGGCACTTTCGGCAGCAGACAAGAAGAGGCGCAACGGCTTGGGCGTTTGCTTAGACCGAAAAACAGAAAGGCGCGCTTTTTCACATTGATAACACGCGGCACAGTTGAAGAAGAATTCGGTATGCACCGCCAGAAATTCTTAGCCGAGCAGGGCTATGATTATCTCATATTAAGATATGTAGACGACGAAAGCTTGCGCGACGCGGCAGGCTGCAAGGATTGCTGATGGAACAGACAGAACGCGCACAAGCTGTGCTTGCGTGGCGCGAATCGCTTATAACGCTGAACGATACGCATTTCTTTGAGCTTTTGCGCATGTATCTTGGCGAAATCAAGACGCCGTACAACAAGCAGAAGCTCATCGAAGATTTGAGCGCATTTCTCCGCAAAGACGAAAACGCCCAGATGATTGTTCGTCTTTTGTCGCCCAACGATATTGTGATACTTTCTGCCATAAAGATTTTGAATTTGCCCACACAGGAAAAGCTTTCGCAGTTTTTTTCGACTGATTTTTCGTTTGCGGAACTTTATGAGCGGCTGCTGAATCTTGAGGAAAGGCTGCTGATTTATAGAAAAACCGAAGACAAGCAGATTCGGTTTGTGCTTAATCCGCTGCTTGAGCCGAAAATCGAGCCGCTGCTTTCAGTTTCTACGTTGATGCCGGCCGGTAATTTTTCAGGCTCAAATCATTCAGCGTATGAACCTTCATCAATTTTTTTTGCTTCTGTGTTTTCTTTGTTCTTTCACCATAAAGATTTATGCAAAGGCGACGGTACTTTTAAAAAGAAAGGCTTGAACTTTATTTCTGCAGTTTTTCCGTTTGCTGAACAATCTGAAGGTTTGGAGTTTTTCGAGCTTGTGTTTGAAGGGCTAAAAAACCTTCAGCTTCTCGTTCAAAGCGGTGCAAATCTTGTGCCGAACATTGAGCGGTGGAAGCAGTTTGCCGCTTTAGACGATGTTTCGCGCTGCTGTTATTTGTGCGCCGCCTCTTGCGCGCGCTTTACGAATGATACGCTGCAAAAATATGCGCAGCTTGTGTTCTCAATTTGCAGTTCTGTGCCAGACGGCGGCTTTTCGTTTCCTGTGCTGATGCGGCTTGCATTGTTGCAGAACGAAAAAACACCAGAAGATTTTGCGCTCAAGAAGGGCAGGCTCGCATCTTTGCTGCAAGACATAAAGCCGGTTAAAAGCCCATCAACTCAAGACGAAAACGGTGGCGCACCGCTGCAAACAAGCATGTTTGCGCCTAACGTTGAGCTTTCGACGTTGGTAAAGCAGATTATAAAGATGAAGCTGCTTGTTGAAGCAGACGGCGTTTTCGCCAAATCTGATTTTTTCAGTGCAGCCTTGTATGCGCATGAACATAACTTCGGCGAAAGCGCCCGCGAGCCGCTTAAAGGCCGGCTTTCTCTTAATCCAGATTTTTCTGCGGCTCTCATTCCGGGCGCAGACCTTGCCGAAATGCTGCCGCTGATGCAAGTTCTTAGCCTAAGCCGTTTTGATACTGTTCCTGTTTTTGAAATTTCGCGCCAATCTTGCAGCGATGCATTTGACAACGAAATGAGCGTCGCCCAGATTAAGCAAATTCTTCAGTCTGCCGTCGCTTATGAGATTTCGCAAAGCGTTGAATTTTCGCTTGAAGAGTGGGAACATGCGTACAATTCGGTTACGCTTTATAAAGGCTACGTTCTCAAAGTTGACAAAGAAAAGCGCGCGGTAATCGAAAGCAGCAGCCAGCTCAAGCCTTATCTTCTGGCCGTGCTTGCTGAAGGCGTTTATCTTTTTAATTTTGTTGATGACGAAGAAGCGGCCGAGATTTTGAAAAAGAGTGGCCTTGAATATATCGGTGCTGTAAAAACATCAAAGACCGTGCGCCGACCTTTGCCGTTTTCTGCATTGAGAAGCGGCGAAAATCTGCTTATAAAAGAGCCTGAAAGAGAAGCGTTGCCCAAAAATGAGCGCGACAACCTTTTGAGCAGCTTTTATGCGGAGCTTGAGAACAAGTGTCTGCCCGAAGAACAGGCTGACGGTTTGCGCTCAAGAATCAGAAGAAAGATTATTGTGAATGCAAACCAGCTTCGTGGCGAGTCTGTGCGCTTTGAGCGCATCGAAGCGGGCGGCATGGATTTTTTGGGCAAGGTGCATGTCATAGACCATGCAATTTCGACAAACAGCATGATTGAAATTTCATTTGACGAAGAGAGCGAGCGAATTGTTGGCACGCCTATCGGAATTGAAAAAAGCGAAGGCGATGCGCTTCTCAAGCTTTGTGTTGAGCCTGACAAAAAAGTCCGCGTAGTTTCAGTTAGCCGTGCCGGTTTCATCAAACGAATCCGCGGCGCAATTTTCAAAGAGATTTAGGCAGGTGTTTTATGCGAATGTTGATTCAGAGCGTTGCAAACGCAAATGTTGCTGTTGACGGCAAAGTTATCGGCGAAATCGGCAAAGGCTTTCTTGTTTTTCTTGGCGTTTCAAACGAAGACACAAACGAAATTGCTGAAAAAATGGTGAAAAAGCTGTTGGGTTTGCGGATTTTCAAAGACGAAAACGGCAAGACCAACCTTGCGCTAAAAGACGTTGGCGGAAAGATTCTGGTAATTTCGCAGTTTACGCTTTATGCAGATTGCAGGCGCGGCAACAGGCCTGGCTTTGACCGCGCGGGCAAGCCCGATTTTGCAAATGAAATGTATGAACATGTGCTTGAGCTTATCAGGCAAGAGACCGGCAGCGTTGAGCACGGCAAATTCGGTGCAGACATGAAAGTAAGCTTGCTCAACGATGGCCCTTTTACAATCTGGCTAGATTCAGACGAAATCTGCAAGAAGAGCAACGCCTAATTGAAAGATTGTCGAGGCACGTCCGACAATGACAGCTTCATGACAGTTTTTGAAATTATTGGCCATTCTAATTGATTATTCAGCTTGTGAGAGCTTCTGGCGGTGAATTTCGTAGAGGAGCACACCGGCTGCAACAGACACGTTTAGGCTGTCAAGCTTGCCGCAAGTTGGAATGGACAAAATCACGTCGCATTTTTCTCTTAAAAGGCGGCTCATGCCAGTGCCTTCGCTGCCCATAATTATTGCGGTTTTGCCCGAAAATTTTGCTTCGCCTAAAGGTGAACCGCCTGCATCTGCGCCATAAATCCAGAAGCCGTTCTCTTTAAGATAATCAGCAGCCCGTGCAAGGTTTGCAACCGTAGAAGCCGGAACCCAAGCCGCCGCACCGGCGCTTGTACGCATTACAACTTCGCCGTCGTTTGCGCTGTGCCTTTCTGGCAGCACGACCAAATCTGCGCCAAACTGGTCGCATGAGCGGATTATTGCGCCGACGTTGTGCGGGTCTGTAACAGAATCAAGCAGAACAACAACTGCTGAATCTTTTTTGCTTAGTTCAGCAACTGTCTGCTCAAACTGAACGAAATTCTGCACTTCTTTTTTTGCACCCTCAATAACGAGTACAATGCCGCGGTGGTCTTGTGCCGTGTCAGAAAGCCCGTCAACAAGGCGGTCAAGCTCGGCCATTGTGGTTTCTTTGGCCGGAATATTTCGCCGCTTGGCGTCTTCAAGAATTTTCTTTATGCGCGGGCCCGGTTTGGCATATTCAATATGCGGTTTCGCGCCGTCCGCCGTACATTTGGCAGAGCGCATCATCTCTTCTACAGCATGAAAGCCTGTGATTATCTGCATATAATTTAATTCCTCTGATTTAGCGGCCGCAGCACTGCTTGTATTTTTTGCCCGAACCGCATGGGCATTTTTCGTTTCTACCGATTTTTCTGCCTTCGCGGTGAACAGTTTCGGTGCTGAGATAGCCGTCAGAATAAACCCAAGTGCCGTTGATTTTCTTGAAGTTTGCAGTTTCGTGGTGAATGTCGCGGATGCCTTTTCTGGTGTAATCAGCCGTAAATTCGACTACGCCTTCGGTGTCGTTCTCTTTGCCTTTTTCTGTGCGGATGATTTTAAGACCGTTCCAGATTGATTCTTCGCTCCACTTGCGTGTTTCTTCAAGGTCAATCTCGTTTTCTTCAGTTTCGCGTATGCATGAATCTGCGATGTAGTTTATTTCATGCTTTACATAAGCAGAGTAGCGGCTGCGCATTAAAGCTTCTGCTGTAGGGGCTTTAGCCGTGCCTTTGATGATTGGCTCGCAGCATTCGCTGTATTTCTTCTTTGAGCCGCATGGGCATAATGTTTCGTCCATAATAACCTCCGGCGCTGCTTTTGCGCCATCTTTTCTAATCGAGTTTTGAAACTTTAAGAAAGTATAGCAGAATCTACCTTTTGTGTACACGAGCAAAACAGCCGCACAATATCGGCGAAATTTCAAATTTATTCATTGATTGGAAAGTAAAATAGTTTAAGCTGCTTTCATTGATGCCGATAATGTACAAAGCAGTATTTTCTATTAAAAATCTATACTTGCACGGCGTTTGTTTTATGCGGATAGTTAAGTTACATAATTTTGTTTTGGTTTGTCTTTATGCAGTTTTTTGCATAATCTTTTTGTCTTTTTCTAATGAACTTCATGCGGTTCAGCCGGAAAATGAAGCAGAATCATCGCAGGAAGTTCCTGAAATTGTATATGGACCAATTACTGAAGAAGAAGCCATAAAAGAGGCCGAAGCATTGCAGGCGGCAGAGCCTGTAATTCCAGATGAAGACCTTGCCTTGCATTTTCTTAGTGCTTATGACCCGATAATGATGAACAGCGACGTAATGGCTTTTTACGGCCATCCGAACGCCGCATCAATGGGCATCATCGGCCAGTATTCGCTTGAAGACCTTGAGCCGCTGCTTATCAAATTTGCAGACGAATATGATGCCGTGAACGGCGCGCGCACCGTTACACCTGCGCTTTATCTGATTTTCGGCACATGCTGGCCGGAAGGCGAAATCGGCTATCTTAACAGCGAAACTTGCAAAAAGTACATCGATTATGCGGCTGAGCGCGGCTGGCTTGTTTTTCTTGACCACCAGATTGGCAAATACACAGTTGAATTTGCCACCAAAAAGCTTTTGCCTTATCTGAAATATGACAACGTACATCTTGCGCTTGACCCAGAATGGCGCACCACTAAGCCGATGCAGGAAATCGGCTGGGTTACGGCAGATGAAGTCAACAAGGCGCAGCAGATGATTCAAGACTATCTTATAGAGAATAATCTGCCCGGCAAACGTATGCTCGTCATTCATCAGTTTAAGCCGTGGATGATAAGCCGCCGTTCAGAAGTGCGCTCAAATTTTGAGCGCGTGAATCTTGTGCATTGCGCTGACGGTTTTGGTACGCCTGCGCAAAAAAAAGATTCATACGCCGCAAATGCAGAAGCAACAAACATTCCGCTTAAATCGTTCAAGCTGTTTACAAAGCCGGTAATCGCAGGCGCAGGCTTTGACAATCCGATGATGACGCCCGAAGAAGTGCTTGCGCTTGAGCCGCGCCCTTATCTGATTATGCTCCAATAGATTTTAGAATTCTCAAAAAAACCGCTTTGTCGCAGTCCGTGAAACAAATTTGGTATGATCTCATTGCGTTCTATGTCATGCTGAACTTGTTTCAGCATCTCGCAAGATGATGCTATTACATTCAGCTTTGCACATAATTTTCAGCAATTCTGCATAAAAACTGAATAAATACTAAAAAATCTGCATGAATATGCAAAAATTTATTGCCACAACACTTCATTTCTTGTAAACTCAAAAGTATATGCCGGTCTTTTACCGGAATTTCCGTTCGTTGGAGAAAGAAAAATGTATAAAATTCTTGAAAAGCGGCAGCTTTCTGCCGACGTTTTTTATTTCAAGGTTAATGCACCTGACATTGCGCGCAACCGCAAGGCAGGTCAGTTTGTATTGGTTCAGCTTGACCTTGAATACGGGGAACGCATTCCGCTCACAATTGCAGATGCAAATGCAGAAGAAGGCTGGATTGCTCTTGTCTTTCAGGCTGTAGGAGCAACCACGCTCAAATTGTCAAAAAAGCAGAAAGGCGATGAGCTTGCGGCAATTCTTGGCCCGCTCGGAAACCCGACCCACATTGAAAAGAAAGACGGTCCTGTCGTTGTAGTCGGCGGCGGTATTGGTGTTGCACCTTGCTATCCGATTGTAAAAGCCCACAAAGCTGTCGGCAATAAAGTAACTATGATTATTGCCGCGCGTACAAAAGACCTTTTGATTTTTGTTGATGAAATGAAAGCAGTTGCTGATGAAGTTATCATCATGACTGATGACGGTTCAGCCGGCAGAAAAGGCGTTTCGACAGTTCCTCTTAAAGAAATCTGTGAATCACAGTGCCCGCCTGCTGAAGTTGTAGCAATCGGCCCGCCGATTATGATGAAATTCTGTGCAGCAACCACAAAGGAATTCAACGTTCCAACAACAGTTTCGCTCAACACAATCATGATTGACGGAACTGGCATGTGCGGCGGTTGCCGCGTTTCAATCGGCGGTCAGACAAAGTTCGTCTGCGTAGACGGCCCTGAATTTGACGGTCATCTTGTCGATTGGGACAACATGATGATGCGCATGAAGTCATTCAAAGCGCGCGAAACTGAAGATTTCCACAAGTGCAAGATGGAAGCACAGGCTGATGCACTTGCTGCAGGAGCAAAATAATGTCTGAATATATCGATTTTAAAACTCTTGATGAAGCTGCAAAAGCTGAATATGCAAAGATTCAAGGAAAAACACTTTCTCCAAAAGACCGCATGGCTATTCCGCAGCAGGTTATGCCGACAGGCGAACCGAAAGCACGCGCACGCCAGATGACAGAAGTTGCGCTCGGCTATACAAAAGAGCAGGCAATCGTTGAAGCAAACCGCTGCTTGCAGTGCAAGAACCAGCCGTGCGTTTCAGGCTGCCCTGTAAATGTTCCGATTCCGCAGTTTATAGCTGAAGTTGCCAAAGGCGAATTCAAAAAAGCTGTAGATATCATCAAGACGGCAAACCTTCTGCCTGCAATTTGCGGCCGCGTTTGTCCACAGGAAAAGCAGTGCCAGGGTCAGTGCACAGTCGGAAAGACTTATAAAGATGCAGAAAAGGCTGTTTCAATCGGCCGTCTCGAAAGATTTGTTGCAGATTTTGAGCGCAACAACAATTTGCAGACTGTTCCGCAGGTTGCAGCTTCAACAGGCAAGAAAGTTGCCGTTATCGGTTCTGGTCCTGCCGGTCTTACAGTTGCAGCAGATGTGCGCCGTGCCGGCCACGATGTAACAGTTTTTGAAGCTTTCCACAAGTCGGGCGGCGTTATGGTCTATGGTATTCCAGAATTCCGTCTTCCGAAAGCGATTGTCGCAAAAGAAATTGAAATGCTCAAAAAAATGGGCGTTGAATTCAGAACGAACTTCCTTGTTGGCCGCACTGGCACATTGATTCAGCTTTTGAAAGAGCACGGCTATGATGCAGCGTTCATCGGAACCGGTGCGGGTCTTCCAAAGTTTATGAACATCGAAGGCGAGAACCTCATCGGTGTTTTCAGTGCAAACGAATATTTGACACGCGCCAACCTCATGAAGGCTTATGATACAGAAAAGGCCTGCACGCCTTTGTATGAAGCAAAGCATGTTGTAGTTGTCGGCGGCGGAAACGTAGCGATGGACGCAGCCCGCATGGGTTACCGCTTGGGCGCAGAAAATGTTGACATCGTTTACCGCAGAACAAGAAACGAAATGCCTGCCCGCCGCGAAGAAGTTGCACACGCTGAAGAAGAGGGCGTAAATTTCAGATTCCTTGAAAACCCTGTAAAGATTAACGGCGACGAGAACGGCCGCGTAAAGAGCGTAACTGTTCTTTCTTATGAGCTTGGTGAACCAGATGCTTCAGGCAGAAGAAGCCCAGTTGCAATTGAAGGCAGCGAGCACGACATTGAATGTGATGCAGTAATCGTTGCACTCGGCAACGGCTCTAACCCGCTTATGGTTAAGACAACGCCGGGCTTGAACGCAGATAACAAGGGTCACATCACCGTAAACGACAAAGCCATGACTTCGATTGACGGTGTTTGGGCTGGCGGCGACATCGTTCTTGGTGCTGCAACCGTAATCCTCGCCATGGGCGAAGGCCGCAAGGCTGCACGCGGCATCAACGAATATCTTGCCAAGAAATAACCTAAATCACGGCAGTTTTTAGCTAAAAAGAAAAAGCATCTTCTGTTAAAGAAGGTGCTTTTTTTGTTTAAAGAGCCTTAAACCCACTGTTAAAAAAGATTGAAATGATTTAGCATAATGAAGATACTGAAAGATGCATAAGCTTTCGGTGTTTTGGTGCAATCAATATGGAAGAATCTGCAGAAAAAGCACAATTCAAAAAAATGACAGAAACGCCTGTTTCAAGGCTGATTATTTCGCTTGCTGTTCCGACTGTGATAACGATGCTCGTGACTTCGTTTTATAACATGGCGGATACTTTTTTTGTTTCGCAAATCGGAACGAGCGCGAGCGCGGCCGTCGGTGTTGTTTTTTCACTTATGGCGATAATTCAGGCTGTGGGCTTTACGTTGGGCATGGGCTCGGCGAGCATAATCTCAAGGCTGCTCGGCGTGCACGATTTGGAAAAAGCCTCACAGACGGCTACAACAGCATTTTTTGCGGCGTTTCTTTTCGGTTTGGTAATTTCTGTTTGCGGAACAGCATGCCTCGATGACTTGATGCGGCTTCTCGGTGCAACGCTTTCGGTGCTGCCTTATGCCAGAAACTATGCGCGGTTCATCTTGCTTGGTACGCCGTTCATCTGCTCGTCGTTTGTCTTGAACAATGTGCTGCGCTCAGAGGGCAAGTCTGCAAAGGCGATGATTGCGCTGACTTCGGGCGGCTTTATCAACATTGCATTAGACCCGATTTTCATTTTTGCGCTCAAGCTTGAAACCGCCGGTGCGGCAATTGCCACGGTGATAAGCCAGATTATAGGCTTCAGCTTGCTTTTGCAGTTCTTTTTGCGCAAAAAGACGCTTTGTCGGATTTCGCCCAAATATTTGAAGCCGGACTTTTCAAGGCTGGTGCTCATAATTTTGACTGGTCTTCCTTCGCTTTTCAGGCAGGGCTTGGCAAGCATTTCAACGATTATGCTGAACAGAGCAGCTGCTGTTTATGGCGATGCGGCTTTGGCGGGCATGTCTATAGTTATGCGGCTCATTCAGCTTGTCGCGTCTGTGATGATCGGCATAGGGCAGGGCTTTACGCCGGTTTCGGGCTATAATTATGGCGCAAAAAACTATGAGCGCGTTAAAAAAGCTTATTTTTTCACTGTAAGGGCGGGCTTTATGTGCCTTGCAGTTTGCGCGGCCGTTCTTTTTGGTTTTGCGCCGCAAATAATCAGACTTTTTAGAGATGACGCTGATGTAATCAAAATCGGGGCGGCTGCGTTGCGGTTTCAGGCGGCGGGTCTGCCGTTTCATTCGTTCATCATCGCCACGAACATGCTGATGCAGTCGACGGGCAGAATCAAATCGGCTTCGCTTCTTTCGTGCATGAGGCAGGGAATCTATTTTTTGCCGCTTGTTATTGTCATGCCTTTGCTGTTCGGGCTGCTCGGTGTTGAAATGTCTCAGGCGATTTCAGATTTCATGAGCTTTCTTACGGCAATTCCGTTTATAATTGTGTTTTTCAGAAAACTTGATAAAAATGAAAGCTGACGCCGGTAAGCCCCAAAAAAAGACAAATCTCATAATCACAGCTTTGCGCTTTGTTGCAATAACTGCTGCCGGAATAACATGCATCGTCTTAAAGAGAATGACTTTTGATGCGGGTGCAAGGCTGCTCATCTTTTTCGCCGCTGCCGAGCTGATTGTTCAAAGCAGCCTGCAAAAAAGCGGCAGGCGGGTTCCGCATGTTCTTTTGTTTGTGCTTCAAAGCGGGCTGCTTGCGGCAGTTGCGCTTTATTGCATGGGCAGACCCAAAATGGATTTGCTTGTGTGCCTCGGCATAACTGCCTTTGTGGCCGTCTTCCTTCTGCTGTGCTTTCCGCTTTTATATAGAAAGAAAACTTTTGGGCGTCATTATCGGGCGTGACCCGATAATCTTTTTGCTTTTTAGAATGATTCCCGCGTCAAGCGCAGGAATGACACACATTAAAGCCTTATGAACTGTTCTATAAAGCGCAGAATTTCGCACTTAAAAAGACTTTCGCGGCGGTAATAATCTTTTTCGTTGTCAGGTGTCTGTGTGCAAAGCTCTACGATGATGCGCGAATAGTTTTCAGGCAGCTTTTCTAGCGAAAGCGAATAGTACAAGTTTCTGTCTTCGGCAGCCCAATAAAGCCCGTTTATGTAATAAAGGCAATGAATGGCCGTTCTTATTGCGGCGTTCAAATTCTCGTTCATCTGAAGATAAGCCTGCCGCCTGTTCCAGCGGTCAACCTTGTATTCGCCAAGCAGATAAATCATATAGCGGAATTCTTCGTGAAGCTGCTTTTTTAGATCCATCTGCGACCACATGTTTATCTGCATAAGCTCGTCTTCATATTTGTGGTTCGGGTCATAAAGGATTTTCGATTCAAGCAGCGCGTTCCGTTCCGGAATCTTCATCTGTTTGAAGCTTTCAGCTGTGATAAAGTCAACAAAATTGATTGAGTACCAAATCCCGTTGCGTTTTATGCAATGGAAAGGAATTTCCTTGTCTTCGTTTTTGCCGAAAATGTCTTCGGCCTCTGCTTCTGTGCCTTGCCGTTTCATTACAGTCAAATCAATCATTCCGTCAAATTTGCCCGGAAAGAAATCGCCGCGCGCCACGCTGCCCGAAAGCAGAATAGTTTCAATTTTTGTTTTATCTATCGTGTAGAGAAAATCAATTGTCTGCTGTTTCAAGCTATCAATAAAGCTTTGCTGCTGTTCCGCAATTTCAGTTCTGCTTTTCATTGTGAATCCTTGAAAACATTTTATCATAGCTCTTTGTATATGCAAAATAATTTCAGGAATATCTTTGGTTCAAGTCTTGTTCACGGCCTTGCTTCGTGATATGCTAACGATATGAAAAAGATTCTTTGTGTTTTAGTTTTAGCAATATTCACGTTGAGCAGTTCAGTTTTTGCAGAAGATGCTCTCAAGCTTTACCGTACCGGCCGCGACATGGAACAGAAGGGGCTTACGGAAAACGCAAATACTTATTATTCAGACGCGGTTACAGTTTGCAAGAACGAGCTTCTGCTGAACGACAAAAATATCGAGTCTTACGTTGTAATGTGCTGGGCTTTGTTCAGGCTGAAAAAATATAACGAAGTCGTAGACAATTCGGTTAAGGCGCTTAAGATAAACCCGAATGAATACCGCATAATCGAAAATCTTGGCGAGACATATTTCTATCTTGACAGATATTCTGAATCATTGCGCAATCTTGAGCGTTATGTTGATGCAATTCCGAACGGCGATAGAACGGCCACAGCTTATTTCTTTATGGGCGAAATTTACCGCATTGAAGGTAAGAACCATCATGCAGATATTGCGTATTCTCATGCCGTAAAGAAAGAGGGCACAATCGCGCTTTGGTGGTACAGGCTTGGCATTGCAAGAGAAAAGGCGGGCAGCATAGAAAGGGCAAAAGAAGCTTACAGAAAGGCGCTCGCGCTGAGACCAGCTTATAAAGAAGCAGAGCAGGCATTGAACCGCTTGGGCTGATTCTTTTGGTTGTTCCTGTTATACGAAAAAACCGCTGTGCATAAGCATAGCGGTTTTTTATTAGTCTTGTTCGTTGTGTTGATGCTATGTCATTGCTCGGTCAAGCCCGGCAATGATAAACAAGTAAAATCATGCTGAAAAAGCTACTGCCTTATGCGTGCTGCTTGTGCGTGGCCGGCAAGACCTTCTGTGTCGCCAAGAACGGCCGCCGCCGCAAGAGAGTCTGCATAGCCTTGTCCTTTCGGGTCTTTCGTTCTGAGCGTTGTAACAGTCTTTAAGAAATGCCGCACCGAAAGGCCGCCGGTGTATCTTGCAGAAGTTGATGTCGGCAGCGTGTGGTTGAGACCGGCCGCATAATCGCCCAAAACTTCAGCTGATTCATGGCCTATGAAAAGCGAACCGTAATTGTGCACAAACTTCACAAGATTTTCTCTTTCAGCGCCGTCATCGAGCGCAAGCTCCAAATGTTCCGGGGCTTTTTTATTGGCAATTTCGCAAGCTTGGGTCAAATCTTTTGTGATGATGATTTTGCCGTGCCTTTTAAGGCTTTCTCTTGCGGTTTGTTCTGTCGGCAAAACAGCGAGCTGCTTTTCAAGCTCTTCCGCAACCTTTTGGGCAAGTGCCTTTGAAGGTGTTGCAAGCACAGCCTGCGCGTCAACGTCGTGCTCTGCCTGTGCAAGCATGTCTGCTGCTACCCAAGCAGGGTTTGCGCTGTCATCTGCAATGATGAACACTTCAGTTGGCCCAGCAACCATGTCGATGCCGCACTGGCCGTAAATCATGCGCTTGGCTTCTGCAACAAATTTGTTGCCCGGCCCTACAATTACATCGCACGGCGGAATTGATTCTGTGCCGTAAGCCATAGCCGCTATAGCTTGTGCCCCGCCGCAAGCAAACACTTTGTCAGCACCGCAGATTGCGGCTGCCGCCATAATGCCTTTGTCTGCATAAGGCGCTTTTGCGTCTTTCGGGTTTTCGCGCGGCGGCGTGCAGAGAACAATCTCTTTGCAGCCGGCGGCTTTTGCCGGTGTTATGCACATAACAACTGAAGAAAGCAGCGGAAAACGCCCGGCTGGCACATAGACACCGGCGCGCTCAATTGGAATTGTCTTCTGGCCGGTGAACAAGCCCGGCGCAATTTCCATCTCGAAATCGTCGAACGATTCTTTTTGCCTTAAAGCGAATGTGAGCGCAAGGTCGTGTGAACGGCACAAAGCCTTGTAAAGTTCAGGCTTTTGCGTTTTCAGTTCTTCCTTTGCAGCTTCAAGTTCCGCTTTTGGAATTTCAAGAGTGTCTGGCGTGGCGCGGTCAAATTTTGCAGAATATTCTTTAACAGCTGAATCTTTTTTTGAGCGGACATCGGCAATGATGGCAGCAACTTTGCTTGAAACGTCGCTAGTTTCTGCCGTGCTGGAAAGCCGCTCAGATGTAAAAAAAGAAGCCTCTAAATCTTCGGCTTGAATAATCTTAATAGTTTCCATGCATAAAATTATACAGAAACTGCATTTTTTATGCTAGTAAAGCCTTGCTTTAAAATCAACAACCTTGTCGCTCTGCGGCGAGAGTGTTGATTAAAAAATATCAGCCCATGTCACTGATTGTCATACCTGTTGTTATAAAATAAGCTGAAGCAAATATAGGAGGCTTATTCTTATGGATACAATCATGATGAAGAAGGCAAAACAAAAAGCAAATGAGCTTGGCGAAAAAGCAACTGAGGATGATGTTCAGGCTTTGGGCGCAAAACTTCCGTCAATGAAAAAAGGCGTAATAGCAAAAGTCTGGGATAAAGTGCTTTTCCTTTGGGAAAAGGCAAAGTCGCCGGAAATTCCTTTAAGCTTCAAAGTTGCAATAATCGGCGCGCTTTTGTACCTTGTTCTTCCAATCGATGCTGTTCCAGATGCAATTCCGGGGCTTGGTCTTTTAGACGATTTGGGCGTAATTCTTTCGGTTGCGCACAAACTTTCTAAGTATGTGCTTCCAAAAATCGAAAAAATCGAAAATAAGTTTTATGAAATAAGCTATCAAAAAATTGATGAAAAACTTTCTGCAGTGTTTGCTTCAATCTTGATTAATACGGTTATCACTTTTTGTGCAAACAGCATAGGCTGCATGATATTAATCTTAAAACCTTTTGGAACGCCGGCCTCGCGCTATGTTTCAATTATCATTTTCGCCGGAGTTTTTATTTATGCCTTAATCCGCTTTATTCTCTATATGAAAGAATACGGACAAATGACAAAAAAGATTGCCGTTTCAGTTTACAAACGGAAAAGTTTCTCGAAAGGCATTTCAGATTTTATCTGCACTGAATACAAATACATTGCATGGCTGTTTAGCGGTGTCAAAATTGTGAACTCTGTCATACCGGCTCTTTATCAAATTCCAGATGCTCCAAAAATTGTTGCAGTCTTTGAAAGCCACTACAGAAAAAGAATCTTGCTCTTTGCCGTCTGCCTGCTTTTGTATTCAGTTTTAATTGCCGCAACCAAGATGATTTTACTGAGAATGTAACAGAAAAGCACAAAAAAATTTTTAGCTATGACATTCTTTGACATGCCCCCTGCCATAGAATGAACTTATAAAAAGCAAAATGCAGATTTAATAGGAGGAATTGCATTATGGAAAAATTCTTTTTAGGAATGTTTGCAGGAATTGCAGCGCTTGTCGGAGCAGCCCTTGCCGCAGATCATTTTGGCTATTGCCCATGCTCTACTGGCGTATCACCAGAAGAAATTGCAGCGGGCATGAAATACTACGAAAAAATGAAAGCGAAAGAAGCAGAAGCTGCCAAGGAAACAACAGAAACAGAAGAGGGTTCATCAAACTAAGTTGAGCTTGAAAACTGCGTAGAGCTTATTTTTTCAGTCGGCAGTCAAAAAGTCCGTCAATCTGTTCTTTCAGCGTGCGCAATTCATTTTCGTATTCTGTAAGAACAGATTGTGTTGAATTTATGTCTTTTGGCATAAGAAGCTGAAAAGTTTCTATGTTGAATTCGGCCGCAAGGCGTTCAAGCATTTTAAGCGAAGCATACTGTCTGCCAGATTCAATGTCATTCAGATAAGATGGCGAGATATTGATGCGCATAGCAAAGTTTAGCTGGCTGAGTCCTGTTTTGGCGCGGTAGTATTTTACATTTTCTGCAAGAATTTCTAACAGCGGTTTTGACATACCTTAATATTTAGGAAAAAATACGAAAATAAGCAAAAGGATATTTTCGTAATAAAAGGTTGTACAGATATGAAAATATCGGTGTATAATAGATCCTACGCATCTGGCGCAACCAGCTTTTTAAGATGAGCTGTTATAGTTTCATCTGGCTCAAGCTCGTAGGTTTTCCATGGTGTGTTTTCGCTTAATTCTTGCTTCAGAGATTCAAAATCGACAAACACAGGCGGAAGCTGCAAAATTTTGTCGGCGTTTTCGTCGTAAATGAAAATCTGGCCGTCGTTCGGGCCGCCTTTTACAAGACCGGCGTGCGTTATGTTCTTGTACTCAAACACAAGCTTTTCACCGCCAGAAGTGTATGCGGTGCAGCTTTCGGTGAAAGTCTCAACTCTGGTGCTTTCAAGCCGGTTCAGCATCTTCCAGATTGAGTAACCGGCCCAAAAGCCGCCTGCTGTGCAGACAATGCAAGGCAGAAGCCCTGCCAAAAAATAGACGCACGCGCCCGCAATAGGGCAGGCGAGGCAGACCGCTATGATGAGAGGCCGCTTTTTATTTGATTTTTTGTTGAATTTATAGACCATGTTTCAAGTATAGAATATTTTGCAAGTTTTGAACATTGACGCGGCGGGTTTCTGCAATTGCGTCTGCTGTTGCGCTTTGCGCGCGCCGCATCACTTTTCCGCTGCCGCTTGGCTAATCTGAATAGTTCTGCATCATCTGGCTTATTCTTGTTTTCAGCCTGTTCCGCAAAGCTTCTGGCTCAAGCACAGTTATTTCGTCTGCAAAGCCGAGCAAAGTGTGTTCAATCCACGGAATGTCGGGCATTTTCAGCGTTATGCGCTTCTTTCCGTTGCCGGAATCTTCGATTGAATCAGCTTTGAATTCGTCTAAAAGTGTGGGCAAAAACTGTGCGTCAGCTTCAAGCACCACATTGATAAGCTTAAAAGCTTGCGTTTCTTGCTTTGCCTGCACCGGCTGAGATTGCCGCTCGCAAAATTTGACCACCGGCTTTGAAAGCAGCGTCAGATTGCGCATTCTGTTAAGCTTAAAGAAGCGCTCTTCGTTAGCCTTGTTGCACCAGCCGTAAAGATACCAAGCCTGATTTTTGAAGATAAGCTTCCACGGCTGCACGTTCCGCCCTTCGCTTTCGCCGTGCATCGAATAATAGTCAAAGCTTACCTGCTGTTCCGCAAAAATTGCGTCCTTCAGTTTTAGAAAAAGTTCCTGAACTTCTGTTCCCTTAGAACTCCACGGCTCAAAGTCAATCTGAATCCAGTTTGATTTATCATTTGCTTTTGTCGGCGCAATGTTTCCGATAAGCGAGTGCATTTTCGAGATTGCAGACTGCGTAGTTGTCGCGTCGCTTAGAGAGCTTACAGCTTGAATGCTTGCCAAAAGTTCCTGCTTTTCGTCGTCGGTGAAAAGCGTCTTATCCAGCGCATATTTTTCAGAAATAAAGATGCCGCCGCCTTTGCCTTTGCTCGTATAAACAGGCACACCGGCCAGATTCAGTGCATCAACCCAGCGGTAAATCGTACGCGGCGAAACACCGAAATGAGCCGCCATTTCTTTTGCCGTTACGCTTTTTTTATCGAGAAGAATGTATGTAAGCTCAAAAAGATTTTCAGTCTGCATGATTCCAGTATAGCATAATACCGT
Organism: Spirochaetales bacterium Spiro_07; assembly: GCA_001603145.1. Taxonomy (GTDB): domain Bacteria; phylum Spirochaetota; class Spirochaetia; order Treponematales; family Treponemataceae; genus UBA1240. Next base: position 4,193 of record LVBI01000014.1, on the reverse strand, counting down.
GTTATTTTTGCGCAAATTCTATTGTTGTATGCCATTATCTCTCGCTCTCTTTTCTGTTAACTTCTACAGCGGTTATACAAGTATCCTGATATTTTGTTCCTTTATAAACTTCAAGGATTGTGAGCTTTATATGTTTTACATCACTTGGAAGAATAATCTGGGTAAACTCAACTTCATCCCGGAATTCAAATTCTTTTTTGATGCCAGTATCAGTTTCAAGAAGTGCTTTTTTGATGCGGTTGTTTTCTTTGAAAAGATGCGGCTTTAAAGGATCAACGTATCCATTGAGAATGCGGATATCTAATGGCAAACCTCCTTTCGGATAAGTAGTATCAAATTCAAAGCTTTCGCCAATTCCATCACCGTTCTTGCCTTCAACCCACGGCCTTATCTGAGAACTCCACGAGGCTATCTCTCTTTTTGTCATCATATTATAGATTTTGGCAGTGTTTTCGGCTTCATAAGAGGTTTTTCCTTCTTTCAGATAAGACGAAGCTTTGAAAGCTTCAACGTTATTGCCATTGTTGTGGAGAAATGAAGGGTCAGAAAAGTATTTTGCAACTGCTTCTTTATCATCTTTAAGAAATTCAGTTTTATGCTCAAAAAAAGCATAGCGGAATGTATTCGGTTCAGAAAGCCAACCCCATTTATCATCGTCTTCATTTACTTTTGCAGTATAAGTGTCAATAATAGTAAAATGATGTTCAAGCTTCATGTTTGCATCAAAAAGCTTCAAGTGCTTGTAACCGTATTGGTCGATATACATATCAGCATTCTGTGAATCGTATTTATTTGAACCAAGCTTAAAAGTTAGCGTTATATAGCGGCTGTCTGAATTTGTTGATGCACCGATAGTAGCATTATAAGCATCTAACCAGTAGTAATCTCTATTGAAAAGATTTTTTGCTTTATTTACGATTTCTGTTTTTTCATAGATTGAAGAGCTTCCCGCAGGCTGGGAAACATATTCAAAATATTTTTCAAAAAGCGCGGTATCATCTGAATAGGAACAGCGGGCTTTGTAGTCTTCAAAATGTTTTGTTTCCCAGTTCTCATTTGAAGGAGCTCTAGTATTTTCAATCAATGCAGAGATACATGTATCCTGATATTTTGTTCCTTCGTAAACTTCAAGAATTGTAAGCTTTATTGAATTAGAAGGTTTTGAAAGCTCAAGGTAATTGAAGTAAACCTTGTCTTCAAAATTCATAGTGTATTCAAGCTTGTTTGTAAAATCTTCTACTTTCAGCTTTTTTACGCGGCTGTTTTCCTTAAAAAGCTTCATGTTCTGAACATCAGCATATCCGTTGAGAATTGAAAAGCTGTAAACAGGCTGATCAAATTCAATGGAAATTGTTTCGTTTATACCGTAGCCTTTTACACCTTCAACCCATGGAATATGGGCATTGTTCCACCAGTAAGGGTGGCAACGGCAGCCAACTTCAAAAGCCCTGAAAAGATTGATTGGCGCATAAGCAATGTCTTGCCCGTACTGTTTTTCTTTTAGGCTGGAAGAGGCAGAAATTGACTTTACATTATGGCTATGGAAAGGCGAGTATTCACCTGTGGATTCTTCTGAATTGGCATAACGGTCATAATTGTTTTTTCCGTCTGTTCGAAAGTTTGCGAAAAGCTGCTTCATATTTTGACCGTCAATAATAAGAGCCTGCCGCCCGTTAAAAGTCAGCTTCAAAAATCCGTCTTTGTCATAGGCTAAAAGCTTTCTATCAAGTTTCATCATTTTCTTTTCATATGGCAGCATAAAATAAATTTCGCTGTCGTTAAAGAAAAGAACAGATTCGTCTTCTTCTCCAAGAGAAATCTGATGTATAGAATCTGCAAAAATAGAACTGATTCCGATTAAAGAAACCAGAAGCATAATCAGAAAAAATCTTTTCATTTTATTCCCTTCAAAAGTTTTTGGTGTTGTTGATATCGAACTTGGCTATCGAGCTTTGTTGCACGGCTATTCTAGCCAAGCTTTTATAAATTGCTTTGTTATCAGCATTTTACCATGCTCTGTGGTTAATGGATAGGCGTCACCGAAATCTACACATTTGCCGGAACTGTCAAAGACTTTACGGCCTTTCACTATCAGGTTCATGTTTCTGGCTTTGCCGTTTTCGTTAATTTCCATAATCAAGGCATATTTTTCATCTGAATTGCAAATATTTTTCGGAATCAGCCGGACTTTTGTTCCGGTGTTAATTTCTATCCACTTGTTCAGAATTATATTTTCCACATCAGCTCCGGCAATTTGAATTGTACAACACATTGCCGCTTTTGCAAACGCATCAAGGTTATAAGCTTGCGGGGCTTCAAAATTTGCCGTATACTTTTGTTTGATATGACATACATAATTGCAAAAGGGCTTTTGATTCCGTTTTTGGGAACGGCGCTCGGTTCGATGCTTGTATTTTTCATGAAGAAAGAACTGGACTTGCGCATTCAGAACATGCTTTCAGGCTTTGCCGCCGGAGTGATGGTTGCGGCTTCGGTGTGGAGTCTTCTAATTCCGTCTATGGACATGGTCAGCGACCGCGGCAAATTTGCGTTTGTTCCGGCGGCGGTGGGTTTCTGCATCGGCATGATTTTTCTTCTTGTGCTTGACAAAGTGATTCCGCACATGCATCTAGATGAAAGCCAGGAAGGCCCTAAAAGCAGCCTTCAAAAAACCACGATGATGGTACTCGCCGTAACGCTGCACAATATACCGGAAGGCATGGCTGTCGGCATTTTGTATGCAGGCTGGGCTTCTGGCTCTGCTCAGATTACAGAAGCCGGTGCGCTTTCGCTTGCGCTCGGTATTGCCATTCAGAATTTTCCGGAAGGCGCAATCATTTCGATGCCGCTTCACTCAAAAGGGCTTTCAAAAAGCCGCGCCTGCATTTACGGTGTGCTTTCGGGCATCGTTGAGCCTGTTGCAGGGCTGCTTACGATTATCCTTTCTTCGCTGGTAATTTCGGTTCTGCCTTATTTCTTGAGCTTTGCTGCCGGTGCAATGCTTTTTGTTGTTGTCGAAGAGCTTGTGCCAGAAATGGCTGAAGGCGATCATTCAAATCTTGGAACAATCATGTTCATGCTCGGCTTTGTCTTGATGATGATTCTCGACGTGGCGCTGGGCTAAGCCTTCTAGCTTTCTGAATAAAAGTCGGGTTGCGCCTGCCTGATTTTGCGCAGCTCTTTTATGACAAGCTTAATGTCAATCGGCTTTGAAATGTGGCCGTTCATGCCGGCTTCCATACATTCGGCTACATTTTCAGAAAAAGCGTCAGCGGTCATGGCGATAATCGGAATTCCGGCGGCATACGGATTTTCGAGCTTGCGGATTTGGCGCGTGGCTTCAAGACCGTTCATTACCGGCATCTGAATATCCATAAAGACTGCATCGTATTGGGCTGGCTCAATGCTGCGCAGCATGTCAACGGCAATCTGACCATTTTCGGCGCGGACTGTTTTGATATTGTACATGCCAAGAAGCGTTGAAATAATTTCCCAGTTTACGTCCATGTCTTCTGCAACAAGTATGTTCATGTCTGTAAGGTCTGAGTTGTTTTCTTCTTCTCTGGCGGCATCTTTTTCAAGCCCGAGCACATCAGAAATCTTTTTGTAAAGCGAAGAGCGGAAAAGCGGCTTTGAAATGAAACCGCTTATGCCGGCTTCTTTTGCATCGTCTTCTATTACGCTCCAGTCATAAGCAGAAACTAACAAAATCGGAATATCTTTTCCAGCAAGCGCGCGGATTTTCTTTGTAAGCTCAAGGCCGCTCATGCCGGGCATTTTCCAGTCAAGAATTATCACGTTATATGAGCTTTCGGCCTCTTTTTTTGCGCTGATTTTCTGTAGTGCAGATTCACCGCTTTCTGCAACATCAACGTTTGTGCCAAGCGCGGTAAGCGTGTCTTTTGCAGTTTCAAGCAGCACTTCATCATCATCAATTACAAGCACTTCAAGCGGCGGCAGCGTCATTTCATCTTCGGTAATATCTGAAGTCTGAATGTCGAGCGTTACAGTAAAGGTTGTGCCTCTGCCTGTTTCGCTATTACATTCGATTGAACCGCCCATCAAGTCTACCATTTTTTTGGTGATGGCAAGGCCAAGCCCTGTTCCTTGAATTGCGTTTATGCGGCTGTCAGTTTCGCGGGCAAACGGCTGATACATCTTTTCCATAAAATCTTTTGACATGCCCATGCCGG